>NZ_JBQDVP010000026.1:0-42169 GCF_052102115.1 Microbacterium sp.
CGAGCGGAAGCCCCTCCGCCTTCGACGTCAGCAGCATGAAGTCCGCCGTGGCGAACGCGGCCCGTGCGCCGGTGTCGTGTCCGCGCAGGATGACGCGCTGTTCCATGCCCAGCGAGCGGATCGTCTTCTCCAGGAGCGGGCGGCGCTCCCCCTCACCGAAGACGTCCAGGGTCACGTCCTCCGTCTGACAGGCGCGCGCCACGGCCTTCGCCGCGTGCGAGACCCGCTTGCGCGCGATCAGGGATGCCAGCATGATCCCGCTCCCCCGCACGTGGCCGCCATCGGCATCCTGCGGCACTGGCACCTGGTTGAAGCCATTCGGGATCACGGCGAGGTTGTGCTGCGGCCCGAGATCGTGCACCAGGTCGTCGCGCTGCGCCTCGGTCAGCAGCACCACAGAGTCGAAATCGCCGAGATTGTCCAGCACGCTGCGGCGCGACGAGCTGAGCGCTGACCCGTCCGCCGACCGGTGCGAACCGTGCAGCACGTGCATCGTGACCACGTTCCGCCGGCGATACGTCCGGGCGAATCGCGCCGCCGTCTTCGAATCGACGATCAGGAAACTCTCCCTGCCGCCGATCATCGCATCGAGCCAGTGCCGGTAGATGCCCCACACGCTCCCCCAGCTGCGCACGGGGGTACCGCTCCGGTCGTACAGGACCACGCTGCGCTCCCCGGTGTCGGGGGCGCGGCGATCGGTCACGACGAGACTGCCATCGACGCGATGGCGATCAACCGCCACCACCTCGTGCCCGTCGTCCGCCCGCTGCTCGCGAAGGAGCACCACGCCGTCGCGACTGTGCTCGCGGACATCCGGGCCCGGCGCGATCGGCGTGTGCGCATGAGTCGGCCGCACATCAGCCGGCGCTTCGTGGTCGTGCGCCCGCAGCCAGTCCCAGATGTTCACGATCCGGATGCCGTCGATGATCTCCCCGGCGGCGCGCAGCCTCTCCTCGAGCTCCTCGCCGTCGAGTCGATCGTCGAGGGTGAGAACGTCGACCGGGCGCCCAGCCATCCGGACGAACGCTCTCGAGCGATGCAGAAGCGCACCGGTCATGCCTCCGAAGGAATCCGGGATACCCCAGCTCAGCGCGTACTGCGCTCCGGGGCGGAAGCGGGGAGAGAGAATAGATGACCGCATGGAGCATGACGGTAACAACATCTGCTGTGAGCGGGCTCGGCGCAACGAAATGCAGTCAGACAAGCCTTTTTAGCGTTTACTCAGCAAAACACTGAATCGCTGCCACGTTTTGCTTGTCGCTCTGCTTTCGAGTTTCACGCCCACCTCGGTTTGAGAGCAGAATATGGGCGTGACGACTGAAACCGGCGAGTTCAGCTACCTTCCCCACCAGGCCGAGACGCTCGGCGTGCCAGCGCCCTCCGTGAAGCGGCTGACCCTGACACTGCCCGATGGGCGCGAACTCAGTGCACTCCGATACGGCGACGGCGACCCGGCGGTCACGCTGCTGCACGGTGCCGGGCTGAACGCGCACACCTGGGACACGACGGTCCTGCTGCTGCAGCAGCCGGCGCTCGCGATCGACCTGGCCGGGCACGGAGATTCCAGCTGGCGGACGGATGCCGATTACTCCGGCCGCACGCTCGCACCAGATGTCGCCCTTGCGCTCCAGGAGTGGACGAACAGTCCCCAGATCCTCGTCGGGCAGTCGCTGGGAGGCCTGACGGCAGCAGCCCTGGCATCCACCCATCCCGACCTCGTCCGCGACGTCGTCGTGGTCGACATCACTCCGGGCATCGACGCCTCCGGCGGCCCCGCTGCGCTGCGCGCGTTCTACGAGGGCCCCACCGATTTCGCCACCCGAGACGAACTCGTCGACCGGGCGATGTCGCTGGGCTTCGGCGGCACCCGGCCGGAGACCGAGCGCGGCGTCTTCCTCAACACGCGCGTCCGCGCGGACGGACGCATCGAGTGGAAGCACCACTTCGCCCACCTCGCCGCAGCGGCCCTCGCGCAGCCCGCTCCGGACGCTGCCACGGATGCCGCAGCACCCGAGGCCTCAGCGAATCGCGCGATTCTCAGCGCGAGCGGCTGGGAGGACCTCACCGCCGCCTCGGTCCCAATAACGCTCGTCCGTGCAACGCGCGGCTTCGTCAGCGCGGCGGACGCGGACCAGTGGCAGCAGCACCTCCCCACCGGTCGCGTCGTCGCCCTCGACGCCACGCACAACGTGCAGGAGACTGCCCCGGGCGAACTCGCCCGGCTCGTGCGCGACGCACTCGACTCCCCCGCCTGACTCCCCATTGATTCTGACGCCCCGTCCCCAGACTGCGCACCGAACCACACCGCACCGACCGGCACACAGCACCTGCCGCCCGAGAGGATCCAGCACCGACATGTCCCGCATCAGACGCCTCGCCGTCATCTCCGCGCTCGCTGTGACCGCCGTCATCCTGAGTGCCTGCACCAGCTCAGCCCCTGGCCCGGCAGAGACCTCCAACGGTGAGCCCGACCCCGACGCCACGCTCACCGTCGGGCTCGTGCTCGAGCCGACGAACCTCGACATCCGCCGCACCAGCGGTGCTGCGCTCGAGCAGATCCTCGTCGACAACATCTACGAGGGCCTCGTCAGCCGCGCCCAGGACAATACGATCGAGCCGCGGCTGGCCTCGGAGTTCGAGATGTCCGATGACGGCCTCACGTACACGTTCGCCCTGAATGAGGGCGTCACGTTCCACGACGGCACGGAGATGACCTCCGCCGACGTGGTGGCGTCCTATGAGGCGGTGCGGACCGACGAGGCGCTGCAGGGCCACGCCTCCTTCGCCGGCGTCGAATCGATCACCGCCCCCGATGCCTCCTCGGTCGTCATCACGCTGACCGAACCGGATCAGAACTTCCTGTTCGCGCTCACCGGCCCCGCCGGCCTCGTCTTCCAGAGCGAGGATGACACGGACCTGCAGACGGCCGAGAACGGCACCGGACCCTTCGTGCTGCAGAACTGGAGCAAGGGCAGCACGATCACCTTCGATCGCTACGACGAGTACTGGGGCGACCCCGCCGGCGTCGCCGAAGTCGTCTTCGAGTACATCCCCGACTTCACCGCCGGAGTCAACGCGGCACTCGACGGCAGCCTCGACGTGCTCACCGCTGTCGATCCGAACCTCGCTCCTCAGCTCGAGGAATCCGGTGACTTCGTCCTGACGGAGGGGCGCACCACCGACAAGGCCACCCTCGCATTCAACAATGCCAAGGCTCCGCTCGATGACCCGCGTGTCCGCGAGGCGCTGCGCCTCGGCATCGACCACGAGGGCCTGATCGAAGCGGTCGGCGCCGGTGAACCGCTCTACGGCCCCATCCCGGAGCTCGACCCCGGCTACGAGGATCTCTCCGATGTCGCCCCCTACGACCCCGAGCGCGCCAAGGAGCTGCTCGCTGAGGCGGGCGAGGAGAACCTGGAGTTGACTCTCACGATCCCGGCGTTCTACGGAACCACCGTGCCGCAGGTGCTGGTGTCGGACTTCTCGAAGATCGGCGTCACCCTCTCGGTCGACGCCGTCGAATTCCCGACCTGGCTCGAAGACGCCTACACCAACAAGGACTACGAACTCAGCTACGTGCTGCACGTCGAGCCCCGCGACTTCGGGAACTTCGCAGACCCGGACTACTACTTCGGCTACGACAACCCCGACGTGCAGCGCCTGTACTCCGAGGCGCTGACCGAGATCGACCCCGACGCCTCTGCCGAGCTGCTCGCCGAAGCCGCACGGATCGTGTCAGAGGACCACGCCGCCGACTGGCTCTACACGGGACAGACGATCACCGCGGTCCGCCCGATCGTCTCCGGCTTCCCGCAGGACTCGATCAACTCGCGCATCGACCTCGCTGGCGTCACCGTCGCCGCCGACTGATCACCGGTGATCCGCTACACGCTCACACGAGGAGTCCTGCTGATCGCAGGGCTCCTCGTGTCGAGCGTGCTGATCTTCCTGACCCTGCGCGTCTTCCCCGGCGACGTCGCACAGCTCATCGCCGGCACTCAAGCCTCGCCCGCGACCGTCGCGGCGCTGCGTGAGGCGCTCGGCCTCGATCGCCCCCTGTACGTGCAGTACGGCGACTGGATCGGCGGGGTGCTCACCGGCGATCTGGGCACCTCGCAGCTCAGTGGGGCGTCGGTCGGCGCCGAGATCGCTGAGAAAGCCCAGGTCACGGTGCCGCTGGGCATCATGTCGCTGGTCATCGCACTCCTGATCGCGGTGCCCTTCGGCATCCTCTCCGCCCTGCTGCGCGGTCGCGCTGGCGGTACGGCGCTGAGCGTGACCGCGCAGGCGCTGGCCGCCGTACCGGTGATCTGGGCCGGCATGATGCTGATCGTGGTCTTCGCCGTATGGCTCGGGTGGCTCCCCGCCCAGGGCTTCCCCCGCGGCGGCTGGGATCAGCCGTGGCAGGCCTTCCGCGCCCTGCTGCTGCCAGCGCTGACCATCGGGGTCGTCGAGGGTGCCATGCTGCTGCGCTTCGTGCGCAGCGCCACGCTGCAGGCTCGCGGGCAGGACTTCGTCCGCACCGCCGCGGCGAAGGGGCTCACCCGCAACCGGGCGCTGATCCAGCACGGCATCCCGGCCGTGGGCCTCTCGATCGTCACCGTGCTGGGCCTGCAGGTCGCGGGCATCGTCGTCGGCGCCGTGATCATCGAGCAGCTGTTCACCCTGCCGGGGATCGGACGGATGCTGGTCGCCGATGTCGGCACGCGTGATCTGGTCAAGGTGCAGAGCGAACTGCTCGTCCTCACCGGTCTGGTGCTCGTGATCGGCTTCATCGTCGATCTCGTGCACCATTTCGTCGACCCCCGGCAGCGGGAGGCCTGATGCCTCGTTGGCTGCGCCGCCTCTGGGCGAGCTCCACCGGACGCTTCGGACTCATCGCCGTCGCCGTGATCGCCGCCGTCGCGCTCGTCGCCCTGTTCTGGACGCCGTTCAACCCCCTCGACGCCGACGTGCGCAATCGTTGGGCGCCCCCCAGTTGGCCGCATCTGCTGGGCACCGACGGCACCGGACGCGACATCCTCAGCCTCATCATGGCGGGCGCCCGCACCACGGTCTTCGTCAGCGTCGGCGCCGGCGTCGTCGCCACGATCGTCGGCATCGCACTCGCGGCACTCGGCGCGCTCACGTTCCGCTGGATGCGTGAGGTCGTGGCCGTGCTCGTCGACATCTTCATCGCGTTCCCGGTGCTCATCATCGCCATGATGATCTCCTCCGTCTGGGGCGGGTCGCTGTGGGTGGTCATCTGGGCGGTCGGCATCGGGTTCGGCGTGAACATCGCCCGCGTCACCCGACCGGAGCTGCGCCGCGTGCAGCAGAGCGATTTCGTGCTGGCCGGTCGCGCCGCCGGCCTCACCCCCGCGCAGAACCTGGTGCGCCATCTGCTCCCGAACGTGGCACCGGTGTTCATCGTGCAGCTGTCGTGGTCGATGGCCGTGGCCGTGCTCTCCGAGGCCGGCCTGTCGTACCTGGGCTTCGGCGCCTCGGTCACGGAGCCGTCCTGGGGCATCCTGCTCGCCGACCTGCAGCGCTACATCGGCATCCACCCGCTCTCGGTCATCTGGCCAGGGCTGGCGATCACCATCACCGTCCTGTCGCTAAACCTGCTCGGCGACGCACTGCGTGAGGCGACCGATCCGACGCTGCAGCACCGGTCGGCCGAGATGCCCACCCCGGCGGTGGTCGCATGAGTCTCATCGTGAACGACCTCGTCGTCGAGATCGACGGGCGCCGCGTCGTCGACGGCATCTCGTTCGAGGTGCCCGACGGCGCGCGGCTGGGCCTCATCGGCGAATCGGGTTCGGGCAAATCAATCACCGCGCTCGCGCTGCTCGGGCTCCTCCCCGACGGCGCGACGGCGCACGGCAGCATCCGCTGGAACGGCACCGAACTGATCGGAATGCCGGATCGCGAGCTCGCGCGGTTCCGCGGCGATGACATCGGCATCGTGTTCCAGGAGCCGCGCACCGCACTCAACCCCATCCGCACGGTCGGACGGCAGATCGCGGAGTCCGTGCGGATCCACACGGGTGTGAGCAGACGCGAGGCACGGGTTCGTGCGATCGAAGAGGCGGCGCAGGTGCACCTGCCCGACCCTGAGACGATCGTGGACAAGTACCCGCACCAGCTCTCCGGCGGGCAGCGTCAGCGCGTCGCGATCGCGATGGCACTCGCCTGCCGGCCGCAGCTGCTGATCGCCGACGAGCCGACAACCGCGCTCGACGTCACGATCCAGGCCGAGATTCTGAAGCTGCTGCTCTCGCTGACCTCGGAGCACGGCATGTCGCTGATGTTCATCACGCACGACCTCGCCGTGCTCGCGCAGGTCGCCACCCACGGCGTCGTACTCGAGGAGGGCAGGGTCGTGGAGGCAGCGCCCGTGCCGACGCTGCTCAGCGCGCCGGCCTCGCCGATCACCCAGGGCCTGCTGCGCGACGCCACCGCGACGCTGTGGCGGCCGGACGGGGGCGAGGAATGAGTCTCATCGAGGCACGAGGGCTGAGCCGCGAGTTCCCGCTCCCGAAGGGGACCATGTTCGAGCGCGCCCGTACGCATACCGCGCTGGCACCGATCGACATCGACATCGAGGCCGGCGAATCGATCGGCATCATCGGCGAGTCGGGCTCGGGCAAGTCAACACTCGTGCGCCTTCTGCTGGGTCTCGACCGTCCGACCTCGGGCACCGTGCGCATCGACGGGCAGAACGTGGATGCGGCGGCTTCGGCCCGTTCACTGCACTGGCTGCGGCGTACCACCGGGCTCGTATTCCAGGATCCGTATGCGTCGCTCGACCCCCGAATGAGCGCCGGGCAGATCATCGCCGAACCGCTGCGGGCGCTCGGAATCGCCGGCGACCGTCGCGCGCGCGTTCAGGAGGTGCTCGAGCAGGTCGGGCTCGATCCTGCGATGGCGGAGCGCTACCCCCACGAGTTCTCGGGAGGGCAGCGTCAGCGCGTCGCGATCGCGCGGGCGATCGTGCACCGCCCGCGCATCCTCGTCGGCGACGAGCCGCTGTCGGCCCTCGACGTGACCGTCCGCGCGCAGATCCTCGAGGTTCTCCAACAGCTGCTGGAGACCGAGGACCTCACCCTCCTGCTCGTCTCGCACGACATCGGCGTCGTGCAGAACCTGTGCGACACAGTCGCGGTCATGAAGGACGGGGCGATCGTCGAGCGGGGTACGACCCGCGACGTCCTGCTGCACCCGCAGCAGGACTACACCCGGCGACTGCTCGCGGCGATCCCCGTCATCCCCGACGGCGGCGCGGCTTCGGCTTGAGCGATCGCTGCAGATAGATCGTGCCGAGCGACCGGCCGAATTTGAAGCCGACGCGGCCCATCCGTCCGACCTCGACGAATCCATACCGCTGATGGAGCCGGATCGACGCTTCAGCGCCGCTGTCGCTGATCACCGCCACGATCTCGCGCAGGCCGATCTGTTCGCACGCCGCGATCAGCGTCTGCAGCAAGGTCGTGCCGAGTCCCTTGCCGCCGGCCCCGGGGCCGAGATAGATCGAGCTCTCGACCGTGTAGCGGAATGCCGACTTGCTCGCCCACGGCTGCACCAGCGCGTACCCGATCACCTGATTCGCGGGCGTCACCGCGACGAGGAACGGCAGTTTCAGCTTCGTGAGCATCGCGAACTTCTCACGCCAGTAGCGGTGCGTCGACGGCTTCTCGTCGAACGTCACGACGGAGTTGGCGACGTAGTGGTTGTAGATGCCGCGGACATCGGGCAGATCCCCGGGCCGAGCCGGTCGGATGTCGAACGAGAAGGTATCCGGCTCCGCAGCCGGGGCCTGCAGGTGGCGCGGCAACCGACGACGCTGGTCGCCGGGTTCGAACTGCACGGTCTCATCTTAACGACACGGTGTCAGCTTGACGGCACGGCACCAACCTAGAGTTCGCCGGGCACGCGCCAATCGACGGGAGCGGAGCCCTGCTGCTCGAGCAGCGCGTTCGCGCGGGAGAACGGGCGCGAGCCGAAGAAGCCGCGGTGCGCCGACAGGGGTGACGGGTGCGGCGAGGTGATCACCGGCGTATCGCCGAGGAGCGGCTGCAGGTTCGCGGCATCCCGCCCCCAGAGGATCGCGACGAGCGGTTGGCCCCGTGCGACGAGCGTGCGGATGGCGAGCTCGGTCACCTGCTCCCACCCCCACCCGCGGTGTGAGGCCGGGACACCGGGCCGCACGGTGAGGACGCGGTTCAGCAGCAGCACGCCCTGGTCGCTCCATGCCGTCAGGTCGCCGTGCGGTGCTGGTGGGATGCCGAGATCGTTCTGCAGTTCGGCATAGATGTTGTTCAGGCTCCGCGGCAACGGGCGCACCTGACGCTCGACCGCGAACGACAGTCCGATCGGATGCCCCGGGGTCGGATACGGGTCCTGACCGGTGATGAGCACCCGCACCTCGTCGAGCGGACGCTGGAAAGCCCGCAGCACATGTGCGCCGTCCGGCAGGTATCCCACGCCCTGCGCCTGTTCGGCGCGCAGACGATCGCCGAGTCCGCTGATGACGTCGGCGACGGGGGCGAGCGCATCCGCCCAGCCGCGGTCCATCAGCCCGTCATCGACCAACTGGGCGAGGGAGCGACCTGGCACCGAGTTCAGCCCTCGCGCTCGGGACGGACGCGCAGCCGCCCCCGGGCGAGAATGTGCTGCGCGGCCTGTGCGACCGGGCGCATCGTGATGAGGTCGAGGTTGACGTGCCCCGGCGCGCTCAGCGCATAGCCGATCACATCGGCGACGTCATGCGCGGTGAGCGGGTCGTCGACGCCCGCGTAGACAGCTTCGGCGGCCACCCGGTCGCCGCCGAGGCGGTTGAGAGTGAACTCCTCGGTGTGGACGAGGCCAGGAGCGACCTCCACGACCCGGATCGGCTCGCCGCTCAGCTCCTGCCGCAGCGCGCGCACCAGCATCGACTCGGCGGCCTTGGCGGCGTTGTACCCGCCGCCGCCCGCGTACGCCGTCTGCGCGGCGGTCGACGTCACGAAGACGAGGTCGGCATGCCCATCGGATGCTGCGGCGCGGCGCAGCAGCGGCAGGATGCCGGCGACGAGGCGCTGGGTGGCCAGCACGTTCACGTCGTACATCCACTGCCAGTCCGCCGTGCTGCCATCCTCGATCCGGTCGGTGCCGCGGGCACCGCCAGCGACCTGCACCAGCGCGTGCACGGGGCCTGCGGCGTCGATCTCCGTGAGGAGAGCGTCGACGGCATCCGGATCGGTGAGATCGCACGCGATCGCCGAGGCGCCGGTCTCCTCGGCGAGCTTCTGCAGACGCTCCGCGCGTCTGGCGACGCCGACGACCTCCCAGCCGCGGGCGCGCAGGTCGCGCACCGCCGCCTCGCCGATCCCGGAACTCGCACCTGTAACCACTGCACGACGTGTCATGCCTCCACCGTACGACGTTTCCGCGCGATATCCGCGCGCGCCATTGTTACGTCACATTTCCCGCGCGTTGTTGACAAGATGGGGATTCCGTAGTGTCGCAACGACGGCATTCGTCCCACGTTTTCGACCCGCCCGAGGAGGCACACATGTCCGCACCCGAGACCTGGCGTTTCGAGACCAAGCAGATCCACTCCGGCGCAGCCCCTGACCCGACGACCAAGTCGCGCGCCACGCCGATTTACCAGACCACGTCGTACGTGTTCGACAACGCGGACCACGCCGCGAGCCTGTTCGCGCTCGCCGAGTTCGGCAACATCTACACCCGCATCCAGAACCCCACGCAGGACGTGCTCGAGCAGCGGCTCGCCGCTCTCGAAGGCGGCACCGGTGCACTCGTTCTCGCCAGCGGCCAGGCCGCATCGACCTTCGCGGTACTGAACATCGCGCAGGCCGGCGACCACTTCGTCTCGTCGAGCTCGATCTACGGCGGCACCTACAACCTCTTCAAGTACACCCTCGCCAAGCTCGGCATCGAGGTCACGTTCATCGAGAACCAGGACGACATCGAGGAGTGGCGCGCCGCCGTCCGCCCGAACACGAAGCTGTTCTTCGCCGAGACCATCGGCAACCCGAAGATCAACGTGCTCGACATCCGCGGCATCGCCGACGCCGCGCACGAGAACGGCATCCCGCTGATCGTCGACAACACGATCGCCACCCCGTACCTGATCCGCCCGTTCGAGCACGGTGCCGACGTCGTCGTGCACTCGGTGACCAAGTTCCTCGGCGGCCACGGCACCACCATCGGCGGCGCGATCATCGACGGCGGCACGTTCGCGTGGTCCCAGAACGTCGAGAAGTTCCCGAGCCTCACCGAGCCCGACCCGTCCTATCACGGTGCGAGCTACACGACCGCGGTCGGAGACCCGCTCGCCTACATCATCAAGGCACGCGTGCAGCTGCTGCGCGACCTCGGCTCGTCCATCGCCCCGCAGAGCGCGTGGAACCTCATCCAGGGCATCGAGACGCTGTCGCTGCGCATCGAGCGCCACGTGCAGAACGCGCAGGAGATCGCGGAGTGGCTCGACGGTCACGCCGATGTGGCGTCCGTGAACTACTCGGGACTGCCGTCATCGCCCTGGTACGCCAAGGCGAACGAGTACGCACCCAAGGGCGTCGGCGCCGTGCTGTCGTTCGAGCTGAAGGGCGGCGTCGAGGCCGGCCGCGAGTTCGTGAACAGCCTGTCGCTGTTCAGCCACCTCGCCAACATCGGTGATGTGCGCTCACTGGTCATCCACCCGGCATCCACGACGCACTCGCAGCTGTCGCCCGAGGCGCAGCTCACCGCCGGCGTCACGCCGGGTCTGGTGCGTCTGTCGGTGGGCCTGGAGAACGTCGACGACCTCAAGGCCGACCTCGAGGGTGCCCTCGCCGCCGCGCGCCGCGTCTCCGAGGCCGCCCGCGCCTGATCGCGCACGCCGAGCGCCTATAGGCCGGCTTGCGAGCCGGTGAAAGGAGGAAAGTGCCGGTCCCGCATCGGGATCACCAGCACTTTCCTCCTTTCATGCATCCGTAGGGGCTCCCGTGCGGGCTGCGACCGCGCGACGGAGGTGTTTGAGGAGCGACGAACCGGCATCCTTGAGGTCCTTTTCGGTGAGGCGGATCACGATCCAGCCGACGCCCTCCAGTTCCCGCTGACGCTGGATGTCGTGGCGCCATTGCGCTTTGTCCGTGCGATGGCCGTCCCCCTCGTATTCGATGGCGATCCGCAGCTCGGGGTACGCGAGATCGACGCGGGCGATGAAGCGTCCGCCGTCCCGCACCTCGAATTGCACGATGGGCTCCGGGAGCCCGGCCGTCACGATCAGAAGCCTCGTCTGCGTCTCCTTCGGTGACTCCACCCGATCTCGCGCGAGGTGCAGCGCTTCGCGGACAGTCGCACAACCGGGAAACCGTGCCCACTGCGCCAGCCGATCGCCGATCTGCTCCCGTGTGCTCAACGGACGGCCGGGCCCCAGATCCGGGTAATCGAATGCCGTCGTGACAAGGGCATCGATCACTGCGACCGCCTGCGCGATTGTGAGCTCGGCCGCACAGGTGAAGAAAGCGCCGACCGGGTCGAGCACCGGAACGCCCCTCAGCGTCCGGGTCTCAGCGCGATCGTCGGCGAGGCGGCGTCCCTTCACGCCGGGTGTCGTGGGCGGGGCCGTGTCCGGCGGAACCATCACCTCCAGTGGTTCATTCGGCTTCCACCGGTTCGGATGCGGAAGCCCCCACAACCGCATTCCTGTCCGCCCGCCATAGCGGTGCCCGGGTTTCATCCGCGGACGATAGCAGGCGACGAAATCCGCGAACGTTCTCGGGCGATCCTTCGCGCGTACCCCGTGGAAAGGACGAGCGAGATCAGGAGCGTTTCGCCGGGAACGCCCTACTCCGGCAGTTTCGGCGTCACCGACAGTGAAGCGCTCACCCAGCCGTCGCGGCAGTCGAGTTCGTGGTCTCATCCGCACATCCTCCAGCGCGCCGCAGATCCCAGCACCACGCGAATCCACGATCGGTGGACAACTCGTGCCGACGATCTGCTTGTGGACGGCGCCCGCTCCGCGCCGGCGTTGCGCTCGATGCATAGTCAAAGGAGGAAAGTGACGATCATCCGCCGGAATCACCGGCACTTTCCTCCTTTCATCCCCGGGGACGGGACGGGGACGGGCGAGGCGGGGCGGGACGGGGGCGGGGACAGGGCGGCACCGCGCCGCGGGGACGTAACGTGGGCCGCGGAGCGCGCCGGGCAGGCGAGAATGGATGCATGGACTGGCAGAGCACCTCGGAGGACACCGTGCCCTCGGCACGCGTGACCGAGGACGACGCTCGCCTGCTGCGTGCCCGACCACCCGTCACGGGCGCCTGGCGCGACGGCGACCCAGCGGGTGACCGCCGCTTCGCGTCGTTCGGTGCCTTCCGCACCGAGAACGGACAGGAGCTGCCGGGCATCCGCATCGCGTACGAGTCGTGGGGCGAGCTCAACGCCGCCCGCGACAATGCGATCCTCGTGCTGCACGCGCTCACGGGCGACAGTCACGTGCGCGGCGACGCGGCCCCGGGGCACCCGACCGCCGGCTGGTGGAACGACGTCGTCGGCCCCGGCGCGGCGCTGGACACCGATCGCTGGTTCGTGATCGCCCCGAATATGCTCGGCGGATGCCAGGGCACCACCGGCCCGGCCAGCATCGCCCCCGACGGCTACGAGTGGTCGGTGCGCTTCCCGTACCTGACGATCCGCGATCAGGTCGCCGCCCAGGTGCGCCTCGCCGACGCACTCGGCATCGACCGCTGGGCGGGAGTCGTGGGCGGTTCCATGGGCGGGATGCACGGCCTGGAGTGGGCGGTGACGCACCCGGAGCGCGTCGAGCGGCTCGCTGTGCTGTCCTCTCCCCCGGTGAACACCGCCGACCAGATCGCCCTGAACTCCGTGCAGCTCGAGGCGATCCGCATCGATCCGCGGTTCCAGGGCGGCGAGTACTACGACCAGAGCGTCGGCGAGGGGCCGCACCGCGGGCTCGCACTGGCTCGGCGCATGGCACTGCTGAACTACCGCAGCCCGATCGAGCTCAACCAGCGCTTCCAGCGCTCCTGGCAGTCAGAGGTCTCCCCCCTCGGCCGCGGGGGACGCTTCGCCGTCGAGTCGTACCTCGACTTCCACGGCAACAAGTTCACCCGCCGTTTCGACGCGAACAGCTATCTCACGCTCGTCGAGGCGATGAACTCGCACGATGTCGGCCGCGGGCGCGGCGGGGTCGAGACGGCGCTGCAGGCGGTCACGGCCAAGACGCTCGTGCTCGGCATCGACACCGACCGGTTGTTCCCCGTCGACGGGCAGCACCGCATCGCGCGCAGCATCCCGGGCACGATCGACGGCAACGAGGCGGTCGTCCTCAACAGCGATTTCGGACACGACGGGTTCCTCATCGAAACGGATGCCGTCGGCATGCACCTGCGGCGGCTCCTCGCGGCTTGAACGCGCTGCCTGAACCGCCGGTTCAGTCGCGCACGTACTCCCAGGGCAGCGTCGACGTGTCGATGCGGTGTCGCCCCATACCGCCCTCCGGGTGCTCGGCATCGCCCTCCCAGGCGAAGATGCCGCCGCCGACCAGATGCGTCGAGAACAGGTCGGGGACGGATGCCGCGGCCACAGCATCCGCGAACGTCTCGTGCTCGGCGAGCGAGCGCAGCGTGACCCAGGTCGGTGGGAACAGCACCATCTCGCCGTCCGCGTGCCGGCGCAGCACGTCGGCCGGTGACATCCAGACGGCGTCGACGACCTCGTCCGGCGCCGCCCGCACCTCGCCCTCCGGCGCCTGCGCGAGGAAGAACCAGGTGCGCACGCGTTTGGGTGCCTCGATCGGTGGAACCCAGCACGACAGCGCGTGCAGATCGGTCGGCCGCAGGCCCACCTCCTCGTCGCACTCGCGGGCGGCGGCCCGGGCCGCGGTCTCATGTTCTGGCGCTCCGGCCACGGCATCCCCATCCTCGACGACCCCACCCGGAAAGACCCAGGCTCCGGCGAACGAACCGCGGTCGGGGCGGCGGATCAGCAGCGTCTCGAGACACGCAGACCCCGCGCGCAGCAGCACGGTGGTGCCGCCGACGAGGAGGGGCTGGTTCATCCGGTCAGCCTACGCGGGTGCGGCGACGCGCTCCGTCCGGAACGCGACCAGGGTGATGGCGAGTCCGATCACCGCGAGCACGGCGCCGGCCCACGCCGGTGCCGTGAACCCCCAGCCCAGCGAGATCACGATGCCGCCCAGGAAGGCCCCGAGGCTGTTGCCGATGTTGAGCGCCGAGTGATTCATGGCTGCGGCGATCGACTGATTGTCGCCGGCGACGTCCATCAGACGAGTTTGGATCGCCGGGCTCAGCACCGACGAGAGCAGCCCCACGCCGAACGCGAGCACCGCGAGCAGGATGATCTGGAACGACAGCAGCGCCAGCAGCACGAGCACGACGGCCAGGCCTGCCATGCCCGCCCACAGCGTGCGGCGCAGGTCGCGGTCTGCGAAGTGTCCGCCGAGCAGATTGCCGATCGTCATTCCGAGCCCGACGATGATGAGCACGATCGGCACCGCCCAGGCCGGGGAGCCGGCGACATCAGTCACCAGAGGAGCGACGTAGCTGTAGACGGCGAAGAACCCGCCGAACCCGATCGCGCCGATGCCGAGGGTCAGCCAGACCTGACCGACACGGAACACGCCGAGTTCAGAGCGCAGGGTGCGGCCCGGCTCTCCGGGGTGCTTCGGCACGAAGACCGCGATGCTCACCGCAGCGAGCGCGAACACGAGCGTCACGACGAGGAAGGCCGCTCGCCACCCCCACTGCTGACCGAGGAACGTGCCCAGCGGCACGCCGACGACGTTCGCGATCGTGAGCCCGGTGAGGATGAACGCGACGCCCTGCGCGCGTCTGCCCGGCCCGAGCACATCGGCGGCGACAAGGGCGCCGATCCCGAAGTACGCCCCGTGCGGCAGCCCCGCCAGGAACCGCGAGGCACCGACCAGTTCGAACGTGGGCATCAGCACCGTCAGCGCGTTGAACACGGTGAGGGCGACGGCGAGCCCGAGCATCACGTGATGCCGTGGGAAGCGCGCGACCATCCCGGCGATCGTCGGCGCACCGATGACCACGCCGAGGGCGTACAGCGAGATGAGGATGCCGGTCTGGCCGATCGCATCTTCGGGAGAAGCGGCCCACTGCGACGGCAGCAGGTCTGCCGCGATGTCGGGCAGCAGCCCCATGACGACGAACTCGGTCATGCCGATGCCGAAGGAGCCGATGGCGAGCGAGAGGAGCGCCATCTTCGCCGCACCCCTCGAAGAATTCGAGGAGTGAATCACCCGTCAATGCTAGCGTGAGAGGCTGAGATCGAGATCGTGAGTATGCAGTCAAGAAGCGTTGTGCCGACCGATCGCAAGCGACCCGATGCACTGCTGGTCGCCGCCACTGTTCTGCTGATCACCCTCACCCTCAGGACCCCCACCGCCGCCGTGGGCCCCGTCGTGCCGCTGATCGGCGAAGACACCGGGTTCGCACCGCCGGTCCTGGCTCTGCTGACCTCCGTGCCGCTGTTGTGCTTCCTCGTGACCGCACCGCTCGTCCCCGCCCTGCAGGCACGACTCGGCCTGCGATCCCTCGTCCTGTGGTCGCTGATCATCGCGTCCGTAGGAACTCTGATCCGCTCCCTTCCCGGCACCATCCCGCTGGCGGCGGGTACGGTCGTGCTCGGCCTCGCCGTCGCGGTCGCGAGCGTGATCGGTCCGGCCGTGATCAAGGGATTGGGCACCCCGCGGCGCGGTTGGGTGGTGTCGCTGTACACCGCCGGGCTGAGTCTCGGCCCCGCGATGGCGCCGGACTCACCATCCCGCTCGGCGAGCTGTTCGGACAGGGGTGGCGCGCCGCGCTCGGGGTATGGGCGATCCTCCCGTTCCTCGCAGCGGTCTGCTGGATCGTCCTCGCGAAGCGCACCTCGCCCGTCCCGCTCGCCGGGGAAGCGCCAACCGCTGAGACGCCCCCGAAGCCGAATACGGTGCGGCTGGGCCAGGTCATGCGCGAACTGTCGGCGTGGGGCGTCACCGCCTACCTCGCGCTCACATCGCTGCTGTTCTACTCGCTGGTCGCTTGGCTGCCGACGATCCTGGAGATCAAAGGTCAGTCACCCACGTCCGCCGGCACCACGGCGGCGCTGACGAGTCTCGTCGCCATCCCCGCCTCGCTGTTGGCGCCGTGGATGGTCCAGCGCCTCCGCGCGCGATGGGTCGCGCCGTTGATGGCCCCGCTCCCTTTCGCCCTCGGCGCGGCGTTGCTGGCTATCCTCCCGGGCGCCACGGCTTCGAACGCCGCCGACACCCCGAGCGCCATCACGATCGTCGCCGTGGTGATGATGGGGATCGGCCAGGGAGCATCGGTGGGCGTCGCCTACAGCCTCGTGCTGTCCACCTCCGATTCGGAGAGCCACGCCACGGCCCTCTCCGCGATGAGCCAAATGGTGGGCGTGACGCTGGCGGCCATCGGTCCGATCGGGCTCGCGGCGGTTCAGGTCGCCGCTGGCAGCTGGGTGCCGGCGCTGTGGCTGCTCGCCGCACTGGCGGCAGCTCAGGCGATCCTCGGAGCCGTCGTGCGCAGATCGCGCCCCGCACGACGACAGCCGACGTCACCCGGCGTCTGACTCCTCGATCGCCGCTTCCAGGCGCTCGAGCTTCGCGTCGAGCTCGCCCGAGTAGCCGGGGCGGATGTCAGCCTTGAGCACGAGCGACACCCGCGACCCGAACGGCGCGACGGCATCGACGGCGCGCTTCACGACCCCCATCACGGTGTCCCAGTCGGGGCCCTCGATCTCGGTGAACATGCTGGTCGTGCGGTGTGAGAGCCCCGATTCGCGGACGACCTTGACGGCGGCGGCGACCGCGTCGTGCACGGATCCGGCGGGGTTCTCGGCGGAGGAGCCGCTCGGGGCGACGGAGAAGGCGATGAGCATGGATGTTTCCTCAGTTTCTCTTCAGGGGCGGGATGCCGGCACGCGCAGGAGGGCGCGGACGGCGATGACGAGCAGAACGACCACCAGCAGGTTGCGGGCGGTGAGCAGGAGAACGGGTACGAGCTCGGCGCGCAGCAGCCCGTCGTAGGTGAGCGGGTAGACGAGACAGGTGAGCGCGCTCAGCCCGAGCACGATCGCGGCCGGGATGCCCGAACGGGTGCGGTCGAAGAGGATCCACAGGATCACGGGAGCGATCAGCCAGGTCTGGAACTGCGGTGAGCCGACCTTGTTCGTCACGATCAGTACGGCGACGATGGCGAGCGCCAGCGGCGGCAGCAGCCGGGGGAAGCTCGCCCCGCGCGCCGCTTTGACGGCGCCGAGGGCGAGGACGGCGATGCCTGCGACGGCCATCAGCGGGGTCAGCAGCACCGAGACCAGGTCAGCGCCGGGCGCGCCGATCTGGAAGGTCAGGATCTCGAAGCTGTAATCGATGGATGCCGCCCCCGCCGCCGCCATCCACAGGAACGGGGTCGCCGCGACCGACTCGATCTGCAGCCCCCGGCCAGTCTGCGCGGAGATGAACCCGAACAGGTGCCGGTCGGCCCCGAGAAGGAGCAGCACCACCACGATCACGGCACTGACCCCGAGGAAGGCGAACAGGATCCGCAGCCGCGCACGGGTCGCGGCGATCGCAGCGACGATGAGCGCGCCCGGCCAGATCTTGATCCATGCGGCGACGGTGAGCACGGCGGCAGCGACCGCGGGCCGCCGCACCAGCCAGCATCCGCCGATCACGGCCATCGGGACGGTCACGGCATCGATGCGGTACATCGCAATGGGGCCCAGCAGCACCAGCGCCACCGTCCAGAACCAGCCGGCCGAGCGGCGGGCAACCGATCCTCTCCTGCCGACGAGTACGCCGAAACCCACAGCATCCAGGGCGGTGACGAGTACCGCCCATCCGATCAGATAGGCGCCCGTCGTGCCGACCAGTGCGTTCAGCGGCCAGGCGATCAGCTGCGTGAGCAGCATCGGCAGCAGCGCCGGCTGCGGATAGACCCACGTTTCGGTGATGCCGACGACCGCACCGCCGCTGAGTGCAGACGCCGACCACGGCTGGTAGACGAGGACGACATCCCCCATCGGCTGCGTCGGATACACCCAGCCCAGCCAGGCGACGAGAATATGCGCGGCGAGGAATGCGACCCACAGGCCCACGACGCGCGCCTTCACGACAGCAGTTCTCCGATGGCGGCGGGGATCGCCTCGGCGACGTCGAGCGCGACGATGGGCTGCCCGGGGCGTCCGTCGCCGGCGCCGGATGCCAGCACGGCCGCGCGTCCGTGCAGCCAGGCCGCGGATGCCGCGATCTCGGCCGGTGGTGCCCCGGGAGTCGCCGCCATCAGGGCGCCCAGCATGCCGGCGAGAACATCGCCCGCACCCGCCGTCGCGAGCCAGGCCGGAGCTTCCTCGACAGACAGCACCGTGCCCTCGGGCGAGGCGACCAGCGTCGTCGCCCCCTTGAGAAGGACGGTGCATGCCAGCGCCCGAGCCGTTTCGACGACATCCGCCGCCCGGTCGCCGCCAGTGTCCAGCCCCAGTTGGTCGCGCAGCCGGGCGAACTCGCCGGCGTGCGGTGTAACGATCAGCGGCGCCGTCGCCGCGCGCACCAGATCCAGTGCGCCGGCGTCGACGATGACGGGCACCGTGCCGGCGAGGATCGCGTGCAGGGCACGTTCTTCGTCCCAGCCGCGGTTCGCGGCAGCGGTCCCGGAGCCGATCACCCAGGCATCCACTCGCGTGCTGCCGATGTCTGGACCGGCGACGGTCTCGGGGCGGCGGGCGATCACGGCATCCGCCGCTCGCCCCTCCCCCACGAACCGGACGAACCCGGCTCCGGCACGCCAGGCGGCCTCGACGCCGAGCACAGCGGCCCCGGGATAGGCGGCCGATCCGGTGCGCACGGCGACGACGCCGCGGGAGTACTTGTCGTCCGCCGCGGTGGGCACGCGCAGGCGCGCGGCGGTGTCCACGCGGGACCAGTTGCGGACGTCGACCATGGTTCCAACGCTAGCGCGCCCGCCTTCCCACGGCGGTAGTACGTTCAAAGGGTGAGTCTTCTCTTCTCCTCGCTCAGCATCCGCTCCGTCACCTTCCCGAACCGCCTCTGGGTGTCGCCGATGTGCATGTACAGCGCCGTCGACGGCGTCGTGCAGGAGTGGCACCACACGCACCTCGCCCAGTTCGCCTCGGGCGGGGCTGGTCTCGTCGTCGCCGAGGCCACCTCCGTCGTACCCGAGGGCCGTATCTCCCCGCGGGACACCGGCATCTGGAACGACGAGCAGCGCGATGCCTGGGCACCGATCGTGCACGCGATCCACGAGCGCGGCGGCATCGCCGGCATCCAGCTCGCGCACGCCGGGCGCAAGGCATCCACCTGGTGGCCGTGGGCGGATGAGCGCGGTTCGGTGCCGGAATCGGACGGCGGCTGGCAGACGGTGGCGCCGTCCGGCATCGCCTTCGAGGGGTTCGACACGCCTGCGGCTCTGGATGCTGACGGCATCGAGCGCGTCGTCGACGGCTTCGCCACGGCAGCCCGTCGCGCCCTGGACGCCGGATTCGACGTTCTCGAGGTGCACGGCGCGCACGGTTACCTGCTGCACCAGTTCCTCTCACCGCTGTCGAACCTGCGCTCCGATGATTACGGCGGCCCGCTGGAGAACCGTGCCCGCCTGCTGCTGCGCGTGGTAGACGCCGTGCGTGAGGTCGCCGGGCCTGCCGTGCCGGTGTTCGTGCGGATCTCCGCCACCGACCACGCCGAGGGCGGTTTCACTGCCGAGGAGGCCGCCGAGGTCGCCTCCTGGGCGATCGAGCACGGCGCCGACTTCATCGATGTCTCCAGCGGCGGTCTCGTCGCGCACCAGCAGATCGACGTGCATCCGGGGTACCAGGTGCCGCTGGCAGGGGTCGTGCGGCAGAACGGGCGCGTTCCGGTCAGCGCCGTCGGCCTCATCACGCGTGCAGCCCAGGCCGAGGAGGTGCTCGCGGCGGGCTCGGCCGATGCCGTCTTCGTGGGCCGGGAATGGCTGCGCGACCCGCACTTCGGGTTGCGGGCGGCCCACGAGCTGGGCGCGCAGACGACCTGGCCGCCGCAGTATCTTCGCGCCCGCTGGCGCTGAGACATCGGCGGCGGCCGTCGCATGAGCGCTAGCGGCCGTACACTCTCCGGGTGGCATCCTGAACCTCGCCGACGAGCTCTTCGAGGATGTCCTCGAGGAACAGCACGGCCGTGGTCTCGCCCCGAGCGTCGCGCACCCTGGCGAGGTGCCGGCCGGCGCGCCGCATGATGGCGAGCGCGTCCTCGAGGTCGGTGTCCTCCTGCACGGGCACCATGTGGTGGATGCGCTTGGCGGGGATCGGCGCGATCGTCCTGGCCGCGGCATCCTGACCCTCCGAGGCCCGCAGGATGTCCTTCAGGTGCACGTACCCGAGCGGGGCGCCCGCGGCATCCACGATCACGTAGCGCGAGAAACCGTAGCGGGCGACGGCACGCTCGATGTCGTCCGGGGTGGTCGACTCCGGCAGGGTCACCAGATCGCCGAGCGCCACCGCGACGTCGCGCGCCTTCTTGTCGGTGAACTCGACGGCCTTGGCGACCGCGCCCGAGGTGTCCATCAGAACGCCCTCGCGGCGCGACTGGTCGACGATCGTCGCGACCTCGTCGATGGTGAAGGTCGAGGCCGCCTCGTTCTTCGGCTCGACGCGGAACAGGCGCAGCACGCCGTTCGCGGCGGCGTTGAGCACCCAGATCACCGGGTGGAACACCTTCGAGACCCACACCAGCGGCGTCGCGAGGATGAGCACGGCGCGATCGGGCACCGAGAACGCGAGGTTCTTCGGAACCATCTCGCCGAACACGACGTGCAGGTACGAGACGAGCAGCAGAGCGATGATGAATCCGGTGACGTCGACGACGGGTGCGGCCCAGCCGAGCGCGTGCATCGGGATGCCGAGCAGGTGGTGGATCGCAGGTTCTGAGACGTTCAGGATCAGCAGCGAGCAGATCGTGATGCCCAGCTGCGAGGTGGCGAGCATGAGCGTCGCGTGCTCCATCGCATACAGGGCGGTCTTCGCCGCACGTGAGCCCTGCTCGGCGCGCGGCTCGATCTGCGAGCGGCGCGCGGAGATCACGGCGAATTCCGCACCGACGAAGAAGGCGTTCACGACCAGCAGGATTACGAGCCAGACGATTCCCATCCAGTCGCTCATCGTGCCACCTCCTCGCTCGCTACATCGACCGGCACCGGCGTATACCGGATGCGGTCGACGCGACGACCGTCCATGCGCACGACCTGCAGCGCACCGGAGTCGAGGGTGATCTCATCACCGGTGGTCGGCACGCGTTCGAGCACGCTCATGATGTATCCGCCCACGGTGTCGTACACGTCTCCTTCGGGCACGCGGACTCCGGTGCGGCCCAGCAGCTCGTCCGGGCGGAGCTCACCCGGGAAGGTGATCGATTCCCTGCCGCGCACGATGCCGGCGCGGCTGCGATCGTGCTCGTCGGAGACTTCGCCGACGATCTCCTCGACCAGGTCCTCGAGTGTGACGATGCCGGCGGTGCCGCCGTACTCGTCCACGACGATCGCAAGTTGGTAACCTCGGGCGCGCAGTTCGGAGATGAGCACGTCCAGGTGCACGGTCTCGGGTACGCGCAGCGGTTCGGTCGCGAGAGCGCCGACCGGGACTTCGTTGCGACGCTCGCGCGGGACGGAGACGGCGGCCTTGAGGTGCACGACACCGGTGATGTCGTCGAGGTCGTCGTCGTAGACCGGGAAGCGGCTGTGCCCCGTGCTGCGGGCGAGCTGGATGACATCCTCCGCCGAGTCCCCGGCGGCGATGGCGTGCATGCTCGGGCGCGGCGTCATGACGTCATCGGCCGAGAGGCGCGAGAACGTCAGGGTGCGGTCCAGCAGCGTCGCAGTGTCGGCCTCGAGCACGCCGGCGCTGGCCGAGCGGCGCACGAGCGAAGAGAGCTCCTCCGCGGTGCGGGCACCCGAGAGCTCTTCCTTGGGCTCGATGCCCACCGACCGCAGGATGCCGTTGGCGCTGCCGTTGAGCACGACGATGGCTGGTCTGAAAACCGTGGTGAATGCGACCTGGAACGGGATGACGAGCTTGGCAGTGGCGCGGGGAAGCGCGAGGGCGAAGTTCTTCGGGACCAGCTCGCCGAGGATCATCGACAGCACGGTCGCGACGAGCATGGCGACGACCGTGGCGATCGGGCGGACCGCGCCCTCGGCGAGGCCCCACCCGGTGAGCACGGGGCTCAGCAGGTTCGACAGCGCCGGTTCCATCGTGTAACCGGTCAGCAGCGTGGTGAGCGTGATGCCCAGCTGTGCAGACGACAGGTGCGTCGAGGTGTGCTTCAGAGCGCTGATCGTCAGCGAGAGCCGCGATTCGCCGCGCTCCCGACGTGCTTCGAGTTCAGCGCGGTCGAGATTGACGAGTGCGAACTCGCTGGCGACGAACAGGCCCGTGCCCACCGTGAGAAGGAGCCCCACGCCCAACATGACGTAATCCATCAGACGCTGACCTCCTCGAGGTGGCAGCGCGGGCAGTGGGGCGTGGTACTACAACTGGGAGGGTCGTCCATGGTTCATCGATTCTACCGAACCGGCCGACCCCGCTTCACGGGATTTGCTGTGAGTTCCGCGCTACCAGCTGACGGGCAGGGCCTTGCCCTCTTCGTAGCCGGCCGCGGACTGGCGCCCGACCAGCGCGCGGTCATGGAACTCCGGCACCGAAGCCGCACCGGCGTAGGTGAACGACGAGCGCACGCCCGAGGTGATCATGTCGAGCAGGTCCTCCACGCCGGGGCGCAGCGGGTCGAGATAGATCTTCGACGACGAAATGCCCTCGGCGAACAGCTCCTTGCGCGCCCGGTCGTAGGCATCGAGTCGCCCGAATCGCGCCTGGACGGCCTTGGTCGAGGCCATGCCCCACGACTCCTTGAAGATGCGTCCGTCGGCGTCGGCCTGCAGCTGACCGGGCGCCTCGATCGTGCCGGCGAACCACGAGCCGATCATGACGGATGCCGCCCCTGCCGCGAGCGCGAGCGCGACGTCGCGGGGGTACCGCACGCCGCCGTCGGCCCAGACGTGGGCGCCGAGAGACCGAGCGGCTTCGGCGGCCTCGAGCACCGCGGAGAACTGCGGGCGCCCCACGGCGGTCATCATGCGTGTCGTGCACATCGCCCCGGGGCCGACGCCGACCTTGAGGATCGAGGCACCGGCATCCACCAGGTCGTGCACGCCGTCGGCGGTGACGATGTTGCCGGCGACGAGCGGGATGCCGAGGTCGAGAGCCGACACGGTCGCCAGCGCGCGGAGCATGCCCTCCTGGTGCCCGTGTGCGGTGTCGAGGACGAGCACGTCGACGCCCGCGGCAGCCAGCGCCTGCGCCTTCGCGGCGACGTCGCCGTTGATGCCCACGGCTGCGCCGACCGCGAGCCGGCCGTCGGCGTCCAGCGCGGGGGCATACAACGTCGAGCGCAGTGCGCTTCTGGCGCTGAGCGTGCCCACGAGGTGCCCGTGATCGACGACGGTGACCAGGTCTGACCCAGTCTCGGTGATGACGTCGAACGCCGCGCGCGCATCAGCGGCGTCCTCGGCCTCGAGCGCCGGGCTTCCGGCGTGGACGAGATCGCCGAGCTGCGCATCGGGAAGCGCGGTCGCCAGCCGGGCGGCGGGCAGGATGCCGCGCACACTCGACACGGGGATGCGACCGGAAGCGTCGAGACGCCCCGCGCCGTCCGCCACGACGATGCCATGCCCCTTCACAGCCGGTATCAGCCGGAGCGCATCAGCGACGGTGGCCGCCGGCGACAGCACCAGCGGCGTGTCCCACGACACCGGCTGTGCCTTCACCTCACGGATCGCGGCATCCAGATCCTGCAGCGGCATGTCCTGCGGCAGGATGCCGAGACCTCCGCGCCGTGCGAGGACGGCGGCGAGCCGTGGGCCGGTGACCGAGTTCATGTTCGAGGCGACCAGCGGAACGGTCGCGGGCGTGCCGTCTTTCGGCGCGAGATCGACTTCGAGTCGGCTGGTGATGCCCGAACGCCGCGGCACCAGGAACACGTCGGAGTACGTGAGATCGACGTCGGGCTGCTCGCTGAGGAACTTCATGTGTCCACGGTATCTTTTCGGACCGCCGTCCGGGCGCGTCATCGCGCCTTCCGGTGTGATGGAACGCGTTAGGCTAGATGTCAGGATGCGCGGACCCGGGGCCTCCCGAACTCGCGTGCGTACACAGCTTCAGCGATGAAAGAGGGCGATAACGCGTGGCGAACCAGGTGACCGGCGTCGGAGGTTCGGACGACGGGGATTTCGGAGCCAATTCCTGGCTCGTCGATGAACTGTACGAACAGTTCAAGGCCGATCGCAACTCCGTCGACAAGGAGTGGTGGCCGATCCTCGAGAACTACACGCCGGACCCCGTCTCTGCTCCCGCCCCCGCGGCGAACACAGGCGACCAGCACCCCGTCACGGCTCCCGTCCCGGTGATCGGATCGCAGCCGGTCGCCAAGACGACGGCCAAGCCCGCCAAGCAGGCGCCGATCCCCGCTCAGGCCCCCAAACCCGAGCCCAAGGCGAAGCCCGCCGAGACGGATGCCGCCGATGAGGACAAGATCACCCCGCTTCGCGGCATGACGAAGACCCTCGCGGCGAACATGGATCAGTCGCTCACGGTCCCTACCGCGACCAGCGTGCGCACCATTCCGGCGAAGCTGCTCATCGACAACCGCATCGTGATCAACAACCACATGTCGCGCTCGCGCGGCGGCAAGGTGAGCTTCACGCATCTGATCGGCTGGGCGCTGATCCAGACGCTCAAGGAGTTCCCGAGCCAGAACGTCTTCTACGCCGAGATCGACGGCAAGCCCTCCGTCGTCGCCCCCGCGCACGTCGGCTTCGGCATCGCGATCGACCTGCCCAAGCCCGATGGCACGCGCGCACTCATGGTGCCGAGCATCAAGCACGCCGACACGCTGACGTTCACCGAGTACCTGGCCGCGTACGAAGACCTTGTCTCCCGCGCCCGCGCCAACAAGCTCACCGCCGCTGACTTCGCCGGGACCACGGTGTCACTGACGAACCCCGGCGGCATCGGCACCGTGCACTCGGTGCCGCGCCTGATGAAGGGCCAGGGCGCCATCATCGGCGCCGGCGCCCTCGAGTACCCGGCCGAGTTCCAGGGCGCCAGCCCGAAGACGCTCGCCGAACTCGGCATCGGCAAGACCATCACGCTGACGAGCACCTACGATCACCGCGTCATCCAGGGCGCCGGCTCCGGCGAGTTCCTCAAGAAGGTGCACGAGCTGCTGATCGGCGAGCGCTCCTTCTACGACGAGATCTTCGCCGCCCTGCGCATCCCGTACGCGCCGATCCGCTGGAATGCCGATATCGCGGTGGACCTCGCCGAGCGCGTCGACAAGCAGTCCCGGGTGCAGGAGCTCATCAACTCCTACCGTGTGCGCGGCCACCTCATGGCCGACATCGACCCGCTGGAGTATGTGCAGCGCTCGCACCCCGACCTCGAGATCGAGAGTCACGGGCTGACCTTCTGGGACCTCGACCGCGAGTTC
Organism: Microbacterium sp.; assembly: GCF_052102115.1. Classification (GTDB taxonomy): domain Bacteria; phylum Actinomycetota; class Actinomycetes; order Actinomycetales; family Microbacteriaceae; genus Microbacterium. The sequence goes on from NZ_JBQDVP010000026.1 coordinate 25,565, forward strand.
GTGACCGGCGGCTTCGGCGGCAAGCGCGTCATGAAGCTGCGCGACATCCTCGGCGTGCTGCGCGACTCGTACTGCCGCACGCTCGGCATCGAGTACATGCACATCCAGGACCCCGAGCAGCGCCGCTGGTTCCAGGAGAAGCTCGAGATCAAGTACCAGAAGCCCGGGCACGACGAGCAGCTCCGCGTCCTGCGCAAGCTCAACGAGGCCGAGGCCTTCGAGACCTTCCTGCAGACGAAGTTCGTCGGCCAGAAGCGCTTCTCCCTCGAGGGCGGCGAGTCGCTGATCCCGTTGCTCGACGAGATCCTCCAGGGTGCTGCCACCGCCGGGCTCGAGGGGGCCGCGATCGGCATGGCCCACCGCGGCCGTCTGAACGTGCTCACCAACATTGCCGGCAAGACCTACGGCCAGGTGTTCCGCGAGTTCGAAGGCACGCAGATGCCGGGCAACCAGCGCGGATCGGGCGATGTGAAGTACCACCTCGGCACCGAGGGCACCTTTATCGCCGATGACCGCTCCGAGCTGCCGGTGTACCTCGCCGCGAACCCCTCGCATCTCGAGACCGTCGATGGTGTGCTCGAGGGCATCGTCCGCGCCAAGCAGGACCGCAAGCCCATCGGCACCTTCTCGTGGCTGCCGATCCTCGTCCACGGCGATGCGGCCTTCGCCGGGCAGGGCGTCGTCGTCGAGACCATGCAGATGTCGCAGCTGCGCGGCTACCGCACCGGCGGCACGATCCACGTCGTCGTCAACAACCAGGTCGGCTTCACCACGACCCCGACGGATGCGCGCACCTCGGTGTACGCCACGGATGTCGCCAAGACCATCCAGGCACCGATCTTCCACGTGAACGGCGACGACCCCGAGTCCGTCATCCATGTCGCCCAGCTCGCCTTCGAGTACCGCGAGCGCTTCCACCAGGACGTCGTCATCGACCTCGTGTGCTACCGCCGTCGCGGACACAACGAGGGCGATGACCCGTCGATGACGCAGCCGCAGATGACCGATCTCATCCAGGCCAAGCGCTCGGTGCGAAAGCTGTACACCGAAGCGCTCGTCGGCCGCGGCGACATCACCGAAGAGGAATACGAGCAGGCCAAGGACGACTTCCAGGGCCGCCTCGAGGTCGCCTTCGCCGAGACGCACGCGGCCGAGACCGGTGCGACGCCGATCGCCCCGGAACTCGCCCAGGTGGACGAGGTCGTCGGCGAGCCGGAGGTCACCGGCATCTCGCCCGAGGTCGTCTCCCTGATCGGCGAGGCGTTCGCCAACAAGCCGGAGGGCTTCACCGTCCACCCGAAGATCCAGCAGCTGCTGGACAAGCGCGTCGAGATGACCCGTTCCGGTGGGATCGACTGGGGCTTCGGCGAACTGCTCGCCTTCGGCTCGCTGCTGGCCGAGGGCACCACGGTGCGCCTGGCCGGGCAGGACTCGCGTCGCGGTACCTTCGTGCAGCGTCATGCCGTGATGCATGACCGCGCGAACGGTCAGGAATGGCTGCCGCTGTCGAATCTGTCCGAGAACCAGGGCCGCTTCTTCGTTTACGACTCGCTGCTGAGCGAGTACGCGGCGATGGGCTACGAGTACGGCTACTCGGTCGAGGCGCCGGAGGCGCTCGTGCTCTGGGAGGCCCAGTTCGGCGACTTCGCCAACACCTCGCAGGCCGTCATCGACGAGTACGTCTCCTCCGCCGAGCAGAAGTGGGGTCAGCATTCCGGCGTCACGCTGCTGCTCCCCCACGGTTATGAGGGCCAGGGGCCGGATCACTCCTCGGCGCGCATCGAGCGCTTCCTGCAGCTGTGCGCACAGGACAACATGATCGTCGCGCGTCCGTCGACGCCGGCGTCGTACTTCCACCTGCTGCGCCGTCAGGCATACGCCCGTCCCCGCAAGCCGCTCATCGTGTTCACTCCGAAGGCGATGCTGCGTCTGCGCGGCGCGACCAGCAGCGTCGAAGACTTCACCCAGGGCCGCTTCGAGCCCATCCTGGATGACACCCGCGAGCTGTCACGGGATGCCGTCAAGCGCGTTCTCCTGCACGCCGGCAAGGTCCACTGGGATCTGCGCAGCGAGCTCGACAAGAACCCGAACCCCGAGATCGCCCTGGTGCGTCTGGAGCAGCTCTATCCGACGCCGCTGGAAGCGCTGAAGAAGATCACCGACTCGTACCCGAACGCCGAGTTGGTGTGGGTGCAGGACGAGCCCGAGAACCAGGGCGCCTGGCCGTTCCTGGCGCTGGAGTTCGACAAGGTCCGTGAGCGGGGCTTCACCCTCGTCTCCCGTGCGGCGTCGGCATCGCCGGCGACCGGCTCGTCGAAGGTGCACGCGAGCGAGCAGGCCGACCTGCTCAAGCGCGCACTGACGCTGAACTGACCTCGCGGCGCCTGTCCTCGGTGCTGCTCAGTACCAGATGCCGAGGACGGGCGCCTGGGCCGGGCGGAAGGCATCGTCGATGGATGCCGCGACCTCGGCCGTGGCTTCCAGACGCCCGGCCGCGCGCAGCTGGACGGCGCTGACACCACCGACATACAGCGCTGAGAGTGCGCCGACGTCGAGAATCACGTCTGCCGCCCCCGATTCCGCCGGCACGGTCTTGGCCGCACCGCCGCTGATCGTCAGTCGCCACGAGCCTGCGGCGAATCCCAGAGGGTCGTCCACGCGCAGCACGAGGTCCAGCGGTGCGCGGTATGTGCGCGCCGACAATGCGGCAGGGAGATCGAGGATGCGCAGCCAGCCGTGGTCGTGCACGACCACCTCGACGCCGCGGGGGTCGTTCACCAGCCACGGCAGCGGGTCGTCGACGGGTCGCAGGTCTGCGATGACCCGGTCGACGAGGTCGTGCTGCAGCGCGAAGCCCCAGAGCGCGGTCAGCGCATCGGAGGTGACCGCTGCCAGGAGCGAGATCGACATCGCGAAGCGAAAGTCGCCAGGAACGTCTTCGAGCGTGTACACCATCACGCCGCGGGTGTGCCCGTGCTCGTCGGTGTAACGAACGCCGCGTACCTTCGCGGCGGAAGAATTGCCCGGTTCGACGGCGGCCATGCGCCCCCACCGCCTGTCCCACCCGGCGATCTGCCCGGACCGCTGGGTCCGCGCGACCTCGTGCACCGCGGCGAGCGTGGTCTTCAGCGCTTCCTTCTCGACGTACTCCACGCGGCCGATCGGCGCGGGCGCCGCCCACCCTGCCCGTCGCGTGTCGACAGTCATCCGGGCGACGGGGACGGCGGGGGCGAAGCCGTAACGGCCGTAGATCGTGGCCTCAGACGCTGTGAGCCCGGCGATCGGAACACCGGCGGATGCTGCGGCACGCAGTTCGCCCTCGAGCAGGGCGCGTGCGATACCGCGTCTGCGGTGCGTGCCGGATACCGTCACGGCGCTGATCGCCCACATGCCGATCTCGCCACCGGGAACCGTCAGCGGGGCGACCCAGGAATTCACGGTCGCGACGGGCCAGGTGCCGACGGGCGTCCCCGCCTCGAAGACTCCGATGTTGCGCCGCTCGGCGATCCCCGCGCGATCAGCCGCGACGAGGTCGGCGGACGGCTCCTCACCCAGAAATCCGCGAGCGTCCGCGCGCAGGAATGCCTCGGCGTCGGCATCCGATGCGGGATCGATGAGCCGGTAGGTCAGATCCTGGCCGGCGAGTCGCTGCTCGGATTCGGGGTCGACAGGGATGCGCGTGGCGTCGGTCATCGGTCCAGTTTATGGGAGGGTGCCGACGCCGATGCCGATCAGTGCGCTGCGATCTGCGCTGCGCGGAGGCGGGTGATCACCTGGTCGCGCAGCTCCTCGGGAGCCGTCTCCTTGCACGCGCGCGCCACGACCTCGGTCAGTGTGCTCGCCACGAGCGCCTCGCCCTGGCAGGACGGGCAGTTCTCGATGTGCTCACGGATCTGCGAGTGTTCGGTCTTGCACACCTCGTTGCGGAGGTACTCCTCGAGATCCTGTCGGGCTTTGTCGCAGCCGCAATCGGTCATTTCTTGCTCCTTGTACCGGCCGCGGCGATTCCTCGCTCCGCGGCATAATCTGCCAGCAGCTCCCGCAGCATCCGTCTGCCACGGTGCAGACGGCTCATCACGGTGCCGATGGGGGTCTTCATGATGTCGGCGATCTCCTGGTAGGCGAATCCCTCGACGTCGGCCAGGTACACCGCCAGTCGGAAGTCCTCAGGAACCTCCTGCAGCGCATCCTTGACGGCGGATGCCGGCATGCGATCGATCGCCTCGGCCTCCGCCGAGCGGCCGTGCGTCGCCGTGGTCGACTCCGCACCGCCCATCTGCCAGTCCTCGAGCTCGTCGAGCGTTCCCTGGAACGGTTCGCGCTGCTTCTTGCGATAGATGTTGATGTACGTGTTCGTCAGGATGCGGTACAGCCAGGCCTTCAGGTTGGTGCCCTGCGTGAACGATGACCACGAGGCGAACGCCTTGACGAAAGTCTCCTGCACGAGGTCGGCGGCATCGGCCGGATTGCGCGTCATGCGCATGGCCGCGGCATAGAGCTGATCCATGAACGGGATCGCCTGCTCTTCGAACTCGCGCTGTGCAGCGCCTGCCGCGTCTGCGGGGGTCGTGTCATCCATCACCGGCCAGTCTAGGCCGACGAGGTCATCGAGCCGATGTTCCAGCGTCGCGACCATCTGCACTCCTCCCTCAGCGTCATCTCGGTGTCGTCGTGGCCACTGAGCGTTCTCAGCGCCATTCACTATGGTTGAAACCGATGAGCGACACGACCTATTCCCCCTCCCCCGCTGCGGGCGCGTACGCCGCACCCGCAGCCTCCGGCGCCGTCCATTCGACCGTGACCATCCCCGGCTCGAAGTCGCTGACCAACCGCGAACTCATGATCGCCGCGATCGCTGACGGGCCGGGCCGACTGGTCTCGCCGCTGCACTCCGACGACTCCCGCCGCATGGTCGATGCCCTGCGCGCACTGGGTATCGGGATCGAGGAGGCCGGCGAAGGCGAGTTCGGGCCCGATCTCATCGTGACGCCTGCTCCGCTGCACGGCGACGCCACGATCGACTGCGGCCAGGCGGGCACCGTCATGCGCTTCATCACCCCTCTCGCCGGACTCGCCGCCGAAGACGTGCATCTGACCGCCGATCCGAGCGCGCTGCACCGCCCGATGGGCGCGATGATCACTGCGCTGCGCGATCTCGGCGTCGATATCGACGACGAAGGCACCTGGTCGCTGCCGTTCACGATCCGCGGCCACGGCCGCATCCGCGGCGGACGGGTCGAGATCGACGCCTCGGCATCCAGTCAGTTCGTTTCGGGACTCCTGCTGGCGGCTCCGCGCTTCGATGTCGGGCTGCACCTCGTGCACACCGGTGAGCACCTGCCGAGCCTGCCGCACATCGATATGACGATCGAGGCGCTGAGCCGTCGCGGCATCCGCATCGAACGGCCGGCGACGGGCGAATGGCTCGTGGAGGGCGGCGTCCCGCGCGCGAAGGAGATCGCGATCGAGCCGGACCTGTCCAACGCCGCGCCGTTCCTGGCCGCGGCGATGATCACCGGCGGCGAGGTGTCCGTGACCGGATGGCCGCTGCACTCGACGCAGCCCGGGGCGCTGCTCCCCGACATCCTCCAAGCGATGGGCGCTCACGTCGGTCGGCACAGCGGCACGATGACCGTGCGCGCGGGCGACGGCATCCGCGGGCTCGACCTGGATCTGTCCGCCGCCAGCGAGCTGACACCGACCATCGTGGGGCTGGCGGCCTTCGCCGACGCCCCGACGACGATCCGCGGCATCGGCCACATCCGCATGCACGAGACCGACCGCATCGCGGCGCTCATCGGCAACCTCGCGGCGCTCGGCGGCGAGGTCGAAGAACTCCCCGACGGGCTGCGCGTGATCCCTCGGCCGCTGAGCGGCGGCGACTGGTCTGCGCACCACGACCACCGCATCGCGACCACCGGCGCTCTGATCGGACTCGGTGTTCCCGGCGTCGTCATCGACGACATCGGGACCACGGCCAAGACGCTGCCCGAGTTCGCCGCGCTGTGGGAGCGGATGCTGGCGGGCACCGCCCCGGGAGGCGCGACCGCGTGAGCTGGCTCGACCCGGACGATGACCTCGACGACGACTTCGAGGACTTCGACGAGAGCAGCATCCGTGCCCGTCCGAACCCCAAGGCGAACCGCCCCCGCACCAAGCGCCGACCCGCGCACGATGATGCCGAGATCGGCCGCGTGCTCGGCGTCGACCGGGGCCGCTACACCGTCATGGTCGACGAGGGCGCAGACGACGAACGGATCATCACGACGACCCGCGCTCGCGAACTGCGCCGCACGCCGATCGTGACCGGCGACCTGGGACGCGTCGTCGGCGACACGTCCGGCACGGAGGGGACTCTGGCCCGCATCGTCGGCATCGTCGAGCGCACCTCGCTCCTGCGCCGCAGCGCCGACGACACCGATCAGGTCGAGCGGGTCATCGTCGCGAACGCCGACCAGATGCTCATCGTCGTCGCCGCTGCCGATCCCGAGCCCCGCCCCCGGCTGGTGGACCGTTATCTGGTGGCGGCCCTGGATGCCGGTATCCGCCCCCTTCTCGTCGTCACGAAGACCGACATCGCCGACCCCGCGCCGTTCCTGGCTCATTTCGAGGGGCTCGACCTGCGGGTGTTCACCAGTGCGCGCGACGAGATGCCGGTCGATGCCATCGGCGCTGAACTCGTCGGGCACTCCACGGTGTTCGTGGGTCACTCCGGAGTCGGCAAGTCCACCCTCGTCAACGCCCTGGTGCCCACGGCCGACCGCGCGACCGGCCATGTGAACCAGGTGACCGGCAGAGGCCGCCACACCTCATCGTCGACCGTCTCTCTGCGATACGAGAACGCCGAGGGCACCGGGTGGGTGATCGACACCCCCGGGGTGCGCTCGTTCGGGCTCGGGCACGTCGACCCCGCGAACATCCTCGCCGCGTTCACCGAGCTCGCCGCGATCGCAGCGGCGTGCCCGCGAGGTTGCACGCACCTGGCCGATGCTCCGGACTGCGCCCTGATAGAGGCCGCGGAGCGCGACGAGCTGAACCCTGCGGAGCTCGCGCGCTTGGACTCCCTGCAGCGCCTGCTGCAGACGTTCGCGGACAAGGCGGACGGCAGAGACGGCAAGTAGGCTGGGCGCGTGACGAATCTGCGCCTGGAACCCGGAACCCCCGCCCCCGACTTCTCCCTGTTGGATCAGGACGGCAACACCGTCAGCCTGTCCGACCCGCGCGGTCAGAAGACGATCCTGTACTTCTACCCCGCCGCTATGACGCCGGGATGCACCACGCAGGCCTGCGACTTCCGCGACAGCATCGCGTCGCTGCAGGGCGCCGGTTACCGCGTCATCGGCGTTTCCCGGGACGAACCGGCGAAGCTCGCCGAGTTCCGCGACCGCGACGGCCTCACCTTCACACTGCTGAGCGACCCCGATCACGCCGTGCACACCGCCTACGGCGTGTGGGGCGAGAAGATGAACTACGGCAAGGTGATCGAGGGCGTCATCCGTTCGACGTTCGTCCTCGACGAGCAGGGCGTCATCACGCTCGCTCAGTACAACGTCAAGGCCACCGGCCACGTCGCACGGCTGCGCAAGACGCTCGGCCTCGACGGCTGATCAGCTCTCGCTGTCGGGCTCGGTCTCGGTCTCGGGCGCGCGCTCCTGACGCGACGCGGCGATCAGCAGGACGAACCCCAGCACACCCGGCACACCGACGCCTAAGACGAAGGGCCACGGCACCGGTGGGACGGTGAGCGACGCGAGCGCGATGGCGATGGCGAGCACCTGCAGCACCACACCGCCCGATCGCGCCCAGGTGCGATCGCGCATCGTTCCGGCCGCGAAGGCGATGAGAGCTGCGGCTCCGATCAGGGTGAGGACGATCAACGCGATCGCTGTTGGCAGGGATGCTGCCTCTCCCGCACCGAGGCCGAACAGCTCGATGATGGCGAAGCCCAGCAGTGCTGCGCCTTCTATCGCGAGCACTGTCGCGGCGGTCCTGACGAGGGCAGGTGAACGCATGGTGTCTCCTGTGAATCGAATCCGGAGGCAGAAAACCCTTGATTTCACACCTTGGCTGTAACACAATGTTAACAGTCATGTGCTCCCACAGCGGCGTGGGGCGAGCATCGCTCGCACTACTGATGAGCGCCGATCTCCCGAAAATCGTCGCTCGTAAACGAGACTTCGCATCGCGAACGCTCACGATCATCCACACCGAGGAGCCCCCATGGATTGGCGCGACAAAGCCGCCTGCCTGACAGTCGACCCCGAGCTGTTCTTCCCCGTCGGAAACACCGGTCCTGCCGTCGACCAGATCGATAAGGCGAAGTCCGTCTGCGCCACCTGCACGGTGACCGAGGTCTGCCTGCAGTACGCCCTCGAGACCAATCAGGACTCGGGCGTCTGGGGCGGTCTCTCCGAGGACGAGCGTCGCGCTCTCAAGCGTCGCGCTGCACGCGCGCGCCGCGCCTCCTGATCCGTCGGGCTCGCCCGGTCACCGGGTGAGCCAGCGCATCGGGATGTCGATCGCGACTTCCGTGCCCGCACCATCGCTGCGCCACTCGATGCTGCCGCCCAGCTCTCCCTGGATGAGCGTGCGGATGATCTGCGTGCCCAGCCCCTGACCGACCCGACCCTCGGGCAATCCGTGGCCGGAGTCGCGCACCGAGACGTGCAGGTTGTCGTCGGTGCGCGCGGCGTCGATCGTCACGGTCCCCTCCTTGCCGGCCAGCCCGTGCTCGACGGCGTTGGTGACGACCTCGGTCAGAGCGAGAGCCAGCGGCGTCGCGTACTCGCTGGGGAGCACACCGAAATGCCCGCTCAACTGCGTGCGCGCACGAGTGTTGGGTGCGGCGGCGACCTCGGCGACGAGCTTGAGCACGCGGTGGAAGACCTCGTCGAAGTCGACCTTCTGGGTCAGGCCCTGCGCCAGGGTGTCGTGAACGACCGCGATCGCATCGACCCGTCGCATCGCCTGCGTCAGGGCGTCGCGCGCTTCGTCGGAGTGCGTGCGCCGTGCCTGGATCCGCAGCAGCGACGCCACCGTCTGCAGGTTGTTCTTGACCCGGTGGTGGATCTCGCGGATCGTCGCATCCTTGGTGATGAGCTCCTGCTCCTGGTGGCGCAGCTCGCTGACATCGCGGCAGAGGATGATCGCCCCGATGCGGGTGCCGTGATCCTTGAGCGGTATGGCGCGCAGCGAGACGGTAACGCCGCGCGCTTCGATGTCGGTGCGCCACGGTGCACGACCCGTGACCACGACGGGCAGCGACTCATCGACCTGGCGGGTGGCGGGGAGGATGCGCGTGGTCACCTCGGCGAGCGACTCTCCCTCGAGCTCATCCTCGAACCCCATCCTGTTGAACGCCGACAGCGCGTTCGGGCTCGCGAACGTGCTGATCCCGTCGACATCGATGCGGATCAGGCCGTCCGAGGCGCGCGGTGCGCCGCGGCGCGGCGAGGTGGGCGCGGCGAGGTCGGGGAACTCACCCGAAGAGATCATCCGGAACAGGTCGTTCGCGCACTCGTCGAACGTGATCTGCTGTCGCGACGGGATCCTCGCCTCGCCGAGGTTCGTGTGCCGAGTGACGACGCCGATGACGGGCGTCTGGCCGTCGGTGCTGCGGGCACGAACGATCGGCACCGCGCGCACCCGGGTCGGGGTCTCCTCGAACCAGTCTGGAGATGACGAGTCCACGATCTCGCCGGATTCGAATGCCCCCTGCACCTGCGTGCGCCACTGCGGCCGCACGCGTTCGCTCACGATGTCGCGATAGAAAAGGGTCGCCGCGCCGCTCGGGCGGGTGTGCGCGACGGCGATGAACGAGCCATCGCCCGTCGCCACCCAGAGCACGATGTCGGCTGAGGCGAGGTCTGCCAGAAGCTGGCCGTCGCCGGCGAGACGGTGGAGCCATTCGACGTCTTCGTCGTTCAGGCAGCCCTGGGCGTGGACGAGATCACTGAGGGTTGACACCCTTCCAGACTAGTCAGCGCGAGCGACGTTCAGAGCACGGCGAACGACGTCGCCCGCCACCGGCGGTCGAGTCCCTCCAGCCGGATCGCCACGGCTCGGGTGCGGCCGGGGCCCGCGACGACGACCACGGCTTCGACGACGCCGTCGGCGGGCGTCGACTCCCGCATCGAGAGCACCTCGAACACGGGGCGCACCGGCGGTGTCCCCCGTGCGCTGCGAGCGCGGGCGGACAGCCCGGCGCGAGCCCCGAGCTTGCGGAAGGCCTCTTCACTGAACCAACGGGCGAGCTGGTCGAGTTCGCGGACTCCGGCGAACACCTCGAGAACACCCTGTGTGAGACTTCGCAGCAGCGGTGTGGGATCGGGAAGATCCGACGCAGGTGTCGGCTGCGGGGCGAAATACTCTTGAAGCGTCATCATCATCACTCTCGGGTCTGCGATGGGAGCCAGTAGACCATGTGCGCGGGGTCGCTCGCGGGCCTGAACCCGGAAGATGTGGATAACTCGTACGCGCCGCCGCCGGCCTCACGTACGCTCTGTGCTGTGCATTGGGATCGTCTGTTCGAAGACCTCGAGGGTCAGCTCGCCGCCGAGTGGGAGGCCGAGCGCGCCGCGCTGGATGCTGAATCCGAACGGCTGCGCATCTCGAAGCTCACGCTGCTGGCGCGCCTGCGACTGATGCAGCGCGACGACGCGCCGATCACGGTGCGACTCGCGGACGGCGAGCGGCAGTCCGGCCGCCTGCGCGCTGTCGGCGCCGACTGGATAGCCGTGCAGACGGCCGAACCGCCGAGTGCGCTGATCGTGCCGATCTCCGCACTGACCGGCCTCGATACCCACCACGGCGCGATCCTCGACACCCTGGAGGACGTCGAGGCGCCTGCGGACGGCCTGCGGGGCCGGATGACGCTGGGATTCCTGCTGCGCGACTTCGCCCGCCGGCGCCTGGCGCTGCGCGTCGGACTCGGCGACGGCGAACGCCTGCATGGCACGATCGACCGAGCAGGCGACGATCACTTCGATCTGGCGATCCACGACGCCGGTCAGGCGCGTCTGGCCGGTGCCGTTCGGTCGTTCCGCATCGTTCCGTTCTCGGCGCTGGTCTGGGTGCGCACCGCGAGCGGCGTCCTCTAGGGCTGCTTCGGGCCCCACACCTCGGGAAAACTCGCCGCATCGGCCTGGCGCCACAGCGCCATCCGCCGTGCTTCCTCGGTCTGCTCATCGAGGTAGTCGCCGATGCTCGCCTCTTCCACCCGCCAGCGTGCGGGCGACCCCAACTGGGCACCGCGCAGCCGGCCGGCCGTTACTAGAGCGATGACCTCGTCGACCTCGATGCTGAGCAGCTCAGCGACCTGCGCGGGCGCGAGGAATCGAGGAGCAGATGCGGGCGAATCAGCCATGACTCCATTCTGGCCCGCCCGGCGCCCGCGACCCGGCTCCCTCTCCGCCCTGTGGATAACTTTCGACTCGCATTCGGCGATTCTGTGACGATTGCTTGCATGACGACCCAACCGCGTGCCAGGCGAGCGTTCTGGGGCGATATCCGCTTCCTCATCGGCGTCGCTCTGGTGATCCTCTCGATCGTCGGCGTCTGGCTCATCGTGTCGTCCGCGCGCGAGACCACACCGGTGCTCCAGGCCAATCGCACGATCGCCCAGGGCGAAGCACTGGCATCCGACGACTTTCGCGTCGTCGAGGTGAGCCTCGGCTCCGTCGTCGACGGGTATCTCGCCCCGCAGGATCTGCATTCGGGAATGATCGCCGCCCGCACCCTCGAGGGCGGCGAGCTGCTTCCCGCCGTCGCTGCGGCTGATTCGCAGAGCAGCCGCACCACGAACATCGTCGTGGAGAGCAGCGTGGGCATCCCCGAGAACGTCGCCGTCGGCACGCCGGTGGAGCTCTGGTACTCGCCGCCTCTCGAGGACGACGGAGAATTCGATGCGCCCCGCATCCTCTCCGCCGACGTCGTGGTGGCGTCGATCCCCGAGTCGGACGGAATGCTCGCCCAGCGCAGCGCGGCGGTCGAACTGGTCATCGACCGGGCCGACGTGGCCGACGTTCTCGCGGCGATCACCAGCGGCGCCGCGCTGTCGATCGTCCCCCTCGGGGGCGGCGCATGACATCGGCGCTGATTGCTCTGTCCGAGCCCCGCGGGACGGACTTCGCCGCGGAACTGGAGCGCACCGGCATCCGCATCGTCGCGGTGACCGAGCCCGGCACGGTCTCGGCGGCGCAGCTCGACGATGCCGATGCGATCATCCTTCCAGCGACGAGGGCGGCACTGAGCGCCGATCTCGTGGCGGCCTGCGACCGGGCCGGGGTGCGGATCGTGACCCTGGGTGCTGGCGAGTCCCGGCTGCTCAGCCGCTACGGCCTGCCCGAGGCGCTCAGTGAGGATGCCGACATCTGGCAGATCGCCGACGCCCTGTCTGACGAGGCACCGCGCACCGCTCCGCCCGCGGTGCCGCAGCACCGGCGCATCGTGGCCGTCTGGGGGCCGCATGGTGCTCCCGGCCGCTCGACGGTTGCGATCCAACTCGCGTTGGAGCTGTCGCGCAGCGGACGTCGGTGCGCCCTGATCGACGCCGACACCGTGGCGCCGTCGATGGCGCTGCTGCTCGGCCTCGACGACGACGCGCCGGGAATCGCCGCGGCCTGCCGTCGTGCAGAGCTGGGCGGACTCGACGGTGCAGAGCTCAGCCGCATCGCCACGCCGCTGGAGACCAGCGCAGGCACCATCGACGTGCTTGCCGGACTCAACCGGCCGACCCGCTGGCCGGAACTCACCGCCGGGCGCCTGAGCGCGGCGCTCAGCGTGTGCCGCGAGTGGGCGGAGGAGACCGTGATCGACGTCTCGGCCGCCTTCGACTCCTACGAAGAGGTCTCCGACGACCTCACCGGGCCGCGCCGGCACGCCGCGACCACGACGGTACTGCGCGATGCTGACGTCATCGTGGCCGTCACCGCGGCCGATCCGCTGTCGATCTCACGCTTCCTGCGCGACCACGCCGAACTGCGCGCACTGGTCGGGCCGACCGTGCGGATCGTCGTGGTCGCCAATCAGGTGCGGACGGGGCCGCTGGGGATCGACGCGCGCGGACAGATCCGACGCGCCCTGGAGCGCTTCGCGGGCGTCACCGACGTCGTCTTCCTGCCATTCGATCAGCGTGCCGCAGACGCTGCACTGCTGCACGCCCGGCCGATGGCGGACGTGACGCCGCGCTCGGCCCTCGTCTCGGCTGTGCGGAACCTGGCTGAGCGCCTGGCGCCCGAGCCGGTTCGCACCCGCGTCACTGCCGGTAGTCGGCGAGGAAGTTCCCGAGTCTCTCGATTGCTTCGCCGAGTACCCGCGGTTCCGGCAGGGTCACCACGCGGAAGTGATCCGGAGTGGGCCAGTTGAATCCGGTTCCCTGCACCAGCAGGATGCGCTCGGCGATCAGCAGATCGTAGACGAACTTCTCGTCGTCGTGGATCTCGTGCACCTCCGGGTCGAGCCGCGGGAAGGCGTACAGGGCGCCCTGTGGTTTGACGCAGGACACCCCCGGGATCGATTCGAGCCCCTGCCAGGCGATGTCGCGCTGCTCGTGCAGGCGCCCGCTGGGGCCGATGAGCGCGTCGATCGACTGGACGCCGCCGAGCGCGGCCTGCACGGCGTGCTGCGCTGGCACGTTCGGGCACAGTCGGGTCGAGGCGAGCAGCGTGATGCCTTCGAGAAAGCCCTTCGCGTGATGCTGGGGGCCGGTGATGACCAGCCATCCGGACCGGAAGCCGGCCACACGGTAGGTCTTGGAGAGACCATTGAACGTCAGGCACAGCAGATCAGGCGCGAGCGTCGCGGTCGGAATGTGCACGGCGTCATCGAACAGGATGCGGTCGTAGATCTCGTCGGAGAGCAGCAGCAGTTCGTTCTCTCGCGCGATCTGCACGAGACCCTCGAGCATCTCGCGTGAGTACACGGCGCCGGTCGGATTGTTGGGGTTGATGATGACGAGCGCCTTGGTGCGCGGGGTGACCTTGGACCGGATGTCCTCGAGATCGGGCTGCCAGCCGTTGTTCTCGTCGCAGAGATAGTGCACCGGGGTGCCATCGGCGAGGCTCGTCATGGCCGTCCACAGCGGGTAGTCCGGTGCGGGGATCAGCACTTCGTCGCCCTCGTCGAGCAGCGCCTGCATCGTCATGGTGATGAGTTCGGAGACGCCGTTGCCGAGATACACGTCATCGGGCGTGAAATGCGGGAAGTCCTCGATCTGCTCGTAGCGGCTGACGACGGCGCGGCGGGCGGAGATGATGCCTCTGCTGTCGCTGTAGCCGTGCGCGGTCGGGAGCGCGGCGAGCATGTCGTGCACGATCTGGTGCGGAGCCTCGAAGCCGAAGATCGCCGGATTGCCGGTGTTCAGCTTGAGGATGTTGTGACCATCCGCCTCCAGTCGCGCCGCCTCTGCCGGAACCTTGCCTCGGATCTCGTAGAGGACGTTCTTGAGCTTCGACGACTGGTCGAAATGGCGCGTGTGGGTCATTGAGAAAGCCTACCGGCTCGCGCCGGCAGGCTTTCTCGGCGCGGGCGCCTACTTCTTCTTCTTGCCTGCGGCTCTGCGCTGCTCGCGGTTCTGAGGGGCCGGCGCCGGAGCATCCGTGGGCTGACCGAACGCACCCCGCGCGCTCTGCTTCGGAGCTGCCGCTGCGGGTTCGGCCGCCGCGGCGGTCTCCGCCGCCTTGCGGACGCGATCGGTCTCGGACTGCTGCACCTGGCCGCGATCGTTGCGAACCTCGACCTCGCCGGCATCGTTCGGGGCGGAGTACTCCAGCTTCTGCTCGCCGCCGTCGGTGGCGAGCCCCTTCGCCTCGACCTCGGTCGCCTCGGAGTCTCCGGCACGTCGCACTTCGACTTCGAGGTTGTAGAGGTAGCCGACGGACTCCTCCTTGATCTGGCCCATCATCGACTGGAACATCGCGTATCCCTCGCGCTGGTACTCGATGAGCGGGTCGCGCTGGGCCATGGCACGCAGGCCGATGCCGTCCTTGAGGTAGTCCATCTCGTAGAGGTGGTCGCGCCAACGGCGGTCGAGCACCTGCAGCACGACGCGGCGCTCCAGCTCGCGCGTCGCCGCTTCACCGAGCGTCTCCTGGCGCTGCTCGTATGCGATCTTCGCATCCGAGAGCAGCTCTCGGGTGAGACCGTCCGTGGTGATGCCGCCCTTGCGTCCGCGGCCCTCGGCGACGACCTCATCGATCGTGACGCTGACCGGGTAGAGGGTCTTCAGCTCGGTCCACAGCGCGTCGAAGTCCCAGCTCTCGGTGTGCCCCTCGCCGGTGTGATCGGTGACGACGCCGGTGACGGCATCTTCGATGAAGTGCTGCACGCGGTCGGCGATGTCGTCGCCGTGCAGGATCTGCCGACGGTCGGCGTAGATCGCTTCGCGCTGACGGTTGAGGACGTCGTCGTACTTCAGCACGTTCTTGCGCACCTCGGCGTTGCGCGACTCGACCTGCGACTGCGCGCTGCGGATGGCGCGGGAGACGAGGCCGGATTCGATCGGCACGTCGTCAGGGAAGTTCGTCCGCGCGAGGATCGCCTCGGCAGCGCCTGACTGGAACAGTCGCATGAGGTCGTCGGTGAGGCTGAGGTAGAAGCGGCTCTCGCCGGGGTCGCCCTGGCGTCCCGAGCGACCGCGCAGCTGGTTGTCGATGCGGCGCGATTCGTGACGCTCGGTGCCGAGCACGTACAGGCCACCGGCCTCCGTGACCTTCGTGCTCTCCTCGGCGACGACGGCCTTCATCGATTCGTACGCCTCGTCCCACGCGGCCTCGTAGTCCTCAGGCGTCTCAGCCGGGTCCAGACCCTTGCCCTTGAGCTCCTGCACGGCGAGGAACTCGGCGTTTCCGCCGAGCATGATGTCGGTGCCTCGACCGGCCATGTTCGTGGCGACGGTGACCGCGCCCAGACGCCCAGCGCGGGCGACGATCTCGGCCTCACGCGCGTGGTTCTTCGCGTTCAGGACCTCGTGCTTGATGCCCTTCTTCGCCAGGAGCCGCGAGAGGTACTCGCTCTTCTCGACGCTGACGGTGCCGACGAGGACCGGCTGCCCGTTCTCGTGGCGCACGGCGATGTCCTCGACCACCTGCTCGAACTTCGCCGTCTCGTTCTTGTACACGAGGTCGGCGTTGTCCTTGCGGATCATCGGCCTGTTCGTCGGGATCTGCACGACGCCGAGCTTGTAGGTCGACATGAACTCCGCCGCCTCGGTCTCGGCGGTACCGGTCATGCCGGCGAGCTTGTCGTACAGGCGGAAGTAGTTCTGCAGCGTGACGGTCGCGAGGGTCTGGTTCTCGGCCTTGACCGGAACGCCCTCCTTCGCCTCGATCGCCTGGTGGATGCCCTCGTTGTACCGGCGGCCGACCAGGATGCGCCCGGTGTGCTCGTCGACGATCATGACCTCGTCGTTCATCACGACGTAGTCGGTGTTCTTCTTGAACAGCGCGAGGGCCTTGATCGAGTTGTTGAGGAACGAGATCAGTGGCGTGTTCGCGGACTCGTAGAGGTTCTCGATGCCGAGGTAGTCCTCGACCTTCTCGATACCGGGTTCCAGCACGCCGACGGTGCGCTTCTTCTCGTCGACCTCGTAGTCCTCGCCGGCCTCGA
>NZ_JBQDVP010000027.1:0-39281 GCF_052102115.1 Microbacterium sp.
GCCTAGGAATCAACTAAGCCGAAGCCCCGTACACAAAGGAACGGACAGACCCCGAACGTCCTCCGTGACCTGTGGTCCAAGCGCGGCGAGCCGGCGCAGGCGGACGAGCCGGCGCAGGCGGAGGCGTAGTCCTCACGCTGGGGCGTGTCCGGGTTGTCGCGGGTCGGCTCCGCCAGAACCGTCAATAACCCAGACGCGCCCAGATGCGTGTCGGGTTTGTTGCGGGTGGATGCCGCGTGCACCCGCAAGTTTCCAGACACACCCCACCCGGCTGAGGCGCAGGAGGCCTAGCTGTAGTTCCCTGTGAGGTTGTGAACGCGTTCTGAGGGTGTTTGGCCGTCGATGCCTGTGTGGGGTCGGTGGTGGTTGTAGTGGTGGAGCCAGGCGGTGTAGGCCTCGGTGCGGGCGTTTTCGTTGTCGTAGGCGGTCGCGTAGGCCCATTCGGTGGCGAGGGTGCGGTTGAAGCGTTCGACTTTCCCGTTGGTTTGCGGGCGGTAGGGCTTGGTGCGTTTGTGTCTGATGTTGCCGAGTGCTGCGGCGAAGGCGCGGGATCGGTAGCAGGCGCCGTTATCGGTCATGACAGAGGTGACGGTGATTCCGATGCTGGTGAAGAAGGTGTTGGCGCGTTGCCAGAATGCCGCGGCGGTCTCTTTGCGTTCGTCGTCGAGGATCTCGGAGTATGCCACTCGTGAGTAGTCATCGACGGCGTGATGCAGGTATCGGTAGCCGCGCGATCCTGGTGCTCCCGCGCGTGCGGCGCGGTCACGGGCGGCACCCGCTTTGCGATCTTGCGCGGATCCGCGGTGGTGGATCCGCCATCCGCCGCCGTCGGGAATGCGACCCTGTTTCTTGATGTCCACGTGCACCAGTTGACCGGGCGCGGTGGCTTCGTAGCGTCGGGGCGTGGGTTTGCGCACGCGCAGACCGGTGGACTGATCAACGTGGGCCAGCAATGGCATCGAGTATCGGGAGAGCACGCGGCCGACCGTCGAACGGTGCAGCCCCAGGTGATACGCGATGCGGTGCGGGCCCCAGCGACGGGTGAAACGCAACGCGATGACACGACGCTCGGTGCGTCGCGGAAGCTGGTTCGGACAGCATCGGGGCCTGGAACTGCGATCGGTTAACGGCTGTCCAGATCGGTAGCGATCGACCCATCGTTTCGCCGTCGCCGGCGAGCACTGGAACCGTTCAGCCGCGCGCCGAAGCGACCAGCCATCCTGAGTTATCAACAGGGCAAGACGTCGCCGCCCCTCAGGCGTCAACGGAGCATTAGCGTGAGTCATGGAGACCTCCGGTTTAGAGATGCGAGTGTGGTAACCCACATCCTGGCCGGAGGTCTTCTCTATGTCACGCGTTCACAACCTCCCGAGGAAATACACCTAGCGCGGCAGCGCGGCTTCGATCGCCTCGACGATCTCGGGGGCGTCCGGCTTCTGCTGCGGCCGGAACCGGCGCACTTCGCCGTTGGGCAGGACGAGGAACTTCTCGAAGTTCCACGCCACGCGGCCGGCCTTGCCGCCGGCATCCGGAGTCTGCTTGAGCGTCTTGTACAGGTCGACCGCGCCTCGGCCGTTGACCTTCACCTTGTCGTTGATCGGGAACGTGACCCCGTACGTGGTGGAGCAGAAGTCCTGGATCTGCTCGAGCGAACCGGGCTCCTGGCCCATGAACTGGTTGCACGGGAACCCGACGACGCTGAACCCACGATCGCCGTAGGTGCGCTGCAGCTGTTCGAGCTGCTCGTACTGCGGCGTCAGACCGCATTTCGACGCGACGTTGACGACGAGCACCACATCGGCACCGAGGTCATCGAGGGTCTTCTCGTCTCCGTCCGCATCGGTGAAGGGGATCTGTCGCACGCTGGAATCGGTCATATCCACACCCTACGTCCGCGTTGAGCGCCGGGCGCGTCGAGGGTGGGAGAATGGAGAAGATATGAGCATCGCCACAGCCCCAGCCCGCGCCCTGCGCATCGGCCCCATCGACCTCGACGTGCCGGTCGTCCTCGCGCCGATGGCGGGCATCACGAACACGGCGTTCCGCCGACTGTGCCGTGAGTACGGTGCAGGTCTCTACGTCAGTGAGATGATCACCTCTCGCGCTCTGGTCGAGCGCAACGACACCACGATGCGGCTCATCCGCCACCACGAGTCCGAGACGCCGCGGTCGATCCAACTGTACGGCGTCGACCCGAAGACCATCGCCGAGGCGGTGCGCATCATCGTCGCCGAGGACCACGCCGATCATATCGACCTGAACTTCGGCTGCCCCGTGCCCAAGGTCACGCGCAAGGGCGGGGGAGCGGCGCTGCCGTGGAAGACGAGCCTTTTTTCCGACATCGTCGACCAGGCCGTGAAGGCTGCAGGCCCCCTCCCGCTGACGGTGAAGATGCGCAAGGGAATCGACCCCGATCACCTCACCTTCCTGGATGCCGGTCGTGCCGCCGAGGATGCCGGAGCGGCAGCCGTTGCGCTGCACGCCCGCACGGCGAGCGAGTTCTACTCGGGCTACGCCGACTGGAACGCGATCGGCGAACTCAAACAAGCTGTCACGAGCATCCCCGTGCTCGGCAATGGCGACATCTGGTCGGCCGACGACGCCGTGCGCATGATGGCCGAGACCGACTGCGACGGCGTCGTCGTCGGCCGCGGATGCCTCGGCCGTCCCTGGCTGTTCGGCGATCTCGCCGGGGCCTTCGGCGCCGAATCGGTCGCGGTCGATGCCACGCTCGGCTTCGTGGCGAACGCGTTCCGTCGGCACGCCGAGCTGCTCGTCGACTTCTTCGACGACGAAGATCACGGATGCCGCGACATCCGGAAGCACGTCGCCTGGTACTTCAAGGGATACCCGGTCGGCAGCGACATCCGTACGGGACTCGCCACCGCGCAGAGCCTCGCCCACATCGACGAGCTGCTGGGGCAGCTCGACCACGATGCTCCGTACCCGGGAGCGGATGCCGAAGGGCAGCGCGGCCGGGCAGGCCGGCCCAAGCGTCCGGCGCTGCCGGATAAGTGGTTGGACTCGCGTGAGGTCGCCGCGGATACCGGTGAGATGCTGCGCGGAGCGGAGATCGAGAACAGTGGCGGGTGACGCGCGCGCCGACGGCTACGAGCCGCGCGACGCCGAGCGCTTCTTCACCCAGACCCACCGTTCCGAACGAGACGACTTCGCGCGCGACCGCGCCCGCGTGCTGCACTCTGCAGCCCTGCGCCGCCTCGCCGCGAAGACGCAGGTACTGAGCCCCGCGAGCACCGCAGACTTCGCCCGCAACCGCCTGACGCACTCGCTCGAAGTCGCCCAGGTCGGCCGTGAGCTCGCCGTCGCGCTCGGCGTCTCCGCCGATGTCGTCGACACCGCGTGCCTGAGTCACGACCTCGGCCACCCGCCCTTCGGGCACAACGGGGAGCGGGCGCTCAACGAGTGGTCAGAGCCCATCGGCGGCTTCGAGGGCAATGCACAGTCGCTGCGCATTCTCACCCGTCTGGAGGCGAAAGTCCTCGATGCGGACGGGCACTCCGTCGGACTCAACCTGACTCGTGCCAGCCTCGACGCCACCTGCAAGTATCCCTGGACCGTCGACAGTCCCGTCCCCGACCCCGGCGGTCGGTTGAAGTTCGGCGTCTACCCCGAAGACGAAGCGGTGTTCCGCTGGATGCGCGAGGGTGCACCGGGGCGCCTGCGCTGCATCGAGGCCGAGATCATGGACCTCTCCGACGACATCGGGTACTCGGTGCACGACTTCGAGGACGCCATCGTCAACGGTTACCTCGACGTGGCTCAGTTGTCGGATCCCGCGGAGCACCACGCGCTCGTCAGTCGCGTGCAGCAGTGGGTCGGCTACGACTTCACTCGCGAAGAGCTCGCCGACGGCCTGTATCGCCTCACTCGCCAGCCGATGTGGCTGAAGTCCTTCGATCGGTCGCGGCAGGATCTTGCCCGCCTGAAGAACCTCACCAGCGACCTCATCGGCCGGTTCGCCCGGGCCGCAGTCACGGCGACTCGGGAGACCTACAGCGGTCCCTCGCTGGTCCGATACAACGCGCACGTCGTCGTACCGCGTGTGGTCGAGGTTGAGATCGCCGTGCTCAAGGGCATCATGGGGCAGGCGATCGTCACGATCGATGCCCGTAAGGGCGTGTACAAGGAGCAGCGCCGGGTGCTGCGGCGCCTGGCAGATGCGCTGTGGTCGACGGACGCGCTCTGGAACGCTGGTGCCGACGTGCTCGAGCCCGCCTTCGCTGCCGACTTCCAAGACGCGGAATCGGATGCCGAGCGCGCCAGGGTCGTCGTCGATCAGATCGCGAGCCTGACGGATCAGACGGCTCTGGACTGGCACAACCGCCTGGTCGGCGATATCGATCCGGCCGAGGTGGGCATCTGGACGCCGCGCACGCCGCGCCCGGGCTCCAGAACGCACGCGCACACTCAGGCACGGATGACCGAAGGGGCGCACTGATGCCCCGCATCCGCCAGGCCGATGTCGACGAGGTCAAATCCCGCACGAACATCGCCGACATCGTGGGAGAGCGGGTCGCGCTGAAGTCTGCCGGGGTGGGGTCGCTCAAGGGCCTGTGCCCGTTCCATGATGAGAAGAGCCCGAGCTTCCACGTGCGCCCCCAGGTGGGCTTCTACCACTGCTTCGGCTGCGGCGAGTCCGGCGACGTCTATTCCTTCTTGCGCGCGATCGATCACGTCAGCTTCACCGAGGCCGTCGAGCGTCTGGCCGGGCGTCTCGGCTACTCGCTGCACTACGAAGACGGGGGAGCGGCCCCCGAGACCAGCGGACGCAGCCGGCTGTATGCGGCCAATGCCGCGGCGGCGGAGTTCTTCCGCAGCCAGCTGCTGAGCGCCGATGCCGAGACCGGCAGACGCTTCCTCGGTGAGCGGGGCTTCGACGCCGGGGCGGCCGCACACTTCGGCGTCGGCTTCGCGCCGCGCGGGTGGGACGGGATGCTGAAGGCACTCACCGCGCAGGGGTTCACCCGCGAGGAGCTGCTCGCCGCTGGCCTCGTCTCGCAGGGGCAGCGCGGTGTCTACGACCGGTTCCGCGGCCGACTGGTGTGGCCGATCCGCGATGTGACGGGCCAGACGATCGGTTTCGGCGCGCGCAAACTGTTCGATGACGATCAGGGGCCGAAGTATCTGAACACCCCCGAGACGATCATCTATAAGAAGAACCAGGTGCTCTACGGGCTCGACCTCGCCAAGCGCGACATCGCCCGCGGCGATCCGCGCCGCGTCGTGGTCGTCGAGGGGTACACCGACGTCATGGCGTGCCATCTCGCCGGCGTCACCACGGCGATTGCCACATGCGGTACGGCGTTCGGCGCCGAGCACATCAAGGTGCTGCGCCGGGTGATGGGTGACGACTCCAGCTCCGGCGAAGTCGTCTTCACCTTCGACGGTGATGAGGCGGGGCAGAAGGCGGCCCTGCGCGCCTTCAGCGAGGACGACCGGTTCAACGCGCAGACGTTCGTCGCCGTCGCCCCGGACGGCCTCGACCCCTGCGATCTGCGGCTGCAGCGCGGGGATGCCGCGGTGCGCGGCCTCATGGACGCCAAGGTGCCCATGTTCGAGTTCGCGATCGACCGCAAGCTCGCCGGGTACGAACTCGCCACGGTCGAAGGGCAGGTGGGCGCGCTGCGCGCTGCGGCTCCGATCGTCGCTGAGATCCGTGATCGGCTGCTCCGCCCCGGGTACGAGCGGGTGCTCGCCCGGCGCCTGGGTATGGACCCGACCGAGGTGCGCGCCGAGGTCGAGCGCGCCGCGCGAGGCGCAGGAGCTGCGAAATCGAGGCAGGAACCACCTGCTGCGCAGCCGGGGGCTTCGGAGGTGCCCGCGGTGACGCTGTCGAGTCTGCCCCGGACGGCCGACGTCGCCGTCGAACGCGGCATGATCATGGGGACGCTGCAGTACGGTCATCAGGTCGACCAGGGCCTGCTCGCCCGTGCGCTGGAGGCGCCGTTCCGGCATCCGGCGCTCGAGGCCATCCGCGAGACGATCGCCTCCGCGCCCGACCGGACCAGGGCGGGATGGGCGATGGATGCTGTCAACGCCGTTCGCGAGCCGTACCGTTCCTTGGCGGGTGAGTTGCTGATGAGCCCGTTCCCCGCAAAGGACGAGGCGGGCGCCGTGGCATCCACAGCCGATCTGACCCGTCGGATGATCGTGCGGGGCCTGGAGCGCGAGAAGCAGGAGCTGCTCGGGGCGATCCAGCGAGTGCCCGCCGATTCGGATGGCGGGCGGGCGCTGCGCGTGCGACTGCGCGACATCGACGTCGAGCGTCAGCGGTTCGCCGAGTCGTAACCCGAACCGGTCCGCCCTGCGGGGGAGGATGGGCTCATGTCTCGAAGGTCCGACTCCGCCCATCTGATCGACTGCTCCGATCTCGTCATCGATCGGATCGGGCACAGTGCGCCCACTCGAGCGGTAGACGGAGTGACGTTCGCCCTCCCCGCGGGGGAGCTCATCTGCGTTGCCGGTCCCACCGGTTCGGGCAAGTCCACCCTCGTGGCGGCTCTGGCCGGTGCGACCGATCCCTCGGTGCGGATCGCCGGCGGACGGGCGGAGGTGTGCGGGGTGAACGTTCGAAAGCCCGGGCGCAGACATCGTGAGCTCACCTATCTCACCGGTTACATCCCGCAGGCGGCGGGCGCGGATCTGCCGCCGACGCTCACCGTCAGCGATGTGATCGCCGAGCCGATCCTCATCCGCGAGAAGCGCGTCAACAGCAGGGCGCTCTCCATCCGCGTCGCAACCCTGCTCGATGAGATGCACCTTCCGCTGGGGACGGCGGCGAAGTTCCCCTACGAGCTCAGTGCGGGGATGCGTCAGCGCGTCGCGATCGCACGATCGTTCGTGCTCGAACCGAAAGTGCTCATCGCCGACGAACCGCTCGCGAATCTCGATCTCGAGGTGCGACCTGTCGTGTTCGATGCCATCACCCGGCGCCGAAAAGAGGACGGCATGGGGGCTCTGCTGGTGACGAACGACGCCGCCTTCATCCGCGAGCTGAACGCCGAGACGCTGATGCTCAAGGGCGGTCACGTGGTGGCCAGGGGCGTGGGCAAGGACCTGCTCTGGGTGCCGAACGCGGCGGCGGATTCGCCGGGGTGGTGACCCTCGCCGGACACGCCCGAGGGGGCCTGCGGATGTCACGTGCACCCGGGGGAGTTTGCTAAGCTGGTCTGGTTGCCTCGGCGACAAAGCATGATCCCCGATAGCTCAACGGCAGAGCAGCCGGCTGTTAACCGGCAGGTTGTTGGTTCGAATCCAACTCGGGGAGCAGAACGAAGAAGGCCCCGTCCACAGACGGGGCCTTCTTCGTTCTCAGGGCTGATCAGACGCCGGCGCCCTCGAGGGAGCCTTCGACGTCCATGGAGCCGGTCCCGGCTTCGTCGGGCTGGTAGATGATGCACTGCACGAGGCGGTCGTTCGCCTGGGTCCAGGTCTCTTCTGTCGGAGTCATCCACCAGAAGTCGAGGGTCGACTCGTAGTAGTCGGTGCCGACGAACTCCGTGAAGGCGGGCACGCATTCTGCCTCGACCTCGGCCTGGATCTCGTCGTCGCTGGGCAGATCGCCGTCGGCCAGCTCGAACTCGTAGAACACCTCATCGGTGTGCGGCTCCGAGCACGGCACGACGTCGACGTCGGTGATCTCGCCGGTGCTGTCGGTCGCGGGCATGCAGTCACCGACCTTCAGCGAGAAGACGTCGACGTTCGACTCTTCGGTGACATTGCCCTCGTCGTCGCGCTGAGCGTCGCTGCCGCCCATGATTCCGCTCAGTGCGCTGCATCCGCTGAGTGCGAGGCTCAGCGCCACGGCAGCCCCGGCCAGAGCCAGCGCGCGCTTCTTGCGCGTCATGATCATCGTTTTCCCCTCCGGTGAAATGTGACGGATGTGATCGACCCGCCTGTGAAAATCCTATCTATCCTTCGAGATCGTCGACGCCCGGGATCCAACTCGCACCGGGGCGACCCCAGCCGCGCTTGCGCGCGATCTTCTGGACGGTCTTCCAGTCGCCGTCCGAGAGGCGGTCGACGTACAGGATGCCGTCGAGGTGATCGAATTCGTGCTGCATGATGCGGGCGCGCCATCCGTCCACCTCGATGCGCACCTCGGCGCCGGAGACGTCGGTGCCGGTGACGAGCACCCGATCGGCCCGGCGCAGCGGGAAGCGCTCACCAGGAAACGACAGGCACCCCTCAGACTCCTCATCGGGGTCGGGCGATCCGGGTTCTGGCGGTGACATCCACAGCACGGGGTTGATGATCGCGCCGCGCCAGGGCTTGTCGTCGTCGTCCACATAGGAGTAGGTGTAGATGCGCAGCGGCTGCCCGATCTGAGGGGCGGCGAGCCCCACTCCTGGCGCGGCATCCATCGTCTCGAACATGTCGTCGACCAGGGCGCGGATATCGTCGGTGATCTCGCCGACTTCGGATGCGGGGGAGTGCAGGACAGGATCGCCCATGATGCGAATCGGAAGAACAGCCACGCCACAACCCTACTGTCCGGTGATCGACGGGTAGGGTTCTACTGTGAACTCCGGGGTGTGGATGTCAGTCGGCGAGGTCAGCGATCAGCTGGTCGGGGCATTCCAGAACCCAGCGCTGCTGCTCGGTATCCCGCTCGCCCTCGCCGGCGCCGTCTTCATGTCGTTCGGTGCGCAGTACCAGCACCGCGGCGTCACGAAGGTGGAGCGACTGAGCGGTGCCGATGGTGCGTCCGGGCTCAGCTGGGACCAGATCAAGGCACTGCTGACGCGCCCGTCGTGGCTGCTGGGAACTCTGATGCTGGTGTTGGCGATCGTCTGCCAGCTCGCCGCGCTCGCGATCGCCCCGCTCATCGTCGTGCAGCCGTTGGGCGCGATCGCCCTCGTGATCACGACGCTGCTCAATGCCCATGTCTCGGGGCACGCACCGACGAGGAAGTCGATCACCTCGATCGTCGCCTGTGTCGGGGGCATCTTCCTGTTCGTCTTCCTCGCCGCGATCTTCGCTACAGAGAAGGAAGTCACGACGGAGAAGCTGTTCATCATCCTCACCACACTGCTCGTCGTGATCATCGTGCTGGCCGCTTGCTGGCTGATCCTCCGGCGCCGGATGCGCGCGCTGTTCTACGTGATCGGCGCCGGCATCCTCTACGGGTTCGTCGCGACGCTGGCGAAGGTCATCATCAAGCGGCTGCAGGCCGAGAACTTCGACTGGCTGACGCTCGTATGCGTGATCGCGCTGATCGCCGCCGCCGCCGTCGGCGCCTACTTCGTGCAGACCGCCTACAGCTCCGGGCCGCCCGACCTCGTCATCGCCGGCCTCACCGTCGTCGACCCGATCGTCGCGGTCGTCATCGGCATCGTGGTGCTGGGCGAGGCAGCTGCGGCGCCGGTCTGGGCCCTCGTCGCATTCGTCGCGATCGGCGCTGTCGCCGTGTGGGGAGTCGTCGGCCTCGCGCGCTACCACCCGCAGGTGCTCAGCGAGAGCCAGGAATTGGACATCACCCGTGGCAGCGATGGCGACGCCGGAGAGCGCCCGGCAGAAGGATCAGATCAGTAGTCCTGATCGATGAGGTCCTCGGGGACCTCGGCAGCGGCGGCTTCGTCGACGAAGAACACCGTGCGCTTGCGCCCCTTGGCGCCCGCCGCGGGAACGTTCGCGTAGTTCGCCCCCGCGAGCGCGAGCCCCAGCGCCGAAGCCTTGTCGGCACCGGTGAGAACCAGCCACACACGCTTGGATGCATTGATCACCGGGCGCGTGAGCGTGACGCGCTCCGGGGGCGGTTTGGGGGAGTCGCGCACGGGCAGTGCGGCGGCATCCGTGATCGTCACTTCTGGGCGGTCGGGGAAGAGCGATGCGACGTGCCCGTCCGGCCCGACGCCGAGGAAGCACACCGCGAACGACGGCCACGGATCCTCGTCGGTGCCGAAGCGCGCCAGCTCCGCAGCGTACGCGGCCGCCGCCTCATCGAGGGAGACGCCGTCGTCCGACGCGGCGACTTCGTGGATGTTCTCCGCGGGGAGGTCGATGTGATCCAGCAGCGCTTCGCGCGATTGGCGGGCGTTGCGGTCGGCGTCCGTGCGGGAGACGAAGCGCTCGTCTCCCCACCAGAAGTGCACCAGCGTCCAGTCGATCGACGACACTTTGGCGTGCCGGGCAACCGCCGCGAGCACGGCGCCGCCCATCGAACCGCCGGTGAGCGCGATGTGCGCGACCCGGCCGTTGCGGGTACGCGCCCTGACACGGGTCAGAAACCGATCGGCGACGCGGTCTGCCACCGCTGCGGGGGTCGGATCGACGACGACGACCTTCTCGGCAGATGGTGCTTCCATGCGCCTTACGCTACCTTCTCGGGCGGACCGAGCAACTCCCAGCCTTCGGTGATGACCCGGCCATAGAGCACATCGGGGTCGAGGCGCCGCAGCTCCTCCGCCAGGCACTCGCGCAGCGTGCGACGCGGCAGGACGAGATCATGGTCGGGCTGGTCGGGCTGGGTCAGCAATGCGACGCCGGGCTCGGGGCGCTCGAGCAGGATGTCTCCGCCGGCACGCGAGAGACGCACCGATTTGATGCCGTCGGCCCAGGTCTCGGGATCCTCGTACGACCAGCGCACCGGCACCCGCAGGGCGAGCCGCAGCCAGGCCGCCAGCAGTGCCGTGGACGGCGAGCCCGCAGCTCCGCGCACCTCCGCGGCCGTGACCGATTCGAATGGCGGCTGGTCGAGCACGGCGGCGAGCTGCTCACGCCAGTGCGTCAGTCGGGTCCAGGCGAGGTCGGTGTCACCCGGCGCGTGCGTGCGGCCGCGCAGGGCCAACCGGTCGCGCACGTCGGGGGTGGTCGCGGCATCCGTGATGCGCCGCTGGGCGATCCGCCCGAGCGGTGACGATGCCGGGTCGGAGGGCGCCTCGTCGGGCCACCAGGCGACGACCGGAGCATCCGGCAGCAGCAGACCGGTGATCAGGCTCTCCTCGTTGCTCGCGGCGGCGCCGTACGCCCGGAGGACGATGACCTCGCTGGCCCCGGCATCCCCGCCGATGCGGATCTGCGCGTCGAGGTGTGCGTCACCATCGCCGGTGGTGAGCACGATCACGCGCATCGGGTGCTCTCGAGATGCGTCGTTGGCCGCGTCGATGGCGGCCTCTGCGACGCCGTTGCGCGCCGAGATGACAAGGGTGAGCACGCGTCCGAGCGCGACGGCCCCGCCCTCTTCACGCACACTGACGAGCTGCTTGGCGACCTGGCTGACGGTCGTGTCGGGAAGATCGATGATCACGGGCGTCTCCAGACTCGTCCGTCACGGGCAAGGAGGGCATCGGCGGATGCCGGCCCCCAGGAACCGGGAGCGTACTGCTCCAGCGGACCCCCTTCGTCGGCCCAGTACTGTTCGACGGGGTCGAGGATCTTCCAGCTCAGCTCCACCTCCTCGTGGCGAGGGAACAGCGGGGGATCGCCGAGCAGGACGTCGAGGATCAGACGCTCGTATGCCTCAGGGCTCGCCTCGGTGAAGGCGTGGCCGTAGCCGAAGTCCATGGTCACATCGCGCACGTTCGTGCCTGGTCCCGGCACCTTCGAGCCGAAACGGATCGTCACGCCCTCGTCGGGCTGTACGCGGATGACGAGCGCGTTCTGACCGAGTTCGGCGGCGTTACCGCGGCCGAACAGATGCTCGGGGGCGCGTTCGAACACCACAGCGATCTCGGTGACGCGTCGTCCGAGGCGTTTTCCGCTGCGCAGGTAGAAGGGAACGCCGGCCCAGCGCCGGTTCGCGATCTCGAGCTTGATCGCCGCGTAGGTCTCGGTGACCGACTCGGGGTTCATCCCGTCCTCGTCGAGGAATCCGCTGACTTCTTGGCCGCCCTGCCAGCCACCGGCGTACTGTCCGCGGGCGGTCGCCAGAGACAGGTCGTCGGGCAGCTTCACAGCCGCCAGGACCTTCTCCTTCTCGGCCCGCAGGTGCTCCGCGGACAGGCTGATCGGCTCTTCCATAGCGGTGAGCGCGAGCAGCTGGAGCAGGTGGTTCTGGATCACATCGCGCGCTGCGCCGATGCCGTCGTAGTAGCCCGCACGCCCGCCGACGCCGATGTCCTCGGCCATCGTGATCTGCACGTGGTCGACGAAGTTCCGGTTCCAGATCGGCTCGTACAGCGCGTTGGCGAAGCGCAGCGCCAGGATGTTCTGCACCGTCTCCTTGCCGAGGTAGTGATCGATGCGGAAGATCGAGTCGGCCGGGAACGCCACCTCCAGCGCCTCGTTCAGCGCGCGCGCCGAATCGAGATCGTGCCCGAAGGGCTTTTCGATGACGACGCGTCGCCACCGGTCGTCGCCGCGATCCTCGCCGACGAGACCGGAGTCCTTCAGCTGGTTCGCGACCTGCGGGAAGGACCTCGGCGGGATGGACAGATAGTACGCGTGGTTGCCCATCGTTCCGCGCTCGATATCGAGCTTCTCGACCGTCTCGCGCAGCTTCGCGAACGACTCGGGGTTGTCGAATTCACCGGAGACGAACCGGATGCCCTGCAGCAACTGCTTCCAGGTGTCTTCGCGGAACTCGGTGCGCGCATGCTCTTTGACCGCGTCGTAGACGACCTGGGCGAAGTCCTGGTCCTCCCAGTCGCGCCGGGCGAAGCCGACCAGCGCGAATCCCGGGGGCAGCAGCCCCCGGTTCGCGAGGTCGTACACCGCCGGCATGAGCTTCTTGCGAGACAGATCGCCGGTGACACCGAAGATCACCAGCGCGCTGGGACCGGCGATGCGATTGAGGCGACGGTCATCGGGGTCGCGCAGCGGGTTGTGGCCGCGCGATACGGGAACGGTCATCGGTGAGATGTACTCCAGGTGGGTTACTTCTGAGCGGCTTCGAACAGTGCGATCACGTCGGCGGAATCATCCGTGATCGTGAGGGTGACGACAGGCCGGCCGTGCTCGGCGAGCACACCCGCGTCGCCGGTGGCCTGCGCCTGGATCAGTTGACCGTACGTGAAGGGGCTGTCCGGGATCTCGAGATCGACGTCGGTGCGCTCGAGGATCTGCAGGTACACGCCCTGTGCGGGCCCACCCTTGTGGTACTGCCCGGTGGAGTGCAGGAATCGCGGCCCCCAGCCGAACGTCGTCGGTCGACCAGAGTCGGCGGCGACGAGTTCGCGCAGGCCCTGCAGCTGTGGCAGTTCGAGACGGTTCACGTAGGCCTGGATGGACACGTAACCGTCTTCGGGGAGCCGGGCCCAGAGGGCATCCATGACCGCCTCGATGTCACCGGATGCAGCCAGCGCCGGATCCGTTGCGCGCACCTCGATGCCGTTCTGGACGAACGCGGGCTCGGTCGGCTCCGGGCGTGCGTCCAGCAGCCCGCGTGCGGCGACCTTGGCCGACTCGACGTCGGGCTGGTCGAACGGGTTGATGCCGAGCAGGTGTCCGGCGATCGCGGTGGCGTATTCCCAGACGATGAAGTTCGCACCGAGCGAGCCGCTGACGAGGATCTCGCCCTGGTGGCGCTCGTGCAGATGGAACTCGTTCGCGTCGTCGACCAGGCGCACGATCTGCAGATCGGCGGGCAGCGACTCGAGCTCGGGGGAGACCGGCAGCAGGACGACGGGCAGGATGCCGGTGCCCTCCTTGCCGGTCGATTCGGCGATCAGCTGTTCGATCCAGTCCGGAAGCCCGACGATGTGCGTGCCGTCGGTCACCAGGCCCATCTTGTCGCGGCGCGGGTTGGTTGCGGCGATCGCGGCGGCCAGACGCAGCGCGGGGTTGTCGGCCTGGTCGATGGCCACCTGCAGCAGCGTGGCCTCGGCCTCGTCGAGCAGTTCGCCGATGTCGACGCCAGCCAGCCCCGAGGGGACCAGACCGAACGCGGTGAGAGCCGAGTAGCGGCCTCCGACGTTCGGGTCGGCGTTGAAGACCCGGTAGCCCGTCTCTCGCGCCGAGGTGTCCAGCGGGGAGCCGGGGTCGGTGACCACGACGATGCGCTCGATCGGGTCGACGCCGATGTCGCGGAATGCGGCCTCGAAGGTGCGGCGCTGCGAGTCGGTCTCGACGGTCGAGCCGGACTTCGACGACACCACGAGCACAGTCTCGGCCAGGTCGTCGTCGAGAGCGGCGAGCACCTGGCCTGGCGCGGTGGAGTCGAGGATCGTCAGCGGCACGCCGGCCGTCTGGGCGATGACCTCGGGGGCGAGCGACGAGCCGCCCATGCCGGCGAGGACGACGCGGTGCACACCCTGGGCGCGAAGCTCGTCCCGGAGGGCGACGATCTCGTCGACCAGCGGGCGAGAGACCGAGACGGCCTCCACCCAGCCCAGGCGCTTGGCGGCCTCCTCTTCGGCAGCTGCGCCCCACAGGGTCGAGTCGAAAGCAGTGATGCGCGAGGCGACGAGGTCGCCGACCAGTCGCGGAACGACCTCGTCGATCGCGACCTTCGGGGCGCCCGAGGCGTGGATCGAGAAGGTCATCGCTGGGCCTCGAGTCCCTCGGCGACCTGGGTGAGCAGGTCGTGCCAGGAGTCGATGAACTTCGTCACTCCCTCGTCTTCGAGCACCTGCGTCACGTCGTCGAAGTCCACGCCGACCTTCTCCAGACCGGCGAAGACCTCACGGGCGTCCTCGTAGCCGCCGGTGATCGTGTCACCCGCGACGACCGCGTGGTCGAAGGTCGCCTCGAGCGTCTTCTCGGGCATGGTGTTCACGACGCCCTGGGCGACGAGCTCGGTGACGTAGAGCGTGTCGGGGAGCGCTGGGTCCTTGACACCGGTGGAGGCCCACAGCGGTCGCTGCGGGTTCGCGCCGGCGTCGAGAAGGGCCTTAGCGCGGTCGCCGGCGAACGTCTTCTCGAACAGCTCGTAGGCGAGCCGGGCGTTCGCGAGCCCGGCCTTGCTCTTCAGGCCAGCGGCCTCGTCGGTGCCGATGGCCGTGAGGCGCTTGTCGGTCTCGGTGTCGACGCGTGAGACGAAGAACGACGCGACCGACTGGATCGTCGACAGGTCGATACCGGCGGCCTGGGCCGTCTCGAGGCCGGTCAGGTACGCGTCGATGACGTCGGCGTAGCGTTCGAGGCTGAAGATCAGAGTGACGTTGACGTTGATTCCTGCGCCGATCGCCTGGGCGATCGCGGGAAGCCCGGCCTTGGTGGCGGGGATCTTCACCAGCAAGTTCGGACGATCGATCTTCGACCACAGCTCCCGGGCCTGTGCGACGGTGCCCTCGGTGTCATGCGCGAGGTCGGGGGAGACCTCGATCGACACGCGGCCGTCGACGTGGCCACTGGCCTCCCACACCGGACGGAAGACATCGAGTGCTGCGCCGACGTCCTGCGTCGTCGCGGCGAAGACGGCCTCTTCGGCCGAAGCGCCGGATGCTGCGAGTTCGGCGACCTGCGCGTCGTACGAGGTGTCGTTCTTGTCGGTGATCGCGTTCGCGAAGATCGTCGGGTTGGTGGTCACGCCGACGACGTTGCGGGACTCGATCAGCCCGGCGAGGTTGCCCGAGTCGATCCGGGTGCGGGAGAGATCGTCCAGCCAGATGCTGACGCCGGCAGCGGAGAGCTGTGCGGTGGGGGAGGTCATGCGTTCTCCTTGATGGTCTCGCGGGCCGCCTCGACGACGGCTTCGGCGGTGATGCCGAACTTCTGGAACAGGGTCTTGTAGTCGGCGGACGCGCCGAAGTGGTCGATCGCCACCGAGCGGCCGGCGTCGCCGACGAGGCCGCGCCACGTGAGGGCGGAGCCCGCCTCGACCGAGACGCGTGCGGTGACGTTCT
Organism: Microbacterium sp.; assembly: GCF_052102115.1. Lineage (GTDB taxonomy): Bacteria > Actinomycetota > Actinomycetes > Actinomycetales > Microbacteriaceae > Microbacterium. The sequence goes on from NZ_JBQDVP010000027.1 coordinate 15,747, forward strand.
GGGGAAGGACGGACTCGCGGTACGCGGCATCCTGCTCGTCGAACCACTCCAGGGACGGCGCGGACACGACACGGGCGTTCACACCCTCGGCCGCGAGCGTTTCGCGGGCGGCGACGGCCAGCTGCACCTCGGAGCCGGTGGCGATGAGGATGACGTCCGGGGTGCCGCTCGGCGCCTCGGCGAGGACATACGCACCCTTGGTGGCGTTGTCGGCGGAGGCGAGCGTGTCGCCGGATGCCGCGCCGTCGCCGCGCTCGAACACCGGGATGTTCTGGCGAGTCAGGGCGAGGCCGGCGGGCCCGGCGTGACGGCGGAGTAGCTCGAGCCACACGACCGCGGTCTCGTTCGCATCGGCGGGCCGCACGACGGTGAAGTTCGGGATGGCGCGGAGTGTCGCGAGCTGCTCGATCGGCTGGTGCGTCGGACCGTCTTCACCGAGGGCGACGGAGTCGTGCGTCCAGACGAAGATGCTCGGGATGTTCATCAGAGCAGACAGACGCACGGCGGGGCGCATGTAGTCGCTGAAGATGAGGAAGGTGCCGCCGAACGGACGGGTCGGGCCGTGCAGCACGATGCCGTTGACGATCGCCGCCATGGCGTGCTCGCGGATGCCGAAGTGCATCACGCGCCCATACGGGTTGCCCGACCACTCGTGGGTCGACCACTCGGTCGGGATGAACGACGGGGCGCCCTTGATGGAGGTGAGGTTGGACTCGGCGAGGTCTGCGGAGCCGCCCCACAACTCGGGGAGTTCAGCGGCGAGGGCGTTGATCACCTGACCGGATGCGGCACGCGTCGAGACGTCCTTGCCGGATTCGAACGCGGGCAGCGCGTCGACGATGTCCTCGGGAAGCTCGTGCGCTTCGACACGGTCGAGCAGTGCCTTGCGCTCGGGGTTCGCGGCGGCCCAAGCGTCGAACGACTGCTGCCATGCGGCACGTTCCTCGGCGGCGCGGTCGGCCAGGGCACGGGTGTGCGCGATGACCTCGTCGTCGACGACGAAGGTCTGCTCGGGGTCGAAACCGAGCACCTTCTTCGTCGCGGCGAGCTCATCGGACCCGAGCGCCGAGCCGTGGATCTTGCCGGAGTTCTGCTTGCCGGGCGACGGCCAGCCGATGATCGTCTTGAGGACGATGAGCGACGGCTTGCCGGTCTCGCCCTTGGCGGCCTCGATGGCCGCGTGCAGCTCGGCGATGTCTTCGACGTACTCGCCGGTCTTCTTCCAATCGACCGTCTGCACGTGCCAGCCGTACGCCTCGTAACGCGCGGCGACGTCTTCGGTGAACGCGACGTTCGTATCGTCCTCGATGGAGATCTGATTCGAGTCGTAGATGGCGATCAGATTGCCCAGCTGCTGGTGGCCGGCCAGCGAACCCGCCTCGCTGGTGACGCCCTCCTGCAGGTCGCCGTCGCCGGCGATCACGTACACGAAGTGATCGAACGGGCTCGTGCCAGCGGCAGCATCCGGATCGAACAGGCCACGCTCGTAGCGGGCCGCATATGCGAAGCCGACGGCCGATGACAGTCCCTGGCCGAGCGGGCCGGTGGTGATCTCGACGCCCTGGGTGTGGCCGTACTCCGGGTGCCCCGGAGTCTTGGAGCCCCAAGTACGCAGCGCCTTCAGATCGTCGAGCTCGAGACCGAACCCGCCGAGGTACAGCTGCACGTACTGCGTCAGCGACGAGTGGCCCGCCGACAGGATGAACCGGTCGCGGCCCAGCCAGTCGACATCCGTCGGGTCATGGCGGAGCACGCGCTGGTACAGGAGGTAGGCGGCGGGAGCCAGGCTCATCGCGGTTCCCGGGTGACCGTTGCCGACCTTCTCGACGGCGTCCGCCGCCAGCACTCGGGCGGTGTCCACCGCACGTCGATCGATCTCGGCCCACTGCAGTTCGGTCACGGTCATGCCCTTTCCAACGATTGACGACGGCGCCCGATTCCCTGGCGCATCCGCATCGTCACGGACAGGTGCACAGCGCCGGGCGCGCGATTGCTCTTCAGCCTAGCGTCGCAGTGCCACCCGGGAAACGACATTTCCTCCTCTTGCCACGGCGAAGGCGGTCGCACCGCCTGCACTAGACTGGAGGGGTTGTCGGAGTGTGCACGGAGGAGGCGATCGATATCTCGACCATGTCGCAGACGACGGCGGTGAAGCGGCCGATCGGTCGCACGATCAAGGCGTACGTCGCCCTGACCAAGCCGCGCGTCATGGAGCTGCTCCTCGTCTCCACGGTGCCGGTGATGTTCCTCGCCGAGGGCGGTCTGCCCAACCTGTGGCTGGTACTGGCCACCGTCATCGGGGGAGCGATGAGCGCCGGTTCGGCGGCCTCGTTCAACATGTACCTCGACCGCGACATGGATGCGCACATGCATCGCACCGAGAACCGCCCGCTGGTCACCGGCGAGATCTCGCCGCGCGCAGCGCTGGTCTTCTCGTGGACTCTTGCGGTGATATCCACGCTGTGGCTGCTCGCGACCACGAACTGGCTGACGGCCGCGCTTTCGGTCGCGGCGATCTTCTTCTACGTCGTGATCTACACGATGATCCTCAAGCGCCGCACCGAGCAGAACATCATCTGGGGCGGCATCGCGGGGTGCTTCCCCGTCGTCATCGGCTGGTCCGCCGTCACGGGCGATGTCGGCTGGCCGGCGATCGTGCTGTTCACCCTGGTGTTCCTGTGGACGCCGGCGCACTACTGGCCGCTGTCGATGAAATACCGCGACGACTACTCGGGCGCCGACGTGCCGATGCTCGGCGTGACGCGCAACGCATCGCAGGTCGGGCTGCAGGTCATCCTGTACGCCTGGGCCACTGTCGCGTGCTCGCTGCTGCTGATCCCGGTCGCCGGTATGGGCCTGGTGTACACGGCATCCGCGCTCGTCTTCGGCGGGTGGTTCATCTACGAGTCGCACCGCCTGTATGACCAGGCGGTGCGAGGCTCGAAGCCGCGCCCGATGCGCGTCTTCCATGCGTCGATCAGCTACTTGACGCTGATCTTCCTGTCCGTCGCGGTCGATCCGCTGCTGCCGTTCTGATCTTCCTCGTCCGCAGCCGGCTCATTCTCTGCCGGGGCGTCCGTCTCGGTTGATTCCTCGGACGAGCCTGCGTTCGCGTCCGTCTCCGGCGTCTCTGTCGTGTCTGCCGTCCAGTCGATCTCTTCGACCACGACCGGTGCCGATGGAACGAGGCTCTTGGCCGCACCGAGCACGAGTGCGAGCAGAACGCCGATGACGCCTGCGGCGAGAACGCCCGAACCGGCGGTGATCCACGCCTGTCCGACGTAGACCTCGACGTTCGTCGCGGTGCCATCGAGGAGGGTGGCCTGCATCGTGGAGGTGTTGTCCCACACGAGCCAGCCGCCGACGGCGACGGCGGCGAGGGACAGGACCAGAAGCAGCCAGAACGGGATGCTGCGCGTGAGTGACGTGTTCTTCATGCGTGTCAGCATTCACATGCTTCTGATGCGGGCACGATGCGTGCGCTATGCGCGGGCTGAGTGCCCGTCTGTCGTGGCTGTCGCGTCTGGCGTCGTGATCGGGCTCCGCATCTTCAGCACGGCGACCGTGTACGCGGCGGCCGACAGCGCCGCGAGGACCATGTGGATGCCGACGAGGAGCTCGGGGAGTCCGTCGCGGGCCTGCCAGACGCCGACGCCGACCTGCACGAGGATCGCGAGAACGAGCACGAGCAGCCAGCGGCGTGGCTCGAGGTGCAGCGTCCATGCCGCGATGGCGAGCACGGTGACGAGCGCGGCGAGGATGTACCCCGGCCAGGAATGCACATGCGCGAGCACAGTGGCATCGAACCCGTCCCTGACGACGTTCGCGTCGCCGGAATGCGGGCCGGAGCCGGTGGTGAGCACGCCGAAGAAGATCGTGACGGCCAGGGCGAGGCCGGTGAGGTGCGACAGTCCCGCGAACCAGCGCGGCACGACACGGGTGCGTGCGCCGCCGGGCTCCCGCATCCGGACGACGAAGGCGGCGGTGATGCACACGAGGACGAGTGAGGAGGCGTAGTGGAACCCGACGATGAACGGGTTGAGTCCGGTGAGCACCGTGACGCCGCCGACGAACGCCTGCGCGACCACGCCGATCAGCACCAGCCACGCCAGGGCGGTGAGGTCCCGGCGTGCCGGGATGATCCGCAACGAGTGCACGGCACCGATCACCGTGGCGAGGATGAGCCCGACGGAGAAGAAGGCGAACGGCTCGTCGACGAACAGTGCGGCCACACCGAAGCAGATCGCCCCGGCCACGATGCCGCCCGCGGCGAACCACAGCGCCGCGACGAGCGGACGCCGTCCGCCCACGGCATGGAGGGCGAGCAGGAGCACGGCGATCGCGAGGAGCCCGACGACGCCGGTCATCGTGCGGTTGCCGAACTCGATGATGCCGTGGATGCCCTGCACCTCGTAGATCGGCACGAGCGATTCCGGGGTGCACAGCGGCCAATCCGAGCATCCGAGACCGGAACCGGTGAGGCGCACCGCACCGCCGGTGCCGATGATGATGACCTCGGCGAGGAACGACAGCCAGGCGAGCACCCGGAGCGGGCGTCCGAGCACCACCGATGGGCGGCCGCTGCTGACCGGCGGAGCTGCGGGTGCGATCGTGTCGGGCATGTGTCCTCCGGCTCGAGCCTGAGCAGGCCGACACGGCCCGGTTGTCAGGGGGAACCTGTAGAATCGGATTGTTGCGATGCACGAGCTCTGAGCGAGATGCATCACCAACAGTTTAGGCGCGAAGAAATGCGTCTGTGATGAGGCCCACCAGCGGCACCCGCCCCGACTACTCGACGGGGACACGGCGTGTCGGGGCGGCTGATACCGTTGCGGCCCAACAAGGAGAGTGTGATGTCGGATGTGCTGATCGACCGCCCAGAACTCGACAGTCTGGGGGTGTACGAATTCGGCTGGCACGACGAAGATGCCGCCGGTGCCATTGCGAAGCGCGGCCTCTCCGAGGACGTCGTCCGCGGCATCTCTGCGCTCAAGGACGAACCCGAGTGGATGCTCAAGACCCGACTCAAGGGTCTGCAGCTGTTCGGGCGCAAGCCGATGCCGACCTGGGGCGCCGACCTCAGCGAGATCGACTTCGACAACATCAAATACTTCGTGCGCTCCACGGAGAAGCAGGCGCAGTCCTGGGAAGACCTTCCCGCCGAGATCCGTGAGACGTACGAGAAGCTCGGCATCCCCGAGGCCGAACGCCAGCGCCTCGTCGCCGGCGTCGCCGCGCAGTACGAGTCCGAGGTCGTGTACCACCAGATCCGTGAGGACTTGGAGGAGCAGGGCGTCATCTTCATGGACACCGATACGGCGCTGCGCGAGCACCCCGAGTTCTTTGAGGAGTACTTCGGCACAGTCATCCCGTCCGGTGACAACAAGTTCGCCGCACTGAACACTGCCGTGTGGTCCGGCGGATCGTTCGTGTACGTCCCGAAGGGCGTGCACGTCGAGATCCCGCTGCAGGCCTACTTCCGCATCAACACCGAGAACATGGGGCAGTTCGAGCGCACCCTGATCATCGCCGACGAGGACAGCTACGTCCACTACATCGAGGGCTGCACGGCCCCGATCTACAAGTCCGACTCGCTGCACTCCGCCGTCGTCGAGATCATCGTGAAGAAGAACGCCCGCGTGCGCTACACGACGATCCAGAACTGGTCGAACAACGTCTACAACCTCGTCACCAAGCGCGCTGTCGCCCACGAGGGCGCCACGATGGAATGGGTCGATGGCAACATCGGCTCGAAGGTGACGATGAAGTACCCGTCCATCTATCTGATGGGCGAGCATGCCAAGGGCGAGACGCTGTCCGTCGCCTTCGCCGGACCTGGCCAGCACCAGGACGCCGGGGCGAAGATGGTCCACATGGCGCCGTACACGCAGTCGTCGATCGTCTCGAAGTCGATCGCCCGCGGCGGAGGCCGCGCCGGCTACCGCGGCGAGGTGCGCGTCGATGCGACCGCTCACCACTCTGCGAACTCTGTCGTCTGCGACGCTCTGCTCGTGGACACCCAGTCGCGCTCTGACACCTACCCGTCGATCGACATCCGCGTCGACGACGTGCAGCTCGGCCACGAGGCCACGGTCTCGAAGGTCAGCGAGGAACAGCTGTTCTACCTGATGAGCCGCGGCATGGAAGAGACCGAGGCGATGTCGATGATCGTGCGCGGTTTCATCGAGCCGATCGCGCGAGAGCTGCCGATGGAGTATGCGATGGAGCTCAACAAGCTCATCGAAATGGGTATGGAAGGGTCGGTCGGCTGAGTATGACGACGGCATACACCGAGGTCGAGCCTGCCTTCGTGCCGGTTCAGACCCGTTCCGAGCGCCCGCGCTCGTTCGATCCCGAGGAATTCGGCACTCCCAACGGCCGCGAGGTCAACTGGAAGCACACTCCCGTCGCGCAGTTGAGCGGCCTGTTCGCCGCCGCGGCGCAGAACGACGGCGTCACCTACGAGATCGAGAACGGCGACGGGTTCGTGGCGGCTTCACTCGCTGCGGGCACCGCTCCGCGCGGTGATGTCTTCGTTCCCGATGACATTGTTGCGGCGGTCGCCTGGCAGGGTTCGAGCGAGGGCATGCATGTGCGCATCCCCCGTGATGAAGAGGTCTCCGAGCCCATCCTCGTGACGATCACCGGGCAGGGCGCCGACCGGCGCGCCGACGCCCACATCGTCATCGAGGCGCTCGAGAACAGCGCCGCCACGGTCGTCCTCCGCCACCGCGGGTCTGCGCAGTACGCGCAGAACGTCGAGATCATCGCGCGCCCCGGCTCGCGACTCACCGTCATCACGGTGCAGCGCTGGGACGACGACGCCGTGCACGCGGCATCGCACCAGGCGCGCGTCGACAAAGACGCCTACCTGAAGCACTTCGTGATCAGCTTCGGCGGCGGTGTCGTGCGCGTCAACCCGAACATCGAGCTCGCGGGAACCGGTTCCGAGGGGCGCATGTACGGGCTGTCCTACGCCGATTCCGGGCAGCACCTCGAGAGCCAGGTCTACCTGCACCACAAGGGCGCCCACACCACCGGCGACGTGCTCTACAAGGGTGCGCTGCAGGGCCAGAGTGCCCACAGCGTCTGGATCGGCGACGTGCTGATCGGGCCGGATGCCACCGGCACCGACTCCTACGAGGCGAACCGCAACCTCGTGCTCACCGAGGGAGCACGCGCCGATTCGATCCCGAATCTCGAGATCCAGACCGGTGACATCCAGGGCGCCGGCCACGCCAGCGCTACGGGCCGGTTCGACGACGAGCAACTGTTCTACCTGCAGGCGCGCGGCATCGCAGAGGAGGAAGCACGCCGACTGGTCGTGCTCGGCTTCCTCAGCGACGTCGTCCAGCGCCTCGGCATCCCTGCCCTCGAGGAGGAACTGCTCGCCGCCATCGAATCCGAACTCGCGGCGGTGAGCGCGTGAGCGCCCAGCGCGCCTGCGGTGTGAACGAACTCGAGCAGGACACCCCGCTGCGCGTCGAACTCGATGGCGTGCCGATGGCCATCGTGCGGGACTCGAATGACGAGATCCACGCCATCGGCGACACCTGCACCCACGGCGAGATCTCGCTGTCCGAGGGATTCGTCGAGGGCGACACGCTGGAGTGCTGGGCTCACGGCTCGGCGTTCTCGCTGCGCACCGGCATCCCGCAGAACCTCCCTGCTTTCGAGCCCGTCCCGGTCTATGTCGTCGAGATCGACGGCGACGACGTGCTCATCGACCCGACCGTCACGAAGGAAGTCTGAAATGTCTGTTCTTGAGATCCGCGACCTGCATGTCTCGGTCGAGACCGAGGCCGGGGCCACCCCGATCCTCAACGGCGTCAACCTCACCATGAACACTGGTGAGACGCACGCCATCATGGGCCCGAACGGGTCAGGCAAGTCCACGCTTGCTTATACGATCGCCGGCCACCCGAAGTACACCGTCACCAGTGGCACGATCACGTTCGACGGTGAGGACGTCCTGGCGATGTCCGTCGACGAGCGCGCCCGCGCCGGCCTGTTCCTCGCGATGCAGTACCCGGTTGAGATCCCCGGCGTCACCGTCACGAACTTCCTGCGCACGGCCAAGACCGCGCTCGACGGCGAGGCGCCCTCGATCCGCTCTTGGACCAAGGACGTCAAAGCGTCGATGACGAACCTGCGCATGGACCCGAAGTTCGCACAGCGCAACGTCAACGAGGGGTTCTCCGGCGGCGAGAAGAAGCGGCACGAGATCCTGCAGCTCGAGGTCCTCAAGCCCAAGTTCGCCGTGCTCGATGAGACCGACTCCGGCCTCGACGTCGACGCGCTGAAGATCGTCTCCGAGGGCGTCAACCGTGCCAAGGAATCCACCGGGCTCGGTGTGCTCCTCATCACGCACTACACCCGCATCCTCCGCTACATCCGCCCCGACCACGTGCACGTGGTGGTCGGCGGCAAGATCGTCGAAGAGGGCGGACCCGAGCTCGCTGACCGGCTCGAGGACGAGGGATACGATCGGTTCCTCGACCCCGCGGCCCCGATCGAAGCGTAGGCTAGTGGCATGACCGCGACTCTTGCCCCTGAGAAGTTCGACGAGGTCACCGAGGCTCTCAAGGACGTGATGGACCCCGAGCTCGGGATCAACATCGTCGACCTCGGACTCATCTACGACCTCGCGTGGGACGACGAGAACGATGCCCTGGTGATCCACATGACCCTCACCAGCGCCGGCTGCCCGCTGACCGACGTGCTCGAAGAGCAGACCGCGCAGGCACTGGACGCTGTGGTCGACCGGTTCCGCATCAACTGGGTATGGATGCCGCCGTGGGGCCCGGAGAAGATCACCGACGACGGGCGCGACATGATGCGCGCACTCGGCTTCGCCATCTGACGTGATCGAGAAGGTCTCCGCCCTTCCGCTGGAACAGCTCCGAGAGCGCACCAGCGAGAAGTGGCGGGAGTACCCCGCAGACGTCCTGCCGCTTTTCGTGGCAGAGACCGACTTTCCCCTTGCGCCGGCGATCACCGAGGCGCTTGAGCGTGCCGTGCGCTCCGGCGACACCGGATACGTCGCGTCGCGCACACCCCTCGCCGCGGCTTTCAGCGGCTTCGCGCAGCGCCGTTACGGCTGGTCGCCCGACCCCGCCCGCATGCGTTCGACCGCCGACGTCAGCATGGGCATCGTCGAGCTCCTGCGGCGCGTGACGACTCCCGGCGAGCGGATAGTCGTCACCCCGCCGGTGTACCCGCCCTTCTACGATCTGGTCGAAGAGGCCGGCGCCGTGGTCGAGCGCGTCCCCCTGCGCGACACCGGGGAGGGCTGGGAACTCGACCTCGACGGCATCCGCTCGGCTCTCGAAGGCGGCGCACGAGCCGTACTGCTGTGCAACCCGCACAATCCGACCGGCACGGTGCACTCCGCGGCATCCCTCGTGGCGCTGGCCGAGCTTGCGGCGACCCACGGCGCGGCGGTCGTGTCCGACGAGATCCACGCACCGCTCACCCAGCCGGGTGCCGGGTTCACACCGTTTCTGGCGGTATCGGATGCCGCGCGGGCCGTCGGCTATGCCGTCGTCAGCGCCAGTAAGGCGTTCAACCTCGCCGGACTCAAGTGTGCGCTGATGGTCACCGCGGCGGACGACACCACCCGGCTCGTGCGCGGGATGCCCGTGGAAGTGGAATGGCGCACGGGGCAGTTCGGGATGCTGGCGGCCACCGCCGCGTTCTCCGAGGAGAGCGACGAGTGGCTCGGCGGTCTGCTCGCGACGCTCGACGAGAACCGCCGCCTCGTCGCCGATCTTCTCGCCGAGCACCTCCCGGCCGCCCGGTATCGGATTCCGGATGCCGGGTACCTCGCCTGGATCGACCTCACCGACCTCGGCTGGGGCACGAACCCCGCCAAGCGCATGCTCCGCGAGGCGAAGGTCGCGCTGCAGTTCGGACATGCCTTCGGCGCTGAGGGCGCTGGCCACGTTCGCCTGAACTTCGGAACGAGCCCCGAAATCATCACCGAAGCCATCACGCGCATTGCTGCACTCGATCACCCCGGGGCATGAGCAGCACCGCCGCTCCGTCGATCTGGGATCGGGAGCGCATCTGGGTCTCGGTCGGCGGGATCGCGCTGATCTTCCTCGGGGCGATCGAAGCGCTGGCGGTGACGACAGTCATGCCCGTGGTGAGTGCGGCTCTGGACGGACAGGATCTGTACGCCGTCGCCTTTGCCGGAACGCTGGCCACCAGCGTCATCGGCATGGTCGCGTGCGGCGCCTGGTCGGACGCGCGCGGTCCGCGCGGACCGCTCTACGTCGCCGTGTCGCTTTTCATCGCCGGCCTGCTGATTTCAGGCTTCGCGTTCACGATGGAGCAGTTCCTCGTCGGACGGCTCGTGCAGGGGCTCGGTGCCGGGGGTGAGACCGTCGCACTGTACGTGGTCGTCGCGCGGCTCTACCCGCCGAATCTGCACGGCCGGATCTTCGCAGCGTTCGCGGCCGCCTGGGTGGTGCCGGCGATGGTCGGCCCGTTCCTCGCCGGTGCCGTGGCAGAGTTCCTGGACTGGCGCTGGACGTTCCTCGGCGTCGCCGTGCTCACGGCGATCGCCTTCGTCATCATCGCCGTCCGGCTCCGTGCGCTCGATCTCGGCGGCGGAGACGCATCCAGCGTCACCGGACTCGGCAGACGGCTGCTGCTGGCCGTCGTCGTAGCCGTCGGCGCCGTGGCGGTGGGACTGTCGGCCGACGCGCAACCCGTCGTCGGGTGGCCGGTCGCTGTGCTCGCCATCGTCGTAATCGGCTTCGCCGTCGTTCCGCTGCTTCCGCGGGGCGCCCTGCGCTCCGTGCGCGGGCTGCCGAGTGTCATCCTCGTCCGCGGCCTCGTCGCCGGCGCGTTCTTCGCTGCCGAGGCGTACATCCCCTACCTGCTCATGGCTGAGTTCGGCTTCACGCCGACCTGGGCCGGGATCGCCCTCATGCTCGCCGCGTTCGCGTGGGCAGGAGGATCGGCGCTCCAGGGGCGGTACGGCGAGACCCTCGGCAACCACCGCATCGCCCTGATCAGTCTCGGGCTCATTCTGGTGGCGCTGGCGAGCGTGCTCGTGACGACGCTGACCGGTGCGTCCCCCGTGATCATCGTCATCGGCTGGGGTTTCGCCGGCGGCGGCATGGGACTGCTGTATCCGCGGCTGACGGTCCTGACGCTCGCATACTCCGCACCGGGCAATGCCGGGTTCAACTCGTCGGCGCTGTCCATCTCGGACGCCACGGGTTCGGCGGGAGGATCGTCCCGCCACCCGACCGAGCGAGGCGCAGAGCCGCCAGCATCATCACCACGGCGATCGCTGTCGTCAGGGGCGAAGCTCCCGTGACGAGGAGGCCGATGACGGCCGCGATACCCAGCGCCGACGCGGCGACCAGCCGACGAGGCGATGACGCCGGAGTCGGTGCCGGCCGCGCTTCGACGGCAGCGAGGACCCAGGCGACGGCGGCCGTCAGCGTGAACACCACGGCCAGCCAGAGCGGACGCGTCATCCACCACGCGACGCTGCTCGGCTCCGGAAGAGCGAAGCCGGTCACGATCGCGAACACGGCGCAGGCGCCGGCCATCGCCAGCAGCACGGGCATGTGCCACAGGTAGATCGTCATCGCGCGCGGGGTGATGAAACCGCGCAGTCGAGTGCCGAACGCGGTGCTGCTCCAGCGTGCGAGGCGGTCGCGCACCAGCGACATCGCCATCGTGTGCGCCACGCCGACGAGCAGCAGAGCGGTCGTCGGGGGGTTGATGTTGGCGATGAGGTCGGGGGAGTGCACGCCCAGGGCGAAGCTCAGCACGAGCGCTCCGACGGCGCCGGCCGCGATGATCAGACGAGTGCTCGGCGCGAGTGCGTCGATGCGTCCGTCTGCGAGGAAGAAGCCGAGCTGCTGCATCGTCAGCCACACGAAGGCGAGATTGAGGAATCCGACTCCTGCGATCCCGGTCGTCAGGCTCACGGCATCCACGACCACGGCGGCACCGGCCAGCAGGGTGATCGTGCGCCACGGTGCGCGTTCGTGCGCCGTGACCAGCGCAGGGAGGAGCACCTGGCAGAGCAGGAAGACCCCGAGGAACCACAGCGGTTGCCCGAACCGGAAGCCGGCGATCGCCACCAGGTCGTCGGGAACACCGTAGAGGAGCAGCATCGTCAGCAGTACGCCGACGACGGCGATGGTGACCACGGCGGGCAGCAGCAGCCGGTGCACGCGCGCGGCGACGAACGAGGCGGCGGTCTTGCCGCGCTCTCGGCTGCGTGTGAATGACAGGTGCCCGGCGAAGCCGCCGATCACGAAGAAGAGCGGCATGACCTGAAGAACCCAGCTGAGCGGGGTGATCCACCATGAGCCCTCGCTGGCGTTGGCGAAGACGGGGCCGGCATCGGTGACGGTGACGCCCACCATGAGCGAATGCAGCACCACGACGCCCACCACGCAGAATGCGCGTACGAGATCGATGCCGGTGTCACGGGATGTCGGCGAAGCCGTCCGGTCGGTGCGGATCTGCCGCGTTTCGGCGATTGCCATGGGAAGCCTCCTCAGTGGGTGTTCGAGGAGGTTATGGAGCGGGTGCCGACCGGCACATCACACCGGGGTGCCGACGCACCCCGTACCGCGGTAGGGGCCAGCCGGTCAGGTGCAGCAGGGCTGTCAGGCGGGTTCGACGAGTCCGGTGTCGTAGGCGAAGATCACGGCCTGCACGCGGTCGCGCGCGCCGATCTTCGCGAGCACCTTGCCGACATGCGTCTTCACCGTCTGCTCGGCGATGAACAGGGCGCCGGCGATCTCGCTGTTGGAATGGCCCTGCCCGATGAGCACGAGCACCTCGCGCTCGCGGTCGGTGAGGTCGGCGATCAGATGGGTGGATGCCGAGGAGTGCGGCTTCTGCGACGCGAACTGCGCGATCATGCGGCGCGTGACGCTCGGAGCGAGCAGCGCGTCGCCGGATGCGATGACGCGCACGGCGTGCACGAGCTCGTCGGGGAGCGCGTCCTTGAGCAGGAATCCGCTCGCGCCCGCTTGGAGCGCGTCGTACACGTAGTCGTCGATATCGAACGTGGTGAGCATGAGGATACGCGGCACCTTCGCCGCGGGATACGACGGGCCGAGGATGCGTCGCGTCGCCTCGATGCCGTCGAGCTGCGGCATCCGGACGTCCATGAGGATGACGTCCGGGTCGACGCGTGCGGCCAGCGAGATGGCTTCGAGGCCGTCGGAGGCCTGTCCGGTGACGGTGATGCCCTCGTGGGCGTCCAGGAGAGCGGCGAAGCCGGCTCTGACCATCGCCTGGTCGTCGGCGATGAGGACTTCGATCGTCACTGGTGTCCTTCCGTGGGCGGTGTCAGCGGCCGCCGCGGTATCCGCGCGGAGACCGTCCAGACGCCTCCGGCACCGGGACCGGCGGTCACCGTGCCCCCGAGCAGTTTCGCACGCTCCGACATCCCGCGCAGCCCGTGACCGCCCGGCGTGCCGGCGTTCTCCCCGTCGTAGTCGTTGCGGACCGCGACCGCGAGGTGCGTGTCGTCCGCGTTCACAGACACCGAGATCGAAGCGTCCGGAGCGTGGCGGACCGCATTGCTCAGCGCCTCCTGCGTGATGCGGTAGACGGCGAGCTGCGTCGCGGCCGAGACATCATCGCTCACGGCCTGACTCAGCGATACCGTGGCCCCGGCACGGCGGATGGTCTCCACGAGCTCCGGAATGTCATCGATCCCGCGCTGAGGCGCGAGCTCGGCGGATTGATCCTCGGTGCGCAGCACGCCGAGAACGCGCCGCATCTCGGTGAGTGCCTTGCGGGCGGATGCCGCGATGTCATCGAACTCCGCCGCCGCCTGCTGCGGCAGGTCGGAGACGCGATACCGCGCGGTGGACGCCTGCACCTGGATGAGCGACATGCTGTGCGCCACGACATCGTGCAGTTCGCGAGCGATGCGCGTGCGCTCTTCGACGAGCTCGCGTTTGGACTGCTCCTGCGCGGTGTGGGCGCGTTCGCGGTTGAGCTCATCGCCCAGCCGCAGTCGCCCCGTCAGCAGCACCGCGAGCAGATAGACGCCGCCCACGACCGAGGTCGTCACGATCAGGGAGATGCCGCTGGGGATCGCCGGCAGCATGAGGGCGGCGACGACACCGGCAGCGCTCCCTAGGAGCAGCTGGATCAGTCCGGATCGCCACCCGTGCCGGAAGGTGATCGCCGCCACCGTGACGGCGAAGGCGATGATCATCGGCACCGACCAGGGCCACGGCGCGCCGACCACGGCGTCGCGCGAGACCATCAGGGGGATGAGGACCGCGGATGCCGTGAACAGGATCGTCGCGATGCGGGGATACCGGATCGAGACCAGGGGAGAGCCGACCGCCGCGACGGCGAGTCCCATCGTCACCGCCACCGGAGAACCGTAGATGCCGGCATGAACCGGGACGAGCACCGAGTACAGCGCGACCGCCACGACGGCGAGGATCACCACCAGAGCCGTTCCGCGGTCGCGCGGCCACAGCCGCCGGCGCGCTCGCTCCGGCTTCGGGGTCTTCTCACCCCGCCTCTTCGTCTTCGGTCGTTTCGCGTTCATAGGGTCATCCTTCCACCGTGGAGGGAACGGATACCCGCGGCTCGCTCGTCTCGGAGTCGTGGCCGGCGCAAGCCAGGACGTCGGCCTCGGCCGCGCGGGCCAGACGGCGACGGCGGAAGGCAGTTGTGCGGTCGATGATCACACCGATGATCAGGGCGAACGCGATCCCGAACACGGCGCTCAGCAGGGGCTGGTCCTTGAGCCAGTGTCCGGCGAGGACGCCGATGCCGGCGCTGTAGATCGCCCAGGAGATACCGGCGACGGCGCTGAGCGGCAGGAACCGGCGCCAGGGATAGTCGAGAGCTCCGGCGGACATGTTCACCACGACCCGTCCGACCGGGATGTAGCGGGCACCGAGGATCAGCGTTGCGCCGCTGCGGGTGAGCGTGCCCCGGGCGCGTGCGAAGGCCGCGGCCACGCGAGGTCGACGCATCCAGGCGAAGCGGGTCGTGCCGACCGAGCGTCCGATCAGATACGCGATGTTGTCGCCGATCATCGCGCCGATCGCCGCGAGCGCGCACAGCAGCCACAGATTGGTGCCGCAAGTCGATGCGGCCACGGCCGCCGCGGCGACCAATACCGTCTCGCTCGGGATCGGCGGGAAGAAGCCGTCGATCACCGCCGTCGCGAACATGACGAGGTACAGCCAGGGGGAAGCCACTGCCTGCAGAATGAGCTCGTTGATGATGTCCACGAGGGAAAAGCTACGTATCGGACGGGTGCGCGCACATCACTCTGAGGTATCGACCCCCTAGTACCGCAGTGGTGTCTTATGGTGCGTTCGGGCGACGTATACTGGGAGGCTGGCCGTTCGGCCGCATCCCCCTGAAGAAACGGACTTCTGCTGTGCTCGCCGTGCACGACCTCGAGATTCGAGTGGGCGCACGTCTCCTGATGGAGAACGTGTCGTTCCGCGTCGCCGACGGCGACAAGATCGGTCTGGTCGGTCGCAACGGCGCCGGCAAGACCACGCTCACCAAGGTGCTCGCCGGTGATGTGATGCCCTCGGGCGGCAAAGTCACCAGGTCGGGTGAACTGGGCTATCTGCCGCAGGATCCGCGATCGGGTGACCCCGAGATGCTCGCGCGCACCCGAATCCTCGATGCTCGCGGGCTGGGAACCGTTCAGCTGGGCATGTCGAAGGCGGCCGAAGACATGGCGTCCGACGATGCGGCGGTCGCCGAGCGGGCGATGCGCAAGTTCACGAACTTCACCGAGCGTTTCGAGTCGCTCGGCGGCTATGCGGCCGAGGCCGAGGCGGCCTCCATCGCGAACAACCTGTCGCTGCCGGATCGCATCCTCGACCAGCCGCTGAAGACGCTCTCGGGTGGTCAGCGCCGGCGCATCGAACTCGCCCGCATCCTGTTCTCCGATGCGCAGACGATGATCCTCGACGAGCCGACCAACCACCTCGATGCTGACAGCGTCGTGTGGCTGCGCGAGTTCCTGAAGGGCTACAAGGGCGGGCTGATCGTGATCAGCCACGACGTCGAGCTGGTCGGTGAGGCCGTCAACCGGGTGTTCTACCTCGACGCGAACCGCCAGATGATCGACATCTACAACATGAACTGGAAGAACTACCTGCGTCAGCGGGTGGCCGACGAGGAGCGTCGCAAGAAGGAGCGCGCCAACGCCGAGAAGAAGGCGACGCAGCTGCAGCTGCAGGCCGCGCGCTTCGGGGCGAAGGCATCCAAGGCCGCGGCGGCGCACCAGATGGTTGCCCGCGCCGAGAAGCTGCTGTCGGGTCTCGACGAGGTTCGCGAGGTGGATCGGGTCGCGAAGTTGCGGTTCCCGAAGCCCGCTGCGTGCGGCAAGACTCCTCTGATGGCATCCGGCCTGTCGAAGTCGTACGGGTCGCTGGAGATCTTCACCGACGTCGACCTGGCGATCGACCGCGGATCGAAGGTCGTCGTGCTGGGCTTGAACGGTGCCGGGAAGACGACGCTGCTGCGCATGCTCGCCGGCGTCGACGAGCCAGACACCGGGCAGCTCGAGCCCGGGCACGGGCTGAAGGTCGGCTATTACGCGCAGGAGCACGAGAATCTCGATGTGAACCGCTCAGTGCTCGAGAACATGGTCTCGGCGGCGCCGCACATCACCGAGACCGAGGCGCGGAAAGTGCTCGGCTCGTTCCTGTTCACCGGCGACGACGTGCTCAAGCCCGCTGGCGTGCTGTCGGGCGGAGAGAAGACGCGACTGTCGCTGGCGACGCTGGTGGTCTCGTCGGCGAACCTGCTGCTGCTGGATGAGCCGACCAACAACCTCGATCCGGCGTCGCGGGAGGAGATCCTCGGGGCGCTCGCGCATTACGAGGGCGCTGTGGTGCTCGTTTCGCACGACCCGGGAGCAGTGGAGTCGCTCAATCCCGAGCGCGTGCTGATCCTGCCCGACGGCGTCGAGGACATCTGGAACCAGGAGTACCAGGACCTCATCGAGCTCGCCTGACCCCCTTCTCGGTCTCATCCCGCGGGGTAGCGTTGGGGGATGGCGGAGCGAGAGCGGTTGGCGAAAGCCTTTGAGGGCGTCGGAGACGAATACGACCGGTATCGGCCGGGATTTCCGGATGCCGCGGCAGACGCGATCCTGCCGAACCGGGTGGATGCCGTGCTCGATCTCGGAGCCGGCACGGGCAAGTTCACCGAACTCCTGATCACCCGCGCAGATCGGGTCATCGCCGTCGAGCCCTCGGCCGCGATGCTCGACGTGCTGCGTATGAAGCTCCCCGCCGTGGCGGCACGGATCGGCGGCGCGGAGAGCATCCCGCTGCTCGACCGATCAGTGGATGCCGTCACCGTCGCGCAGGCGTTCCACTGGTTCGACCGGGATGCCGCGTGCGCCGAGATCCGGCGGGTGCTGGTGACCGGCGGCGTGCTCGGGCTGCTGTGGAACCGCTCGGATCCCGGATGCGCCTGGGATCGAGCGTGCCAGAGCGTCGCGCACCCTGCGGTGACCGCGGACCTCGATTCGACGACGGCGTCCGCCGACGAGCTGCCGGGCTTCGTCCTCGACGGGCACACGGAGATCGCCTGGTCCGAGCAGATCACCCGTGACGATTACATCCGCCGTTGGCTCACCGTCAGCAGCTTCCTGGCTGCGGACGACGACACCCGTGCCGCCATGGTCGCCGAGCTCGACAGCATCCTCGATACCGACCCGGCGACGGCCGGTCGTTCCCTGCTCACCCTGCCCATGGTCACCGAGGTCTTCACCTACATCGCCGCGTGACGTTTCGTGCCAGCGAGAATCACTCTCCTGCATGAGACGCACGCATACGGGACGATTCTCATGCCGCAAAGTGATTCTCGCGGAAAGTAGGGAGGGGGACTAGTTCAGGAAGGTGCGGTCGGTGAGGATGATCGGGCCGTCGGTGGTGATCGCCACGGTGTGCTCGGAGTGGGCGCCGCGCGAACCGTCGGCGCTGCGGAGGGTCCAGCCGTCGGCATCCGTGCGCAGCTCATCGGTCGTCGCGAGGAACCAGGGCTCGAGCGCCAGCACCAGCCCGTCGCGCAGCGTGAAGCCCCGCCCCGCGCGACCGTCGTTGGCGACGTGCGGGTCTCCGTGCATGGTGCGGCCGACGCCGTGTCCGCCGAAGTCGGTGTTGATCGAGTAGCCCTCGCCGTGGCCGACCTCGGCGATCGCTGCCGAGATGTCGCCGATGCGGTTGCCGACCGTGGCAGCGGCGATCGCGGCATCCAGTGCGCGCTCGGTCGTATCGATCAGGCGCAGGTCCTCATCCCGAGGCGTGCCGACGACGAAGGAGACCGCCGAGTCGGCGACCCATCCATCGACCGCGACGGCGAAGTCCAGCGAGACGAGGTCGCCGTCGCGCAGCGTGTAATCGTGGGGGAGACCGTGCAGGACCGCGTCGTTGATCGACGTGCAGATGACCTTGCCGAACGGGCCGTTGCCGAACGAGGGGGCGTAATCGATGTAGCAGGACTCCGCGCCCTCCTTGCGGATCAGGTCGTGCGCCCTGCGGTCGATCGAGAGCAGGTTCATGCCGACTTTCGTCTCGTCACGCAGCGTCGCCAGGGTCTCGGCGACGAAACGTCCGGCCGCTCGCATTTCTTCGATCTCGGCAGGGGTGCGCAGTTCGATCATCGTGTTCCTCTCGTTCCCTCCATTCTCCCTGATCACAGCCGCCGTGATCGCAGCGGTCAGGATCACCGTGCCCGCTCATAGCGAACACGCGACCTGGGCACAGGCAGCGCGCCTACGATCGAAGCATGTGGTTGCGACGAGCCTTCTATCGCTGGATGTTCCCGGCGGCCGTCGTGCTGCCGCTGTGGCTCCTCATCGGCTGGGGCGTGTTCAACGCCGGCGGGTGGGCGTTCCTATGGGTGCTGTTCATCGCCATCCCGTCCGTGTTCCTCGGGCAGCTCGGCCTGACGCTGCTCCAGCGCGCCAGGCCGTCGGCCCGTGAGACGGGCATGGCGTCATGGTGGGATGTGCTCGGCGTCGGCGTGTGGCACGCGCTCACGATTGCGATCGGATGCTACCCGGAGGCATGGTTCCCGCTGCTTCTGACCGGCGCGATCGTTGTCGGACTCGCACTGTTCTGGCTGATGCTGCGGCAGCTGTGGGGCGAGGCGCAGACGGCCGGCCCCGGCATCCGGATCACCACGACACCGGCGCAGGATGCCGCACCGGGGCAGCCGCGCACCGCGCAGACCGACGGTGATGTGTTCATCATCCAGGAGAGGCCCTCCACCGAGCGCTGACTCTTTTGGCCGGATGCCGGATCCATGGCAGAATAGATCGTTGTGCCGTAACCCGGCCCTGCCTCAGGGGAGCCTACGGACGCATCACGCGCCGTTCGGCACACACTCACGTAATCCTTCCATCCATTGCATCCGACCTGTGGCGAGTGCAGAGAGAGACGATCATGCAGATCCTGGACGCCGTCGACGCGGCTTCGCTCCGTTCCGACATCCCCGATTTCCGCCCCGGTGACACCGTAAAGGTGCACGTCAACATCACCGAGGGCAGCCGCTCCCGTGTCCAGATCTTCCAGGGCGTCGTCCTCGGCCGCCAGGGTGCTGGCGTGCGCGAGACCTTCACGGTCCGCAAGATCAGCTTCCAGGTGGGCGTCGAGCGCACCTTCCCGGTGCATTCCCCGGTGCTCGAGCGCATTGAGATCGTCAGCCGCGGGGACGTGCGCCGCGCGAAGCTCTACTACCTGCGCAACCTGCGCGGCAAGAAGGCCAAGATCAAGGAGAAGCGCGAGAACTGATCGCGTTTCTTCGAAGCACCCCGGGACACAGCGTCTCGGGGTGCTTCGTTTCGTCTGGAGTATGCGAACCTTGAACGTGCCGTCTGTGCGCGGCCTGATGACCCGTGAAGGAATGCGATGACGACTGACTCCGCTCCTGACGCCGCGAGCAAGCCGAGGCGCGGATTCTGGATCTTCCTGCGCGATGTCCTCGTGATCATCGTCATCGCGGCGCTGGTGTCCTTCCTCGTGAAGAGCTTCGTCGTGCGGTCGTTCTACATCCCGTCGGCATCGATGGAGAAGACGCTGCTCGTCAACGACCGCATCCTCGTCGATGAGCTGACACCGCGCTGGACGGGCTACTCCCGCGGCGACGTCGTCGTGTTCGCCGATCCGGGCGGATGGCTCCCGGTCAAGGCGGAAGAGCCTCCGGGCCCGGTGCTGCTCGAGTGGTTCGACGGGCTGCTGACGATCATCGGGCTGTCGTCGTCCGACAGCGAGGATCACCTGGTCAAGCGGCTGATCGGACTCCCCGGAGACCACGTCGTGTGCTGCAATTCGCTCGGACAGATCACGATCAACGACGCGCCGGTCGACGAACTGTCGTACTTGAACCTGCCGGAGGGCGACACGGCGGCATCCAACGAGCCGTTCGATGTCACCGTCCCGGAGAACTCGATGTGGGTGCTCGGCGACAACCGCGATCGCTCGCAGGATGCCCGTGCCCACCAGGATCTGCCCAGCGGCGGGTTCGTGCCCTTGGACAACGTCGTCGGCAAGGCGTTCTTCACGACCTGGCCGCTGTCGCGCCTCGGCACGATCGATGGCCATCACGACTCCTTCAACGGCGTACCGGAACCGGAAGAATGACCGTCGCGGCCCCGCGGCTCACGCTCGAGCGCAGACTCCTCGCCGAGTACGACCTGATCATCTCGCTCGACGAGGTCGGGCGCGGCGCCCTGGCCGGCCCCGTCGCGGTGGGAGCAGCGGTGATGGATGCCGCTGGCGCCCGCAGGCGCGTTCCCGAAGGGCTGCGCGACTCGAAGCTCGTGACTGAGAAGCGCCGGCCCGACGTCGCCGCCCGCGCCGCATCCTGGGTGCAGGCCTCCGCCGTCGGCTGGGCGAGCGCTGCGGAGATCGACGACGGCGGGATCATGCGCGCGCTCGGCCTCGCCGCATCACGGGCCATCGATGCCGTCGTGACGCAGGGTGCCGCCCTGGACGGCGCCCTGGTGCTTCTCGACGGCAATCACGACTACGTCTCGCGCGTGCATGCCGCGCCGATGCAGGTGCGCTCGGTCATCAAGGGCGATCGCGACTGCGCTTCGGTATCGGCGGCATCCGTCATCGCGAAGGTGGCCAGAGACACCCACATGGGGGAGCTGCACGCGGATCACCCGCTCTACCAGTGGGATCGCAACAAGGGGTATGCGAGCCCGGAGCATCGTGCGGCCATCCGCGATGCTGGCCTGTCGCCGTTCCACCGGTCGTCGTGGGCGATCGCGGATGCGCCGACGCTGTTCTGAACTCCTAGGATGGAGTCATCATGGATGAAGAGGCATTCGACGACTACGACAGAGAACTCGAACTTGGGCTGTTCCGCGAGTATCGCGACGTCGTCGGGCAATTCCAGTATGTCGTCGAGACGGAGCGCCGGTTCTACCTCGCCAACGAGGTCAATGTCGTTCGCCGCGACACCGAGCACGACTTCTACTTCGAGATCTCGATGGCGGATGTCTGGGTGTGGGACATCTACCGCGCTGACCGGTTCGTGAAGGCCGTGCGCGTGCTGACCTTCAAGGACGTCAACGTCGAAGAGCTTCAGCGCCGCGAGTTCGAGCTGCCCGAGGAGCTGTCGCTCGACGGCAAGTGACTTCTTTCCACAGTTCGGCACCTGCCGAATTCGTGTGCACAGGTCGCGTCTTTTCCGGCACCAGCCGTGCGCCCAGCGGTAACAAGCTGTCTGCATGGCAGCGAAAGACGTATTCGGGCGCGCAGGTGAAGAGCGCGCCGTCCTCTATCTGAACACCCAGGGGTACCAGGTCCTCGACCGCAACTGGCGGTGCAGCCAGGGCGAGATTGACATCGTCGCCGAGAAGGACGGCATGATCTGCGTCGTCGAGGTGAAGACCCGGCGCAGCATCGCCTTCGGGCACCCGTTCGACGCGGTGGACGATCGCAAGCGGGAGCGGCTGTGGCGGCTTGCATACGCCTGGTGCCGGTCGCATTCCGAGGTCGCCGGCACTCGGATGCTGCGCCTCGAAGTCGTCGGCATCATCGGACCTGACCCGGTGCGGGCCGTGGTCGAGCATCTGGTTGATCTGCGATGAGAACCGCGCGCACGTGGGCCGTCGCGCTCACCGGGGTCGACGGGCATCTCGTCGAGATCGAGGCCGATGTATCGAACCAGACACCCGGGTTCAAGATCGTCGGGCTGCCGGATAAGGCACTCGGCGAGGCCGCGCAGCGCGTGCACAATGCCGTCACGAACGCCGAGCTCGCGCTCACCCGGCGTCGCCTGACCGTGAACCTGTCGCCGGCCAGCCTGCCCAAGCACGGCAGCGGATTCGACCTCGGCATCGCGATCAGCGCCGTCGCCACCGGGGGAGTGCTGGATGCCGCATCCATCGCCCGCACTGTGCACATCGGCGAACTCGGGCTCGACGGGCGGGTGCGTCCGGTGCCCGGGGTGCTGCCCGCGGTCTTCGCCGCATCGCGCGCGGGGTTCGACCGTGTCGTCGTACCGCACGCGAACGCGGCCGAGGCGCGCCTCGTGCCCGGCATGGATGTGCGCGCCGCGGCGACACTCGCCGAGGTCGCGATGTGGCACGGTGCTGACGTCGCGGTCGCCGATGTCGAGCCGGTGGCGGCGGAAGCACCCGCGACGGCCGTCCCGGAGCTGCTCGACCTCGCCGACGTCGTCGGACAGGAGGAGGCGGTCGAGGCGCTGATCGTCGCGGCAGCCGGCGGGCATCATCTGCTGATGAGCGGGCCGCCAGGCGCCGGCAAGACGATGCTCGCTCGGCGACTGCCTGGCATCCTGCCGGCCTTGACCGAAGACGAGGCACTCGAGGTTGCCGCCGTTCGTTCACTCTCCGGTGCGGCCGTGAACGTGCTCGACGATGTGCCGCCCCTGGAGGCGCCGCATCACAGTGCCTCCGTCGCGGCGCTCGTCGGTGGCGGCTCGCGTGCGGTGCGGCCGGGAGCGATCGTCCGGGCGCACCGCGGGGTCCTGTTCCTCGACGAGGCGGCCGAGTTCTCACGGGTCGCGCTCGACGCGCTGCGGCAGCCGCTGGAGTCCGGGGTCATCGAGATCGATCGCGCCGGGTTCCGTGCCCGCTTTCCCGCGCGCTTCCAGCTCATCCTCGCAACGAATCCGTGCCCGTGCGGCAACTACGGCGTGCGCGGTGCGGAGTGCATCTGCCCGCCGATCGCGATCCGTCGCTACTCCGCGCGCCTGTCGGGGCCGCTGCGCGATCGCATCGACATCGACCTTCAGGTCGCGCGCGTCGCGGCATCGCGGGCGACATCGAGCGAGCGGACGGGAGTGACCAGCGTGGATGCTGCGAGCCGCGTGGCGGCGGCGCGTGCACGAGCGGCCGAACGGTGGGCGCAGACGCCTTGGACGCTCAACGCGGAGGTGGCGGGGGCCTGGTTGCGGCAGGGCGACCTGAGGGTGCCTCACGGCGTCCGGGCGCCCCTGGACAGGGCGCTCGAGCGCGGGCAGCTCACCCTCCGCGGCTACGACCGCGTGTTGCGTTTG
>NZ_JBQDVP010000028.1:0-35606 GCF_052102115.1 Microbacterium sp.
GCATCCGGTCGCGCGCCGGTCACAACGCCAGGATCAGGCGAACGAGTCCTCGATCGCGACCATCCACGAGATGCCGAAGCGGTCGACCAGCATGCCGAACTCGCCGCCCCAGGGTGCTGCTGCGAGCGGCTCAACGGCGGCGCCGCCGTCGAGAAGCCCCTCCCAGGCGCTGTGCAGGTAGTCGCTGTCGTCCTTGCCGCCGCTCAGCGACACCGAGATTCCCTGCGGCTTCTCGTACTCCATGCCGGTCGGGGTGTCCGATGCCATGAGTACCAGCCCGCCCGGAGCGTTCAGCTGCGCATGCATGACGAGGTTCTCCTCGCCCTCGGCGGTGCCGCTGCCGGGCATTTCGCCGAACGTGCTGACGGCGAGGTCGCCACCGAGTACGTCGAGGTAGAACTCCATCGCCTCGCGGGCTGAGTCGCGGAAGGACAGGTACGGATTGAGGTTCGCCATGATGACTCCTTCGTCGGGTACGCGGATGCAACCAGTGTGCGCCAGGCATCCACGATCCTCAATGGGGTGAACCGCTGATTTCAGCCAGCGTTCACTCCACGAGCTTGCCCTCCGACGACACCTCGCGGATGAGCGCGCGGATCTCAGCCGGAACCGGCGGGATCTCCTCGCGGGTCACTCCCGCAGACGGCGACCACACCAGGTTCACCTGCAGCGTCGGGTCTTCGTCGGGGAAGTCGCTGCGGTTGTGGGCTCCGCGGGTCTCGCGCCTCTCCAACGCGGCCTCAAGCGTCGCGCGAGCCGCAATCGCTGACCCCTTCAGATCGAAGGCGTGCGCGAGGTCTTGGAAACCGGCGATATCGGGATGGATGCCGATATCATCCATCCGCCCCTCGATCAGGTCGAGCTCGGCGAGCCCCGCGCGCAGGCCATTCTCCGAGCGGATGACCCCGGCATGCTCGGTCATCGTGTTGCGGATCGCGCGCTGCAGGGCGCGGACGTTCTCGCGGCCGTCCGCGCTGAGCAGAGCGTCAATCTCGCCTCGGGCTGTGGCCACGGCATCCGCCGACCGGTTCTGCGCGGCAAGTCCCGCGGCATGCGCCATCGCCGCCTGGCCGACGATCCGCCCGTAGACGAGCAGTTCGATCAGCGAGTTTCCGCCGAGGCGGTTCGCGCCGTGCAGCCCGCTGGACGCTTCGCCGATCGCGTAGAGGCCGCCGACGTCGGTGCTGTGGTCGTCGGGCCTGACCCACACGCCGCCCATCGAATAGTGCGCGGTGGGGGCTATTTCGATCGGGTCTGTGGTGATGTCGAGCATCTGCAGCTCCATCATCGTCTGGTACACCCGCGGCAGGCGCGTCATGATCGTCTCGCGGGGCAGGTGCGACACATCGAGCCAGACGCCGCCGTTCTCGGTGCCGCGGCCCTCGGCGATCTCCGTGTATGCGGCCAGGGCGACGCGATCGCGGGTGGACAGCTCCATCCGTTCCGGGTCGTACTTCTCCATGAATCGCTCGCCGAGCGCATTGCGCAGGATGCCGCCCTCACCGCGCGCAGCTTCGGAGATGAGGGTGCCCGCCGCGTTCTCCGGCTCGATGATTCCCGAGGGATGGAACTGCACGAGCTCGGGGTCGCGCAGCCGCCCGCCGGCTTCGATCGCGAGTCGGAACGAGTCGCCGGTGTTCTCGTCGCGGCGCGACGACGTGCGCCGCCAGATGCGGTTGTGTCCGCCGGCGGCGAGGATCACGGCATCCGCGTGGATGAGATATCGCGTGCCGTCGGCCTGGTCGAAGCCGTAGGCGCCGAAGACGACGCCGTTGCTCACGAGCAGACGGGTGATGTAGATGCCATCGAGAATCGGCACGTCCAACTGCTCCGCGCGGCGGACGAGCGTGCGCTGAATCTCGAGCCCGGTGTAGTCGCCGGCGAACGCCGTGCGCCGAAAAGTGTGCGCCCCGAAGAAGCGCTGCGAGATGCGCCCGTCGTCTTCGCGGGCGAAGTCCATGCCCCAGCGCTCCAGATCGCGGATGCCGCGTTCCGCACCCTGCGTGACGACCTCGACCGTGTGCGGGTTGGCGAGGAAGTAGCTCTCCTTGATCGTGTCGGCGGCGTGCTGCTGCCACGTGTCGCCAGCATCCATTGTTCCGAGTGCCGCGTTGATACCGCCGGCGGCGAGCGAGGTGTGCGCGTCGGTGCGCGGCCGTTTGCCGACGGCGAGGACGTCGACGCCGTGCTCTGCCACCTCGATGGCGGCGCGCAGGCCCGAGCCGCCGGTGCCGATGACGAGGACGGTTGTGGAGATCTGTCGTTCGCGAGTGCTCATCCCTCCACGCTAAGAAGGAGCGGTCGATAACTCCAATGCATTGTTGGCCTGGTCACGATAGTCTGCCAGTATGAACCTGGAGCAGTTGAAGGGATTCGTCACCGTCGCCGAACTCGGGCACTTCACGCGTGCCTCCGAGAAGCTGCATCTCGCCCAGCCCTCCCTGAGTCGTCAGATCTCGACGCTCGAGCAGGAGCTCGGCGCCGAACTGTTCCATCGTGCTCGCGGCAACATCTCGCTCACCGCCGCCGGCGAAACGCTGCTGCCGCGCGCTCGCCGCATGCTCACAGATGCCGACGCGATCCGCACCGAGATGGCCGAGCTCGCGGGGCTGCAGCGGGGGAGGGTGCGTCTGGGGGCGACGCCGACGCTGTGCATCAGTCTCGTCGCTGAGGTGCTGCGAGCCTTCCATACCGCGCATCCCGGCATCGAGCTGCAGCTCATCGAGGGCGGTTCGAACTTGCTGATCGAGCAGCTCGCCGCCGGAGCGGTCGACATGGCGCTGGTCACGATGTCGGAGGGGCAGCCCGTCACCGGCACGGCGCTCGTGCGCACGCCCCTGCTCAGCGAAGAGCTGGTCGTCGTCTCGTCTGCCGATGCGCCGCCGATCGCCGCATCCTCGATCGACCTGCAGCGCCTGTCACAGCTGCCGCTGGTCGCGCTCGCCGAAAGCTACGACCTGCGCGGGGCGACGGATGCCGCTTTCGACGCCGCGGGCCTGACACCGTCACCGGTCGTCGAAGGCGCCGAGATGGATGCCGTGCTCCGCTTCGTCGAACGCGGACTGGGAGTGGCTGTGGTGCCTGCGACGGTGCCCGTGGACCGGCCGACCCTGCGATCGGTGCGGTTGAGTGATCCGCAGCTGGAGCGCACCATCGTGCTCGCGCACCGTGCTGATGTGAACCCGACCCGCGCCGCCGCGGCGATGCGCACGGTGATCGTGCGCACCGCCGACGAGCTGGCTGCGCGCTCGCCCGAGACGCTGCGTCTGGTCCGATGACGTTCACCTGAAGGCGCGACTCATGCTCCGCGGCCGGCTTTTCCGGCGCGGTCGAGCCGTTGCCACAGCGCCGCCCACTGCTCAGGAGCGAGGTCGCGGGGCAGAGCCGAGTGCGCGATGCCTGCTTCCGTCAGAGCACGATCGGTCGCAGCCGCACGAGGCAACGACCGCAGGATGCGGCGCATGCCGTTGCCTCGGCTGCGGAACACCGTCGCGACGAAGACCTCGTAGCGATGTCTGTCACGCGGGTCGACGAGGGCGGTCGGCCGACGCTCGATTCCGAGGATGCCGCCGTCGACAGCCGGCATCGGCCGGAAGTGCCGTGCGGGCACCCGCGCGTGCAGCTGGAAGATGAACCAGGGAGCAGCCTGCGCCGTCATCATCGTGGCACCGCCGACGCCGGACCGTTTGCGCGCCACCTCCCACTGAGTGAGCAGGATCGCGTGGCGCCAGGTTCCTTCGCGCAGCAGGCGGCGCATGATCGGCGTGGTGAGGTGGAACGGGATGTTCCCGACGACCACCGGGCGTTCGAGTGGTTCGCGAAGCGCGTCGGAGCGACGCACATCGACCTGTGGCAGGCGGGCGCGCAGCCGTGTGAGCCGGTGCTCGTCGATGTCTATCGCACGCAATTCGCGTCTGAGCGCCGCCAGGTGGGTCGTGAGGGCGCCGTCGCCGGCGCCGATCTCCAGGATCGGCCCGTTCGTGTCAGCGACGAGCGCCGCCAGGCGCTGAAGCGTCGGGCGGTGTGTGAGGAAGTTCTGGCCGAGTTCGTGTCGGCCACCAGAGTGGGATCGAGGTCGCAAGAGAGCGCTCCAGAGGTGAAGAATGGAGCACCCGGTGCGGGCGTGCGGAGCACAGCGAACGCGCATCCGGGTGCAGGGCATCCGGAACGACGACGCGACAGGGTTAGACGACCACAGACGCGCCGTCAGGCGCGGCGGTCGCGATACGTGAATACGCGCGCATCGTTCAGCGCGCTCTTGATCATCACAGCCATGCGCAACAGCCTAGCGTGCGGCACGCTGCGCCGCACGGCGTGACTGCTTCCCTCGGGACAGCGGGTACTTCTCGTCGAGGTGCGGTTCCAGGTAGATCCGGCGGATCGCGACCAGGATGATGTAACCGCCGACCCAGTAGCTGAGGAACAGCACCAGGCCGTGCGGGAACGTGAAGCTGACCATGGTCAGCACGATGCCGATGCCGAAATAGAGCCAGCGCCAGGCCCCTGTGATCCGGTCGCGGGCGGCCTGCTGCTCTTCAGTGCGGTCCTCCAGCGAGTCGACCCTGCTGCTCAGGCCGGCGTCCTCGATCGTCGTGAAGAGCTCCCTGACGGGCACGTGCAGTGCGTCGGCGACGAGCGACAGGGTCTCCAGGCTGGCATCCTGCCCGGCCTCGAGGCGTTGGATGGTTCGAAGCCCGACGCCGCTCTCGTTCGCGAGTCGCTCCTGCGTCCAACCTTGCGCCTGGCGCAGTTCCATGATCCGTGTGCTGTTCATGGACTTCATGCTTCCTGCACTCCCTACGTCAGCACCACGTCACGGTGACGCCGATCAGCCGCCAGCGGCCGCCAGGATGCCGCCACCATTCTCTCGCGCTTCAGCGCTGCCCTGCGAGCCACTCCGCGAACGTCTGACGGCCGAGGTCGGCGCCGAGGCCGGGGAGTGCGAGACCGGCCCGCATCCCCTTCATCTGCTTGGTGGGGATGCTGATCGACGGCACCCAACCCCGGTGGCCCTTCGTCTTCGCGTAGGCCTTGACCATGGAATCCAACGCCTCCTCGCGCGGGCCGGCCAGGTCGCGAGCCCGGCCCTGCGGCGCACCGGCCGCCAGGGCGGCGAGTCGTTCGCCCACTTCTGCGGCCGCGATCGGCTGCGTGCGCGCTCGCGGTGCCAAGCGCAGCGGCCCGAACTTCGCCCGCTCGAACATCTGCCCCGCGAACTCGTGGAACTGCGTGGCGCGCAGGATCGTCCACGGTACGGAGGAAGCCTCCACGACCTTCTCCTGAGCGACCTTGCCGGCGTAGTAGTCGTACGGGATCCGGTCGATCCCGACGATCGACAGCAGCACGAGATGCCGGGCCCCTGCGCGTTCGGCTGCGGCGATGAGGTTGCTTGTGGCCGCCGTGAAGAACTCGGTCGCGGCATCTGCATTGAGCGTCGACACGTTGGCGGTGTCGATGACGGCCTCGACGCCGTCGAGCGCAGTCTCGAGCCCCTTTCCCGTGATGAGGTCCACGCCCGCCGAACGCGACAGAACCACAGGCTCGTGGCCGGCGCTGCGCACGGCCTCGACCGTCGGCATGCCGACGACCCCCGTTCCTCCGGCGACGGCGATCTTCATCTGCGTCAGATCTCGATGCCGTGCGATTCGTCGTTGACCCCGGCGTTGCCGCCCTTGCGCGACTCGGCGGCGATCAGCCAGACGACCGAGACGATCAGCGCGAGCAGCAGCCCGAGCCAGACGTTCTGCAGGATCAGCCCGATCACGATTCCGAGGATGAACAGCACGACCGTGCCGCCGAGCCAGGTCCAGCGCTGTTTCTTCGATGCCGCCATGGTCTCAGCTTAGGGGTCTTTCGAACCGTGAGCCGAGGCCCGTCTCTCGTCGAAGCCCGGTCTCTCGTCGAAGCCCCGTCGCAGGTACGCGCCGCCTGAGGGGAAAGGACTCAGGGCTCGCGGGGCGGATTGTGCATGAACTCGATACGGATGCCGCTGCTGTCCTCCACGAACGACGCGTAGTAGCGATCCGTGAACCGCGGGTACTCCTTCGGATCGCGTACCGCCGACCATCCGGCATCCATGGCGATCTCGTGCAGACGGTCGACCTCTGCCCGCGACTCCACGGCGAACGCGAGATGCTGCCACCCGACCTGCCCGTGGCGATGCGGGCCGGTCCCGGTCTCGCGGGCGGGGAAGAGGATGAGCTCGGGTTCATCGTCTCGCTGCCAGGAGACCGAGCCGTCCGCATCGTGCCGTGAGAATCCGAGGGCAGTGAGCACGGGATCGAACTGCGCGATCGCATGCGGGAGGTCCGCGACAGTGATTCCGAGGTGATCGAAGATGAGCATGATCCCAGCTTCGCGGACATGTCAGCGGTAGCGGTGATCTTCCGGGGCGAGCCGTGGTCCACGTCGGGGCTCGACGACGCCGCTGGCGAGGATGAGGCGTATTACGCGCTGGCGGTGACCCGACCAGGGGGCGAGAAGCTCCAGCATCCCGTCGTCGTCCACTCGGGAGCCGGTCAGGGCGAATCCGACCTGGTGCGCGAGATGGTAGTCGCCGACGCTGACGGCATCCGGATCGCCGAGGGCGCGGATGCGGGCCTCGGCGGCGGTCCACGCGCCGATTCCCGGCAGACTGGTGAGCACTCGATCGCTGTCCGGACCGCTGTCCGCCCCGAGCACCGCATCGGCGATACGCTGCCCGCGCTCGGCAGCACGCACGACCGCGCGGGACTGCGGCGGTTCGACCCCTGCGCGGTGCCACGCCCAGGACGGGATGCGGCGCCACCCGTCGATCGTGGGAGGTGCGAACATCGGCCGCGGTGTGGGGCCGGGTACACGCTCGCCGAAGCGGGTGATGAGCGCTCGCCACGCGCCGAATGCCTGGTACGACGTCACCTTCTGCTCGATCGTGGCGCTCGCGAGGGCATCGAAGACGAGGTCTGTGCGGGTCAGCCGCGTACCCGCGGTGCGCCGCGCGACGTGTGCGAGATGCGGATGCCCTGCTTCTGTCAGCGACGATGCGTCGAATCCGGTCTCATCATCGTCGGCGCCGCAGAGGCGAGGCAGCTGTGTCAGCGCCCAGTCGGCGCCGGCGCCCCAGGCCGTGGCATGCACGCCTTCTGCCGACTGCCTGAGAGCGAGCGTGGCGGGACCTTCGGGCGTGCGGGCTGCGCGCCACAGCGTCGAGCCGTCGACGAGCATCGTCGGATCCTTCGGGCCCCGCATCAACATGCCGACCGTGCGGAACAGATTCAGCGGATGCGCGGGTCGGTAGACGGTGTGCGCCGGGGCGGTGCGCGGAGCGCGGGTGTGCGCGGACGCGGCAGTGGCGGCATCCGCTGTCAAGGTCATGCGAACACCCTACGTCGCGCCGCTGACAGTCGCGCCCGACAGCATCCGCGGCACTTTCTGACAGGCGCGCCATCGATCAATGCCGCGCATGTCACGAAGTAGCGCGCGAACGAGCAGCTGCGGCAGGACCAGCGTGCTTCAGAAGCGGTCGGGTGAAGGCGTGCCGTGGCCGTAGCGGATGACGACGTCGGCGTGGCGGTCGAAGCGGTACCCGACGCCGCGCACGGTGCGCACGATGTCTTCGTAGCGGCCGAGCTTGGCGCGCAGACGCCGCACGTGCACGTCGATGGTGCGCTCGCCGGGCGTTTCATCTTCGGGGGACTGCCACAGGGCGTCGACGAGTTCGGAGCGCTCGATCGTGCGCCCCTCGCGCAGGACGAGGTACTGCAGCAGCTCGAACTCCTTGTACGTGAACGCCGCGGAGTCGCCGTCGATCAGCACGCGCTTGCGGGAGATGTCGACGGTGACGCCGTAGTCCTCGTTCTTCTCCTCGGTCTCGGTCGCAGCCTTGGCTCGCGCGACGGCACCCGGCTCCTGCAGGGCGAGGCGCACGACGTCGAGGTCGCGGCCTCCCGAGCCGTGCGGGGCGAGAGCGACGGTCGCGTGCGTGTCGGCGCCGGGTGCGAGCTCGGCCAGGGTGCGGCGCAGGGCGTCGACGAGGAGCGGCAGGCTCACGCCGGCTTCAGCGGCCTTGATCTCGTCGAGTCCGACGTAGAGGGCGAAGCCGCGGGGAGAGCGGGGGGCGGGGAGGTCTTCGGGGGCGGGAGGAGCGGCCGGGGCGTCCGGCTCGACGAAGCGCGGAACGGGGCGCAGGTGCGGGGCGCGGGTGGCGGGACGCTCGAGGAGTGCGGTGTTCGACATGATGATGAAGTCCTTTGGGACGTGAGCCGACGCGGCTCGGATGTGTTGCGAGAGTGACCCTGAGGGCCGAGAGCGAGCACACGGGTAGGTGCTCGGGGGCTCACGCCTCGCAGATCGCGAAGGACGGAACCGGACAGGGCAGCTGAGTGATCAGCGACACATTCGGCAACACATGCCAACGCAGCCGGGCATCATCATCCCGGCAGTCCTGTTCGCCTCCTGGGCGGACAAAGGGCGCGCGTTGGTGGTCATGGGGGCGATTATGTCCGAAGATGTCGCCCGGTGTCAAAACGAGTCCCGGTGTGACGCGGTGCCCTAGCGTGGGAGGCATGACGGATTCCACGATGATCGACGGGTTCCTGGTCACCGACGAGAAGGATGCTTCGCGCTACACCCTCACGCGTGACGGCGTGCTCGTCAGCGCCCTGGACTATCGCGACGACGGCAGCACCATCGCCCTCACCAGAGCCTTCACGATCCCGACATTCCGCGGGCACGGGTACGCCGCGAAGGTGGTGGCCGGCGCGGTGGCCGACATCGAGAGCCGCGGCGACCGCAAGGTCGATCCGGTGTGCTGGTACGTCGCGGAGTGGTTCGAGCAGAACGCGGATCACGCGGGTCTGCTGCGCCGGCGCTGAGCGGGAAAGATGTGACGCTCTGTTACGCGGCGTCTCGGTGCCTGCGAGGATGACCACATGAAGATCGCAGAGGCACTGACCGCACGAGCCGACCTGCAGCGCCGCATCGAGCAGCTGCGTGCGCGCGTCGTTGCGAACGCCCGCTACCAGGAGGGCGAGGAGCCCGCTGAGGATGCTGCGTCCCTCCTGAGCGAAGCCGAGCGCGACCTCGCGGCGCTGCGTGACCTCATCCGCTGGATCAATGCGACGAATGCACGGATCGACCTCGGCGCAGATGGCACGATGACCGACGCGCTGGCCTCCAGAGATGTCCTCCGTCTGCAGCATTCGCTGCTGGTGGATGCCGCGGCCGCAGCATCCGGATCCAACCAGCCCGGATTCCGGCAGATGCGGTCGGAGTTGCGGCAGATCGCAGCGCTGCCGGTCGCGGAGCTGCGCGCGGCAGCCGACGGCGTCGCGCAGCAGCTGCGTGAGCTGGACAACAAGATCCAGCAGGCGAACTGGACGCACGACCTGGAGGAGTAGAGCCGGAAGTCGGTAGTCATGACGAAGCGGGCACAAGCCCTGCCGGAGGGTCAATTCCGGCCCATGTAGGGCGGAGGGCAGCCCACGATCTCGCATCGCGCAGCCCCGCACGTCGTACATGTGAAGGTGCACGTCGCACTACGTATCACCGCGTGCCGATCGTCATGGTGAGGGTGGGTCAGGGGACCTTCCGGTTCTTATCCGCCGGTCGAGGGCGGGATGCCGCGGCACGCCTCTGAGGGAATGTCCGAGGCTCTCCGTACGGTGTGAATATGCGAATCCTGCACACCTCCGACTGGCATATCGGCCGCACCTTCCATGGCAACTCGACCATGGATGCTCTGGCCGAGGTCTTCGGTGCGCTCGTCGCCCAGGTGCGGGAGTATGGGGTCGACGTGGTGGTCGTCGCGGGCGACGTGTTCGATTCGGCGACACCGGCCGGACCCGCCTACACACTGCTCGGCGACACTCTTGCCGCCCTGCACGACACGGGTGCCCGTGTGATCGTCACGAGCGGCAACCATGACTCTGCCGCTCGGCTCGGCTTCCAGGCGCGGCTGCTTCGTGACGGCATTCACATGATCACCGATCCGCTTTCTATCGGCGAACCCGTCACGATCGATGACGCGGATGGCCCCGTGCACTTCTACGGCATCCCGTATCTCGAACCGGCGATCGTCCGGCAGCACTGGAGCGACGTCGCGCTGCGCACGCAGGCGCAGACCATGGCCCACGCGATGAGGCTGGTGCGTGCCGGAATGGCCGGGCACGAGGGCCGTTCGGTCGCCATCGCGCACTGCTTCGCCGCAGGGGTGGATGCCACGGTCGGGCTCGAGCGCGAGGTCCGCCAGGGCGGGCTCGACGTCGTGCCGCTCGAGGTGTTCGACGGGCCCGACTACGTCGCACTCGGCCACATCCACGGGCGGCAGAAAATCAGCGATCGGGTGCGGTACGCGGGGGCTCCACTGCACTACAGCTTCGGCGAGCAGCACAAGGAGCGCGGCTCCTGGCTCGTCGACCTCGACGCTTCCGGGCTCGCGGCCGTGGAGTGGCTCGCCCTGCCGGTGCCGCGCCGCTTGGTGACGCTGACGGGAACCCTCGATGAGATCCTCGCCGCGTCGAATGTCGCAGAGCACGCCGATGACTGGGTGTGCGCCGTCTACACCGACGCGCTGCCTCAGGCCGAGCCGATGCGCCGGCTGAAGGAGCGCTTCCCGTACTGCGCGATGGTGCAGCATGCTCCGATTGATGACGGCGCGCAGGAGGAGCGCTCCTATGCGGCGCGACTGAAGACCGCGGTGACCGACACCGAGCGCATCGGGGCCTTCCTCGAGCATGTGCGCGCCGGGCAGGGGCCGAACGAGCGCGAGAGCGAGCTCATCCGCGAGGTGCTCGACGAGCG
Source organism: Microbacterium sp. (assembly GCF_052102115.1). Classification (GTDB taxonomy): domain Bacteria; phylum Actinomycetota; class Actinomycetes; order Actinomycetales; family Microbacteriaceae; genus Microbacterium. Next base: position 10,780 of record NZ_JBQDVP010000028.1, read on the forward strand.
CGTCGTCGCCGAGGCCCTCGTCTAGTGCGCCTTCACCGTCTCGAGATCGAGGGGTTCGGCCCGTTTCTCGACAGGCAGACCGTCGACTTCGACGGGTTCGCCGATGACGGCATCTTCCTGATTGCCGGGCGCACCGGCGCCGGCAAGTCCAGCATTCTGGATGCCGTCTGCTTCGGCCTGTACGGTTCCGTGCCGAGATACGAGGGCGGCGACAGGCGATTACGCAGCGACCACTGCGCACCCGACGACCCGAGCGAGGTCGTCGTCGAGTTCAGCACGACGGCAGGGCGATTCCGGGTCACGCGCTCGCCGGAGTATCTGCGACCGGCCAAACGCGGCGGCGGGCTGACGAAACAGGCGTCGGGAGTGCAGCTCGACTCGTTGGGCGATGACGGCTGGGTCACAGTTGCTGCGAAGGAGCGCGAGGTCGCGCACGAGCTCGACGAGATCCTGCAGTTGAGCCGCGAGCAGTTCCTGCAGGTGATCCTGCTCGCGCAGAATCGGTTCGCGCGGTTCCTGCTCGCAGACAGCAAAGAGCGGCAGGGGCTGCTGCGCCGACTGTTCGGCACCGAACGCTTCGAAGACGTGCAGAGCCGTTTCGAGGAGCGCCGTCGTGCCTCCGAGAACGCCCTCACCGGGGCCCACGCCACCGTTGACGCGCGGCTCGGCGAGGCCGAGCGGGTCGTTACCGCGGCAGAGCTGTGGGGCGACCACGCTGGTGATCCCGACGCTGGCTCGACGCAGGAGCGCATCGACGCGCTGCGGGCGGCTCTGACCCGCGCCGAGTACCGGGTCGAGCGCCGCGGCGCCGAGCGCGACGACGCTGAGGAGCGTCTGACCGCGGCCGACGCCGCGCTGACGGCGGCCAGAGAAGAGCAGAAGGCCCAGCAGGAGCGCGACCGTGCGCGTGCGGCCATGACGAAACTGGATGCCGAGCAGCCTGAGATCGACGCCACCCAGACGGCCCTGCAGCGGGCACGTGCGGCCGAGGGGCTGCGTGCGACCCTCGCGGCGACCGCGCGGGCCGAGGAGGTGCGCGATGCGTCCGCGGCTGCCGAGGTCGCAGCGCGCCACGACTGGGATGCGACGGGTGTCGAACTCGACGAGGTCGAAGCGGCCGAGCTCTCCGCGGTCGATCTCCCGGCCGAACTCGAGGCGTGGGCCGCTGCGCGTACCCGTGAGAGCGGCGCCTGGGAGCACGCGGCCGAACTGGAGGCGGGGGCGGAGGCGCTGCGCGCCGAGGTCGAGGGGGCGCGCGAGAGTGTGGAGGCAGCATCCGCTCTGATCGACGCGGGAGAGGCCGAGCGTGCCGCCTTGCCGGCGCGACAGGCCGAACTCACGGCGAAGCGCGATGTCGCGAGGCGGAATGCCGACCGTGTCGATGACCTGACGCGCGCCCTCGCAGCCGCGACGTCGCGCCGCGATGCGGCTGTTTCCGTCGTGAAGGTCGATGACGAACTCGTCATTGCCGACCGCGCGCTCGTCGACGCGAGTGCGACGCTGGCCGAAGCGCAGACCACGCTCGCACAGCTGCGGAAGCGCCGCCTGGACGGCTTCGCCGGCGAGCTCGCGACCGCGTTGGTCCCCGGGCGGCCGTGCGCGGTGTGCGGATCGACCGAGCACCCGGCACCCGCCGAACACAGCGACCCGGTGTCTGCTGAAGACATCGAGACGGCTGAAACGGTGCGCGACAGCGCACAGTCGGTCGAGCGTGCGGCACAGGAAGAAGCGGCGAAGCTGCGGGCCGAGCGCGCCGCGGCCGCCGCCGTGGCCGATGGCCGCACGGTCGAGATCGCCGAAGGAGAACTCGCCGTCGCCGTGCAGGCGCACGCTGATGCAGATCGGGCATCCGGCGAACTCGCCGACCTCGAAACACAGGTAGCACAGGTCGCCGAAGCGATCGCAGCGCTCGACGAGAAGCGTGCAGAATCCGCCACGGCGCTGTCTGCCGCGCGCGAGGCCCTGGCGCTCGCCACCCAGCGGGAGCAACAGGCGGCGGCGCAGATCAGCGCCGCCAGAGGAACGTTCCAGACGGTCGCGCAGCGGATCGCCGAGGTTGTCGCGCACGCTGACATCGCTCGCCGTCTGGCGGCTGCCCTCACCGAACGATCGCGCAGCGAGCAGTCATACGCGGCGGCTAAAGAAGAGCAGAATGCCGCGCTCGCGGCATCCGACTTCGATGGTGTCGCGGCGGCACGGGAGGCGATGCGCTCGCCAGACGAGCAGGAGGCGCTCGATGCGCGTGTCTCCGCGCACACCGTGCAGCGCGAGAAGGAGAAGTCGACGCTGCTCGATCTCGAGCTGCGCACCCTGCCCGAGGAGCCGATCGACCTGGCGCCCGCCGAAACCGCGGCCACCGACGCCAGAGCGGTGTGGAAGACCGCGATGGATGCCGCCGGGCGCGCGGAGTCGACGGCCGAGCAGCTCGCGAGCCTGATCGAATCGGCGGCATCAGAGCATGCGCGCAGCGCGGAGCAGCAGGAGGAGCACGAGGTGCTCCGCGGACTCGCCGACACCATCGCCGGGCGTGCCGGTAACACCCACAAGATGACGCTCGAGACCTTTGTGCTGGCTGCCGAGCTCGAAGAGATCGTCGACGCGGCGAACCGGCGACTCAGCGACATGTCGACCGGTCGCTACCAGCTGCGGCACTCCGACGCGCTGGCGTCGCGGGGCGCGGCATCCGGTCTTGGCATCGTCGTGTTCGACGCATTCACGGGACAGACCCGTCCCGCGCAGTCGCTGTCCGGCGGGGAGACATTCCTCGGCTCGCTGGCGCTCGCGCTCGGGCTCGCCGAGGTCGTCACAGCCCGTGCGGGCGGTATCCAGCTCGACACGCTGTTCATCGACGAGGGCTTCGGATCGCTCGATGCCGACACGCTCGAGGTTGCGATGCGCACGCTCGACGAGCTGCGCTCCGGCGGTCGCACGGTCGGCGTGATCAGTCACGTCGAGTCGATGCAGGAGCAGATCCCCGCACAGCTCGTGGTCGAGCAGACGTCCGCCGGCCCGAGCCGCATCCGCTGAGCCGTGTCGCTGAGCCGGCTTCGACTCGTCGCCTCCGGCCAGGCGACCGTCGGCCGGGGCCATGTCTGGGAAGATGCGGGTGCTGGTGGCCGACACTCGCCACAACCCCGACGCGGAATCAGCCGTGTCGGGAAAGATGCGCGTGCTGACGGCCGACACCCGCCACAACCCAGACACGGCCTTGGCGATGTCCGGAAAGCCGCCGAAGCCGAAGCCGAAGGCCCCGACCCAGCCTCAGACCTTGGCCGGGCTCCACTCCGACACGGTATCCAGCGCCTGCACGTCCTCGGCCGTCAGCTCCAGCGTCGCGCTCGCGAGCAGATCTGCGACCTGTTCGACGCGCGAGGCGCTGGCGATCGGCGCGGCCACGGTCGGCTGGGCGCGCAGCCACGCCAGGGCGACGGCCGGGATCGAGGCGCCGTGTGCGCCGGCGATGCGCTCCAGCTCCTCGATGATCTTCAGCCCCTGCGGGGTGGCGTACTGCGCGGCTTTGCCGGCGCGCGGAGATGAGCCGGCAGCATCCGCCGAACGGTACTTGCCGGTGAGGAATCCGCTGGCCAGCGCATAGTACGGCACGAGGCTCATCCCGAACTCCTCAGCCAGGGGGATGATGTTCTCTTCGACGTCGTTGCGGTGCACGAGGTTGTAGTGCGGCTGCACGGCGACGGGCAGCGGAACGCCGGTCTGCTCAGCGATCGAGATCCAGGAGCGGATGCGGTCGGCGGAGTAGTTCGACACGGCTGTGTGGCGCACCAGGCCGTCCGCGACCAGCTCGCCGAATGCTCCGACGGTCTCTTCCAGCGGTGTGTCGGCGTCGTCGAAGTGCGCGTAGTACAGGTCGATCGTGTCGACGCCCAGACGCTTCAGCGACGCCTCCGCGGCCGCGCGGACGTTCTTCGCCGACAGTCCTGAGAACTCCGGGTGGCTGCTGACCTTCGTGGCGATCGTAAGGCCGGACGGCTTGCGAGAGGCGAGCCACTCGCCGATGATCCGCTCGCTGTCGCCACCGGAGTTCCCCGGCACCCAGGCGCTGTATCCGTCGGCGGTGTCGATGAAGTCACCGCCGCCCGCCGTGAAGGCATCGAGGATCGCGAACGACGCGTCGCGGTCTGCGGTCCAGCCGAACACGTTTCCGCCGAGGGCGAGAGGGAGGACATCGAGGTCGCTACGGCCGAGAAGGGTCATGGTGCTCGCTTTCATCAAAGGTTCACTCGCCACAAGGCGCCGGCTTCCGGAGTTATTCCTGTGGCGTCATACCGGTGTAACACGCAAGGGATGATACTGGAGCCATGACGCTTCAGCAGGAGATCGCCCAGACACTCGGGGTGCAGTCGGAGATCGACCCGGCGGCGGAGATCGACCGTCGGGTGACGTTCCTCTCCGATTATCTCGAGAAGAGCCGCGCGAAGGGATTCGTACTCGGCATCTCGGGCGGGCAGGATTCCACACTCGCCGGACGCCTCGCGCAGCTCGCCGTCGAGCGCGTGCGCGCGCAGGGAGCAACGGCCGACTTCATCGCCGTCCGGCTCCCGTACAAGGTGCAGCACGACGCGGATGACGCGACCGCAGCCCTCGGTTTCATCGCCGCCGACCGGGTCGTCGAGGTGAACATCCAGCACGGCGTGGACGGCGTCGAGACTGACATCGAGCACGCTGCCGGAGCATCTATCTCGGATTTCAATCGCGGAAACATCAAGGCGCGCATCCGCATGGTCACGCAATACGCGCTCGCCGGGCACGACGGGCACCTCGTCGTCGGCACCGACCATGCCGCCGAGGCCGTGACGGGCTTCTACACGAAGTTCGGTGACGGTGCGGCCGACATCCTGCCGCTGGCGGGACTCACCAAACGCCAGGGCAAGCAGCTGCTGCGCACACTGCAGGCCCCGGAACGACTGTGGATGAAGGTGCCGACCGCCGACCTCCTCGACGACCAGCCCGGGCGTGCCGACGAAGACGAACTCGGAATCACCTACGAGCAGATCGACGACTACCTCGAGGGCCGGCCAGTGGATGCTGACGCCGCAGCCCGCATCGAGCAGAAGTACCTCGGGAGCGCGCACAAGCGCCACCTGCCCGTCGCGCCCGATGACGACTGGTGGCGGTGAGCGGCAGCGCGGCTGAGGCTTCGACTCCTCGCTGACGCTAGCCGCTCAGCCTGTTCCGTCTTCGGCGGCTTCGCCGCCTACGCCCAACGTCCAGCTCAGTGGCTCCCAGCGTGCGGGTCGTTGAACGAGCGGAGCGAGACGAAACGCACGGAGCGAGCGCAGTAAGTCGAAGTGCCTCAGGGTGAAGTGTCCGAGCCCCCGGCTACGCTCGGAACATGCGGATCGATACTCAGGAACAGCGCGTCATCTGGAGCGCGAGCGATCTGAAAGCGGCCGCAGAATGCGAGTTCGCGTGGGCGCGCGCGATCGACGCGAAGCTCGGCCGCGTGCCGGCTGTCGAAGAGCCTGAAGACGCGACTCTGGAACGGGCCGCGAGACTCGGCGACGTGCACGAGGCGAAGGTTCTCGCGGCGTATCGCGAGCGGTTCGGCGCCGATGCCGTGCACGAGATCGAGCGGGCGAGCTCTGCGGATGCAGCAGCTCTCGCCGCCGTCGTGTCCGAGACGATCGAGGTGCTGAGGTCAGATACCCGGTTGCTGTTCCAAGCCGCTTTCGCCACTGACGAGTTCGTCGGTTTCGCCGACTTCCTGCTGCGCGAAGACGACGGTCGTTGGCGCGTGCAAGACTCCAAGCTCGCGCGAACCGCTCGCGTCACGGCGCTCATGCAGCTCGCGGCATATGTCGACCAGCTCGACCGCCTCGGCGTCCCGCGCTCCGACGAGGTCGACCTCATTCTCGGCGACAGCACGGTCAGCACCCATGCCGTCGACGATCTGCTGCCGCTGTTCCACGTCCGTCGCGCGCGGCTGCGCACCCTGATCGCCGACCGCGACATCGGCGCCGGCGCGGCCGGAGCGCCGCTGGCGTGGGGTGACGAGCGCGGTGACATCGGGCTCGTCGCATGCGGCCGTTGCGAGACCTGCACGCAGCAGGTGGATTCCGCCCGCGATCTGCTCATGGTGGCGCGAATGCGGCCGGTGGCCCGCACCCGCTTGCGCGACGCCGGCATCGAAACTATCGATGAGTTGGCTGCAGCGACAGATGTTCCCTCTGGCATGAACACCGACACGTTCGAGTCCCTACGGGCGCAGGCGCGGCTGCAGCTGCGCGCCGAAGCCGACGACGAGCCGACGTACGACGCCTACCATCCAGAAGCCATTCACACTCTGCCGCGACCGAGCCGCGGTGACATCTTCTTCGATTTCGAGGGCGACCCGCTCTACACCGAGCCCGCCCCCGACGGCCACGCGCACTGGGGCATCGACTACCTGTTCGGTTGGGTCGACAATGATGACCAGTACACGCCGCTGTGGGCGCACACGTTCGCCGATGAGAAGAAGGCGTTCGAGCAGTTCCTCGACTTCGTGCACGTGCGGCGGGCGGCGCACCCCGACATGCACATCTACCACTATGCGCCGTACGAGACCTCCCATCTCAGCGCGATGGCCGCGCGCTACGGCATCCGTGAGGGCGAGGTCGACAAACTGCTGCGCGAGGGAGTCTTCGTCGACCTGTACCCGCTCGTGCTGCGTACAGTGCGCGTCGGTTCGCGCTCGTATTCGATCAAGAAGCTCGAGCCGCTGTACATGGGTGACGACGTGCGCACCAGTGACGTGCAGAAGGGCGACGACTCGATCGTGCAGTACGTCGCGGCTCGGCAGTTGGCCGCGGCCGGCGAGACCGCCGATGCCGATGCCGTGCTCGCCGACCTCGCCGACTACAACCGGTACGACTGCGTCTCGACCCGGGGCCTGCGCAACTGGCTGATCGAGATCGCGAAGCAGAAGGGCGTCAACCCGGCACCGCCCGACACTCCGGATGAGGTCGTCTACGAGCCGTCCCCGCGCTCGGTCGCGCTGCTCGCCGACGCGGCGCAAGACGTGGAGGGCGGCGGCGACGGTGAAACCCACCGGGTCGCCGCGGCGGCGATCGACTACTACCCGCGCGAGTCCGCGATCTTCTGGCGGGCGCACTTCCAGCGCCTGCGCGAGCCGGCCTCGATGTGGGACCAGACCCGCGACGTCGTTCGGGTGGATGCTGCCGCCTGCGCGCTGCGCCGCGACTGGAGCATCGAAGAGGGTCGCCGAGTCATGTCGCGCGAGATCGAGATCCGCGGCGAGATCTCGCCCGGCACCACGCTGGGCGAGGGCGGCGAACCGTTCGCGCTGTATCCGTTCCCGGCACCGTTCGACGTCGAAGCTCCGTCGCGCGCGGTGCATGTTCCGCATGTCGTGAAGATCGTCGAGGTGCTCGAAGACGGCTACGTGATCGCCGAGAATGCAGTCGACGGTCAGACCTGGAACGACCTGCCGCTCGTCCTCACCCCCGCCGCCCCGCCGCGCGTCGTGTCGTTGCAGGGCGCGATCGACGAGTGGGCGGATGCTCTGCATCAAGCGGCTCCGTCGTACCCGGCCGACGCGGCCACCGACATCCTGCGCCGCGTGCCGCCGCGCACTATCTCGGGCGACGGCCTCCCGCCGGCTGACGGCGGCGTGATCGATGCGATCGTGCGTGCGGTGCGCGACCTCGACTGCAGTTACCTCGCGGTGCAGGGCCCTCCGGGTACGGGTAAGACCTACACCGGGTCGCACGTGATCGCGCGGCTGGTGAACGAGTACGGCTTCCGCATCGGCGTCGTCGCGCAGTCGCATGCGATCGTCGAGACACTGCTGGAGCGCGTCGTCGCCGCCGGGGTCCCGGCGGCGCAGGTGGCGAAAGCTCCGAAGGAGAAGGGCTCCGAGCCGACATATACGCCGATCCCCAAGACGGGCATGGCGTCGTTCCTCGCCGAGCGTGCGGAGCAGGGCAGTGCGGGGCCGGGCAGCGCCGGTCAGGGAGCCGTCGTCGGCGGCACCGCCTGGGACTTCAGCAACGTCACTCGCGTCGAGCGCGGCGGTCTCGACCTCGTCGTGATCGACGAGGCCGGGCAGTTCTCGCTCGCGTCGACGATCGCCGTCGCCGCCGGGGCCAAGCGTCTGCTGCTCCTCGGCGATCCGCAGCAATTGCCGCAGGTCAGTCAGGGCGCGCACCCCGAACCCGTCGACACGTCGGCGCTCGGTTGGGTGATGGACGGGGATGCCGTCGTGCGGCCGGAGTACGGCTACTTCCTCGATCGCAGCTGGCGGATGCATCCGGCCGTCGCGGGCCCGGTGTCACAGCTGTCGTACGCCGGGCAGCTCGCGTCAGCATCCGGAACAGAGCAGCGGGCGATCGACGGTGTGAAACCGGGGCTGCACCTCGAGCCGCTCCGACACCGCGGCAACGCGACCCAGTCGTCGGAGGAAGCCGAACGGGTCGTGCAGCTGGTCCGTGACCTGATCGGGCGCGAATTCACCGAGCCGGAGGCCTCCCCGCGCACACTCTGCGAAGCCGACATCATCGTCGTCGCGCCTTACAACGCACAGAAGCAGCTCGTCCATGACGCCCTCGCGGCGGCCGGGTTCGCCGGGGTGCCGGTGGGAACAGTCGACAACTTCCAGGGCAAGGAAGCGGTGGTCTCGATCACGACGCTCGCGGCGTCCAGCGGGAGGGATGCCCCGCGCGGACCGGAGTTCCTGCTGCTGCAGAACCGGCTCAACGTCGCGATCTCACGGGCCCAGGTCGTCGCATACCTGATCTACTCACCGGCACTGCTCGACGATCTTCCGCGCACGCCCGAGGGCGTGGCCCGGATGAGTGCCTTCGCGCACCTCGTCGGCGCCGACCGCGCCTGACCCCGGCCTCAACCGCGCCTGACTCGACCGCGCTTGACCCGCCGGAACAGCGCGGCCCCCGACGTCAGACCGTGACGTCAGACCGTGCCGTCAGACCGTGACGTCAGACCGTGCCGTCAGACCGTGCCGTACAGCCGGTCTCCGGCATCGCCGAGGCCGGGGACGATGAAGCGGTTCTCATCGAGCCCCTCATCCAGCGCGCCGAGCACGAGGGTGACGTCCCGGTCGCCCACGAGCTTCTCGATCGTCTCGACGCCCTCGGGGGTTCCGAGCAGGCAGATTGCGGTGACATCTTTCGCGCCGCGGTCGAAGAAGAACTGGATCGCCGCCGCGAGCGACCCTCCGGTGGCGAGCATCGGGTCGATCGCGAAGCACTGCCGATCGCTGAGGTCATCGGGCAGACGCTCGGCGTAGGTCGTCGGCTCGAACGTGGTCTCGTCGCGGACCATGCCGAGGAAGCCCACCTCTGCCGTCGGCAGCAGCTTGACCAGTCCCTCGAGCATCCCGAGCCCGGCGCGCAGAATGGGAACGACGATCGGTCGCGGCTCGGAGATCTTCACGCCCATCGTCTTCGTGACCGGTGTCGTGATCTCGACCGGAGCGACCTTGACGCTGCGGGTCGCTTCGTAGGCCAGCAGGGTGACGAGTTCTTCGGTCAGTTGCCGGAACACCGGTGACGGGGTGCGCTCATCGCGCAGCACCGTGAGCTTGTGAGTGACGAGAGGGTGGTCGGCGACGTGAACACGCATGAGTACAGGGTAATGCGCCGCGGGTGCGGATACGCTCGGATCATGCGCCAGACCGACACCGACGGGATGCTGCGCGCACTCGCGCTCGCTGCAGAAGCAGGCGCCGCGGGCGAGGTTCCGGTCGGCGCCGTCGTCGTTGACGCCGCGGGGGTGATCGTCGGTGAGGGGCGCAATACCCGCGAGGAGACCCACGATCCCACCGGTCACGCGGAGATCATCGCACTTCGGAAGGCCGCGGCATCCACCCGCTCTTGGAATCTCGAGGGGCACTCCCTCGTCGTCACCCTGGAGCCCTGTGTGATGTGCGCCGGAGCGATCCTGCAGGCGCGGATCGGGCGGGTCGTCTTCGGTGCGTGGGACGAGAAGGCGGGCGCGGCGGGCTCGATGTACGACGTGCTGCGCGATCGCCGGCTTCCGTATCGCGCCGAGGTGGTCGGCGGGGTCTCCGAGGATGCTGCGACCGCGCTGCTGCGGGACTTCTTCGAGCAGCGGCGCTGACACTCACGCCGTCGGGTCGGGATGCTCGATGTCCAAGCGCACGCGCTGGGCGGCGAACCGCGTGACGAGGTGCTGCAGCGGAGTGCCATCGGGGAATGCATCCAGTGATTCCGTGACGAGGACGATCGCACCGGCATCCAACCCGAGGAGTGCCGACTCCGAAGCCGTCGCGTGCCGCGCAGAGAACAGGGTCGACACGCGCACATAGTCGTCGACTCCGTGCGCGCGCAGTGCCGCGGTGACGGAAGCCGTGCGGCGCAGTGATTCCGCGATATCCGGGAACCGTGCCGCATCGAACCAGCGCGTGCCGAGCGCGAACGGCTCCCCGTCGACGGTCCGCAGCGACTCGACGCGGACGGCATCCCCGTCCCCGAGGCGCAGTCGTTGCGCGACGTGTTCCGAGGCGGGCTCCACGCTGCTCTCGAGCACTCGGCCCGCGGCCGAGGGGCCGCCCCCCAGACTGGTCGTCAGCCGAGTGCGCATTCCGATGCGATGCACGTGCACGGCGCTGCTGGTGACGAAGGTGCCGCTCCCACGGCGCGCTTCGACGATCCCGTCCGCGGCGAGAGCCGCGAGCGCTTGTCGCGCGGTGTGGCGATTGACCTCGAACCGTGTGGCCAGCGCGCTCTCCGACGGCAGGCGGTCACCGGTCTGCAGGCGCCCGTCCGTGATGTCAGCACGCAGTTCCTCCGCGATGAGTCGCCAGGCGGAGTAGCCGGTGGCACGGGGAGCCGCTGCTTCGCTCACTGCTGCTCCTCATGCTCGTTCATCGGCCGTTCATGCGATCGTCGGCTGTTCTTCCCGCCCCGCGGTTTCGCCGACTCCATCCTGCCACTAGCGTAGAAGTTGTCTAGAAAGATAGACAACTTTTAGGAGGCGCGATGACTCGGGACAGCGACACGAGATACAGCGACACGAACGACGGCGACACCGCACGCGACGAGACGGAGCGGCGCCGGACGGCACGGGTGCTCGCCGGTGCTTCCGAGGCCGAGCTCACCGTGCGGTGGGACGCCTGGCCGGATCGTCCCCAGATCGAATACGTCCGCGGTCCGGAGGCGGGCCTGGTCATGGTGCAGGGTCGAGTCGGCGGCACGGGAGACCGGTTCAACCTCGGCGAGGCCACCGTGAGCCGCGCCACTGTCATCGCCCGAGGCACACGATCCGAGACCATCGGCACGGCGTACGTGCTCGGCAGCCACCCCGAGCACGCCGGGCTCGCTGCGATCTTCGACGCGATGCTGGCGGGGGAGGAGCGCGAGCGCGTCTTCGCCGAAGTCATCGTGCCGCTCGAGAAGACCCAGGCCGAGCGCGACTCCCGATCACGATCGGATGCACGCACGACGGTCGTCGACTTCTTCACCGTCGCGCGCGAGAATTCCGGGCCCGATTATGGCGTGGAAGACGAGGACGACGAATGACGACGTACATGGATGAGCGCTTGCCGGGTGCAGCGCGCCACCGCGCGGGCTTCGCCGATCCGGTGCAGGAGGCACAATCGGTCTTCCGCGCCGCGCTCGGGGCCCTCGCGCGTCCGGCGCTTCCCCAAACGATCACCGCGGCGCCGCAGCCGCCTGCTCCGCTGAGCCCCGAGGTTGCGGCCATTCTGCTGGCCCTGTGCGACGAGCAGACGCCGATCTGGCTCGATGCGGCGCTGCGCGCCGCTGACGAGGTCGGCGCGTGGCTGCGCTTCCACACCGGAGCACGCATCGTGGATGCCGTCGGCGATGCTCTCTTCGTCGTAGCCTCTGCCCCGTCCACGACGCCGCGCCTGGCCGACCTGTCCGCAGGCACGGACGAGGAACCGCATCGCTCGGCGACGCTGCTGATCGACGCCACCGGCGCGACGGGGATCGGCACCTTCACCGTGACCGGTCCCGGTGTGAACGGCTCCATCGAATGGGACGGTTCGGGCCTTCCCGCCGGCTTCCTCGCGCAGTGGCAGCAGAATCACGCACGCTTCCCCCGCGGAGTGGACGTTGTACTCACCGATTCCGGATCGATCCGGGCACTGCCCCGGAGCACGCGGCTGCACGGCACCGAGAACAGGAGCAGTTGATGTACGTCGCCGTCAAGGGAGGCGAGCAGGCGATCGCCAACGCGCACGCCCTCCTCGCCCAGCGCGGACGCGGTGAAGAATCGTCGCCGCGCATCGACTACGCGCAGGTGCGAGAGCAACTGGGTGTGCTCGTCTCACGCGTCATGGCTGAGGGGTCGCTCTACGACCCGGACCTCGCTGCGAAGGCGCTGCTGCAGGCTCAGGGAGACGTGCTCGAAGCCGTCACGCTGCTGCGCTCCTACCGCACCACGCTGCCCCGTTTCGGGGTGACCGTCGCTGTCGACACCGCACAGCTGCCTCCGCAGCGGCGCGTATCGGCGACGTTCAAGGACATCCCCGGCGGGCAGCAGTTGGGTGCGACGTTCGACTACACGCACCGCCTGCTCGCCGACGACCTCGACGGCGCTCACCTCCGCGACGCCACCACGCATGGTGAGCCCGCGGCACAGGAAGACCAGGAGATGCCCCGCGTCACCGATCTGCTGGGCGTGGATGCTCTCATCGAGTCGGACCGGCCCGAGGGTGTGGCCTGGACCGATCCCGATCCGGCAGACCTCACCCGCGAGCCGACCGTGTACCCGATGAGCCGTGCCGAGCGGCTGCAGGCCCTGAGCCGCGGAGACGAGGGTTTCCTGCTGTCGCTGGGCTACTCGACGCAGCGCGGCTTCGGGCGCACGCACCCGTTCGTGGGCGAGGTTCGCGTCGGTGATGTCGAGGTCGAATTCGATGCGCCCGAGATCGGGCACCCGGTTCCGATCGGTCGCATCGAGGTGACCGAGTGCCAGATGGTGAGCCAGTTCGCCGGCGGCGCCGATCAGCCGCCGCAGTTCACCCGCGGCTATGGCCTGGTCTTCGGAAACGGTGAACGCAAGGCGATGTCGATGTCGCTCGTAGACCGCGCGCTGCGTCACGAGGAGTTCGGCGAGCACGCGAGCGCGCCGGCGCAGGATGAGGAGTTCGTGATCAGCCACGCTGACAACGTGCAGGCGGCCGGATTCGTCGAGCACCTGAAGCTCCCGCACTACGTCGATTTCCAGGGCGAACTGGTGCTGCTGCGGCAACTGAGGCAAGAGTTCCAGGAGAAGCGCGCATGACTGCGCCGCGGATCGTCTACAACGAGGGGTACCTCGACGAGCAGACCAAACGGGTGGTTCGCAGAGCCCTGCTGAAGGGCGTCGCCATTCCCGGATTCCAGGTGCCGTTCGCCTCGCGTGAGGTGCCGATGCCGCGCGGTTGGGGCACCGGCGGCGTGCAGGTCACGGCATCCGTCATCGGCGCCGCCGACACGCTCAAGGTCATCGACCAGGGCGCGGATGACACCACCAACGCGGTCTCGATCCGGCAGTTCTTCGAGAAGGTCGCCGGCAGCAGCGTCACCACCCGCACGGATGAGGCCACCGTCATCCAGACACGGCACCGGATTCCCGAGACGCCGCTGAGCGACGGGCAGATCATCGTGTACCAGGTGCCGATCCCTGAGCCGCTGCGGTTCCTCGAACCGCGTGAGACCGAGACGCGGCGGCTGCACGCCCTCGAGGAGTACGGTCTCATGTACGTGAAGCTCTACGAGGACATCGCCCGCTACGGGCACTTCGCGACGACGTATGACTACCCGGTGCTCGTCAATCACCGCTACGTCATGGCGCCGTCGCCGATCCCGAGCTTCGACAACACGAAGATGCATCAGAGCCCCGCGCTGCAGCTGTTCGGTGCAGGACGGGAGAAGCGCATCTACGCGATTCCGCCGTACACCGACGTCGAGAGCCTGGGGTTCGAGGACTTCCCGTTCGAACCGCAGCGCTTCGACACCCCGTGCGAGATCTGCGCATCCGAGGGCGTGTATCTCGACGAGGTCGTCATGGATGACCGCGGCACGGTCATGTACGCGTGCAGCGACACGGATCACTGCGAGCGCACGGCCGCAGCGAGGAGGACCGCGTGATGGCACACGACACCGGTATGAACGACGAGCACCCGCTGCTGAGCGTGACGAACGCCGGGCACGCCTACGGCGAGATCTTCGGATGCCGCGGCGTGAGCTTCGACCTGTGGCCCGGGGAGGTGCTGGCGATCGTCGGAGAATCCGGCTCGGGAAAGTCCACGCTGCTCGGGATGCTGTCGCAGCGTCTGAGCATCGACGAAGGGAGCGTGCAATACCGCACGGCACCTGCCGGCGAAGGTCGGCAGGACGCGCGGCTGGTCGACCTCTCGGAGCTCAGCGAGCGCGAGGTGCGACGACTGTGGCGCACCGAATGGGGATACGTCCACCAGAATGCGATGGACGGGCTGCGGATGCACGTCAGCGCCGGCGGCAACATCGGTGAACCCCTGATGGCGAACGGCTGGCGTCGTTACGGGCGGATCCGCGAGCAGGCCGAGCAGTGGCTCGCGCGGGTGGAGATCCCATCCGGGCGCATCGATGACACCCCGGTGACGTTCTCCGGCGGTATGCGTCAGCGTCTGCAGATCGCACGCAATCTCGTGTTCGGCCCCCGGCTGGTGTTCATGGACGAGCCGACGAGCGGGCTGGACGTGTCGGTGCAGGCGCGTCTGCTCGACCTCATCCGCTCGCTCGTCGCCGACCTCGGCCTCGCCGTGGTGATCGTCGCGCACGATCTCGCGGTGGCACGGCTCATCTCGCATCGCACGCTCGTGATGAAGGACGGCGCGGTCATTGAATCTGGGCTGACCGACCGGGTGCTCGATGACCCGCAAGCCGCCTACACCCAGCTCCTCGTCTCATCGATCCTCCAGGACTGACATGACTGATTCGACTGACAACAACCGGAACGGCGACGTGAACCAGGATGCCGTCCTCCGTGTGCAGGACGTATCGAAGAGCTTCACGCTGCACCTGCAGGGCGCACAGACGCTGCCGGTGGTGAACGGGGTGACCTTCGACGTGCCGCGCGGTGCCTGCGTCGTGCTCGGCGGGGAGTCCGGATCGGGCAAGAGCTCGGTGATGAAGATGGTCTACGGCAGCTACGGCGTCGATTCCGGACGCATCCTGCTCGCCCAGGACACGGGGGTGCTCGACCTGGCGACGGCGCTGCCGAGACAGGTGCTCGCCGCGCGCCGGTCGACGATGGGATACGTGAGCCAGTTCCTGCGCGCGGTGCCGCGGGTGCCCGCGATCGACGTCGTGGCAGAGCCGCTCGTGGACAGCGGGGTCGATCGCGATACCGGTCGTGAGCGGGCAGCCGAGCTGCTGGCGCGGCTGAGCATCCCGGAACGGCTGTGGCAGCTGCCGCCGGCGACGTTCTCGGGCGGGGAACGGCAGCGCGTGAACATCGCGCGCGGTTTCGTCCTCGAACGATCCCTGCTGCTGCTCGACGAGCCGACGGCATCCCTCGACCCGCGCAATCGCGAAGTCGTGATCGGGCTGGTCCGTGAGAGTCTCGCCCGCGGTATCGGGATCCTCGCGATCTTCCACGACGCCGACGTGCGGGAGGCCGTGGCGGATGCCACGATCGACGTGCAGGCGTTCACCCCGGCGTCCGCCGCGGGGGTCGCCGCATGACGCGCTACGCCGTCTACGCGCTGCCGGGGGCGCTCGGCGACGGCGACGACCCCGCAGCGGTGCGACTGCGCGACCTCGTCGAGGCCTGGTACGCGCGGGCGTCGTTCGGCCACCTGACCGCGGATGCACGTCGCTACGGCTTCCACGGCACTCTCAAGGCACCGTTCCGACTCGCGGCGGGCCGCAGCGAAGCCGATCTCCGCGTCGCGGCCGATGTGTTCGCTGCCGCACATCCGCCCGTGCTCCTGCCCCGGCTCAGCGTCGCAGAGCTCGGTCGGTTCCGCGCGCTTCTCCCTGACGGCGACCAGACCGGCATCCAGGCGCTCGCCGACGACGCGGTGCGTTCGTTCGACGAGTTCCGCGCCGCGCCCGACGCCGATGATCTCCAGCGACGTCGCCCGGAGGAACTACCGTCGCGGCAGCGCGAGCTCTTCGAACAGTGGGGCTACCCCTTCGTCTTCGATGAGTTCCGATTCCACCTGACGCTGACGGATCCGATCCCGCCCGCGCAGCAATCTGCCGTCGACGCGGCGCTCGCCGTGCACTTCGCCGAGGCTCCGCAGGATGTGCAGCTGCATTCGATAGCGCTGTTCGTCGAACCGTCCCGCGGCGCTCCCTTCCGAGTGCTCTCCGTCCATCCCCTCACCCATCCGCAGGAGAACGTCTGATGCCGTCGCTCACACTCACCAATGCCCGGGTCGTCCTCGACGACGAGGTGGTCCACGGATCGCTGCGCGTCGAAGACGGCGTGATCGCCGAGATCTCCGACGATCCGTCCGGACCGGGCGAGGACCTCGGCGGCGACGTCCTGATGCCAGGGATCGTCGAACTGCACACCGACCAAGTCGAGACGCACTTCCAGCCTCGTCCGAAGCGCTACTGGGATCCGCTCTCGGCGGTGATGGCGCATGATGCGCAGATGGCGGCGTCGGGGATGACCACGGTCCTCGACGCGCTGCGCATCGGCACCGGCCCTACCGATGGCAACCGCATGGCGGCCAATGCCCATCTGCTCCTCGACGCCGTCATCCACGCGACCGAGTCGGGTCTGCTGCGCGCCGACCACTTCGTCCACCTCCGCTGCGAGGTCTCCACCCCCGACGTGGTCGAGGTCTTCGACGAGCTCGGCGGTCACGATCGGGTGCGGATGGTCTCGTTGATGGATCACACGCCCGGCCAGCGGCAGTACGCGGATGTCGAGGCCTTCCGCACCTACATGCTCGGTAAGGGACGCCTGACGGAATCCGAGTTCGACGCCCACGTCGAGGAGCTGCACCGATTCTCTGCGCGGTACGCCGATGCGCACCGCGTGCAGCTGGCGGAGCGCGCGTCCGCACGCGGCATCACGATGGCCGCCCACGACGATGCGACGCAGGCGCATGTCGATGAGGCCACCGCGCTCGGCGTGCGCATCTCGGAGTTCCCGACAACGGCGGATGCTGCGCGCGCGGCCCGGGCGGCCGCACAGCTGGTCGTGTCCGGCGCGCCGAACATCGTGCGCGGCGGATCTCACTCGGGCAACGTCGCAGCCGTCGACCTGCTCAAGGAGGGGCTGCTCGACATCCTCTCGAGCGACTACGTGCCGGCAAGCTCCCTGCAGGCCGCGTTCCACCTCGTTGTGCGCGGCGACGTGGCGCTTCCGTCCGTCTCCCGATTGCTCAGCGCGAACCCCGCACGGGCCGTCGGACTCGACGACCGCGGGGCGATCGTGCCCGGACTGCGTGCAGATCTGATCCGTGTGCACGCCTACGACGGCGCCTCCGCGGAGCAGCATCCGCTCGGAACCCCCGTTCCCGTGGTGCGCAGCGTCTGGTGCGAGGGCGAGCGCGTCGCGTGATCGGCGCGTTCGTCGCCGTGGTCGGGCCCAGCGGTGCGGGCAAAGACTCGGTCATCGGCTCTGCCCGTGCGCTGGTCTCCGGCAGCGGCTTCCTCTTTCCGCGCCGCACGATCACCCGCCCCGCTGGGGTCGGCGAAGACCACGAGCCGGTCGGCGAGGCGGAGTTCGCGCGGATCGAGCAGGCGGGCGGATTCTGCCTCAGCTGGCGCGCGCACGGACTGGCCTACGGCGTTCCCACGGCGGTGGCTGATGCCGTTCGAGACGGAGACATCGCCGTCGTGAACGTGTCGCGGAGCCTACTGCCGATGCTGGATGACCATTTCGAATGCGCAGCAGCCGTTCGCGTCACAGCGTCAGATGTCGTGCGCCGCGCGCGTCTCGCCGCACGCGGGCGGGAGACGACGGCTGCCGCGGACGCGCGGATGAACAGGACAGACCCCGCACCGGGGTCGCCCGTCGACCTTGAGATCGTCAACGACCGGTCGATCGGGCAGGCCGGAGAGGCGCTCGCCGCATTCCTGACGGGCATCGCCGTGCCGCGCGCGGTGTCCGCGCGCTGAGGCGCCGGGGCCTCAGTCCTCGGACTTCAGGACGAACACGTCCGTCGATGGCTCGGGGTCGAGCGAGGGGCGGTAGATGTCGGGCTGAATGTAGACGGCGCGCGCGGTCGGCACGGTCTTGTGGATCTGCGCCTCGATCTCGCTGATGATCCCCGCGACGTCGCGGACGGTCGTCTCGGCCGGGAGGGCGATCTTCACGGCGACCAGGAGCTCATCGGCGTCGATGGTGAACGTCTTGAGGCTGATGAGCTTCTCGACGTCAGAGCAGCCGAGGACGGCATCCATGATCAGGTCGAGGTCGTGTTTGCTGGCAGATCCGCTCATGCGATGAGTCTAGTTCGGGCGGCTGTGATCGTGCAGGAGACACCGCGAAGCTGTCGGACCTCGCGCATAGGATTGCCGCATGGCTGATTCCCTTCCGTCCCTCGCTTTCCTCGGTGCCGGTTCCATGGGGGGTGCAATCCTGCGGGGGGTGGTCGCCTCCGGCATCCCTGTCGATGGCGGCATCGTCGCCACCAACCGCACGGCCGAGAAGGCCGCGACGCTCGAGGGCATCGACGGTGTCACGGCGATCGCGCTGGAGGACAACCCCGGCGGGAATACGGATGCTGCGGCCTCGGCCCGTATCGTCCTCGTCGGCGTGAAACCGGCCATGGTCCCCAACCTGCTGCGCGAGATCGCCCCCGCGCTGCGCGAGGACGCCATCGTGGTGAGCCTCGCCGCCGGCGTCACGCTCGCGACCTTCGCCGCGGGGCTCGGGGACGGCGTGCGTGTGATCCGGTCAATGCCGAACACGCCGTCGACGGTCGGCAAGGGCGTCACCGGGCTGGCCGCCGGTGGTGCGGCGACGGCAGAGGACCTGGCGCTCGTCCGGCAACTGTTCGAACTCGTCGGTGCCGTGGTCGAGGTGCCTGAGGAGAAGATCGATGCGCTGTCCACGATCTCCGGTTCGGGGCCTGCCTACGTCTTCCTGCTCATCGAAGAGTTGACCAAGGCCGCGATCGGGAAGGGATTCGACGAGGCCGATGCCCGGCTCATGGCGGAGCAGACCTTCATCGGGGCGACCGCGCTTCTGGCGGCATCCGGTGAGAATCCGACCGAACTGCGTCGGCAAGTGACCAGCCCCAAAGGAACCACGGAGCGTGCAGTCGCGGTCCTGCAGGACGCGAACCTCGACGAGGTGTTCGCCGCGGCGACGGATGCTGCGCTGAAGCGCGCGCAGGAGATGGCCGCGGGGGAGTAGAGCGGGCTTCGGCCCGTCGCGCTCAGCGGTCGAGCGCCGCGAACCGTTCGATGTCGCTGTTGGTCCCCGAGACGATGATGAGGTCGTGGTTGGTGACCACGGTGTCCGCTTCGGCGTAGCGGAACGGCTTGCCGGGGCTCTTCACGCCGACGACCGTGACCTTGTACTTCGACCGCACGCCCGATTCGTTCAGCCCGACGCCGCGGATGAACTTCGGCGGGTACATCTTCGCCAGTACGAAGTCGTCGTCGAAGCGGATGAAGTCCAGCATCCGTCCGCTCACGAGGTGGGCGACGCGTTCGCCGGCCTCGCGCTCGGGGTAGATGACGTGGTTCGCGCCGACGCGGGCGAGGATCTTGCCGTGCGACTGCGACACGGCCTTCGCCCAGATCTGCGGCACCTTCAGGTCGACGAGGTTCGCGGTGATGAGCACGGATGCCTCGATGAACGAGCCGACGGCGACGACGGCGACCTGGAAGTCCTGCGCCCCGATCTGCTTGAGTGCGTCGACATTTCGGGCGTCGCCCTGCACGGTGTGGGTGACCCGGTCGGACCACTTCTGCACGAGCTCGAGGTTCTCGTCCATGGCGAGCACCTCGCGGTCGAGCCTGTCCAGTTCGCCGGCGCAGGCAGCGCCGAAGCGTCCGAGTCCGATGATCAGCACCGGGGCATCGCTGCGGAGACCTTCAACCAACGATCGGCCTTTCGACGGGCAGCGAATAGAGCTGCGTTCTCGTCGTCGCGGCGACCGCCGCGGCGAGTGTCACTGTACCAACGCGTCCCATGAAGATGGTCAGGGCCATGACATAGGACGCCGAATCAGGCAGTTCGGCCGTGAGGCCGGTCGAGAGCCCCACCGTGCCGAATCCGGAGATCACGTCGAAGAGTACCTCGGCGATCGGTGCCTTCGTGATCTGCGCGATCACAATGGTCGATAGGGCGACGATCGTGGCGCCCCAGGCGACGACACTCAGGGCGACCCGCTGCACGTCGCTGGGGATGCGGCGTCCGAACGCCTCGACCGACTGGCGTCCGCGGGCTTCCGACCACACGGCGATCGCGAGCACCGCGAGAGTCGTGACTTTGATGCCGCCGGCCGTCGAGGCCGAGCCGCCGCCGACGAACATCAGCATCGCCCCGGCGACCATGGATGAACCGTTCAGATCGCCGATGTCGACCACGCTGAACCCGCCTGACCGGGTCATCGCAGACAGGAAGAACGCTTGAAAGGTCGTGTCGACGGCATCCATCGATCCGAATGTCTTGGGGTTGTCGTACTCGAGGAGAAGGAAGACCAGTGCTCCTGCGATGAACAGGATGCCCGTCGTGATCAGCGTGAGCTTCGAATGCAGCGACCAGCGCTTCACATGCCATACATGCTTCAAGAGTGTGTAGATCACCGGGAAGCCGATGCTGCCGAGGAACACACTGACCATCAGCACACTGAGCACGAAGTAGTCATCGGCGAACTCGATGACTCCGCCTGCGTTCGGTGTGAAACCCGTGTTGGTGAACGACATCGCCGCGTAGTACGGCGCCTCCCACAGGGCGGTGAGCGGATGGATGCCGGCCATCACCAGCCCGGGGTACAGCACCAGCGCCACGAAGAGTTCGATGAAGATCAGCGACATGGCGACGGTCCGCAGCAGCTGGCCGACTTCGCCCAGCCGCACGGTCTGGCCCTCGTTGACGACCCCGCCGTGCGCGCGCAGAGGGTTGCTGTCAC
Source organism: Microbacterium sp. (assembly GCF_052102115.1). Classification (GTDB taxonomy): domain Bacteria; phylum Actinomycetota; class Actinomycetes; order Actinomycetales; family Microbacteriaceae; genus Microbacterium. The sequence continues at coordinate 31,820 of NZ_JBQDVP010000028.1, forward strand.
CGGCCGCGAGGAGCTTCGCGCGCAGGCCGAGCTTCTTGGAGATCACCAGCCCCAGCACCGAGGCGAGGGTCAACACCCCCATGCCGCCGATGTTCACCCCGAGGAAGATGAGCACATGCCCGAACGGTGACCAGTGCCCCGCCATGTCGACAGTCGCCAGTCCCGTGACGCAGATCGTCGACACCGCGGTGAACAGTGCATCGCTCAGCGGGGTCACCGTGCCGGATGACGACGCGATCGGCAGCGAGAACAGTGCCGTGAACAGCAGGATCAGGCCGGCGAAGATGAGAATCGCGAACCGCGATGGCGATGAGGTGACGATGCGGCGGAAGAAGTGCCAGATGTCGTGCCTGCGGTTGCCGGACGGCGTCGACCAGCCGATGCTCGACATCGCGCTCCTTCACAAAATTCGTCTGCGTATCCCGGCGCGCACGTCCCGCCGAGCCTTCGTCATGGTACTCCGGGCGCGGGACGACTACCCTGATCTTCATGACGGACATCTTCGACGTGATCGCAGACGGCACGAGGCGCGACATCCTCCAGCTCCTCCTGCGGCGGTCGACGGAAGGGGATGCCGGCACCAGCGTCTCGCAGATCGTCAGTGAGCTCGGCATCAGCCAGCCCACCGTCTCGAAGCATCTCAAGGTGCTGCGCGACGCCGAACTGGTCAGCGTCCGCGAAGACGGACAGCGCCGTTTCTACAGCATCGAGGTCGATCCGCTGGCTTCGGTCGATGATTGGCTGGTCCCGTTCCTCGTCGACGCGTTCGGCGATGATGCGCCCGACATCGACCTGTCGCTGCTGCCGCTGCCCGATGGTGCAGCGCACGCAGCCGAGGTGGTCGGCCGTGCCGCGGCATCCGCGAAGCATGTCGTCACGACCGCCCTGCGACGCCTCGGGGCCTGAGCCAACGGCCCAGACCCCGGTTGCCGCGCGACGCTCAGCGCTGGCCGGCTTTGCGGCGGAACAGCCACCCGCCCCACACGGTCGCCACGAGCAGGATACCGGCGCACCACAGCACCGCCCAGAGCGGTTGCATTCCGGCATCCGTTCCCATCAACAGACTCCGGATCGTCTCGATGATCGGTGTGATCGGCTGATACTCGGCGACCGGCTGCAGCCAGTTAGGCATGCTCTCCACCGGCACAAAGGCGCTGGAGAGGTACGGCAGGAACAGCAGGATGAAGCCGTAGCCGTTCGCGCCCTCCGGTGACCCGGCCGCGAGGCCGATCGCGGCGAACAGGTACGTGATCGCCAGCAGGTACAGCGTGATGAGTACCGCGGTGAGCAGCCATTCGCCGAAGGTCGCCGTCGGGCGGAATCCGACCAGCACCCCGACGCCGATGACGATCGCTGTGGCGACGAGGTTGCGCGCGAGGCTCGAGACCACGTGACCGGTGAGGACGGCGCCCGATCGCACGGGCATCGTGCGGAACCGGTCGATGATCCCGGCGCGCATGTCGTTGGCGACATACACGCCGGTGGACGAGGCGCCGAAGCCCGCGCAGGTGAGGATGATGCCGGGAACGACGTAATCGACGTAGCCGCCGGACGGATCGAGCGCCCCGCCGAAGACCCACGTGAACATCAGCATGAGCATCACGGGAAGCATGATCGCCATCAGCAACGACTCGCCGTCGCGCAGGGAGTGGCGAAGGCTGCGCCCGACGAAGACGAACTCGGCGGTCAGGCCGCGCAGTTTCGGGCGGACGGAGGGGGTGGATGCCGTGACGGCGGCGAGTGCGGTGGTCATCTCGACTCGTTCCTCTCGTGGTGTGCGGCGCCTGCGGGCTCGGCCGCAAACGCCGGACCCCGGTCGGGCATGGTGATGGCGAGGAAGACGTCGTCGAGCGTCGGTCGTCGCAGCGTCACGACGCCGTCGGCAGCTTGCCGGTCGAGGTCGTCGAGCGCTCGCCGCAGCCCCGAGACGGTGCCATCGGTGGGGATCTCACGCAGCAGATCGCCGTGCTCGTCGTGCAGTTCGACGGTGTCGCCCCCGACGCGCGACTTCAGCTCGGCGGCCGTTCCGAGAGCCGCCACACGGCCTTCGTGGAGCACCGCGATGCGGTCGGCGAGCTGATCGGCTTCCTCCAGGTACTGCGTCGTCAGGAACACGGTCGTGCCCGCCGTGGCGAGCGCGCGGATGATGCCCCAGAGATCGCGGCGACTGCGGGTGTCCAGTCCGGTCGTCGGCTCGTCGAGGAAGAGCACCTCGGGCGTGACGACGAAGCTCAGCGCCAGGTCGAGACGGCGGCGCATGCCGCCGGAGAAGGTCGCGACGCGCCGGGGTGCGGCATCCATCAGTCCGAAACTCTCCAGAAGCTCCGTCGCTCGGAGTCGCGAGGTGGAGCCGGAGAGCCCGGAGAGGCGGGCGAACATCACGACGTTCTCGACGGCGCTGAGCGCGTCGTCGACCGCGGCCGACTGCCCGGTGAGGCTGATCCGGCGGCGTACCTCCGTCGGGGAGGAGGTCACGTCGAATCCGCTGACGGTCGCGGTGCCGGCATCTGGCTGGGCGAGGGTGGTGAGGATGTTGATGATCGTGGTCTTGCCGGCGCCGTTCGGCCCGAGCAGGGCGAAGATCTCGCCGCGCGGGACGGTGAGATCGAGACCGTCGATCACGGTCTGCGCCCCGAACGCCTTGCGGAGTCCGCGGACCTCGATGGCTGGTGCGGTCATGAGCGGTGGGTCCTTTCTGTGCGTGGATGCTGTTCTGTATATGGATGAAACTGTTTACGTCCCATACAACTGCGTATGACACTAACACACTGTTTAGCTCATAAACAGAACTAGAATGGACGACATGATCGACATCGAACCTCCCGAGCTGCCCCGGGGCATCGCCCTCGCCTGGGGTGTTGCCGCGAATCCGCAGCGCGGCCCCAAGCGCGAGATGAGCGTCGAGAAGATCGTCGAAGCCGCTGTCGAGCTCGCGGATGCCGAAGGCATCGGTGCCGTGTCGATGGCGGCCGTCGCGGCGAAGCTCGGATTCACGCCCATGTCGCTGTACCGGTACGTCACCGCGAAGGACGACCTGCTGCTGCTCATGCAGGAGGAGGCGACCGGGCTCCCGCCCGAGGCGCACCGCGAGGCGGAGGGGTGGCGGGCGAAGCTCATGGCGCTGTTCGAGGCACAGGCGCACCTGTATCTCGCGCACCCGTGGCTGCTGTCGATCCCGATCACGGGGTCGCCGATAACGCCGAGCAGTTCCGCGTGGCTGGATGCCGCTCTGGAGAGCCTCGCGGACACGCCGCTCGACGACGTCGAGCGCCTCGCGGTCGCGCTCGCCGTGACCGGATCTGCGCGCTGGTACGGCATCGTGATCGCCGGGTACGCCGAGCAGGCGCGGTCCACGGGCATGTCGCCCGAGCAGATCACGGTGTACGAAGCCGAGCTGTTCGATCGTGTGATCACCGCGGAGGAGTTCCCGTCGTTGCGGGCGGTGATCGAGGCCGGAGTGTTCCTCGCCGACGACGACCCGTTCCACTTCGGTATCGAGCGGATCTTCGACGGTGTCGAGGCGTACATCGCGCGGGTCGATCGCGGTGAGAAGCGGCCCGCCGTAGACACCTGGCTCATCCCGGAGCCGGCCGAACTCGCCGAGGACAAGAAGCTTCGAGAGGCGCGCAAGGCCGTGCGTGCGGCTGAGAAGGCGTTGCGGGATGCGCGCAAGGCCGAGCGGCAGGTGCTGAAGGATGCGCGTGAGCGCACCGCCCGTCATCAGTGATCGCACACGCTCAGACCGAGGCCGTCGAGTCGAGCGAAGGCGGTCAGGTCAGGGCGGCCG
>NZ_JBQDVP010000029.1:0-35087 GCF_052102115.1 Microbacterium sp.
CGCCACATCCGACCAGACGTCAGACGACGAGAGCACCGGGACCGAGACGGGTCCCACCCCGCCGCTCGCCGATCTGACCGACCGCCCTGCGCCCACCCCCGGACCGCTCACCAAGCCCGGACCCGTCGTACGCTCACCGCGGCGCCGGGCACGCTGGCTGATCCCCCTCATCGTCATCGGCGTGCTCGCGGCGACCGCCGGGGCGATGGTCCTCTGGCAGGTATCGCAGTCCGGGCTCGCATGACCTCCTGGTCAAGCGACGCGATCGCCCTGCTCGAGGCAGATGCCAACCGCAGCGCCGATACGCACCTGCACGTCTTCCCGCTGCCGGCGGAGTGGGGCATCGATCTGTATCTGAAGGACGAGTCGGTGCATCCGACCGGGTCCCTCAAGCACCGTCTCGCGCGCTCACTCGTCCTGTACGGCCTGGTCAACGGCCGCATCAAGGAGAACACGACCCTGGTCGAAGCATCCAGCGGATCGACCGCGGTGTCGGAAGCGTACTTCGCCCGGATGCTCGGACTCGACTTCATCACCGTCGTGCCGCGCTCGACGAGCCCGGAGAAGATCGAGCTCATCGAGTTCTACGGCGGTCGCTGCCACTATGTCGATCGGCCACCCGAGATGTACAGCGAGGCCGAGCGGCTCGCCGCCGAGTGCGGTGGGCACTACCTCGACCAGTTCACCTACGCCGAGCGCGCGACGGACTGGCGCGGCAACAACAACATCGCCGAGAGCGTGTTCAGCCAGCTCGAGCGCGAGCGGCATCCGATCCCGGAATGGATCGTCGTCGGCGCCGGCACCGGCGGCACGAGCGCGACCTTCGGCCGGTACGTGCGGTACCGCCAGCATCCGACCCGCGTCGCCGTCGTCGATCCGGAGGGGTCGGCGTTCTTCGGCGGATGGAGTACGGGTGCTGCGGACTATACGACCGGCACCCCGAGCCGCATCGAGGGCATCGGCCGACCGCGCGTGGAGCCGTCGTTCGTGCCGAGCGTGATCGACGAGATGCTGCAGATTCCGGATGCCGCGTCCGTCGCGGCCATCCGGCTGCTGAAGGAGCGCACGCTGCACTGGGCGGGCGGGTCGACCGGAACGAATCTCGTCGGCGCGTTCCAGCTCATCGCCCGGATGCGCGCCGAGGGCCGTCAGGGAAGCGTCGTGACGCTGATCTGCGACGGCGGCATCCGCTATGCCGGCACGTACTATTCGGACGAGTGGGTCGCCGCGCAGGGATGGGACCTCGCTCCGCACCACGCGCAGATGGAACGGTTCCTCGAGACCGGCGTCTGGTAGCCCCGGAAACGCCCGGCTACGCTTCAGGCATGACCACACTGATCCTCACCGTCGCCGGATCCGACCGCCCCGGCCTCGTCGCGGCCGTCGCCGACATCGTCGACGCGCGCGGCGGCAACTGGGAGAGCAGCCAGCTCGCGGAACTCGCCGGAGTCTTCGCGGGCGTCATCCAGGTCTCCGTCGCCCCCGAGCGGGAGGCCGACCTGCAGCAGTCGCTGCGCGCGCTCGACGGGTCGCTCACGGTTTCAGTGCACACCGGGGCGGATGCTGCAGCCGACGCCGCACGGCCGATCTCCGTTCACGTGCTGGGCAACGACCGACCCGGCATCGTCCGCGAGGTCTCTGCGGTGCTGCGGTCGCACCAGCTCAGCATCCAGGACATGACGACCGAGACGAAGGATGCCGCGATGGCCGGCGGCCGCCTGTTCGAGGCGTCTGTCACGGCGACGGTGCCGGCCGCCGCCGACCTCGCCGCGCTCCGCGCAGATCTGGAGCGACTCACGTCCGAGCTCCAGGTCGACATCACGCTGGATTGAGGCGGGCGGGCGGCTTCGACTCGCTGCGCTCGCTCAGCCCGTTTCGTCTTCGACGGCTGCGCCGCCTCCGCTCAACGACCGGCGGCAACTCTTTCTGCGCGGAGCTCTTCCTGAGGGCTTCCTGCGGGAACTTCTGCGGGTCGTTGAGCGAGCGCAGCGAGACGAAACGTCTTGAGCGCAGGCGCGAAGCGCCGGAGACGAAAGCGCCACGCGCCTCCGCCCCTCACACCAACCGGGTCTTCGGCGAGACCGAATAGGTGTCCTCCGGGTCGCTGTTGACCGTGTCGCCGAGGGCCTCATCGATCGCGGCAAGCGTGTCGGCGTCGAGTCGGACACCCGAGGCCTTGACCGTGTCGGCGAGTTGCTCGGGGCGGGATGCTCCGACCAGCGCCGCGGCGACGTTCGGGTTCTGCAGCACCCAGGCGATCGCGAGCTGCGGCATCGTGAGCCCGGCCTGCTCGGCGATGGGCCCCAGCCGCTGCACGGCCGTGAGGATGTCATCCTGCAGGAACCGCTTGATGAAGTCCGCGCCGCTGTGCGGGTCCGTCGCGCGCGACCCCTCCGGCACCGGCTGACCGGGAAGGTACTTGCCGCTGAGCACGCCCTGCGCCATCGGCGACCAGACGATCTGCGAGATGCCGAGCTCTTCGGATGCCGGCACCACCCTGCCCTCGATGACGCGGTGCAGCATCGAGTACTGCGGCTGGTTCGAGATGAGCTGCACGCCCAGCTGTGTGGCCAGCGCGTGGCCCTCGCGCAGCTGCTCGGCCGTCCACTCGCTCACACCGATGTACAGCGCCTTGCCGGCGCGCACGACATCGGCGAACGCCTGGAAGGTCTCCTCCAGCGGCGTCTCATAGTCGAAGCGGTGCGCCTGGTACAGGTCGACGTAGTCGGTGCCGAGCCGCTTGAGCGAACCGTTGATCGACTCGAGGATGTGCTTGCGTGACAGACCGGTGTCGTTCGGGCCCTTGGGACCGGTCGGGAAGTACACCTTGGTGAAGATCTCGAGGCTCTCGCGGCGCTGACCCTCGAGCGCCTTGCCGAGGATGACCTCGGCGGCCGTATTGGCGTAGGTGTCCGCGGTGTCGAACGTGGTGATTCCCGCGTCGAGCGCCGCGTGCACGGTCCGCACCGCGGCGTCGTCCTCGACTTGGGAGGCGTGAGTGACCCAGTTGCCGAAGGTGATCTCCGAGACCTTGAGTCCGCTGTTTCCGAGATGACGATAGTTGACCATGTCACCACGCTACGGCGTTCGGACGATGGCAGGCTCGTATCGCGATCTGATCGCTGCGCCGACGGCGATGACGATCACGGCCACGGCGGCGAGCGCGCTGATCGCGTACAGCGGGAGGTTCCACGGAGAATGGCTTCCGCCCGAGATCATGAACGTGTCAGCGAGCGACATTCCGGGCGAGAAGGATGCCACGAAATACCCGGGAGCGCCGAGCATGAGTAAAGCGAGAGGCCCGGATGCCGCGACGATCGGCGGCACGCGATTCGCGATGCACACCCACGCGGAGACGATCGCGAGGACGACCCCGATGCCGATGATCGCGATCACCCAGCCGATGCTGAACGACTCCCCCGCGTCCGACATCGCGTCGTAAATCTCGTCGAGGTCGCGACCGGGTACCGCGGCGAGCGGATTCAGCACGAGGATGTGCAGGGCAGCCCACGCGGCGTACACCGTGACGGCGAGCGCGCCGATGATCGAGACGACGACGGTGCCCCGCTGCGATGAGGTCATACCGCGATTCTAGGCAGGGCAGCAGAGCCCTGCTGTATGAGTCATGCCGGTTCTGCGCACGGCGAATCGGCACAACCCATACAGCATCCGCCGCGTCCGCGCCGAGACGCTAGGCCGTGACGGATTCGCGCAGGTCGGCGCGCGTCACCGGCTGTGTGGGCACGTCACTGATCGATACGCCCGGATCGGACGCGGGATCGGATGCCGTGGCATCCGCCGTCGTGACGATCGACGCCCTGTCCCGGAACCCCTCGGCCGTCACCCTGTCGAGATCGACCTGCTTGCGGATCGCTGCCGCCTTCTCGTACAGCGACTGGTCGCCGTAACTGGTGAGCACCTTCACGATGACCGGCAGCAACTCGATCATGAAGAACAGCGCGGCGATCAGCCAGTGCGCCCACAAGATGGTCGGCTCCTTCTCGGCGAGGCGGTTGAGGCCGCTGATCTGGCTGAGCAGCCCGACCGCTCCAGCGTTGCCCTGGGCGACGGTGTCAGCGCGCGCGTTGTAGGCGGCGAGCGCCTGGTCGTAAGTGTCCCGCGCTGCCGGCAGCTGGTCATTCGCCTGCTGACGGTTGGACGACTCCGAGGATGCGGTGTTCTCCTTCGCCGACGACTCGGCCGCCGCCAGGTCGTCGTTCGCGGTGCGCAGCTGCGCACCAAGCGAGTCGTAGGTCTGCTGCGCCTGCGCGAGCTGCGCCTCGGCGGCATCCGAACTCGAACCCTCGCCGTTCACGCCGGTGCAGCCGGCGACTTCCCCGGCCCCTTCGCCGGTGAGCTCGCACTGGTACAGCGCACGCGCCTGATCGATGACCTTCTGCTGCTCGGTCATCTTCGCAGTGATGTCGTCGACGGTGGCTTGGGCAGCCGAGGTCGAAGCCGACCCGGAATCGGTGTCGGCGACGATGCCCGTCGCCGCCTGGTTCTCGAGGGACGCGACGCGTTCGGTCGCAGCATCCAGCGCCGTCTTCTCCGGACCGCTTTCGAGGGCATCCTGGTCGGACTGCGCCTGGACGATATTCGTCGCGGCGACTTCGCGAGAGATGTCGTTGTGGAAAACCTGCAGCACGAGCGGCTCGGCGACGAGGAATCCGATCAGCATCGCCATGGCGACGCGGGGAAGCGCCAGGCCGATCAGCTTGCCGATGCTGCGCGTCGACGACATGGTCGAGGTGAGGAAGCGGTCGAGGTTGAAGATGATCGCCGCCCAGACGATCGCGAGCGGAATCGCGACCCAGAGCGCCACCTGCACCCCGGTGGTGAGAGCGAAGAGCATCGAGATCGCCGAAACGAGCGCGGTGCCGGCGATCACGAAGAACATCTGCACGAACCGCGGCGTCTCACCGGGAACCCGATCGAGGATCTCGCCGTCCGCGCCGCCGAGGATCGCCATGGTGCGCAGGCGCGAGCCGGGCGTGCGCGGCTTCTTCACACGCTTCGTCTTCGGGAGCTTCGTCTTTGCGGGCTTCGTCTTTGCGAGCTTCAGCCGGGTGGGGCCGAAGACTCCCTGCGAGCGCTGCAGCGTCTCGAGGTCAAGGTCATCACCCGATGCCTCATCGACCGGGGCGGTCTTCTCGTTACCCGTTGGCTCGGTCGGTTCAGCATCCGCCGGTTCCGTACCCGTCGGCTCGTAGTCGCGCAGGAAATCCAAGTCGTCCGTCTCGTCAGCGGAGTCGCTGTCGAGAACGATCCGACCCTGCGAGTCGAATCGCCCGGGCCGGTGAGCGGAATAGGGCATCCCGACAATCTACGAAAGAGTGCCTGTGGAAACGTTGGAAGACTCCTGCATGACGCTCACAGGATCGACGCGTGCGGGCGATGCGGGAAGGATTTCCCGGGTCGGGAGCGCGGCGAGGCGGGGAAATCCTTCCCGTCCGCGCGTCGGGCAGGCCGGCGGCGTTGTCAGCCGATGGCGGCGGCCGCGGCCTCGTCGTCGGTGGTCGCGACCAGCTGGCCGCACGCGCCGTCGATCTCCTTGCCGCGGGTGTCGCGCAGGGTCGTCGGGATACCGGCATCGTTGAGGCGGCGGACGAACTCGTCGGTGACGTCCTTCTCAGATGCCGTCCACACCGACTCCGGCGTCGGGTTCAGCGGGATCGGGTTCACGTGCACCCAGCCGCGACCGCGCTGGTTGAGCTTCTCGGCGAGCAGGTCTGCGCGCCAGGCGTGGTCGTTCATGTCCTTGATGAGCGCGTACTCGATCGACACGCGGCGACCAGTCTTCTCGTAATACTCGCGCGCAGCATCCAGCGCCTCATCGACCTTCCAGCGGGAGTTCACCGGGATGAGCTCATCGCGCAGGTGGTCGTCGGGGGCGTGCAGCGACAGGGCGAAAGTCACCGGGATGTTCTCGTCGGAGAGCTTGCGGATAGCGGGGACGAGGCCGACCGTCGACACGGTGATGCCGCGAGCGCTCATGCCGAGCCCGTCGGGCTGCTGGGCGACCATGATGCGCACGGCATCCATCACACGCTTGTAGTTGGCGAGCGGCTCACCCATGCCCATGAAGACGATGTTGGAGACGCGCTCCATGCTGTGGTCGTCGGCCTTCTTGCCGCCGAGGCCCCCCTCGGCGATGAGCCGGTTGGCGCGGACGATCTGCTCGATGATCTCGGCGGTCGACATGTTGCGGGTGAGCCCGGCCTGACCGGTGGCGCAGAACGGGCAGTTCATGCCGCATCCGGCCTGACTCGACACGCACAGCGTGATCCGGCCTGGGTAGCGCATGAGCACGGACTCGACGAGCGCCCCGTCGTGCAGGCGCCAGAGGAACTTGATGGTGTCGCCCTTGTCGGTCTCGAGCCGGCGGACCTCGGTGAGCAGCGGTGGCAGCATGCCGGCCACGAGCTCGTCGCGCTGCGCAGCCGGGAGGTCCGTCATCTCGGCCGGGTCGGACGTGTAATGCGTGAAGTAGTGCGTCGACAGCTGCTTCGCGCGAAAACCGGGCAGCCCGAGTTCCTTGACCTTCTCGGTGCGCTCGGCCGGAGTGAGGTCTGCGAGGTGCACGGGCGGCTTGCCCCGCTTCGGGCTGGCGAACTGCAGCAGCGGGCGACCGGTCTCATCCTTCTTCTGGGTCCACCCCTCGGTGCGCGGGCGCACCTGCGCCTTTGCGGGGCCCGTCTGGCGGATGGGAGATTTCTCGGTCATACCTTCCAGGGTACGGGCTGACGGGTGGGAAGAGCCTGGAGCGCGAGGAAGAAAGGACGCATGGCGGGGCGCCTCACCCGTGCGCGCGCCTCCGGCGTCCGCGCCGTGTCCGGAAAGATGCGGGTGCCACGGCATCCGACCGGCCACAACCCCGACACGTTCCGGAGGCATGTCCGGAAAAGCGCGGATGGATGCTGCGCGCACCCGCCACAACCCAGACACGGTGCCCGTCAACCCAGACACGGTGCCCGTCAACCCAGACACGGTGCCCGGGTGCACCCGCCTCAGCCGAGGAAGATGTCCGGGAACAGCCGATCGTCGGGCGTGCCGGGAACCGCGGCGTAGCCGGAGAGATCGGTCACGCCGTCGGCCTCCAGCACGTCCTCCACGATCAGGCTCTGGCCCGAGTACGTCGCAGCCGTCTTCGTGAGCACGGCGTACGCGGCATCCGCGTAGATCTCCGGCGTCCGGCTCGCAGCCATGACCTTGTCGCCCCCGAGCAGGTTCTGCACCGCGGCGGTCGCGATCGTCGTGCGCGGCCACAGCGTGTTGGCGGCGATCCCGTCGGCGGCGAACTCGGCGGCGATGCCGAGAGTGGCCATCGTCATGCCGAACTTCGCGAGCGTGTAGCCGGTGTGCGCGCCGAGCCACTTCGGCGTCGGGTTCAGCGGCGGCGACAGCGACAGGATGTGCGGGTTCTCGGCCTCGCGCAACTGCGGAATCGCGGCGCGGGAGAGCATGAACGTGCCGCGGACGTTGACGTCCTGCATCAGGTCGTACTTCTTCGCGCCGAGGTCGAGCGAGGGCGACAGGTCGATGACGCTGGCGTTGTTGATGACGATGTCGATGCCGCCGAACTCGCCCTGCGTCTTCATGACCGCTTCGGTGATGTCCCCGTCGTCGCGCACGTCGCCGACGATGGGAAGGGCGGTGCCGCCGGCATCCCGAATCTGCTGTGCGGCAGTGTGGATCGTGCCCTCGAGCTTCGGATGCGGGGTGTCGGTCTTCGCGAGCATCGCGATGTTCGCGCCGTCCGCCGCCGCGCGCAGCGCGATGGCGAGGCCGATGCCGCGGCTGCCGCCTGACATCAGGATGGTCTTTCCGGCCAGGTTGCTCATGTCTCTCCTTGGTTCGGGTCGCTGTTCAGGTCGCGAATCCTGCCGCTATCCGCTGCTCAGAACGGCAGAGATCGCGACCTGAACGGCGGCGGTGAATCTGCAGGTCTACTTCGGTGCCATCCGGATGGCACCGTCCAGGCGAATCGTCTCACCGTTCAGGTAGTCGTTCTCGACGATGCTCTGGGCGAGCGCGGCGTACTCGGTCGGCTTGCCCAGACGCGCGGGGTACGGCACCTGCTCGCCGAGCGACGCCTGGGCGGCCTCGGGCAGACCGGCGAGCATCGGGGTCTCCATGATCCCCGGGGCGATCGTGCAGACGCGGATGCCGTAGCGCGCGAGCTCCCGCGCGATCGGCAGCGTCATCGCGTGCACGCCGCCCTTGGACGACGCGTAGGCGGGCTGCCCGATCTGGCCGTCGAAGGCCGCGACGGATGCGGTGTTCACGATGACACCGCGGTCACCGGAGTCCGTGGCCTCGTTCTTCGCGATCACCGCCGCGGCCTGGGCGGTGACGTTGTACGTGCCGATGAGGTTGATGCGGACCACGCGCTCGAAATCTGCGAGCGCGGCGGGCGTGCCATCGCGGTCGAGCACCTTGGCGGGCGTCGCGACACCGGCGCAGTTGACGACGATGCGCAGCGGCGCCTGCTCGTTCGCCGCAGCAACGGCGTTCGCGGCATCCTCAGCGCTGGTGACGTCGCCCGGCGAGAACGTGCCGCCGAGCTCTTCGGCCGCCTCTGCGCCTGAGGACGAGGGCAGGTCGAGCAGAGTGACGTGCGCGCCGGCTGCGGCGAGCGCACGCGCCGTCGCGAGGCCGAGGCCCGAAGCGCCGCCGGTGATCAGTGCGCCGGATCCCTGGATCTGCATGGGTTCTCCTTCGAACGGTTTCTGCAACTGGGTCTCAGCATACGCGGGTCTCAGTGTCAGCTCTGGCCTTCCGCGCCGCCGAGGTGTTGGCTGGAACCATGGAACTGCGTCGCAAGCGAGCCTACGATACCGCCGAGGCCTCTGACGGCTTCCGGGTGCTGGTCGACCGCCTCTGGCCGCGCGGCGTCTCGAAGGACCGCGCCGCGATCGATCTGTGGGCGAAGGACACCGCCCCCAGCCCCGAGTTGCGTAAAGCCTGGCACGCGGCATCCGAAGACGAATGGGGCACGTACGCCGATCGGTACCGCGCCGAACTCGACGGCGAGACGGCACCCGCGCTCGACGAGTTGGCCGCCGAGCTGAAGCAGCACGGGGTCGTCACCCTCGTCTATGCCGCCCATGATGAGGAGCACAACCACGCCGTCGTACTCGAAGCGGCGCTGCGCGAGCTGCTATGAGGCCCGCCACCTCCGCACACGACGCCGAAGCGCCGCGACCATGACGATCCCGACCCCCGACATCACCATCCCCGCGCGCGTCCGCGTGCTCGCCCGCGGTGCCGCGCTCACGCCGGTGTGGGAGAACGGCATCGGCGGCCTGACGTTCCGAACCGACGACGACCGCTACATCAAGTGGGGCCCGCTCGACCGCGAGGCGAACATGCGCGATGAGGCTGAGCGCATGCGGTGGGCCGCGCAGTGGATGAATGTGCCCGGCGTGGTCGAGCAGGGCCAGGACGCCGGGCACGAGTGGCTGGTCACGACGGCGATCGCCGGCGACAGCGCGGTCGCACCCCGGTGGATCGCCGAACCCGCCGTCGCCGTGCGCGCCATCGGCCGGGGCCTGCGGATGCTGCACGACACCCTCCCGGTCGATGAATGCCCGTGGGAGTGGAGCGTGCCGGCGCGGATCGAGAACGCCGAGGCCCGCGGCATCCGCCTGTCCGATGCCCTTCGCGATCCGCCGCCGATCGACCGCCTCGTCGTGTGCCACGGTGACGCGTGCGCACCCAACGTGATCCTCGACGCGCATGGCGATGCCGCGGGGCATGTGGACCTCGCAGCCCTCGGCACCGGTGACCGCTGGGCCGATATCGCCGTGGCCTCCATGAGCACGGTGTGTAATTACGGCACCGGCTGGGAGGACGCCCTCATCGAGGCGTACGGCGTCGAACCCGACCGCGAACGGCTCGCCTACTATCGCGACCTGTGGAATGAGACGTGATGCCGCACCCCCAGATGTTCGCTCCCGACGATCCGCTGCTCGCACGCATCCGCGGCATCGCGCTCGCCCTCCCCGAAGCCGATGAGAAGGTCAGCCACGGGCGCCCGGCCTTCTTCACGCAGAAGGTGTTCTGCTACTTCGGGGGCTCGGAGCGCCGTGCAGACGGGTGGGTCGCGCACGATGCCGCGATCATGGTGCGACCGGATGCCGACGATGACCCGGCCCTGCGGCAGGATCCGCGGTTCTGGGTGCCGATGTATCTCGGGCCGTCCGGATGGCTCGGCATCGATCTCGACGACGACACCGACTGGCAGGAGATCGCCGAGCTCATCGACGCGTCGTACCGGATGACGGCGCCGCGCCGGCTCGTGAAGGAGCTCGGCGGAGCCTGAGGCTCGCCACGACCCTCAGCTCCACTCAGCTCCACACGAAGCGGAACGTCCCCGCCAGCACCGCGGCTGTGAGCGCGAGCGTCATGATCACGATGACGCCGAGCAGTGCGACCGCATCGCGACCGTGCAGGCGCGAGGTCCTCGACCAGGTGCGCGGGATGTCGGAGCCGAACCCTCGCGCCTCCATCGCGAGGGCGAGACGCGTCCCGCGCCGCACGGCGAACACGAGCAGCACGAAGGCCATCGAGAAGAACCGGCGGATCGCACCCCTGTCCCCAACACCGCGCGCTCGGCGAGCCAGTCCCATCGTGCGCCAATCGTCGAGGAACAGCCCGAGCATGCGGGTGCCGGCGAGGATGCCGAGCACGAACCGGCTGGGCAGCTTCGCGACCTGCGCGAGCGCGTCGGCGAGCTCGGTCGGATCCGTGCCGCCGAACAGCAGGATCGTCGGCAGCCCGAGCGCGACCACACGCAGACTCACGGCGACGGCGAGCGCGATCGAGTCGTCGCTGATCGTCGCGAAGCCGAGGCTCCAGTAGATCTGACCGGCCGGCTCGGCGTACAGCAGCATGCTGAGCCCGGCAATCGGGGCGAAGATCACGATCGGCAGCAGCCGGCGCAGCACGGTCGACAGTCGCAGCCCGGTCAGCGGCAGGCACAGCAGCTGCAGCCCGATCGCGACAAGACCGCTCACGACGTCGATCGACGCGAACAGCGGCACCGACAGCAGCAAGGCGAGCAGGAGCTTCGTGACGGGATTGACCCCGTCGAGCCAGGCGCGGGGCGCGGTCAGGACGGTGGCTCTCATGTGCGCACCGCCTGCTGTTCCAGTGCGATCCGGTGGCCGCCGAGGTGCCGGACGACCCCCTCGTCGTGCGTCACGGCGATCACGGAGGTGCCGGCGGCGATCTCCTCCTGCAGCAGACCGACCAGTTCGGCCCAGCCGCGGCGGTCCTGCCCGAAGGTCGGCTCGTCGAGCACGATCACCTCGGGGGATGCCGCGAGCACCGTCGCCACGGACAGTCGCCGCTTCTGCCCGCCAGACAGGGTGAACGGGTTCGCCAGTGCGAGCGGAGCCAGATGCAGCCGCTCGAGCAGACCGTCGACGACGCCGGCGGTGCGGGATGCCGACCACCCGAGCGCCGCCGGACCCACGGCGAGTTCATCGCGCAGAGTCTGTGTGAGGAACTGATGCTCCGGCTCCTGGAACACGGTGCCGATCCGGGTGAGCAGTTCGCGCGACGTCCAGCGGAACGGCCGACGGCCTCCACGCCCCGCCAGATCGGCGGCAGCCTCGACGGACCCGGCCTGCTCGGGGATGAGCCCGGCGAGCGTGAGCGCCAATGTGGACTTGCCGACCCCGTTCGGCCCCGAGATCACGGTCGCCTGCCCGCGGGGGGCGTGCACGTCGAGCCCGGATTGGATGATCGCACGCGGGTCTCGGGCGATCGCCAGCCCGGATGCTGTGAGCACAGCATCCGTTTCACTCGGAGCGGCCGGCAGTTCGGGCAGGTCGACCTCGAGTCCGGGCACCCAGACACCGGCGTCCGCCAGCATGCGCCCATGCTCGGCGAACACGCGGTCCGGGGCGCCGTCGGCGAGGACCCCGCCGTCGGCCGCGAGCACGATGACGCGGGTCATGAGGTCGGCCCACACCGACGTGCGGTGCTCCACGACGACGAGAGTGGCGCCGGTAGCATCCACGGCCCGCTCGACGCTGGCCCTGACCTCGGCGACGCCGTCGGGGTCGAGATTGGCGGTCGGCTCGTCCAGCAGCAGCAGTCCGGGGCGCATCGCGAGCACGCCGGCCAGCACCAGCCGCTGCTTCTGCCCGCCCGAGAGCGCTTTGGTCGGGCGCTGCAGGGGGACGTCGAGCCCTACGGCCTCCAAGGCGGAGGAGACGCGTGCGGGAATGTCGGATGCCGGAACGCCGAGATTCTCGCACCCGAAGGCCACGTCGTCGCCGACCTTGGACAGCACGATCCCGGCATCCGGATCCTGCATCACGAGCCCGGTCTGCCCGCGCCGCGACTCGGGGGCGGCGCCGTCGATACGCAGCGAACCGGTGCCCTCGCCCTCGTCGGCGTCGCCGAGGACGCCGGCGAGACCGGCGAGCAGAGTCGACTTGCCGGCGCCGGATGCGCCGAGAAGCAGCACCCGCTCGCCGGGCTCGATGGTGAAGCTGACGTCGCTGACGGCCGGGCGCTTGCGCCCCGCGTAGCGCCAGCCCCAGCCCGCCGCCTGCACGCGGGCCGGAGAGGCGGCGGTCATGTCAGACCTCGCGAACGAGCTCGCGCCCGGCGGCGAATCGGTTCAGGGCACCGGTCGCGGCCAGCGCGCGCACCAGCAGCCAGCCGACGATACCGGCGAGCACGATGCCCGACACGGCGACGCAGACGAGATAGATGGTGTTGAACTCGAGCGACTTGAGGATGTTCGGCGAGCTGCCGTAGAACAGCTCGAAGACCCAGGCGGCGATTCCCGCCCCTGCCCCCGCGAGCGCGGCGACGACGATACCGAACCGGCGGTACAGGAACAGCGCGAAGATGAGTTCTGCGCCGAGGCCCTGCACCAGGCCGGACAGGATCGTCGAGACGCCCCAGACGTTGCCGATCAGCATCGAGACGATCGCGGCGACGAGCTCGACGACGAGGGCGGCGCCGGGCTTGCGGATCACGAGCCCGCCGATCACACCGCCGATCAGCCAGATGCCGACGGCGATGCCCCCGAGGCCGGGGGTCAGTGCGTCTGCGGCCCCGAACCAGGCACCGCCGACGACGTTCCAGCCCCAGAAGACGAGGCCGATCGCGACACCGAGAACGGCGGCGACGACGATGTCGACGACGCGCCAGCGCCAACGGTTCTGTGCCGGTGTCTGAGTCTGCGCCTGCGTGTTCGCGGACGTGCGTGTAGACGTTGTCATACTGCTCCTCCCTGCGCCGGCATGACCCGGATCAGGTTCGACGGTCGAAGCGCTTTTCGCTCCCTCTCAGCCCGGCTTAGCCCGGACTCCCGTGGTTGTGCAGACGATCATACCCATTCCGCGGCGGTGGCGCCTCACGCTGCCTTCGCGCGCGATTGGGTAGCGTGGGCTGGTGACCACTGACGACACGACGCCCGCGCACACGGCGACGACCCGTCGCGCGATGCGCGCTCGGCGACGTTCGGCCGCATCCGCGGCGCCGCCGGTGCTGAGCTTCGACGACGACGAGGATGGCATCATGGCACCGGCCGGAGATGTCCCGGAAACGGCCGAAGATCTGCCGGATGCCGTGGATTCGGGCCCGGAGGCCGGGCCTCACGAGGCGGATGCTGCGCCCGAGGACACACTCGATGACAGGCTCATCGAGCTCGAGCTCGACTCCCTCGATGCGGCGGACGAGGATCTCGCCGACGTGCCCGAAGCGCCGGTGGTGCCGGCGGCCGAATGGGCCGACGAGCACAGCCCCGCGACGGCGCTGACCTGGCTCGAGACCGCTGATGTCGTCGAGGAAACGCGGAGCCCGGATATCGATTCGGTGACGAATCAGCCTGCCGGTCCCGGACTGCTGACGGGTGTCATGCAGCGCCCCGCGCTGCTGACCGCACGCTGGTTGGCCCCGATCGGCACCCTCGCCGCCTTGGTCATCGCCTACGCCGCGACCACACTGCTGTGGCCGCTTCATGCCGTTCCGCCGGTCGTGGACGCGGTCGAGTTCGAGACGATTCCGGCGGCTGCGGCGGAGATCACCTGGCCCGCGGCAGGAAGCTCCGGCGTCGGCGTCGAGGGCGTCTCGTCGATGGCATCCACAGGGGATGCAGCATCCATCGCCAGCCTCACGAAGGTCGTCACCAGCCTGATGGTGCTCGACCGGCTGCCCCTCCAGCTCGGCGAGCAGGGGCCCGAGTTCGCGTTCACCTACAGCGACAGCGTGGAGTACTGGGACTATCGTCGGGCCGATCAGTCGGCGCTGGACGTCCCGGTCGACGGGGTGCTCACCGAGTACCAGTTGCTGCAGGGAACGCTCCTCGGCTCTGCCAACAACTACATCGACCGTCTCGCCCGCGACCTCTGGGGGTCGGACCAGCAGTTCGCTCGCGCCGCCGAGGTTTGGCTCACCGAGCGCGGGCTCTCCGGCATCACCGTCGTGACCCCCTCGGGCTTCGACGAAGGGAACGTCGCCACCCCCGAAGCCCTTTTGAAGCTCAGTGAGCGAGCCATGCAGAACCCCGTGTTCGCCGAGATCGTCGGCACCACCGCAGCCGACATCCCCGGCGCCGGGCGGGTGGAGAACACGAACGGCATGCTCGCCGATCCCGGCGTCGTCGGCATCAAGACTGGAACGCTGGTCGGCTGGAGTCTGCTCACCGCCAAGGACGTGACGATCGGAGACACGACGATCCACCTATACGCGGCCACGCTGAATCAGGCGAACAACGATGAGCGCCTTGCGGCCACGCGATCGCTGTTCTCGCAGGTCGAAGACGCACTCGCCGACATCGCACCGGCGGTGCCAGCCGGAACCGTGGTCGGCGAGGTCAGCACGGCGTGGGGGACGACGGTCGATATCGTGTCGGATGCCGATGCCACCGTGATGCTGTGGAACGGCGCCGCCTCCACGGCCGCCGTCGATTTCTCCCTCGACGATCAGCGGGCCGAGGGCGACGGCGTCGGCACCCTCACCGTGAACGGACCAGTGGATGCCGCGAGCGTTGACGTGTCCCTCGCCGACGAGGTGTCGGACCCGACCCCGTGGTGGCGTCTCACCCACCCGCTGGAGCTGTTCGGCATCAGCGACTGAGCCCACGGTTCTCCATCAGCCGTCGCTGGGTTGCTCGGCGTTCTCCACGATCTCGGCCGCCCCGGTGACGACGGTCGGAACCGAATCGGTCATAGCCGCTTCGGCGTCGATGTCGGTTGCGGCCTGCTCGAACTGCGACTGGTACAGGCGCCAGTAGGCGCCCTCGGTCGCGATCAGTTCGTCATGCGACCCCTTCTCGACGATGTCGCCGTGCTCCATCACGAGGATGAGGTCAGCGTCACGGATCGTCGAGAGGCGGTGCGCGATCACGAACGATGTGCGTCCCCGGCGCAGCGCCGCCATCGCCTGCTGCAGGAGCAGCTCGGTGCGGGTGTCGACAGCGCTGGTCGCCTCATCGAGGATGAGGACCTGCGGCCTGCGGACGAAGGCGCGCGCGATCGTGATCAGCTGCCGCTCGCCGGCCGAGACGTTCGCCGCATCCTCTTCGAGAACCGTGTCGTAACCGTCGGGGAGCGAATGCACGAAACGGTCGACGTAGGTCGCCTCGGCGGCTTCGAGGACCTCTTCGTCGGTCGCCGATTCTCGCCCGTACCGGATGTTGTCGCGGATAGTGCCGGCGAACAGCCAGGGGTCCTGCAGCACCATGCCGGAGCGTGAACGCAGATCGTCTCGTGTCATCTCTGCGACGTCCTGCCCATCGAGCAGGATCGCGCCACCGTCGACCTCGTAGAACCGCATCAGCAGGTTGACCAGCGTCGTCTTGCCCGCGCCCGTCGGTCCGACGATCGCGACGGTCTGGCCGGGATCCACGCGGAACGACAGATCGCGGATCAGCGGCTGTTCCGGCGTGTATGCGAACGACACGTTCGCGAACTCGATGACCCCGCGTCCGTTCTCCGGCGCCTTCGGCGCGTCCTCGGCATCCGGCTCCTGCTCCTCCTGATCGAGCAGGTCGAAGACCCGCTCGGCGGATGCCGTACCGGACTGGATCACCGGCAGCATCCCGCCCAGTTCCGTCAGCGGCTGGGTGAACTGCTGCGAGTACTGCACGAACGCCTGCACATCGCCGATGCGGATCTGCCCGCCAGCAACCATCACTCCACCCAGCACGGCGATTCCCGCGTAGGTGAGGTAACCGACGAACTGCATCGAGGGCAT
Source organism: Microbacterium sp. (assembly GCF_052102115.1). GTDB lineage: Bacteria > Actinomycetota > Actinomycetes > Actinomycetales > Microbacteriaceae > Microbacterium. Next base: position 16,228 of record NZ_JBQDVP010000029.1, read on the forward strand.
CATGACGCCGGAGAGGAACTGCGCCTTGAACGAGGCCTGGTACAGCTCTTCGTTCTCTGCCTGGAACGCTTCGGACACGGTCTTCTCACGCCCGAAAACCTTGACCAGCGCGTGACCGGAGAAGGCCTCTTCGACACGGGAGTTCAGCCGGCCGACCTTCTTCCACTGCGCCTGGAACGCCTTCTGCGACTTCGGCCCGATCACGCCCATGATGACGCCGATGAGCGGCAGCGACACCAGGGCGACCAAAGCCAACTGCCAGGAGATCGAGAACATCATCCCGACCACGCCGATCACCATGAGCATCGACGTGATCGCGCCCGAGAGCGATTGCTGCAGCGTCTGCGTCATATTGTCGACGTCGTTGGTCACACGGCTGATCAACTCACCGCGCTGCACCTTGTCGAAGTAGCGCAGTGGCAGGCGGTTGATCTTCGCCTCGATCTCTTCGCGCAGTCGCCACATCGTCCGCACCATGATGACGTTGATGATGTAGCCCTGGATCCACTGCAGCAGCGCTCCGACGACGTACACCGCCATAGCCCAGAGGATCACGATGCGCAGCGCTTCGAAATCGATTCCCGCCCCGGGCTGGAACCGCTCCATAGCACTGACCATGCTTGCGAGGTCCAACTGACCGGCGGCGGTGAGAGCATCGACGACCTGCTGCTGACTCATGCCGGCGAACTGGTCTGTCAGCGAGAGAGAAATCACTCCCTCGAAGACGATGTTCGTCGCCTCGCCGAGGATCTTCGGGCCAGCCACGGACAGTACGACGCCGATAGCCCCGAGGAAGGATGCGAGGGCGAAGACCCAGGCGTAAGGCTTCAGCAGCCCCAGGAAACGGCGGAAGCTCGGCCAGAAGTTCTTCGGCTTGCCGCCCATCGCACCGGGTTCGTCCGCTCCCCCGGCGATCATGGCCCGCTGCGCTTCGCGCTCCTCTTCGCTCAGCTCGAGGGAGCCGGCAGTCACTTCGATCGGCTCGCTCATACCTCTGCCTCCTCGGCGCCGAGTTGGGAATCGACGATCTCGCGGTAGGTGTCGCTGCTCTGGATGAGCTCCTCGTGCGTGCCCAACCCTGCCACCTTGCCGTCATCGAGGACGAGGATGCGGTCGGCGTCTGTGATCGTCGACACACGCTGCGCGACGACGATCTTCGTCACGCGCGGCAGCTCGCGCCACAGCGCCTGCCGCAGTCGAGCGTCGGTGGTGAGGTCGAGCGCCGAGAAGGAGTCGTCGAACACGAGGATGTCGGGCTGCCGGATGATCGCCCTGGCGATGGCGAGCCTCTGGCGCTGACCGCCGGAGACGTTCGTGCCGCCCTGAGCGATCGGCGTATCGAGGCCCTCCGGCTTGTCGCGGACGAAATCTGCGGCCTGCGCGATCTTCAGCGCACGCCACATCTCGTCTTCCGTCGCACCCTCGCGCCCGAAAGTCAGGTTCGACCGGATGGTGCCGCTGAACAGGAAGGGGCGCTGAGGCACGAGCCCGATGCCCTCCCAGAGCCGATCCAGATCAGCCCGGAGCACATCCACACCCTGCACCGCCACGGTGCCGCCGGTGGCGTCGAAGAGGCGAGGGATGAGCGAGACGAGGGTCGTCTTGCCCGCGCCGGTGGAGCCGATGATCGCTACGGTCTCACCGGGGTCGGCGCGGAACGAGATGCCCGAGAGCACGGGCTGCTCCGCACCCGGGTATGTGAACTCGACGTCGTCGAAGACGACCTCTCCGGGCCGGGGCAACTGCTCCACCGGATCGGTGGGGCGCACCAGCGTGGATTCGGCGTCGAGGACTTCGCTGATGCGGTCGGCGGAGACCGCCGCGCGGGGGATCATGATCGCCATGAAACTCGCCATCATCACACCACCGAGGATCTGGCCGACGTACTGCATGAAGGCGAAGATCGTGCCGATCTGGGCGTTGCCCTCGTTCACCTCGATGCCACCGAACCACACCACGGCGACGATGGTGACGTTCAGGACGAGCATGACGAGGGGGAACATGAGCACGAACAGCGAACCGACCTTGCGGCCGACGACCATGATGTCGGTGTTCGCGAGGCGGAATCGCTCCTCCTCGATCGCCTCGCGCACGAAGGCCCGGACGACACGGACACCGCTGAGCTGCTCGCGCATCACGCGGTTCACGGCGTCGAGCCTCGTCTGATAGCTGCGGAACAGCGGAACCATCCGCGCGATGACCGCGCTGGCAAGGATCAGCAGCACGGGGATCGATACGCCCAGGATCCAGCTCAGCCCGACATCCTGGCGCAGGGCCATGATGATGCCGCCGATCGCCATCATCGGCGCCATCACCAGCATGGTGGCGCTCATCATCGCGAGCATCTGCACCTGCTGGACATCATTCGTGTTGCGGGTGATGAGCGAGCCGGAACCGAAGCCGGACACCTCGCGCTCACTGAAGCTCGAGACCCGAGCGAAGACATCGCTGCGGATATCGCGGCCGAGGCTCATCGCCGCGCGCGCGGCGCAGAAGGTCGCGATGATCGCTGCGATGATCTGCCCGAACGCGACGAGCAGCATGATCGCACCGATGCGGATGATGTGGCTGATGTCACCGGTTGCGACGCCGTTGTCGATGATGTCGGCATTCAGCGTCGGAAGGAAAAGAGCGGCCAGCGCGGAGGCGAACTGGAACAGCAGAACTCCGAGCAGGAGCCAACGATAACGAGAAAGGTAGCGGAGGAGGATTTTCCCGAGCATGTGGTGGATTCTTTCTGAAGGGGCCGAGAAGGCCACAGCTAGCGTGCCACGCACCACCGACATTGCACATCCCTGATCGTCGATATCCGCTCAGGGCGAACGATCCGCAGATGGGACGAGAATTCTCGTCCCGGTCCAAAAAGGCCGGAGACTCAGAACAGCGGCACGTCCGGCACGAACGCGACGGCAGCGGCCCCGGCATCCGTCGTCAATTCCGCGATCGTCGCCGGTCGCCACCTCGGCGAGCGGTCCTTGTCGACCAGCTGCGCGCGGATCCCCTCCGGGAGATCCGGATGCTGCGTCGCGAACCACATCACGCGGCGGTACTCGCCGATGAGCGCGTCGCGCAGGTCGCCCTCGCGCGCCTCGCGGACAGCGGCGAGGGTGACCGCGAGCGCGGTCGGCGAAAGCTGGGCGAGCGTCGCGGCAGTGGCGGATGCCGAGACCTCCGCGCGCGCGGACAGGCGCTGGGCGATCTCGCCCACGGTGGCGGCCGAGAAGGCCTCGTCGACCCAGGCGCGCTCGGCATGGAGCGCCGAGGGCTCCGGCGTCTCGTCGAACAGCAGCACGAGCTCGGACGGACTGGTCGGGTCGGCCCGCTTGCCCAGTGCTTCGCGGAGTTCGTCGAGGTGATGCGAGGGGACGTAGTGGTCCGCGAAACCGGCGTAAATGGCATCCGCCGCCGACATCGTCCCGCCGGTGAGGCCGAGGTATTCGCCCAGCCGCCCCGGCGCGCGGCCGAGCAGATAGGTGCCGCCAACGTCGGGGGTGAACCCGATCCGGGTCTCGGGCATCGCGAGGCGGCTGCGCTCGGTGACGATGCGGATCGCGGCGTGGCCGGCGAGCCCGATCCCGCCGCCCATCGTGATGCCGTCGGCGATCGCGACGACCGGCTTGGGATACTGCGCGATCATGAGGTTCAGCGCATACTCGGCGCGGAAGAAGTCCGCCGTCTGCTCGGCCTGCCCGGCCGTGATCTGGTCGTACAGTGCGCGCACGTCGCCGCCGGCGCACAGCCCGCGATCGCCCGCACCATCGATCAGAACGATGTCGACGTCCGAGTCATCGCGCCACGCCTCCAGCGCAGCGGTGAGCCGGCCGATCATATCCGCATCGAGGGCATTGATCGCCCGCGGCCGGTTGAGCGTGAGGCGGCCCAGCGATCCCTCGGTGCGAACGAGAACCGGGGACTCCGCGTCGAATTCAGTCACAGGCCCCACGTTACATCCGCCTGTTCTGGGGTTTCTCCGCCCGGTCGATGCGAGATTCTGCGCGTTTTCCGGCAAGATGGGAAGAACGCCCATGCACGAAAGGCACCGGATGGCAGAGGGACAGCTGATCGAATTCGACCGTGCGACCAAGCGCTTCGGCGCGGTGGCCGCCGTGTCGGAGTTCTCGGCGCGCGTCAACCCCGGCGTCGTGACCGGATTTCTGGGCCCCAACGGCGCCGGCAAGACGACGACGCTGCGTATGTTGCTCGGACTCGAGCGTCCGACGAGCGGAACCGCCACCATCGGCGGTTCCCGCTACTCCGAGCTGCGCAGCCCCGCACGCGTCATCGGCGCCATGCTCGAGGACCCCGGCTTCCGCGCGCGGCGCACGGTCGAGCGTCACCTCATCGGCGCCGCCAAGTCCAACGACATTCCGCTGTCTCGCGTCGGCGAGCTGATCTCTTTCGTCGGCCTCGAGAACGATGCCGACTCGCGCATCGGCACGCTCTCGCTGGGCATGCGTCAGCGCGTGAGCGCCGCGACCGCGCTGATGGGAGATCCCGGCGTGCTCGTCCTCGACGAACCGGCCAACGGGCTCGACCCCGAGGGCATCCGCTGGATGCGCGGTCTCATCCGCAGCCTCGCCGACGAGGGACGTACCGTCCTGGTTTCGTCGCACGTGCTGTCCGAGGTCGAGCAGATCGCCGACGAGATCCTCGTGATCGCGCGTGGTGAACTGAAGTTCGCCGGCACGATGGAGGATCTCGCCGACCCGCGCACCGGCCCGGTCGTTGTGGATGCTGAGGATCGCACCGCGCTGTCGCACGCGCTCAAAGACGCTGGATACGAGTTCGAAATCCTGCGCTCCGGACTCACCGTGCGCGGCAGCGACGCGGCGACCATCGGAGGCATCACCGCTCGCGCCGGCATCGCGCTTACGACGCTGCAGCAGCGCGGCCCGACCCTCGAGGATGTCTTCCTCGATCTCGTGCACGACCGCTACGTGCCCTCGGCGCGGGTGACGGATGCGACGACCGCCGTGCCTGTGGCGGACGCGGATCCTGCGGCCGACGAGGGTGCCGTCCTCGACGAGGACGAGGTGCTCCGGCTCGACGCTCTCGCCGAGCCCGATCCGTCCCCGGATGCGGACAGCATCCCTCCGGACGTTGAGCGAGCCGAAGGCGAGACGAAACGCGCTGAGCACGCGGAGCGCGTCGAAGCGGACCTCGACCCCGAGGCTTTCGCCTCCGATCCGGCTTCCGACGGGCGCCCGCTCCCGGGCCTCGCCGATCTCGCGGCCGTGGCGAGCGTCTTCGCGAACCCGGTCACCGACCCGAACACAGCAACCGGCACGGTCGAATCCGCCGAGGCCCGGGCCGCTGAGGGCGAGGAAGCCGAAGCCTCTGACACCGAAGGACCGGACGATGCCACCCGCGCGATCGACGTCGCCTCGTCGGACGACGAAGAGCCGAACGAACAGCACTGAGGTTTAGCGCTGATCACGCAACGCTTCACACGAGGTGCTGACCTCAGGCCGGCCGCGGCCGGATGACCGGACGCTGACGTCCCTTCACGACGGGGACCGGTGCCGTCGCGGCGATCTCGACGACGTCGACGGCCTCGTCAGAGACGTCGAGCCGCAGCGCCTGCGTGAGCGCGAGACCGTGCCGAGTGGTGAAGATCAGGCGCTGGAACTCCTCGTCGCCTTCGAGGTCGATGACCACGCTGGGGCGACGGCGACGGATCAGGACGAAATCCGTGGTCGCGGCACCCTTCCAGGTGCCCGCCGCGAGGATGCCGGGGATGTGCGTCCCGGGCCCGGGAACACCGCGCAGCCAGGTCCACGCGTCATCCGTCAGCTGCACTTTGGTGATGGTCTCGCGGGCGACCCGCAGGTTCTCTCGGTGGAAGGTGGCAGCGCGCTCGACCGGCGACAGCACGACCTCGAGCCGTGTGTGGTCCAGGAGCAGCGTCACCATCCGTCCAGTCTGCCAGCGTCCGCCTGGATTCTGTCTGCGACTTCCTCACAGGACGACAACGATCACCTTGTGCGGTTCCGACGATTACGGTCAGGCGGGGCGGGCGGATGCTGCGGCGCGAGCCGCCGCCGGGAGCGCGGCCTCGATGCGGCTCAGCGCCGCGTCGTCGTGCGCCGCGGTGAGGAACCATGCCTCGAAAACGCTCGGCGGCAGCGCCACGCCCTGCTCGCGCATCGCGTGGAAGAACGGTGCGTAACGGAAGACCTCCTGCGCCTGAGCCTCGGCATACGTGCGAGGCGCCTGCGGTGCGAAGGCCACGCCGAACAGGTTTCCGGCTCGCGGGATCGCGTGCACGACGCCGGCGTCGGTGAGCGCAGCATCCAGAGCAGTCGAGATACGGGCAGCGGCGGCGTCCACGCGGGCGTAGACGGCGGGCGTCGCGAGACGCAGGGTCTCAAGACCGGCCGCGACCGACAGCGGATTCCCCGAGAGCGTGCCCGCCTGGTAGACGGGCCCTGTCGGGGCGAGGTGGTCCATGACGTCTGCACGGCCGCCGAGGGCGGCCAGCGGCATGCCGCCGCCGATGACCTTGCCGAAGGTGATGATGTCAGGCAGGTACTCCTCGCCGAGCGATGCCTGCAGCGCCCAGTACCCGGCGTGGTGCACGCGGAACCCGGTGAGAACCTCGTCGAGGATCATCAGCGCGCCGTGCGCGTGCGCGGTGTCGGCGATGAACCGGTTGAAGCCGGCGTCGGGCGCGACGACCCCCATATTGGCTGCTGCGGCCTCGACGATGATGGCGGCGATCCGGTCGCCGTGCTCGACGAATGCGGCCTCGAGCGCCGCTCGGTCGTTGTACGGCAGCACAAGGGTCTGCGCGGCGATCGGCGCTGGCACGCCGGCCGAACCGGGGAGCGCCAGCGTCGCGACACCCGACCCCGCCTCGGCGAGCAGGCCGTCGGAGTGGCCGTGGTAATGACCGGCGAACTTCACGAGCAGGTCGCGCCCGGTCACACCGCGTGCGAGCCGGATCGCGGTCATCGTCGCCTCAGTGCCGGTCGAGACGAGACGCACGCGCTCGATCGGCGCGAGGTCGCCGAGACGGACACGTTCGGTGATCTTGCGGGCGAGCGCGGTCTCGCCCTCGGTGGGCGCACCGAAGGACAGCCCACGGGTCGCGGCCTCCTGCACAGCCGCGACGACCTCCGGGTGGGCGTGCCCGAGCAGAGCCGGCCCCCAGGACGCCACGAGATCGACGTACTCGTCACCGGCAGCGTCCGTGACGTACGCGCCCCGCGCGGATGCCAGGAAACGCGGAGTCCCGCCCACCGAACCATATGCGCGCACCGGGGAGTTCACGCCGCCGGGTGTCACCGTGCGCGCGGCCGAGAACAGTTCGTCGTTGCGGTCGGTCATGGCGTGCCTCCTGTTGTGTGGGTTCGGCGAAGGTTTCGACTCGCCTTCGGCTCGCTCAACCCGTTTCGTCTCGCTTCGCTCGCTCAACGACCGGTCTACGCTACTCGCTCAACGACCCGCGGAATATCCTCGCTCCGCTTGGAGGTTATCGCTCAGCAGCGCGGAGCCAGCCGGCGGCCTCGGTGGCCCAGTATGTCAGCACCGCGTCTGCGCCCGCACGGCGAATCGAGAGCAGCGATTCGAGTACGGAGGCGCGGCGGTCGATCCAGCCATTGGCTGCGGCCGCCTCGATCATCGCGTACTCCCCCGAGATCTGGTACGCCCATACGGGTACCTGCACGGCGTCGCGCACCTCGCGCAGCACATCGAGGAAGCTCATCGCCGGCTTCACCATCACGACGTCAGCACCTTCGGCCTCGTCGATCAGAGCCTCGCGAACACCTTCCCGACGGTTGCCGGGGTCGAGCTGGTAGGTGCGGCGGTCGCCCTGCAGCTGCGAGTCGACGGCTTCGCGGAACGGACCGTAGAACGCACTGGCGTACTTGGCCGCGTAGCCGAGCAGCAGGGTGTCGGTGAAGCCCTCGGCATCCAACCCTCGTCGGACGGCCGCGACCTGACCGTCCATCATGCCCGACAGTCCCAGCAGGTGGGAGCCAGCCCGCGCCTGCGCGAGCGCCATAGCGACGTAGCGCTCCAGGGTCGCGTCGTTGTCGACGGAGCCATCAGAAGCGAGAACACCGCAGTGTCCGTGATCGGTGAACTCGTCCAGACACAGATCGGTCTGCACGACGAGCGCATCGCCGACCTCGGAGGCCAGCGCCCGGGTGGCGACGTTGAGGATGCCGTCGGGGTCATCCGCACCCGACCCGATCGCGTCGCGCACGGCAGGGACGCCGAAGAGCATCACCCCGCCGACCCCGGCCTCGGCCGCCTCAGCGGCAGCCCGTCGCAGGGAATCCATGCTGTGCTGGGCGACGCCCGGCATCGACGAGATCGGTGCCGGCTCGTTCAGACCCTCACGCACGAACATCGGCAGCACGAGATGGCGCGGCGCCAGCGACGTCTCGCGGGTCAGCGCGCGGACAGCCGCCGACTGACGCAGCCGCCGCGGACGGACTTCAGGAAAGCCTGCAGGGGGGAAGCTCATGGAGCGAACTCATCCGCCGCATGCGGGAGCGTGAAGTGCGAGACGGCGTCGATCAGCGCATCGACGGTCTGCTTGTCGGCGACCACAGTGATCGGCAGTCCCGCCTTGCGGGCGTCGTTCGCGGTGCGCGGGCCGATCGCGGCCAGCAGCGTCGTGTCGGGGATGTCAGGGAACTGCTCGCGGACCTGCTCGGCGACCGAGCCGCTGGTGATGAGGATCGCGTTGATCCGCCCGCTGTCGACGTCGCGGCGGATGCGATCGGTCACCGGCACTCCGACCGTCCGGTAGGCGACGATGCTCGAGACATCGTGGCCGGCGGCGATCAGCGAGCGCGTCAGCACGGGCTTGGCGATCTCGCTGCGCAGAGTCAGGATGCGACGCGGGTCCGGTTCGAGCCCGATGAGCTGCTGCGCCATGCCCTCGGCGGAGTTGTCCTGCTCCGGCACCAGCGCGACCTCGTAGCCGACGGCCTGGAGGGCTGCCGCGGTCGTCTCGCCGACGGCGGCGACCTTCGTCGACTTCGGTACGACGGCGCGGTGCGCGTAGAGCACATCGACCGTTGTGGCGCTCGTGATCGTGAGCCAGTCGAACGCGCCGGCGGCGAGCTGCTCGAGCGCGTCGTCTAGTGCGGCCTGGTCTGTGGTCGGTCCGAAGTTGATCAACGGAGCGACCACGGGGACGGCGCCCTGGGCGCGCAGGGATGCGGCAACGCCGTCGCCCCACGGGCCTCCTCGAGGGACAAGGACGCGCCAGCCGGTCAACGGCTTCTCATGCTTCAGTTCGGGTGTGCTGATCATAGGGGTTGCTCTCGGGGTACGAGTTCGGCCGCCCCTTGTTCGAGCAGCCGACGGGCGACAGAAAGTCCGATCTCGCGCGCTGCGTGATTCGGGTCCGCACCATCGGCAGCATCCGCTTCGTTGCCACTGCCGTGCTCACGAATATACCCCCGGCTCAGGGTTTCCGTGACGTCGAGCCCGATCCGCCGCCCGCCGGCAGGGTCGTAGACGATGGTTCGAACGCGCACGGCACCGCCGGTGACGACCGCATGTGCGGCCATCGGCGCCTGGCATCCGGCATCCAGTCCTTCGAGAATCCCGCGCTCCACGGTGATCGCCAACCGGGTGCTCTCGTGGTCAAGATCGGAGAGCGCTGCGCGCAGATCGGATGCCGCGTCCGCCGTCGTCTCGACGGCCAGCGATCCCTGGCCCGGAGCCGTCGGCCACTCGGCCAGCCCGAGCTCCTCACGCTTGAGCGTCGTCTCGGAGCCGAGCCGCGAGAGTCCTGCGGCGGCGAGGATGACGGCATCCAGCTCGCCGCTCTCGACGCGGGCGAGACGGGAGTCGACGTTGCCGCGGATGTCGACCACCTCGGCACGGGGAGCACGCAGCCGCACCTGGGCGATGCGGCGCGGCGATCCGGTGCCCACTTTGGCGCCGGGGCGCAGGGCATGCAACGGCGTGCCGTCGCGGGTGATCACGACGTCGCGGGCGTCTTCGCGAGCGGGGGTGGCCGCGATGACGAGCGCCTCGGGAACAGCGGTGGGCAGATCCTTGAGCGAGTGGACGAGGATGTCGCACTCACCGGCGACCAGCGCCTCGCGGAGCCGGGTCGCGAAGACGCCGAGCCCGCCGATCTCGGAGAGGGACGCGCGGTTGGTGTCGCCCTCGGAGACGATGGGGACGAGCTCGACCCTGCGGCCGGAGACTTTCTCGAGCGCTGCGGCGACGCGACCCGACTGGGCCTGAGCGAGAGCGCTTCGACGAGTGCCGAGACGAATGGTGGTTGACATGGCGCCTACTGCAGAACGTCCGCGATCTCGTCGAAACGGAGGCGCCGCCCCGTGTAGAAAGGCACCTCTTCCTTCACGAAGCGACGCGCATCGGTGTAGCGCAGGTCACGCATGAGATCGACGAGTTCGGTGGGGTCATCCGCCTCGAGTGGGAGCAGCCACTCGTAGTCCCCGAGGGCGAAGGCGGCGACCGTGTTGGCGGTGACACCGGTGAATGCGGCGCCCTTGCGACCGTGGTCGGCGAGCATCGTGCGGCGCTCGGCCTCGTCGATCAGGTACCACTCCGGCGTGCGCACGAACGGATACAGGCAGAGCCACCCCTTCGGCTCGACGCCGCGCAGGAACCCGGGCACGTGGGCACGGTTGAACTCGGCGTCGCGGTGCACGCCCATGACGTTCCACACCGGCAGCAGCGTGCGCAGCAGTTCAGTGCGGCGCATCCGGCGCAGCGCCTGTTGCAGCCCTTCGGCGGTGGGCCCGTGCAGCCAGACCAGGAGGTCGGCGTCGGCCTTCAGACCCGAGACGTCGTAGAAGCCGCGCACGACGACTCCGGCATCCTCGATGTGGCCGACGATGGTTTCGAGCTCGGTCGCGTCCGTCTCGGCGACAGGCGCATCGGGATTGCGTCGCCAGACGGCCCAGAGGGTGAAACCGGACGGGTTCTGTTCACTCGCTTCGGACATATCCCCAGTCTGCCTCTTTCGCGGGAAAGGGGCGAATGCGGGCCCGTCGATGCCGACGCGGTCGGCCGGGGGAACGAGCGATCAGCGGGCGATGGCGCGGGCGATGGCCCAGACCAGGCCACCCGTCACGGCTGCGATGCCGACGGCTGCGGCGACCGCGCCAGCCGGATTGCGATCCGCGAACGCCCGGGCCTTCGCGGCGCCGCGCTGCGAGGCCTTCTCGAGGCGCCGCGGGACGTTGCCCTTGACCTCGATGGCCGCGAGCGCTGCTTTCAGCTCGGCGCGAGCGGATGCCACGGGGTCGGTGATCCCGTCGGGAACGGCGGTACGGGGCAGGGTGGAGTCAGAGCTTGTCATCACCGGCATCCTTCACGATTCGAATATCGGTCGCGACGGCCTGGCCGGGATTCTCCCGGCGCAGCACCTTGCGGAATTTCAGAAGCCCGAACACGACGCACAGCAGCACGCACACGAGCAGCAGCCCGAGCACGGCGAGCGCCGACAGCCACACCGGCCACCACGAGGAGAGTCCGGCGACAGCGAACACCAGGATCATCGGCACGAGCCAGAACAGGAAGAACAGCGCGATGACGAACCAGACGCTGCCGATCCCGGCATCCTTCGCGGTGCGCGAGACCCACGCCTTCGCCGCGTCGATCTCGGCCTTGACGAGCTTCGTGACGAGTTCGGGAAGATCGCCGAGCAGGGTCAGGAAGCTGTCGTCGGCGCGGTCACGATATCCGCGGACCATATCAGCTCCCGTTCGTCTTGTTCGCTGAGCCCGTCGACTTGCCCGTGCTCTTCGAGACGGACGACGTCGTCTTCTTGGCTGCGGCGGACGCCGTCTTCTTGGCGGAGTCCACCGCGTCATCGACGGCATCTTCGACGTGGGCCGCCGCCTTCTTGCCCGTGGCGATCGCAGAGTCGAGCTTCTCACCGGGCGTATCGCCGTCGCCGACGGACTTGGCGACCTTCACCACCCCGTTCCAGAGAGCACCCGGTACGGCAGACGCCTTCGCGCCGACGAAGGCCTTGGCCTTCTCGACCTGCCGCTGCACCGGCTCCTGGTTCCAGAGCTTCAGCCACTGCGTCTTGATCTGCTCATAGCGCTCGCGTCCGGCGCGCGTTCCGAGCACGTAACCGACGCCGAGTCCGACGACGAGTCCGATCTTCCCCTTCATGGGGTCTCCTCACGTTGTTCCGGTCGAGCCGCTGGCGTGGGTGCCGTCGGCCAGGGCTACCAGCGTAACGCCATATGCCGAAAACGGCATCTATGAGCTCAGGGGGTTGACAGCGGTCCGTCATCTCCCCATAGCAGCCCACGGCGGACGCGGTCCGCCTCGGCGATCGAATCGGGAACGACCTGTGCGAGGCCCGTACCGGACAACCACGCACCCACGACGCCGAGGCCGTCGACCTTCTGCACGGCGCCGCGCACATCGCGCCGCCGGTCGGCCGCCCCGAGCAGAGAAGCCGGCTGCGACTGCATGAACCGGGCGCGGTGCGCGGCGAGCAGCGCCGACGCCGACAGCTCGACGCCGAGCAGCGCCGATGCCTCACGCAGAGCCAGGCGTGCGGCCGTTTCGTCGTCGAGTTCGGCGGTCGCGGCCGGCTCGCCCTGTGCGCCGAACGAGACCCGCACGACGTGGCGGCCCGCGGCGTCGGCACGCAGCCAGCCCCATTTCGCCGTGGCGTGCGTGAGCGCCTTGGCCGTGTGACTGCCGGGCACCGTGAGCACGCCGGTGCCTCGCGGCGCAGCATCCAGCGCGGGGGCGTCGAGCAGCAGACTCACGACCTCGATCCGCGGAGCCTCCCCGGCGACGCCGAGGCCGGCGACCTGCCCGGCGAGCAGGGCACGCGCCGCAGGTTCTTCGGTGGCGATGATGACGGCATCCGCCTCGACGGTCTCGAGTGTTTCGTTGTGCACGACGGCCTCGTCCGTATCCGGCTCGTCACCGGTCACCTCGGTGAAAGACACCGTCCAGCCCGCGCCATTTCGCTCGACAGCATCCGCCACGACTCCGGTGCGAACGACCGCGCCGAGTTCTGCCAGGTCGGCCGCGAGCGCGTCGACGAGGCCGCTCATGCCGCCGGCGATGCCTTCGACGGCGGAACCGGGTGCCTTCGATGCGCGATCGGCCCGTGCGGCGAGCAGCTGTGCGACCCCGCCGGAGAGCGAACCGGTGCGCGTGAGCGCTTCGTTCAGCCCCGGGGCCGCCACTTCGGTGTCGACGTCGTCGGGGTTCGCCGAGTAGACGCCGGCCGTGACGGGAGCAACGAGCAGGTCGCGGACCTTCGCCCCCATGCGCTTGGCGACCAGTGTGCCGAGACTGCGCTCCTGACCGATCGTCAGCGGGGGACGCAGCCGGTCGACATACGCCCGCCAGGCGCCGCGCCAACCGATGATGCGGCGCACGTCGTCGGCAAACGGGTTGGCCGGGATGCCCAGCAGGCCGCCCGTGGGGAGCGGCGCCGCCTTCGCACCCGGAGCGCCGACCAGCCAGGCGCCGGCTGCGTTCGGGGTGACGATGCGATCGGCGAGTCCGAGCTCGCCGAGCAGCTCGCGCACATGACCGCCGCGGGTCGCATACGACTCCGCACCGGCATCCACGGTCACGCCGTCGAGGTCGGCGCTGCGGATGGCACCGCCGAGTGCGTGTTCTGCCTCGAGGAGCGTCACACGCATGCCCACCTCGGCGCACTCACGCGCCGCGACGAGTCCGCCGATGCCGCCACCGATGACCACGACGTGCCGCTGTGCTGCCGCGGCGGCGAGTTCGGCGGTGCTGTCGGCGCTCATCTGTTCGCCCTCGATTCTCCATCACGGGGGCGTTTCAGCAGTTCATCCGGTCGCTTCGCACGCACTCCCTCGAACCGCGCGAAATCGGCATCGAAGCTCACGACCCCGGCACGGTGCTCGATCGCCAGAGCGGCAAGGTGAGCGTCGTTCACAAGATTCCCGGCTGACCCCGAAGCGACGAGCAGGCGTTCGAGAATCATCGCGTGCCGCTCCCCCGGCTGCAGAACATGGGCGCTCGGAGCCGCGAGCCAATCGTGCACCTGCGCCATGGCGTCCTCGGCGGAAAGCGGGCGCGGCAGGATTCGTGAGTTCGTCACGATCCGGATGAACGCCAGCAGCGCGTTCCAGCTGAAACCCACATCGTCGTTGCCGTCCAGAGCGTCGTCGAGCCAGCCGACGGATGCCTCATGCTGGGGCGAGGTCTCGTTCACCGCGTACAGCAGCACGTTGGCGTCGACGACCCTCATCGGCCGACCTGCAGGCGACGCGCGAGCTCTTCGTCCTCCAGATCAGCGGCCAATCGCAGTGCGTGCGTGAGGTCGACGCTCATGACGCCGAGGTCTCGCACCTGCGTGTACGACTGCTGCTCGCTGCGCACGGGCACCGTGCCGGCGCGGATCGCGTCGTTGAGCGCACGCTTGAAAGACACCCCGCGCTGCGTCATCAGACGTCGCACAGCCGCCTCTGTATCAGCATCCAAAGTCACCGTCGTGCGCATTCTGACAGCATAGCATCACAAATATTGATGTCATGCTGTCAGATCAAACGGAGTGTGCCAGCTCGACGATTCGGGTGAGTTGGTCGGGGTCGGTCTCCGGCGGGACGCCGTGGCCGAGGTTGAGGATGTGCGCGCGGGCTGCCCGCCCGCGTTCGATGACGTCGCGAACGTGGGCCTCGAGCACCGGCCACGGCGCCTGGAGCATAGCCGGGTCGATGTTCCCCTGCACGGTGACATCCGGGCCGAGGATGCCGGCGGCCTCGTCGAGCGGCTGGCGCCAGTCGACGCCGACAGCGGATGCCGCGCCATCGAGGCGCATGTCTGCCAGGAACGGCCCGGTGCCGACGCCGAAGTGAATGACGGGCACACCGAGATCGGTCACCGCAGCCTGGGAATGCGGCCCGACATGGGTGCGGTAGTCGGCCGGATTCAGCGAACCTGCCCACGAGTCGAACAGTTGCACGGTCGCAGCGCCCGCGTCGCGCTGCGCTTCGAGGAAGCGCCGAGAGACGCGCGAGAGCCAACCGGCGAGGCGATTCCATGCATCCGGGTCGGAGTGCATCATCGCGCGAGCGCGCAGGTTCTCCTTCGACGGACCGCCCTCGACGAGGTACGCGGCGAGCGTGAACGGCGCCCCGGCGAAGCCGATGAGCGGCGTCTCGCCCAGTTCTGCGGTGACGATGCGCACGGCATCCGCGATGGCGGTGGTGTCCAGGCCTTCCGGGTCGATCGCGGTGATGCGGTCGACATCGGCGCGGGTGCGCACCGGGTCGGCGAACACCGGGCCGCGGCCCGGCTCGATCACGACGTCGACGCCGGCCAGACGCAACGGGATGACGATGTCGCTGAAGAACACCGCCGCATCCACCCCGTGCCGACGCACCGGCTGCAGCGTGATCTCGGCGGCGAGATCCGGGGTGAGACAGGCATCCAGCATCCGCGTGCCGACGCGCAGCTCGCGGTACTCCGGGAGCGAGCGTCCGGCCTGCCGCATGAACCAGACCGGGGTCCGGTCCGGGCGGTCACCGGCGAGTGCGCGCAGCAGAGGGGCGTTCGAGGAAGGCATGAGTCCATCCTCCCATCCGCACCTCAGAAACCGGCTGTCAGCCCGCTCTGCGCGAGGACGCGTAAGATGATCGACGTGTTGCTGTGCGTGACGGCGAGTCACAAGACCGCCTCCTTCGACATGCTCGAACGACTGAGCCGCACCCCTGACGACGTCGCGCCGAATCTGTTGCGCCTCACGACGTGCGTGCAGGGGGCCGTTGTGCTCTCCACCTGCAACCGCTTCGAGGCCTACGTCGAGGTCGATGAACCGGTGACCGCGGCAGGCGCTGTCGGCGTCGAAGCGGTGCTCGAAGCGATCGAGCAGTCGACGGGCATCCCCACCGCTGACCTCGACGGCGCGTACACGGTGCACTCCGGGCGCCGCGTCGCCGAGCACCTGTTCGCCGTGGCATCCGGTTTGGAATCCGTCGTACCCGGTGAGGGCGAGATCGCCGGACAGGTGCGCCGCGCACTGACCGCAGCCCGCAAGGACGGCACCACCTCGCCGGCGCTCGAGCGTCTGTTCCAGCGCGCCAGCCAGGCGCAGCGCAAGGTCAAGAACGTCACCGCGCTCGGGCGTGCGGGCCGCTCGCTCGTGCGCCTCTCACTCGAGCTCGCCGACAGCCGCATCGCGGACTGGGCCGCCGAGCGCGTACTGCTGGTCGGCACCGGCGCGTACGCCGCGGTCACGCTCGCCACGCTCCGCGAGCGCGGGGCCGTCGACATCTCGGTCTACTCGCCGTCCGGCCGCGCCGAACTGTTCGCGAAGAAGCACGGCATCACGGCCGTCTCGGATGCCGACTACGCCGGCGTCGCGACGGGCTCGACCCTGCTGATCACCTGCACGAACGCCGCCGAGGAGCCCGTGCTCGGCCCGGAGCACCTCCAGGCCCCGACCGCGACGGTGGCCGTCGGCTGCCCGATGGGCGCCACCACCTCACAGCTCGTGATCGACCTCGGGATGCCGCGCAACGTCGATCCCGCCGTCGCGACTCTCGAGGGTGTCGCGCTGCTCGACCTCGAGACGATCCGCCTGCATGCGCCGCTCGACGAGCTGCAGGCGACGGATGCCGCCCGCTCGGTGGTGCGCGACGCCGCAGACACCTTCAACGTCGTCAGCGATCGGCAGGCCGTCACGCCCACCGTCGTCGCCTTCCGGTCGCACATCTTCGCCCTCATGGAAGCCGAGATCGAACGCGCCCGCTCACGCGGAGACGAGGACGGCCGCGTCGAGCAGGCCATGCGCCACCTCGCCGGCGTGCTCACCCACACCCCGACGACGCGCGCGCACGAACTCGCCGCAGACGGACGCGGCGCGGAGTTCGTCGCCGCGCTCGAGACGGTCTACGGGCTGACCGTCGACGCTCCTGCGGCGGCAGCACCCGCGGCCGACATCGCCTGAGCGCGCGCGGTCGTGACCTGCCCGGGCCGGTCTCGGCCCCGGCCCGGGCCCGGTCCCGGCCACCCGGTGTTCAGGTCGCACTTCTCGCCGCTATCCGGCGCCCAGAGCGGCAGACATCGCGACCTGAGCGCCGGTTGGCGCCCGGCGATGCCGATCTGTGGTCAATCATCGGCCGCTTCGGCGAGGAGGGATGCGATCACCTCACGCACGCGGGGAAGATCGACGTTGAGGGTGGCCCAGACCGCGTCGTAGTCCGTCGCCTCGTAGTGATGCGCGAGCTGATCGCGCATGCGCTTGATGCTCGACCAGGGCACGTGCGGGTTCGCGATGATCATCTCGGCGCTCAACCCCGCGACGTTCTCACTGATCCTGATGATGATCGATTCGGCCGCAAGCCGCGGTGTATTGAGATCGTCCGAGACGTACCACTCGCGGCCTCGACCGACGAGTCGCGCGCCGTTGTCGCACAACCGCACGATCTCACGCAGCGACCGTTGATCCCTATCGCTCACGCGGCCACCGCTGACCGGAGGATCGGATGATCAGCAGGGAGCCCTCCGTCTGTGACCACGTCGACCGAAACGCCGAGCAGCTGCTCGGCGGCGATGGTGAACTCGGCGATCGTCAGCAATCCGACGCTCCGCGAGCGGGTGACAAGGATATCGAGGTCGCTCTGCGTGGTGTCCGCCCCCTGCCCGGCGGAGCCGAACACACGCACGTTGTTCAGACCGTACTTCGCGGCGAGCTCTTTGAGTTCGTCGCGATGCTGTTCGAGCGCCTCGTGCGGCAAAGGGCGCATGGCCGACTGCAGTCTGTCGATCATTGCCGCCGACGGTTTCCGCCGCCCAGACTCGTAGGCGGCGATGTTCGGCTGCGCGACGCCGCTGCGCGACGCGAGCTGTGCTTGGCTGAGCCCCGCTCGCTCGCGCAGCTCGCGCAACGTTTCACTCATATCATGATGATATCGCGGCGACTGTTTCCGCGGAAGGGGCTGTCGACGGTCGCCCTGGCGGACTGGACGCGTGGGTGTAGCGCCAGACCTGGTCGCAATCTACCTATGAGGTATATGCTCAGAGCATGCAGTTCCTGATTCTCGGCCTCCTGCTCCAGGGCCCCCTCTCCGCGTACGAACTACGCAAACGATTCACCGCCGGCATCTCCCTCTTCTACTCGGCCAGCCTCGGCAGCATCCAACGGGCACTCGAGACGCTCGATTCGCAGGGATGGGCGACCAAACAAGCCCTCAACGGACCGGGTCGCCCGAAGCATCCCTATGCCGTCACCGCGTCCGGCCGAGAGGCGTGGCGCGACTGGATGCTTTCGCCGATCACGGAGTCGGACGCCGAACAGCGCACGCTGGCAAAGGTCTACATGCTGGGCAGCATGCCGCCCGAAGACCGTGCAGAAGTCGTCGCTGTGCTTCGCCGACGCACCGCCACGGATCTCGACCGACTCACCGCACTGCGGATCGAGATCGATGCGACACCGACACCAGAGCTGTATCGCGATGTCGCACGATTTCGCCTGGCGACGCTGGACTACGGCGTTCGCGCGCACGAACTCATGGCCCGCTGGCTCGATGAACTGGAGATCACATGACGGCACTTGCTCTCACAAGCACCTTGGTGCTTCTCGCCGCCCTCGCAGCGCTGCAAGTGCTCGCAGCGCTCGGCCTGCCGCTCGGCCGTTTCGTGTGGGGCGGTCAACACAAGGTGCTGCCGACGCGACTCCGGATCGGCAGTGTCGTCGCTGTGGTCATCTACGCCGCGATAGCCGCGGTACTGCTCAGCCGAACAGGCGTGATCCACGGCGGCGACAGCGCATTCGTCGTGGTCGCGACCTGGGTCGTCTTCGCCTACTTTGTGCTCGCCATTCTCATGAATGCGATTTCACGCAGTCGACCTGAACGGTTCACGATGACACCCGTCGCGATCGTGCTTGCTGT
>NZ_JBQDVP010000030.1:0-34821 GCF_052102115.1 Microbacterium sp.
GTCATCTGTTGTGGGTTGGGCGTCGGCATGTGTTTCTCCTCGTCGTTGGCTTTCCTGCTGGGCAGGGAGCAGTCCATGGGTTATCTCAGGTTCCGGTGAGGACCACCTGGTTGCCGTCGGGATCGGTCAGCGGCAGGAAGCGCGCTCCGCCGCCGCGGCGTCGGCCAGCAATCGGTGATTCACGATGCCTCCTTACTGATTGTGTTTTGCAATCGCTGTCAGACAACCACAGGTGATGGTAGAATGCAAGCAGCAGATGGACCAGGAGGAGAAGTTGACGAACACGCCACGCTCGGGCTGCCCCATCAACGCGGCCGTCGAGGTGCTCGGCGATCGGTGGAGCCTGATCGTGTTGCGCGACATCATGTTCGGCGGCAAACGGCACTTTCGGACCCTGCAGCGCGAATCAGAGGAGGGCATCGCCTCGAATATCCTCGCCAGCCGCCTTCGCGACCTCGTCGCCGGCGGCCTGCTCACCCGTGAGGACCCGGGTGCCGGTCGTCGTGCTGCCTACAGCCTCACCGAAGCCGCGATCCAGTTGGTCCCCGTCATGGCCGAACTCGGCTGGTGGGGCCTGCGCCACCGGCCCACGACCGAACCGTTGCGCGTGCGCGCACTGCTGTTGCACGACGGCGGTCCCCGACTCTGGGACGACTTCATGAGCGAGCTGCGTGAGCGCCATCTCGGCATTCCGGCACCGGACACCGAGCGCCCGTCCGTAGACGAACAACTAGACGCTGCCTATGCGGAAGCCGTCCAGGCCGCAAAGCGAGACCAACAGATAGCCTGATCGGATGGCCGGCTCATTGAGTGGCTTCTCAACGCCGTTGCCAGCATCTCGGCGTCCTGTGGCGCACGCCCGATAGGGGACCGAGAGAGACTGGATCCCGACTCGTTCGAGCCACTACTGCCAGCGATGCCAGCTCAAGCGGGTGCGAACGCACGGTTGAGCAGCGGCCGTGTGACCCGAGTGCTCAGCCACACGATCCCGATCCCGACAACCAGTACGGCGACGATCGTCAGGACAGAAACCGGCTGAACGATCAGCGCGATGCCGATCAGCGGCAGTACCAGTACGGCAGCGCACAGCGCCGATCCGATCGCGGTCAGCAGCAACGGGGCCATCACCGCCCGCGTCCGCGCGGCATCGACCGTCTCAACCGGCACACCGAGGAAGTGCAGACTGCGATGCAGTTCGCGCTGATCGAGGAGGCCGGAGGCCTGATTCACCCCGACCGACACGGCGACCATGAGGAAGGATGCGACGAGAGTGATGATCAATCCGGTGCGGATGTCGCTGGCGAGGTACGCCTCGACCCCGGTGCTGGGCGCGCTCATGGTCTCGACGAGGGCGACACCCGTGCCGGCGAAGATCGCCATGAAACTGGCCATGGCGACGCCGCTCACCTGACGCCACGCCGCCTTCGGCGAGTCGAGCACGAGGCGGGCTGCGAGCAGCCGCTGCGGGCGCTCAGCCCGCCGCAGCGTGCCCTTCGCCTGCACCTTCAGCGCCCATGGTCCGATCAGGTTCAGCACAGCGAGCGCTGCGGCGAACATCCCGGCGATGACGACGATCGTGATCATGAATCCCGCCGTTCCGGGAAAGAGCTGCATCGTCGCGAACGCCACCACGATCACGGCCACGGCGGCGACCGCGCGCAGCCAGTGCACGCGCGGGGCAGCCGACCGGGTACGGACCCCCAGCGGGGAGATCACGACCAGGCGCAGACCGACCGCTGAGCTGATACCGGCCAGCGCGATGACGCCTGCGACGACGCCGATCATCGCCAGAGGGGAGAGGAGCACGGCATCGGCTCCGAGCGGTTCACCGCGGAACGAGATCATCCCGATGAACGGTGCCAGCGCGAGATGGCCCGCCACCCCGGCGAGGGCGCCCGCTGTGGCGACCAGTGTGGACTCGAGCACCGTGGCGCCGATGACGCCTGCGGGCGAGACGCCCAGCAGGCGCAGCGTCGACAGCCTCTCATCGCGTCGACGTGCAGACAGGCGTGCTGCCGCCCCGCCCAGACTGGCGAGCGGCACGATGAGCAGCACCAGAGCGATAGCCGCGAGCGCCTGGTGGAGCGCAGCATCCGGATCAGTCCAGCTCCAGAACGCCTGCGCACCGCCCACGACGGTGAGGACCAGCGCCGTCACCAGCGCGAACGCGATCGCAGGCAGGGCGATGACGCCGCCCTGTCCGGGGCCGGGCCGCAGCAGCAGCGCGAGCACGCGGGCATTCATGCCTGCACCTCCGCGGTGACGATGCGGCCGTCGCGCACCTGCACGGTGCGCGAGCAGCGAGCGGCGACCTCCGCATCGTGGGTGACCACCAGCAGCGAACGACCCTGCCCCGTCGTCGACCAGAGGAGAGCGCTCATCACATCCGCCGAGGTCTGGGAGTCCAGAGCGCCGGTGGGCTCGTCGGCGAAGACGAGCTCGGCTCCGGTGACCTGCGCACGGGCGATCGCGACGCGCTGCGCCTGACCGCCGGACAACTCGCCGATCCGGCGATCCTCGAAGCCGGCGAGACCCAGCGATGCCATCCAACCCGCCGCGTGCTCCAGTGCCGTCCGTCGCGGCGTTCCGTTGATCATCAGTGCCAGCGCGATGTTCTCGATCGCGGTGAGCTCGGGGATCAGGAGCCCCTGCTGGAAGACGAATCCCAGCGACTCCCGGCGGAGTCGTGAGCGCTGGCGCTCGTTCAGCGCTGTCACCTCGATCGGTGCCTGGCCGGCAGGAGAGAACTGCACCCGCCCGGCATCCGGCGCCGTGATTCCGGCGAGCACATGCAGCAGCGTCGTCTTTCCAGACCCGGAGGCGCCCATGATCGCGACGGACTCACCGCGCTGCACGGTGATGTCGATTCCGGCGAGAGCGGTGGTCGTGCTGAAGGCCTTGGTCAGTGACTGTGCGGCGATGACAGGAGTGGGTTCGATGACGGAAGGATTCATGCTTCCAGCCTCGTTACCGTGCGGTGCCGTGTCGTCCGTCGGCGGTCGCAGATGGTCGGCCGAGGATACATCGCAAGGATGATCCTCGACCGACCGCGCGGCGGAGGAGGTCAGCCCAGCTTCTTCTGCCACCCCGCCGCGTACGAGGACGGAACGAACCCGATCGCCTCGTTGATGTCGAGCATCGGACGGTTCTCCTCGGCGTTGAACGTGCAGATCGTGGGTGAAAGCGGTACCAACTCGCGCCAGCGCAGCAAATTCGCGCATTTCACGACGGTGCCGAGGCGCTTTCCGCGATGCTCCTTCACGACGAGCGTGCCGTACTGGTGCGTCACGCTCGACCGATCCCGGCCGATGATGAGCTCGTTGAACGCCACGATGCGTCCGGACGGGATGTGCTCCACGGCGGACACTGACAGGAACTGTCCGGCATCCGCGATCATCCTGTCATGACGCACGACGCGCGCGGCATCCCACTTCTCCTCCTCGAACACGAGGTCGCCGGAGGGAACGTCGGTCGCCATCCGCGCCCGGACATCGCCGTATCCCTCACGCAGGTGCTCCGGAGTAGGCAGGCTCCACGAGATCACGCGGTAGTCCTCGCCGGCGAACGCCGACGCTTCGGCCAGCATCCGCTCGGCCAGCGAGAGGTCACCGTCGAGTGCGAGGGTGCTGGTGCGCTCGACCTGCTCCATCGTGAAACCGTTCGCCGCGAACAGATCGCTGAGCTCGTGCGCCGCGACGCTGCCATGGCCGGTCGCCGGTGTCAGCATCCGATCCGACCCTGCGGCCGGGTGCAGTGTCCACATCTGCAGCAGAGTGCGACCGAGTGCCCTCGCCTCGTCCTCGACGTGGCTGAGCAGAGCCTGCGCAACCCCCGACGCGCGGTGGGGCGGGATGACCAGGATCTCCGACTCCGCCGTCGCACTCCCGGCCTCATTCGAGGTCTTGAGATACGCGGCGCCGACGATGTCGATGCCGCGACGTGCAATGTATCCGCGACTTGTCGAATCGGAGCGGTCGAGCCAGTGCGGCAGCATCTCTGCCGGTTCCTCATGCAGAACGTTCGTCGCAGTGTCGACGACGCACATTTCATTGTTGAGCTGTGCCAGTGCGAGGAATTCTGCCGCGTCTGAGGCGTCCACGGATGCGGGGAGCGCCATCTCGGTGATTGTCAGCTCATCGGTGAGCAGTGTCATCTCAGTTCCTTCTTCCAGGCGCCCTCGTAGGCGACGGCTTCGAAGCCGATCGCTTCGTTGATGTCAAGCATCGGACGGTTCTCTTCGGCGTTGTATGTGATGACTCCGGGGGAGTGCGGGTGCTGCTCGTGCCACGAGAGGAGTCCCGCGGTCTTGACCAGCATTCCCAGGCGGTGGCCGCGGTGGGATGCCAGCACCAGGGTGTCCTGCTGGTGCGAGATTGTTGTGGGGTCGGTGCTGATGATGAGCTCGTTGTACGCGCACAGTTCGCCGCTGTCGATGTGCTCGGCCGCCGTGACGAGGACGGACATCCCTCGCTGCCGGAAGCGCTCGTCGTGTCGTGCGATACGGTCGGCGTCCCATTTCTCGGCGGGCATTCCGAGCTCGGCGTCAGGAGCGTCGGTTGACATGTGTTCCTTCATCCAGGCGTAGCCGGCGACGTGCTCGGTCGGTGTCGGCAGGGTCCACTGCAGCACCCGGTAACCAGCAGCACGCTGTTCAGCTGCGATGCGCGCGGCACGGAGGTCGCGGACGACGGCATCGGACCAGGTCAGCACGCTGGCGCGCTCGACCTGTTCGAGGGTGAAGCCGTGCCGGAGCAGGAATCGCGCGTGGTGATCGCGGGGGATCTCGCCGACGCCGGTCGGTGACGGCAGGGCAGGCTCGTCAGAGGCCGGATGCGCCACCCAGGCGAGCAGGCGCTCGACTCCGGCATCCCGTGCTGCCTGCTCGAGGTGCGGCAGAGTGGCTGAGCCGATGCCCTGCCGCCAGACGCGGCTGCGCAGGCTGATGACGGCGATGGCGGTGCGTCCGCCCGCGTCGGCCATGATGTTGAGCGTCGCCACGCCGACCATCTTCTGCCCGTCGATGATGTACCACTGGTGGCGAGTCGTTTCGGGATTCGAACGCAGCGTCGGCAGCAGTGACTCGGCGGTCATGTCATCCTCAGCACGGCCGGTCGCATCACGGATGGACTGGTTGCGGACGTCCGCGTAGGTGCGGATGGTCGGGGTGGGCGCGGCATCCGCCCGTGCCGGAAGCACGAGCGGATGCAGCGTCGCGGTGTCGGTGAGACGGATGCTCACGGTCTCCTCCTCGTCTCAGCGCGGGAAGCGCTGCAGGGTGTGGGTGAGCATCGCCAGAGACTCGCGCTCCATGGTGCGCCGATTCTCCAGCAGGAGCATCATCTGCTCCTGGGTGATCGTGCGCGTCGACTTGCGGCGCGAACGATCGGTGCGCAGTAGCAGCCAGAGGCCGAGGCGCAGTGATAGCCGGTTTGCGAGCGTGAGCTCTTTGCGGTTTGTCGGTACGGAGACTTCCAGGACCTCCTGGTCGTCGGTACATGGTGGGTGAACGGTGCTGCGCAGCAGCATGTCGGTACTCACGAGAGTGCTCGTTTCTTGTTCGAGTGCTTTGAGGGACGGCGCATGGAGCCCGGACAAGGGCGGATGCGCGGGCGACAGATCTCGGGGAAAGAGAGACCTCGCCCGGGTGCATGGGGTCGACGATGTCGACCGATGCGTGAGCGGCGGAAAGCGTTGGAGACCGGCCCGGGAAGGGCCAGGATCTCAGGCTGCGGTTCTACGCGAGCGTGCTACGCCGAAGGCCGAAAGTCGAGGACGCGAGAATCGCAGCGCGCGCGGTGTCGAAACCTGCGGCTGTGGCGATATTGATGGTCATGAGCGTCCTCCTTTCGTGAGTGATCCGGTTTGTAAGGTAGTCCCTGCGCGAGCGAACCGTCAAGCATTTGCCTGAATGTCGGCGTGTCGCTCCGGCCGCTCGATGCTGTCGCGCACCGCGCGGGGTGCCGAGGAAACCGCGGAATTCCGGTAGCGTTGCGGCGTGCTTCTCCTTGGACGAACGGTGCCGACATGCATCTGAAGAGCTTGACGGTCAAGGGCTTCAAGTCGTTCGCGCAGCCGACCACCTTTGAGTTCGAACCCGGTGTCACCTGCATCATCGGACCGAACGGTTCGGGAAAATCGAACGTCGTCGACGCCCTCGCGTGGGTGATGGGCGAGCAGGGCGTCAAGACCCTGCGCGGCGGCAAGATGGAGGACGTCATCTTCGCCGGCACGTCCACGCGCGGTCCGCTGGGCCGCGCCGAGGTGCAGCTGACGATCGATAACAGCGACGGCGCGCTGCCGATTGAGTTCGCTGAGGTCACGATCAGTCGGACGCTGTTTCGCAGCGGATCCAGCGAATACGCCATCAACGGGTCGAACTGCCGACTGCTGGATGTGCAGGAACTGCTCAGCGACTCGGGCCTGGGGCGCGAGATGCACGTCATCGTCGGCCAGGGACGCCTCGACACGGTGCTGCAGGCGTCTCCAGAGGACCGTCGGGGATTCATCGAGGAGGCGGCCGGCATCCTCAAGCACCGGCGTCGCAAGGAGAAGACGCTCCGCAAACTCGACGCCATGGAGACCAATCTCACACGCCTCAGCGACCTGGCCGGAGAGATCCGTCGCCAGCTCAAACCGCTGGGCCGGCAGGCAGAGATCGCCCGCGAAGCTCAGACGATCGCAGCGGTCGTCCGCGACGCCAAGGCCCGCATCTTCGCCGACGATGTGGTGACACTGCGCACAACGCTTGCCGATCATGCCCGCACCGAACAGGAACGTCACACCGAGCGCCTCGTGCTGACCGAACAGGCCGACGCGGTGCGTACCGGCATCGCGCGGCTCGAAGCCGATCAGAACTCCGCGGGCGTCGACGAAGCGCGCCGCGTCGCGTTCGGCCTCGAACAGGTGCAGGAGCGGATGCGCTCGCTGTACACGCTCGCGAACCAGCGGCTGGCCCTGCTCGGTTCCGAGGACGATGACACGGCCGTCGCGTCCGTGACGATCACGCAGGCGACCATCGATGAGGCCAAGGACGAGATCACCACGCTCTCGAACGGGCTCGGTGACGCGCAGGATGCTGCGTCTGCCGCCAGCCGGGAGGTTGTCAGCGCCCGCGCCGAACTCGACACGCTCGACGTCGATATCGCTGAGCAGAGCGCGCTCGTATCGGAGCATGACATGCGATTGACGTCGCTGCGCGGGTCGGCAGAGGCCGCGGCATCGGCCCTCGCCGCGGTCCGTGGCGCCGTGCTCCGTCAGGAGACCGCCCTGGAGGCAGCCCATGAGCGTCGTCGCGAGGCTGAGGAAGCACTCGAGCAGATCGATGACGCCGAGGCGCCGGAGGGGAGTGCGGCAGACCACTCCGCCGCGTACGAGACGGCGCAGCGCGATGCGACCGCGGCCGAGAGCGAGCTCGAAGGGCTGCGCGAGCGGCTGCATTCTGCGGAGCGCGAGGCGGAGTCGCTGACGGCGAAGGCGGGCGCGCTCAGCAGCGCGCTGTCGCTGTCTGGCGGGGCTGCCGAGGTCGTGAAGTCGGGTGCCGGCGGCGTGCGAGGTCTGGTCGGCGATGCGGTGCAGGTCACCGCGGGGTACGAGGCGGCGATCGCAGCGGTTCTCGGACCACTCGCCGAGGGCGTTCTTGTCGATGACGCCGATGCCGCTTTCGAGCTGGCCGAGGCATCAGCGCAGCACAAGCGCGGCGTGGTCGACTTCGTGATCGCCGACGCGTCACCGATTTATGCCGAGCTCCCCGAGATCTCGGGCGCGACGCCGGCGACGTCGGTCGTCACAGCCCCGGACGGCGTGCTCGGTGTGCTCGCCCACGTGCTCATCGCCGACGATCTCGACGCGGCGCGCCGCGCCCGGGTCGCGCTGGATGCCCTGGGCGACGCGGCCATCACCATCGTCACTGCTGGCGGCGATGTCGTCACCGCGCACATGCTCCGTACCGGCGGCAACGGCGAGCGCTCCCGTCTCGAGCTGACCGCGGAACGCGACGCCGCTCAGGATCGGCTGAACGAGGTGCGCGTCGTCGTCGACTCCCTGCGGGAGGCGCGCGTCGATGCGGTCGAGCAGGTGGAACAGGCCCGGCGACAGGCCAAGGACGCACTCAGCGCACTGCGCGAGCACGACGCCGCCCTCGCCACGCACGCCGAGCAGGTCAACCGCATCACCGTGCGGCACGAGGCCGCTGTCGCCGAGTGCGAGCGACTCGAGACCGGGCTCGCACAGGCGCAGTCGACGGTGGCAGACGCCGAGGCCGCGGCCGACACGGCGAAGTCTGAGCTCGAAACGGCGGAAGCCGCGCCGAGACCGGTGCTCGATGCGACCGCTCGGGACGGACTGCTCGAGGCGCTCGAGGCTGCTCGCGAAGTCGAGGTGCGCGCGAGACTCGAGATCGAGACGCTGCGCGAGCGCGTCCGCTCCGCACAGACACGGGTGACGAGCCTGGAGCGTCAGCGAGAGCAGGAGAGGGATGCCGCGGCCGAAGCCGCCCGTCGCGCGGTGATCCGCCGAGCGCAGCGCGAGGCCGCGTCCGGCGTGGCCGCGGAGCTGCCGCGCATCCTGGATTCGCTCGATCGATCCGTGAACGAGTCGCGCATGGCGCTCAGCGAAGCGGAGAACGCGCGCTCGGCGCAGAACGAGGAGCTGACGACGCTGCGTGCGCAGGAGACCTCACTGCGCGAGCGGCTCGCTGGCCTCACCGAGAGCGTGCACGGTCTCGAGCTGCAGATCCACGAGAAGAAGCTTCACCTGACCAGCCTGCTGGAAAGGGTGGCATCCGAACTCGCTCTCGACGAAGATATTCTCGTCACGGAATATGGGCCGGATGAGCTCGTTCCGCGTGACCCGCTGGCGGGTACGGACCTGGATGCCGATCCTGATTCTGAGAGCGATTCCGAGCAGGATGACGGCGTCGATTCGACCGCGATCCCGTACGACCGTCGCATGCAGGAGCGCCGCCTCGCCGAAGCCGAGCGCAAAATGACACAACTGGGCCGCGTCAACCCGCTCGCCCTGGAGGAGTTCGCCGCCCTTGAGCAGCGTCACGCGTTCCTCACCGACCAGCTCGCCGACCTCACGCAGACCCGTGAGGATCTGCTGACGATCATCGCCGACCTCGACGAGCGCATGCAGACGATCTTCGCGAGTGCGTTCGAGGACACGCGGCAGGCCTTCACCGAAGTGTTCCCGCTGTTGTTCCCTGGTGGATCAGGAAGCATCTCACTGACCGACCCGGAGAACATGCTGACGACGGGTATCGAGGTCGCCGTGCGGCCGGTCGGCAAGAAGATCGAGCGGTTGTCGCTGTTGTCCGGTGGCGAGCGGTCGCTGGCGGCTGTCGCGCTGCTGGTGGCGATTTTCAAGGCGCGCCCGAGTCCGTTCTACATCCTCGACGAAGTGGAGGCGGCACTCGATGACGCGAATCTCGGGCGCTTGCTGACCGTGTTCGAGCAGTTGCGCGAGAGCTCGCAGCTGCTGGTCATCACGCACCAGAAGCGCACGATGGAGATCGCGGACGCGCTGTACGGTGTATCGATGCGCCAGGACGGCGTCTCCGCCGTCGTCGGACAGCGAGTCGGAGACCGGGCCGCCGCGGCGAGCTGATCGTCGGGCGCGGAGGCCCCGCCCCTATGCTGAAGGTCATGAAGTTGCTGCTCACTGGACTCCGGCGCATGCCGTTCATGATCGCGTTCACGCTCGGATTCCTCCTGATCGGCGTGTTCACCGGGGCGATCTGGTCCCCGGCGCAGGATAAAACGTGGTTTGAGATGGTCGCCACAGGTCTTCCCTCGTTCGCCGAGGGCCGCTGGTGGACGGTGTTCACATCGCCGTTGATCGCCGACCCCGCATTCGCCTATCTGTCGATCCTTCCGCTGATCATCGGCGGCATCGGCTGGGCCGAGTGGCAGTTCGGCTCGCTGCGCACTATCGGTCTGTTCATCGCCGGCCATATCGTCGGCGTGCTCGGCGCGGCAGGGATCCTCGCGCTGCTCACCCCCGTCGACTGGCATTGGTCCGATCAGCTGTCCCAAACGCTCGATGCGGGGCCGTCGTGCGGCGCCTTCACCACGCTGGTATTCGCGATCGCGACCCTGCCGTCGCCGTGGCGCCTGCGCGCGCGACTGGCCATCGGGCTGTGGGCGGCGATCTCCGTGCTGTATCTCGGCCAGCTGTACGACCTCGAGCATGCGGTCGCGATCACCATCGCGCTCATCGTGAGCGGGGTGCTGCCCGCGTTCCGGCATCCGGAGGGCCGCCCGAGCGAGCGTGAGTGGCGGCTCATCGCCTTTGCCGGTCTGATCGCGATCGGAGCGATCCAGATCATCGACCTCGCTGTTCCTTACGACGGCCCGCTGGGGCAGAACGCGCCGGTCGCCTCGTTCGTCGACGTCGCCGTGGATGTCGTGATCATCGCCCTCATCGCCAACGGTGTGCGGATCGGGTACCGGGTGGCCTGGGTGGCGACGGTGATCCTCGGCTTGTTCAACGTGGTCACGACCGCGCTGTCGTTCGCGTTGGTGCCGGTGCTGACCAGCACGGATGTGATCGCGTCGCCGTGGGAGGTCATTGGGTTGCAGCTTGCGCCGACGCTGCTGTGGGTCGCGATGCTCGTCGTGATGTTCGCAGCCCGCGGCGCTTTCGGCGTGCGTATGCGGCGGTCACGCCGAAAGCTTTCGCCGACGCCCGTCGATGACGCGGAGGTGCGCGCCGCATTGCACGCCCATGGCGGCGGCACGCTGTCGTGGATGGCGACCTGGCGCGGAAACCAGCACATGGCGGCAGCCGACGGGGTGATCGCGTACCAGGCGCACGCCGGCGTGGCGATCGTGCTCGGGGATCCGATTGTCCCCACCGGTGCAGAGGGCGAGGCGCTCGACGCCTTCGCGACCAGTGCTCAGCGTGCCGGGTTCATTCCGTGCTCGTTCTCGTCGAGCGAGTCGCTGCGGCAGGCGATGCCCGAGGGGTGGCGTTCGATCGTCGTCGCCGAAGACACGATCGTCGATCTGCCGGGGCTGGAGTTCAGGGGCAAGGCCTGGGGCGCTGTGCGCACCGCGATCAACCGCGCCGCGCGCGAGGAAGTCCAGTTCCGTATGGTGCGGCTCGCCGACGAACCATGGAGCGTGCGTGCGCAGGTGCGAGCGATCTCGGAGCAGTGGACCGGTGACAAGGGGCTGCCGGAGATGCGGTTCACCCTCGGAACCGTCGATGACGCGATGGACCCGGAGGTCGCCGTCGGCATCGCCGTGGATGCTGAGGGCAGCCTGCACGGCGTGACGTCGTGGCTGCCCGTGTACGGCAGCGATGGAACGGTCACCGGATGGACGCTGGATCTCATGCGCCGCCGGGACGGAGGCTTCGGGCCGGTGATGGAGTTTCTCATCGGTGCGTCGGCACAGCACTTCTCCGAGCAGGGCCACGCGTTCATCTCGCTGTCGGGTGCTCCGCTCGTGCGAACCGAGACGACCGAGGCGAACGCGATCTACACCGTGCTCGATCGCATTGCCCAGCTCATCGAGCCGCTGTACGGCTTCCGGTCGCTCCACAAGTTCAAGCAGAAGTTCAATCCGCGCGCCGAGCCGATGCACCTGCTCTATCGCGACGAGGGCGACCTCCCGCGCATCGGCATGGCGCTGACGCGCGCCTACCTGCCGGACGCCTCACTGCACGATCTGGTCGCCTCAGCGGCGCCCGCCCTGCGCCGCTGAGGTCCCGACGCCCAGCCGGCACCGTAGGCTGGAGCAATGGCGGAGAACTCCTGGTCCCTCGGTCGCGCGCTGCGCGGCATGTTCGTCAAACCCACGATCGACGAGACGACGTGGGACGACCTCGAGACAGCGCTGATCACGGCCGACTTCGGCCCGGAGATCACCGAGCGCGTCGTCGACGAACTGCGCGACAAGGTCGATCGCTACCGCACGACCGATCCGAAGGATCTGCAGCGGATGCTGCGCGAGACGCTCGAAGAGCATTTCGCGAAGTTCGACACGACGCTCAAGCTGACAGAGCGTCCGGCCGTGGTGCTCGTGGTCGGTGTTAACGGCGTCGGCAAAACCACCACGATCGGGAAGTTCACCAAGTTCCTGCGCGGCTACCAGCGCAGCGTCGTCGTCGGGGCTGCCGACACGTTCCGCGCGGCCGCGGTCGATCAGCTAGCCACGTGGGCGCAGCGCGGGGGAGCGGCGATCGTCCGCCCCCAGCAGGAGGGTCAGGACCCGGCATCCGTCGCTTACCAGACCATCGAGTACGCGCAGCGCGAGGGCATCGAGATCGCCATCATCGACACGGCCGGGCGCCTGCACACCAAGGGCGGGCTGATGGATGAGCTCTCCAAGGTCCGCCGCGTCATCGAGAAGCAGGCGCCGATCAGCGAGGTTCTTCTCGTGCTCGACGCCACCACCGGGCAGAACGGTGTCATGCAGGCCGAAGCCTTTCTCCAGCACGCCGGAGTCACCGGTCTCGTGATCACCAAGCTCGACGGATCGGCCAAGGGAGGCTTCGTCCTCGCGGTGCAGGAGCGCACCGGCATCCCGGTCAAACTCCTCGGTCAGGGCGAGGGAATCGACGACCTGACCGGATTCACACCGCACGTCTTCGTGGCATCCCTTGTCGGGCAGTGATTGGACTGGTTTCATAGCGTTATGGCGATCGAACACGACTACTTCGGGCTCCTGTCATCGGGCCCGGATGGATCGATCTTCTGGAGCGAGACAGTCGATCTCGGCGACCAGACGGTGACGATCGATCTCACCGCGCCCGATCAGGACGACATCTCGCCGGACGCGCTCGACATCGCCGCCTCCCTCATCTCGGGGCTCGAGAACGTGGATGCCTCTGCGCGCCGCAGCATGCTCGCCGAAGTCGACGATCGCACGAGCGAGGTGACTGAGTATATCCTTCAGCAGCAGGAGACACTCGGCGACGACCTGCCCGACCTGCTGGTGGATGTGAGCGGAGACTCCGCCGTCGACATCATCCGCTCCCTGCAGTTGATGAGCATGACGATCCTCGCCGATGAGCACGGCGGTACCGAGCCGTTCGCCGTACTCGAGTACGCGCTCGACGCCGACGAGACCGATGAAGTGCTGCTGGTGAACCTCGCCTCCGACGGCACTGTTCAGTCGGTCATGAGCGCAGACTAGCGGCGCGCGACACCATGCCCGGCGCCGCGCGCCGACTCACACTGCTTGAGCGAATCCCAGATCCGCGTTCTCGGCGATGTGCGCCAGGTGCGGCGGAATCTCGCGGCCCTTCGAAACCATCGATTGTGCCCAGAGCCGCCCTGCCCGGTACGAAGAGCGCACCAAGGGTCCGGCCAGCACGCCGAGAAATCCGATCCGCTCAGCCTCTTCCTTGAACTCGACGAACTCCGCCGGCTTCACCCAGCGCGCCACGGGCAGGTGCCGCGGGGTCGGCCGCAGGTACTGCGTGATCGTGATGATGTCGCAGCCCGCCTCGTGCAGATCGTTCAGCGCCTGCACGACCTCCTCCGGTTCCTCACCCATACCGAGGATGAGGTTCGACTTCGTGATGAGCCCGGCATCGTGCCCCTGCGTGATGACGTTCAGGGACCGCTCGTACTTGAACGCGGGCCGGATGCGCTTGAAGATGCGGGGAACCGTCTCGACGTTGTGCGCGAACACTTCGGGCCGCGCGTCGAAAATCTGCCCGAGGAATTCCGGGTCGCCGTTGTGCTCGTTGGCGAGCAGTTCGACGCCGGTGTTCGGGTTCTCGGCGTGGATGCGCCGCACGGTCTCAGCGTTCAGCCATGCACCGGTGTCGGGGAGATCGTCACGGGCGACGCTGGTGACGGTGGCGTACCGCAGGCCCATGCGTGTGACGCTCTCGGCCACGCGGCGGGGCTCGTCGGTGTCGTAGGCGTCGGGCTTGCCCGTGTCGATCTGGCAGAAGTCGCACCGGCGCGTGCACTGCGACCCGCCGATCAGGAAGGTCGCCTCGCGGTCCTCCCAGCACTCGAAGATGTTCGGGCAGCCGGCTTCCTGGCAGACCGTGTGCAGCCCCTCGTCCTTCACGAGCGAGTGCAGCGCCTGGTACTCGGGCCCCATCTTCGCTTTGGTCTTGATCCACTCGGGCTTGCGCTCGATCGGCGTCTCGGCGTTTCGCACTTCGAGGCGCAGGAGCTTGCGCCCCTCGGGAACAGCAGCACTCACGCAGGAACTCCTTCGTACTCGGTATCGGTGAATTCGGCATCCGCGTACTCAGTGGCGAACGCCTCGGCGACCGCATCCACGATGTCGGCGGGGGAGACGTCACGACCCACCACCTCGCTGATGGTCGTGACACCGGCATCCGTGATTCCGCACGGGATGATCCCGCGGAAGCCGGACAGCGTGTTGTCGCAGTTGATCGCGAAGCCGTGCATGGTGACGCCGTTCTGCACGCGCACACCGATCGCGGCGATCTTGTCCTCGCTGAGCGGGCGGCGGACCCACACTCCGCTTCGTCCGTCGACCTGGTAGCCGTCGACGCCGAGTGGGCGGAGGATGTCGATCAACAGGCGCTCGAGGCGCCGGACGTGCGCGACGACGTCCATCGGCTCGGGCAGGCGCACGATCGGGTAGCCGACCAGTTGCCCCGGGCCGTGCCAGGTGATCTTCCCGCCCCGGTCGACGTCGATCACGGGCGTGCCGTCCTGCGGTCTCTCCTGCGGCTCGGTGCGCTTGCCCGCGGTGTAGACGGCTTCGTGCTCGAGGAGGATGAGCGTGTCGGGGCGGCTGCCGTCTGTGACGCCGTGATGCACCTGCCGCTGCAGTTCCCAGCCATCGAGATAAGGCACGAGCTGCGGAGCCAGCCCCGCCGTGAGAATGTCGAGCATGATCGCCTTCCAGATTGTTGGATGCCGTCTAACAATACCTCTGATTGTGTGATCCGTCTTCTCATACGCGGCCTGCGGTGTGGCGCGATACGGTGAGTCAGTGAGAGAAGACCCGCGCCCAGGACGTCCGCGGGCGTCGTCGCGCGAAACGCTGGCCGAGGCGGCCTGCGAGTTATTCCTCGAGCAGGGGTATGAGTCCACCTCGGTCGCCGACATCACTCAGCGTGCCGGGGTGAGCCGATCGAGCTTCTTCAACTACTTCTCGTCGAAGAGCGATGTTCTCTGGTCCGGGCTGGATACCAGGATCGACGCGGCAACAGTCGCGCTCGAGACGCTGGGGGCGGATGCTGACCCCGCTGCCGTGCGCGCCATCCTGCTGACGCTGGTGCACGACTTCGCGCCCGACCCGTTGGCACTCGCGCTGCGGAATGCCTCTGCTATGGGACTGGAAGAAGAACTGGTCCGCGATACGGGCCTGCGCTCCGCCCGTCTCGCCGCCGGTGTCGCGGATGCGGCGCGCCGAAGCGGCATCGCTCCGATCCCATCCGACATCGTCGGGGCCGCTCACGCGGCCGCGGTGCTTTCGTCACTGCGAGTGTGGGCCGAGCGCGGCGCCGGCCATGGCACTCCTGCGGCGCTCGTCGAGGAAGCCCTGGGCAGCATCCACGATCTGCCGTGGTGATGTGCGCGCTGCTGGGGCAGTCGCTTCCGCCGCTCGCGTAGAATCGACAGCACCATGGCTACTTTTGGCACGCTCTCCGATCGGCTGACCGAGACCTTCCGCAATCTGCGCACGAAGGGAAAGCTCACCGCGGCCGACGTCGACGGCACCGTCCGCGAGATCCGGCGCGCGCTGCTCGACGCCGACGTCGCGCTCGATGTCGTGAAGGCTTTTACCGCGAAGGTGCGCGAGCGTGCGCTCGGCGACGAGGTCAACAAGGCGCTGAACCCGGCCCAGCAGGTCGTGCAGATCGTCAACGAGGAGCTCGTCGGCATCCTCGGCGGCGAGCAGCGTCGTCTGGAATTCGCCAAGACACCGCCGACGGTGATCATGCTCGCGGGCCTGCAAGGTTCCGGTAAGACGACGTTCGCCGGAAAGCTCGCCAAGCAGCTCGAGAAGGACGGCCACACCCCGCTGCTCGTCGCCGCGGACCTGCAGCGCCCGAACGCCGTGAACCAGCTACAGGTCGTCGCCGAGCAGGCCGGGGCCACGATCTTCGCCCCCGAGCCCGGCAATGGCGTCGGCGACCCGGTGAAGGTGTCCCGCGACGGCGTCGAGCACGCGCGCCGTCAGCAGCACGACGTCGTCATCATCGATACCGCCGGCCGCCTCGGCGTGGACGCCGAGCTCATGAAGCAGGCGTCCAACATCCGCAAGGCGGTGAACCCTGACGAGGTCCTGTTCGTCATCGACGCGATGATCGGTCAGGATGCCGTCAACACGGCCAAGGCCTTCCAGGAAGGTGTCGATTTCACCGGCGTCGTGCTCTCCAAGCTCGACGGTGACGCCCGCGGTGGCGCTGCCCTGTCGGTGGCATCCGTCACGGGTCGCCCGATCATCTTCGCCTCCACCGGCGAGGGGCTCGACGACCTCGAGCCGTTCCACCCCGATCGCATGGCGAGCCGCATCCTCGACCTCGGCGACGTGCTCACCCTCATCGAGCAGGCCCAGCAGGCCTTCGACGAGGAAGAGGCGCAGAAGGTCGCCGAGAAGCTCGCCACCGAGGCCTTCACGCTCGAGGACTTCCTCGACCAGCTTCAGCAGATGAAGAAGATGGGCTCGATGAAGAAGATGCTCGGGATGCTGCCGGGCATGGGGCAGATGAAGCAGCAGCTCGATGACTTCGACGATCGTGAGGTCGATCGCACCGAGGCGATCATCCGCTCGATGACCCCGGGGGAGCGGCAGAACCCCAAGGTGCTCAACGGCTCGCGCCGACTGCGCATAGCCAAGGGATCCGGCATGACCGTCACCGACGTCAATCAGCTCGTGCAGCGCTTCGACCAGGCCGCGAAGATGATGAAGACTGTTGCGCGCGGTGGTACCCCGAACATCCCCGGTATGGGCGCGGTGCCCGGCATGGGCCGGCCCGGCGCCTCGTCCAAGCGGGGCAAGAAGGGCAAGGCCAAGAGCGGATCGCGCTCGGGCAACCCGGCCAAGCGCGCGGCCGAGAACGCCGGGCTGCCGACGGGCCCCGCGACCGGCTCGGGCTTCGGACTGGGCGGCCAGCAGGCGCCGAGCGAGGCCGACCTCGCCGAGATCCAGAAGCTGTTCGGCAAGAACTGACGCATGAGAACGGGCCCGGAGGAATCTCCGGGCCCGTTCTCATGCGCGTTCGACTACTTCACGTCGTCGTCGATCCAATCCATCGACTTGGTGACAGCCTTGCGCCACAGACGAAGCAGGCGGTCGCGCTCTGCATCCTCCATTGCGGGCTCCCAACGACGGTCCTCCTGCCAGTTGGCAGACAGGTCATCGAGGCTGCTCCAGAAGCCGACGGCGAGACCAGCGGCGTAAGCGGCGCCCAGGGCGGTGGTCTCCGCGACGACGGGGCGCACGACGGGAACACCGAGCACGTCCGCCTGGAACTGCATCAGAGCGTCATTGGCGACCATGCCGCCGTCGACCTTGAGCTCGGTGAGATCCACTCCGGCATCCGCATTCACCGCGTCGAGAACATCGCGCGTCTGGAATGCGACCGCTTCGAGCGCCGCCCGGGCGATGTGGTTCTTGTTCGCGTAGCGGGTCAGCCCGACGATCGCACCACGGGCATCCGGGCGCCAGTACGGCGCGAAGAGTCCCGAGAACGCCGGCACGATGTACACTCCACCGTTGTCCTCGACCTTTTCTGCCAACTGCTCCACTTCCGGCGCCGACGAGATGATGCCCAACTGGTCGCGCAGCCACTGGATGAGCGATCCGGTGACGGCGATCGAACCCTCCAGGGCATAGTGCGTCGGCTCGTCGCCGAGCTTGTACCCGACGGTCGTGAGCAGCCCGTTCTTCGAGTGGACGATGTCTTCACCCGTGTTGAAGATCAGGAAGCAGCCGGTGCCGTAGGTGTTCTTGCTCTCGCCCTTCTGGAATGCTGCTTGGCCGAACGTGGCCGCCTGCTGGTCCCCGAGGATGCCGGCGATAGGGGTCTCACGAAGCAGCGAAGAGCTCTTGGCTGTCCCGTAGACCTCGGAGGAGGAACGGATCTCCGGCATCATCGAGCGCGGTACGCCGAAGGCCTCGAGGATGTCGTCTCGCCACTCGAGCGTCGTGAGGTCCATGAACATCGTGCGGGATGCGTTGGTCACATCCGTGATGTGCACGCCGCCATCGGTGCCACCGGTGAGGTTCCACAGCACCCAGGTATCGGTGGTGCCGAAGATCAGATCCCCGGCCTCCGCCTTTTCACGCGCACCGTCGACGTTCTCGAGGATCCAGGCGATCTTCGTGCCGGAGAAGTACGTGGCAAGCGGCAGGCCGACGACCGGCTTGAACCGCTCAACCCCGCCGTCTGATGCGAGTCGATCGACGATCTCCTGCGTACGGGTGTCCTGCCAGACGATCGCGTTGTACACCGGCTTGCCGGTCGTCTTGTCCCAAACGACCGCGGTCTCGCGCTGGTTGGTGATGCCCACCGCGGCGATGTCATGACGGGTGAGGTCGGCGCGGCTCAGCGCGAGCCCGATGACCTCCTGCACGTTGTGCCAGATCTCGGTCGCGTTGTGCTCGACCCACCCGGCCTTCGGCAGGATCTGCTCGTGCTCCTTCTGGCCCGTCTCGACGATCGTGCCCTTTTTGTCGAAGATGATCGCGCGACTTGACGTCGTGCCCTGATCGATTGCGATGACGTAGTCAGCCATGGTTCTTCTCCTTTGAATTGCGTGGATAGCGTGTGTGCTGAATGGCCCTGCGGCTCACACCAGCGAGAGCAGCCCGGGGGCTGCGAACGCTGCGAGTGCGCCGCCGACCAGAGGACCGACGACCGGAACCCAGGAGTACGCCCAGTCGCTGGATCCCTTGCCCTTGATCGGCAGGATCGCGTGTGCGATTCGCGGACCGAGGTCACGGGCGGGGTTGATCGCATAACCGGTGGGGCCGCCGAGAGACGCGCCGATACCGACGACGAGCAGCGCGACCGGCAGCGCGGTCAGCGGGCCGAGTCCTCCAGAAACACCGACTTCGATGTCGCCGTAGTCGGCGAATGCGAAGATCACGAAGACGAGCACGAAGGTCGCGATGATCTCGGTGATGAGGTTATGCCCGTACGAGCGGATAGCAGGCCCGGTCGAGAACACTCCGAGCTTGTTCGCCGGGTCTTCCTCAGCATCGAAGTGCTGCCGGTACGACACCCAGCAGAGCACAGCGCCGAGGATACCGCCGAGCAGCTCGGCCGCGATTGCGATGAAGAACATCGGCACGGTGATCGTGCCGGCGATCACCATGCCGAGCGCTACAGCCGGGTTGATGAGCGCGCCTGAATATGCGGAAACGAGCACACCGGCGAAAACGGCGAGCCCCCATCCCCAGTTGATCATCAGAGTGCCGCCGGCGAAGCCTTTCGTCTTCGCAAGGATGACGTTGGCGACGACGCCGCAGCCGAGGAGGACGAGCATCGCCGTTCCGACGAGTTCTGAGACGAAATACAGTCCCAGGTTGACATCTACCATGTCTTCTTTGACCTTTCTTGCCGCGCGACGGCCTCACTGTCGTCGCGGTCCATAGTGTTTCCGTCGCGAGGCCGACGGTTCTGCGTCGCTCAGCGACGGGCAGTTGTGGGTATCGACAGCCCGTGGGCGTCGTTGAGGAGTTCTCCGGTCGCTGTGACCTCGGCATCGCGTCGCTCATCGTCCCATTCGAGCAGTGGCGCCAGCGCACCGGCGAGTTCGTTCAGCACGGTGAGGTCGACGTCTCCTGTGAAGGCGAGGCTGGTGCGGCGCAGAACCACATCGGCCAGGCGCACGACCGACTCCCTCTTCACCATCCATTCCAGTTCTCTTGTCGAGACGGTGGTTCCTCCGAGGGGAGTGTCCTCTCCGGACTGGATGAACTCCCACACCTCGGCAGCACGTGTGCCGTATCGCTTGAGCAGCTCGTCTGCACGGCTCTCTGCGCCGGACAGATGCGTCTGGATCCAGGCCTGTCGTGCGCGGACCGTCTTCGGGAACCCTCGGCCACCGCCGATCGGCAGTCCGGCCGTGGAAACGGAACGCTGACGACCGAGTATGTCGAGAACCCGTTCGGACAACGCAGCGCCCAGGGCGCGGAACGTGGTCCATTTTCCACCGACGAGGCTCACGGTGGGCACAGTGCCACTGCGGTCCACTTCGATGCGGTAGTCGCGTGATACGAATCCGGGAGCGGTGTCCTCGTGACGCGGGAGGGGACGGATTCCCGCGAAGCGGTAGACGATCTGGTTCCGATCCAGATCGAGCTGCGGGAACACGTGGTGGATGAGATCGAAGAAGTAGTCGACTTCTTCCTCGGTGCACCGGGCGGGCTCCCGCGGATCGGCTTCGATGTCAGTCGTCCCGACGAGGACACGACCCTTCAACGGATAGATCAGCACGATCCGTCCATCAGAGTGCTCGAGGAAGATCTCACGTCCCTGAGTCGCCGCCAGCAGCTCGGGGTGGTCGAGGACGATGTGCGAGCCCTTGGTCCCGCCCATATAGCGTGTGCTCTCGCCGAGTGCCTCGTTGGTCAGGTCGGTCCAGGGACCCGAAGCATTGATCACCACATCAGCCCTGACGGTGAACTCGTCGCCGCTTTCATTGTCGCGCAGCACGATCTCGTCGTCACGGCGAGCGATGGCCTCGACATAGTTGAGGGCGTAGGCGTGCTCTCTGGCCGCTCGGCCGTCCTGAAGGACATCCAGGGCGAGGCGCTCGGGATCGTGCATCGATGCGTCGTAGTAGGTGGCTGTGTACTTGATGTTCGGATCGAGGGCCGGCAGCTCGGCCAGTGACTTCTTGCGTCCGAGGAAGCGATGACGCGGAACCGAGCCGCCGTCGCGGGAGAAGGTGTCGTAGAGGGTCAGGCCGATCTTGATCAGCACAGCACCTCGCTCCTTCGGCTTGCCGCTGCGATGCGTCAAGAGGCGGAGCGGGGCGGAGAGGATACCGGAGAAGGTCGAATAGATCGGGATCGTGGTCTGCAACGGTTTGACATAGTGCGGCGCGATGCGCAGAAGTCCGTTCCGCTCCTGGACCGACTCGCGGACGAGGCGGAACTCGCCGTTCTCCAAGTAGCGGATCCCCCCGTGGATCATATGGCTGGATGCCGCCGAGGCGCCGGATGCGAAATCGCCCCGTTCGACGAGGACGACGTCAACGCCCTGCAGGGCGAGATCGCGGAACAGCGATATCCCATTGATGCCGCCGCCGATCACGAGGGCGGTGGTGCGGCCGCTCTCGCGGACTGTTGCCAACTCGGAACTGCGTCGCGACGCCCGTGTCGAATCGATCATCGTCGAACTCTCCTTAATTCGTGCGTCTCCAGGCTCACCCCGTTGAGCTGGGTGCGCAATGTGGATGCACATATGTGCAAAGATTGCTGCCGGAAGGGATGGTCATGGCCGAGCGCACCCCCGCACAGGAAGGGAAGCTGGTCGCGGCGCTCACCGCGGCAAAGCTCTACTACATGCAGGACATGACGATGGAGGCGATAGCGCACGAGCTGGGCACATCGCGCTCGTCGGTGTCGCGGCTGCTGGGGTTTGCCCGTGACACCGGGCTCGTCGACATTCGCATAAACTCCCCGTTCGAGCGAGTCGGGGCCCTCGAGCAACGTATTCGCGATCGGTTCCGCATTGCAGCCCACGTCGTGCCCATGCCGGAGCTCGTCAACGAGGTGGAGCGTCTGGAGCGCGTCGCCTTGACCGCTGGACGTCTGCTGTCGCAGTTCGTCGAGTCGAACATGGTCATCGGCGTCGCCTGGGGGTCGACGATCAGCCTGGTCAGCCGTGCACTGACGCAGAAGGACACTCACAACACGACATTCGTGCAGTTGAACGGCGCAGGGAACACGCAGACGAGCGGTGTGGAGTACTCCAGCGACATCCTGCGGCGTTTCGGCCATGCCTTCGGCGCTCAGGTGGAGCAATTCCCGGTACCGACGTTCTTCGACAACCCACGGACGCGTGAAGCCATGTGGCAGGAGCGCAGTACGCGAAGAGTCCTCTCGTTCCAGGCCAAGATGGACATCGCCGTGTTCAGCCTCGGGTCGCCAGCGGCAGAGGTGCCCAGTCGCGTCTACGTCGGTGGCTACCTCAGTCAGGAGGACTACCGCAGTCTGCGTGCGGATGGCGTAATCGGTGACGTGGCGACCATCTTCTTCCGCGAGGACGGATCATGGCGCGACATCGCGCTGAACGCGCGCGCCACCGGCCCTGGTCTTGACAGACTGCGCAGAGTACCGCGGCGACTCTGCGTCGTCGCCGGCGTCACGAAGCTCGCCACTCTTCGGGCTGCCATCGCGGCCGGGACCATCACCGACGTCGTTCTGGACGAGTCACTCGCCCGACACCTCGCCGATCACGATTGAATCGAGCGCGGACTCGTCACGGGACCGACGTCTCCGGACCAGACCGGAACTCGCGGATGAGGTGTTGCACGACTTCACGGAGGTCGCCGTCGGCTGCGCGGGCGACCTCGATCTGGCGGGCGTAACTCGCCCCACCGTCAAGAATGGTGTCGAGGCCGGCGAACTCCGCCGCGCAGCCGAGTTCCGCAGCTATGGGGGCGAGGTCGTCGATCGTGCGCGACAAGTGCTCGTGCACCGGAGCCTGGGTGCCGACAGCATCCACGATGATCCGTGCGTCGAGACCGTAGCGCGCCGCTCGCCATTTGTTCTCCCGGTGGAACCATGCGGGCAGGGACGGCAGGAGCCGTCCTTCGTCCAACATCCGCGAGAAGTGCTCGACGAGCACCTGGACGAGGGCCGCCACCGATGCGAGTTCGGTCAGCGTGGACATACCATCGCACGCGCGCACCTCGATCGTGCCCCAGCGTGGTGCCGGGCGGATGTCCCACCTGACCTCGGAGGCGTCAGCCATGACGCCCGTCCTCACCATGTCGCCCATATACGACTCGAACTCTGTCCAGGTGTGCAGTGGCCACGGCAGGCCGGCTGTCGGCAGCTGCTGGAATACGAGTGCGCGGTTGGAGGCGTAGCCGGTCTGCTCGCCCGCCCAGAACGGGCTGGATGATGCCAGCGCCTGCAGGTGTGGAAGGTACGCAGACAGGGCGCCGATGATCGGCATCACTTTGTCGCGGTCCTCGACGCCGACGTGCACGTGGATGCCCCAGATCATCATGTTCCGCCCCCACCACTGGGTGCGCTCGATGAGCTGGTGGTATCGGCTCTTGTCGGTGACCTGCTGGTCGAACCATTGCGCGAAGGGGTGGCTGCCGGCCGAGAGCAGCTCGATGCCGGCAGGATCGGTGGTGGCGCGGACGGCGGCGATCGCTGCGGCGATGTCGCTGATGGCGTGCCCGACGTCGTCGCCGATGCCGCTGGTGACCTCGATCGTGTTGGTGAGGAGTTCGCCGGTCACGGTATAACGTTCCGGCTCGCTCTCGTCCTCCAGCGCGGCGAGCAATTCCGGCGCACGCCCGACGAGGTCACCGGTGTCGGGATCTGCGAGCATGATCTCCCACTCGAGACCGACGCTCGAACGCGGAGACTCCGCGAACTCCTGCTTCACGAGCACATTCTGACATGCACAGCGGGCGTGCGCCGACATGCGGGTCGCAGCGTTTCGCGCGTGGCCGCCGGATCTGGCAGAATAGAGGGTCGGACGACGTTCTCGACCCTCTATCCAGACCGCGTCCACTCATTTGAGCTTCCGCCGGGTGTGCACCCCACTCTCCAGGCGACCAGTTCGTTCCTTCCACACAATTCAGGAGAATCGTGGCTGTAAAGATTCGTCTCAAGCGCATGGGCAAGGTCCGCGCGCCTTATTACCGCATCGTCGTTGCTGACTCGAAGACCAAGCGCGATGGTCGCGTGATCGAAGAGATCGGCAAGTACCACCCGACCGAGCAGCCCTCGTTCATCGAGGTCGATTCCGAGCGCGCGCTGTACTGGCTCTCCGTCGGCGCACAGCCGAGCGAGCAGGTCGCCGCGATCCTCAAGCTCACGGGTGACTGGGGCAAGTTCAAGGGCGACAAGGACGCGAAGTCCACCGTTCAGGTCGCAGAGCCCAAGGCTCCGTTCGAGGTCGACTCCGCGAAGAAGTCCGTTGTGAAGCCCAAGGTCGAGAAGAAGCAGGACGAGGCTCCCGCTGCGGAGGCTCCTGCCGCTGACGCGGAGGCCGCTGAGGCTCCCGCCGCCGACGCCGAGTAATCGCTGTGCTCGCCGCTGCGCTCGAACACATCGTCAAGGGGATCGTCGATCACCCGGACGATGTCCGCATTGCCTCATCCACGTCGTCGAGGGGCGATCTCCTCGAGGTGCGCGTGCACCCCGACGACCGTGGACGGGTGATCGGGCGCGGCGGCCGCACCGCGAAGGCACTGCGCACGCTCATCTCCGCGCTGGCGGACGGGCAGCGCGTCCGTGTCGACGTCGCGGACGACTGACGTGGTCGCCAGCGACCGCAATCAGGGCAAGAACCAATTGCGGGTCGGCCGCCTCGTCAAGGCGCACGGTCTCAAGGGCGCGCTCAAGCTGGAGTTGTACACCGACAATCCGGAGCGCCGGTTCGTTCCGGGGGCCGAGTTCACGTTGCAGGTGCCGGAGGCATCTCCGTGGCACGGCAAATCGATCGCCGTCCGCGAGTATCGGGTGATGAACGGCAACTCGGTGGTCTTCTTCGACGGCGTCGACGACCGTGAGGGTGCCGAAGGCCTGGTGCGGGCCATCCTGTGGATCGACCAGGATGCCGATGAGCCGGAGGACAACGCCTGGTACGACCATCAGCTCGTGGGCCTCGATGTCGTACGCGATGACACGGTGATCGGCAAGGTCGTCCGGGTCGATCATCTGCCCGCTCAGGACCTGCTGATCGTCAAGGCGAATGACGACGAGATCATGGTCCCGTTCGTCGAAGCGATCGTTCCCGCAGTCGACGTCGCCGCCGGCCGCGTCATCGTCACGCCCCCGCCCGGTCTCTTCGAAGAAGTCCCGGAAGCGGCCGAGGGCGCCGACACTGACGACGCCGACGCTGCCGAGTGACCGATCGCTACGATCGACGCATGAACACTTCGACTCCCTCCGGTCGCTCAGCGCACCGGATAGACGTCGTCTCGATCTTCCCGTCGTACTTCGACGGTCTCACGCTGTCCCTGCTCGGCAAGGCCCGCGACTCGGGCATCCTCGACCTGCACGTGCACGATCTGCGCGACTGGACGAGTGATCGGCACCGCACCGTCGATGACACCCCGTACGGCGGGGGAGCGGGCATGGTCATGCAGGCCGAGCCCTGGGCGCTCGCCCTTGACGAGCTGGCCGGGTCGTCGCAGCCGACCATCATCTTCCCCTCACCGGCCGGCGAGGTCTTCCGCCAGACGACGGCCCGCGACTTCGCGACGCGTGAGCACCTGATCATCGGCTGCGGTCGGTACGAGGGCATCGACGAGCGCGTGTTCGAGTACGCCGCGACGCTCGGCGAGGTGCGTCTGGTGAGTCTCGGCGATTACGTGCTCAACGGCGGCGAGGTCGCCGCGATGGCGATGATCGAGGCCGTCGGACGCCTGATTCCCGGTGTCGTCGGCAACCCGGAGAGCCTCGTGGAGGAATCGCACGAAGACGGACTGCTGGAATATCCGTCGTATACGAAACCGTCGACGTGGCGGGATCGTGCCGTCCCGGAGGTTCTGCTCAGCGGCAACCATGGCGCCATCGCGGCCTGGCGCCACGAGCAGCAGCTCGAGCGCACGCGGGTGCGCCGTCCGGATCTTCTGACTGACTGACGCCGGGCCGCGCCTTCCTCGGCGCCCCGTCATCCCCCGGTCGAGATCAGACGCGGACGTCCACATCGTCGAGGAGGTCGTCCTCGACGTCTGCGTCATGGTCGCGGCGCCGGGGCCGCTTGACCTTCGCCGGTCGTCCTTCGATCTCTTCGCGGTGCTTCTGCACCTCGGTGCGGATGATGTAGAAGATGAAGATGAAGCCCATCACCGCGAACAGGATCCACTGGATCGCGTAGGACAGGTGGGGCCCGGGATCGT
Organism: Microbacterium sp.; assembly: GCF_052102115.1. Taxonomy (GTDB): domain Bacteria; phylum Actinomycetota; class Actinomycetes; order Actinomycetales; family Microbacteriaceae; genus Microbacterium. The sequence goes on from NZ_JBQDVP010000030.1 coordinate 26,003, forward strand.
CGGTGGGGGAGTCGAAGGAACCCAGAGATGTCGTCGACGCCGGGCTCTCCGCCACCATTTGCCCATATGCGCCGGTGATCACCTCACTGCCGGTCATCTCGGCGATGGACGGCAGATGAATCGTCGGCACCTGCCCTTCCGGGGCGCCGCGACCGGACGTCGGCAGCGGCTCCCCGGGGCGCAGACGAACGGTGACTTCGACGGTTCCGGACGGCGCTTCGGGCACGACGTCGGGCAGCGCACCCTCACCGGGCGGCACCCACCCCCGATCGACGACGAAGACGCGGCCGTCGGTATCGCGGAAGGGCACGAGCACCTCGAACGCGCTGGTTCCGCCGTGTGGACGGTTGCGGACGAGGAGCTGCTCGTCCACGAGATACTCACCCTCGAGGGTGACGGGATGCCATTCGTCACCGGCATCCAGAGCCCCATCGGCGCCGATGAGATCGCCGAGCGGAACGGGGGCGGCGTCGTAGTTCTTCTCGACGAGCGCGATGTCAGCCTCGCGCCCTTCGTTGCGGTCGAACTGCCAGTTCGAGAGGAAGACGCAGGCCACGGCGAAGGCAATCGCGATGAGGAGATAGAGCCCCCATCGCACGAAACGATTGCTCATGCCGGGAGCCCCTCGCGTACCGTGACGGGGAACTCGCGAGCGGCGAGATAGTCGCGCAGGAATCCGACGTGCTCATCGCACGCGAGCCAGATCTTCTCGCGATCGGCGGTGTGGATGCGCGGATTGCGCCAGACGACATGGTGCGTCGCCTCGTGGCGGCAACCGGCGCGCGAGCATTCCTGCGTCACTTCTCGTCGCCTTCACGACGGGCAGGTTCAATCGGGTGCTCGGTGATGGTGATGATCGTCGGATCGGCAGTGGCGGTCGGTGCCGCGGTCGTCGGCGGGCCCAGCTCCTGAACCGGCGACTCCGCGGGAGCCGTGGTGGTCGGGCTGACGGCGTTGGCGAAGACGACGGCGATGTACGGCAGGATCGCTGCGGCCGCTGCGAACACCCAGGTGTACCAGCCATATGGGGTCACCAGGACTGTGAGTGCGAAACAGGCCATCCGGATCCCCATCGTGATCCAGTAGCGGCGCACACGACTGGTCGCCTCGTCCTGCGGTGCTTGCGGGAGCGAGGTCACAGGTGCGGCATGCGACTCTTTCACGATCCTTCAAGCCTACGCCGCGCAGGCGATCCCGGATGCCTTTCCGGTGCCGGATGCGGGGTCAGCTGCTGATGCCGTACAGCAGGAACGGAAGGGAGCCGAGGAACAGGAACGAGAAGATCGCGACGACCACCAGCAGCGCGATGATCGCGACGCCGACATACCCCGTGATCAGGCCCGCGATCGCCATGCCGCGTCCGGCGAGAGCCGGATTGTTGCGCGTCTGCTTCAGCGCCATGTGCCCGGTGATCACGGCCGCTATGGACGCGAGCAGCGCCACGAAGGTCCAGCTGAACAGGATGCCGCCGATTCCGGTGATCAGCGAGGTGACGGCGAGTCCGCTGGTGGGACGCGCCGGCGGGTAGGGCTGCATGGGATAGACCTGGCCCTGATACGCCTGGCCCTGGTAGGACGGCGCCGGGTACTGCTGGGTGGGGCTCTGCTGTCCGGGATACTGCTGTCCGGGGTACTGCTGTACCGGATACGGCTGCGCAGCCGGGGGAGCCGGCTGCGTCTGCGGTGCGTACGGCGGCTCCTGCGGGGCACCGGCACGTGCCGGCGATACCGCGGGAAAGTCCGGGTGCTCGCCCGGGGCTGTGCTGTTGTCGCTCATCGCGATCCCTCCATAAGACTCCGTGACCACCTCCATCATGTCGCGGATCGGTACGGTCGGCATACACAGCCGCACGGATAGGATGACTCGAGTCCCATCGACCAGCCCTCGGGAGTGCACATGAGATCAGAACGCGTCGTCCTCGTCACCGGCGGCAACCGCGGCATCGGGCGGGCGATCGCCGAGCGCTTCGTGCGCGAAGGATTCCGCGTCGCCGTGACCGCCCGCAGCGGGGAAGGCCCGGAAGGGACTCTCACTGTGCGCGCTGACGTGACTGATGGTGCAGCAGTCGATGCCGCCTTCGCCGAGGTCGAGTCGAAGCTCGGACCGGTGGAGATCGTCGTCGCGAACGCCGGGATCACCAAAGACACCCTCCTCATGCGCATGAGCGAGGACGATTTCGACAGCGTCGTGGCGACCAATCTCGGTGGCACGTTCCGCGTCGTCAAACGCGCATCGAAAGCGATGCTGCGTGCACGTTTCGGCCGCGTCATCCTGATCTCCAGCGTCGTCGGACTGTATGGCTCGGCCGGCCAGGTCAACTACTCCGCGTCCAAGAGCGCGCTCGTCGGCTTCGCACGCTCGCTGACCCGCGAGCTCGGTGCGCGCGGCATCACGGCCAACGTCGTCGCCCCGGGGTTCATTGAGACCGACATGACCGCCGAACTGCCCGAAGAGACCCAGAAGCAGTACAAGGCCAGCATCCCCGCCGCGCGGTTCGCGACGCCCGACGAGGTCGCCGGCGTGGTCGCCTGGCTCGCCGGCGACGACGCCGGTTACATCTCCGGCGCTGTCATTCCCGTCGACGGCGGGCTGGGGATGGGGCACTGAGCCCCGCGGTCACCGACCGGCGGCTGTGCTGATCAACTGCGCGAGCCGCTCCGGCTGCGAGAACTGCGGCCAATGCCCGGAACCGATCTTCGTGACCGTGACGTCCGCGATCGCACGGAACTCCTCGCCGTAGGGCCCCCATTGGTCGACCTCGGCCTCGACCTCGGACTGCCCCATAGCCCCCATCAGGAGCGTGGTGGGCACCCGGTGCCGGTCGCTGCTCAGTTGTACGGGGTCGGTAGGTACGCGCGCGGGGACCGAGCGGGTCAGCGACAACGCCCGTGCACGCATCGTTTCGTCGAGGTCGTACACGTCTTCGGCGGGGAAGAAGTCCCAACCGGGGAACGGGATCACACCATCGACGACCTCGAACGAGGAGATGCCGGAGTTCGGAGGCGGCGGCACGGTGTCGACGAAGATCACCCTTGCGACCCGGTCGGGTCTCACATCGGCAGCCCCCCACGCTACGTTGCCGCCGCCGCTGTGCCCGACGAGGACCACCGGCTCCGCGGTCGCGTCGATCTGCGCGACCACGGCGTCGACCCAGTCGGACACGTCGATCGAGGACGAGGTCTCAGCGGGTTCGCCCACACCGGGCATAGTGAGCGGCACGGGCCTGTGACCGGCGGCTTCGAGTGAGGGGACGACGTCGTCCCACAGTGCTGCGTCAAACCAGAGTCCTGGGATGAGGATGATTTCCATGGCGCTGACGTTACGCGGGACCACCGACATCGGCACGGGAATCCGCCGGCCCTCAGGGGAGGAGAGGAATGATCTCGCGCAGATCCACTGCCCCGACGACGATATCCGCCGACGCGCGCACGGCGGGTTTGGCGTTGAAGGCGAGTCCGAGCCCGGCCGCCGCCATCATCTGCAGATCGTTCGCGCCGTCGCCGATGGCGACCGTCGCATGCGCGGGAATGCTCAGGCCGGTCGCCCACTCCCGCAGTGCCGCGGCTTTCGTCGCGGCATCCACGATCTCGCCGTCGACGACGCCCGTGAGCACGTCGTCCGAGACGACCAGCCGATTGGCTCGCCACCGGTCGACACCGAGCTCAGGGGCGACGTGGTCGAGGATCTCGTGGAATCCGCCGGACACAACCCCGACGACACCGCCGCGCTCATGCACGGCCGCAGTGAGCTCGCGCACACCGGGCGTCGGTCGCACGCGTGCACGCACCCGCTCGAACGCGCTCGTCTGCACGCCGGCGAGCGCACGAACCCGAGAACGGAGGCTGCTCGCGAAGTCGACCTCGCCGCGCATCGCGGCCTCGGTCGCAGCCTGTACCTCGGCGCGCCGACCCGCCTCGTCGGCGAGGAGTTCGATCACCTCATCGCGGATCAGGGTGGAATCGGCATCGAGGACGACGAGGAAGCGCGCAACGGTCACGCGAACGAGCGTAGCGCGCCCGTCACCGCTCGATCCGCACGCCCTTTCCGACAACGGTGATGCCCGATTCGGTCACGGTGAAGCCGCGCTCCACATCGCGCTGCCGATCGACGCCGATCGTCGCGCCGTCGGCGAGCACGACGTTCTTGTCGAGCACGGCGCGGTGCACGCGGGCACCCTGGCCGACGACCACGCCGTCGAACAGGACCGAGTCGGTGATCGTCGACCCGCCGGCAGCGAGCGTTCCCGGACCGATGACGCTCCGCTCCAAGTGCGTGCCGGACAGCACCGAACCCGGCGAGACGATCGAGTCGATCGTGTTGCCGATGCGTCCGACCGCATCGCGCACGAACTTCGCCGGTGGTGCGTTCACACTCTGGGTGCGGATGGGCCACAGGGTGTTGTAGAGGTTGAAGATCGGCAGCGTCGAGATGAGATCCATGTGCGCATCGAAGAAGGAATCGATGGTTCCCACGTCGCGCCAGTAGGCCCGATCGCGCGGCGAAGAGCCGGGCACATCGTTCTGTTTCATGTCGTAGAACCCGGCTTCACCCCGGTCGACGAAGTACGGGACGATGTCGCCGCCCATGTCGTGGCTCGATGAGGCGACTTCGCCATCGGCTTCGACCGCGGCGATCAGAGCTTCGGCGTCGAAGATGTAGTTGCCCATCGACGCGAGAACCTCGTGCGGCGAGTCGGCGAGGCCCTCAGCATCCGCCGGCTTCTCGAGGAACGCTCGAATGCGGCCCGAGCCGTCGGGTGCGGCATCGATCACGCCGAACTGGTCCGCGAGGGCGAGCGGCTGGCGGATGCCGGCGACGGTCGCCTTCGCCCCGGAATCGATGTGCGACTCGAGCATCTGACGGAAATCCATGCGATACACGTGATCGGCGCCGATCACGATGACGATGTCGGGCTTCTCATCATTGATGAGGTTCAGGCTCTGCAGGATGGCATCGGCCGATCCCGAGAACCAGCGCTTGCCGAGTCGCTGCTGCGCCGGCACCGAGGTGATGTAGGAGTCGAGCAGCGAGGACATCCGCCAGGTCTGGGTGATGTGCCGGTCGAGGCTGTGCGACTTGTACTGCGTGAGCACCACGATCTGCCGCAGGCTCGAGTTGATGAGGTTCGAGATGGCGAAATCGATCAGGCGGTACTGCCCGCCGAACGGCACCGCAGGTTTGGCCCGGTCTGCCGTCAGAGGCATGAGACGCTTGCCCTCGCCGCCAGCGAGGATGATGCCGAAGACCTTCGGAGGGACCGCCATGGCTCCACCATAGAACCCGAATGCGTCGCTGTACTAGCGTTCAAGCATGCGCGTCGACATGATCACCAAGGAGTACCCCCCGGAGATCTACGGAGGAGCCGGCGTCCACGTCGCCGAACTCGCCTGCGCCCTGCGGAATTCCATCGAGGTGCGGGTGCGCGCGTTCGGCGCAGAACGCGCCGAGACGGGCACGAAGTCGTACCGCACACCGGTTGAACTGGCTACCGCGAACGCCGCGCTGCAGACGCTCGGCACCGACCTGGTGATGGTCGGAGACGTCGCGGGAGCCGACGTCGTGCACAGCCACACCTGGTATGCGAACTTCGCCGGCCATCTGGCCTCGCAACTGCACGGAATCCCGCACGTGCTCACCGCGCACAGTCTCGAACCACTGCGCCCATGGAAAGCCGAACAGCTCGGCGGCGGCTATGCCGTTTCGAGCGGGATCGAGAAGCTCGCCTACGAGAACGCGGCGGCGATCATCGCGGTGTCCGCCGGCATGCGCGCCGATATCCTCCGCAGCTACCCGCAGGTGGAACCCGACCGCGTGCGCGTGATCCACAACGGCATCGACGTCGAACGATGGCGCCCCGTCTCGGATGACGCGTTCCTCACCGGCATCGGCCTGGATGCGTCGCGTCCGTCCGTCGTGTTCGTCGGGCGCATCACCCGCCAGAAGGGGCTGCCGTACCTGCTGCGCGCCGCCGAGCTCCTGCCTCCTGACGTGCAGCTGGTGCTCTGCGCGGGTGCGCCGGACACGCCCGAGATCATGGCCGAGGTGCAGGAGGGTGTTCGCCGGCTCCAGCGCACCCGCGACGGCGTGATCTGGATCGAACGGATGCTGCCGCGCGACGAGCTCAGCGCGATCCTGGCCGCGGCGACGACGTTCGTGTGCCCGTCGGTGTACGAACCCCTCGGCATCGTGAACCTCGAGGCGATGGCATGCGGTGCTGCCGTCGTCGGCACCGCGACGGGCGGCATCCCCGAGGTCGTGGCCGATGGCGTGACCGGCCGCCTGGTGCCCATCGACCAGACCGATGACGGCACGGGCACGCCGATCGATCCGGACCGATTCGTCGCCGATCTCGCCCGCGTGCTCACCGAGGTGGTCTCCGATCCGGGGCGAGCGGCCGCATACGGCGATGCCGGAAGGCAGCGCGCTGCGGAGGAGTTCAGTTGGGGTGCGATCGCCGACACCACGCGCGCGCTCTACGCGGAGCTGATGGACTGAGCCGATAGGCTGGAGGCATGCCGAGCGCTCTAGATTTCACCGATGTCGTCGTGCGCCGTGACGGGCGCAACATCGTCGATCATGTGACCTGGCAGGTCGCAGACGACCAGCGATGGGTGGTGCTCGGCCCGAACGGCGCCGGCAAGACCACACTGTTGCAGTTGGCCGACACGCTCATGCACCCGACGGCGGGAACCGTGACGATCCTCGGCGAGACCCTGGGTCGCACCGACGTCTTCGAGATCCGTCCGCGCATCGGCTTCGCGTCTTCGGCGATGGCCCAGCGCATCCCGCGCGAGGAGACCGTGCTCAACGTCGTCCTCACCGCGGCGTACGCGGTCACCGGGCGGTGGAACGAGCAGTACGAGAACATCGATGAGCGCCGTGCGCTGCGCGTGCTGGGGGAGTGGAAGCTCGACCATCTCGCCGACCGCACCTTCGGCACCCTGAGCGACGGCGAACAGAAGCGCGTGCAGATCGCGCGTGCCGTGATGACCGATCCTGAGGTGCTGCTGCTCGACGAGCCGACGGCGTCCCTCGACCTCGGCTCCCGCGAAGAGCTTCTCGGCCTCCTCAGCGGCTACGCCTCATCGCCGACCACACCGGCGATGGTCATGGTCACCCACCACGTGGAAGAGATTCCGGTCGGATTCACACACGTGCTGCTGATCCGTGATGGCGGCGTGGTGGCGGCCGGCCCGATGGAAGAGACCCTGACGGCGGATTCGCTCACCGAGGCATTCGGCATGCCGATCACCATGTCGGCTGACGACGGTCGCTACGCTGCCCGCGCAGCGTCCTGAGCCGGGGATCTGCTAGAATCGATCCTTGGTGCTCCGGCGCCCGAAGACTTTTCATCCTGTACGTACCCGCAAGCCAAGGAATCAGCTATGAAGACTGACATTCACCCCGTTTACAAGGACGTCGTGTTCCGCGACCTCGGCTCGGGCGAGACCTTCCTGACCCGCTCCACCGTCTCCAGCGACAAGACCGTCGAACTGGACGGCGTGGAGTACCCGGTCATCGACGTCGAGATCTCCTCGGCCTCGCACCCGTTCTACACGGGCAAGCAGCGCATCATGGACTCGGCCGGTCGCGTCGAGAAGTTCAACCAGCGCTTCAAGGGCTTCGGCGGCAGCAAGTAAGCTTCCGTTTCGACAGAAGGCCCCGCTTCGGCGGGGCCTTCTTCGTGTTCGGGCATCTTCGTATCAGGCCGGTCGCGTCGTAGAGAGATCAGTCGAGCTGGATCGTGATTCTGCCGTCGTCGTCCATGCGTCCGGGCCCCGTGCCGGGTGTCGGCGCCGGGATCGACGCACGCTGCTGACGGTCACGGTCCTGGGTCGCTTCGTGTGCTGTCGGCGACCACACCGCGTCGAACCCGCCGGAGATTCCGCCCATCGAATCGCGGTACTTCTGCTCCACGGGCTGACTGGTCAGTGAGTGACGCACGCCGGCCACGAGCAGGATCGGGATCATCGCGAACACGATCCCGATCGCGGCCCAGCCGACGATGTCGTTCATGTGTTCAGACTACGGCGGAGAAAGCCGAATGGGCATCCATCCTCAGACGGAGTTCGGAGCGGCATCCCGTACGGGCCATGTGCCGTCGAGGGCGTCTTCCGGCTCAATGCGCCCGATCCGGACGAAGTACTCGGTCAGACTCTCGGCCTGAGTGCGTGCCCAACCGACCTGCTGGGTGTGCAGTTCGTGCGCAGAGCCCGCAAGCGGGAAGCTCCGTGCGATCGCCTGTGCAACCCGCCCGGCCGCGATCGCATCAGCGGAAGCCTCGTGCGCGCCGTCGAGCGCGACACCGTAATGCTGCGCGACGACCTCCAGGGTGCGCTTGCCCTTTCTGTAGCGGTCGACGGCCTTGTCGATCACCAGGGGATCGATGATGGGCCCGGGGTCTTCGAGCACCGGGATGCCGTGGCGAATGCACTCGTGGGTGAGCAGCGAGAAATCGTACGAGGCGTTGTATGCCACCACCGGCATGCCCTGCCTGAACAGAGCGCGCAGCGATGCGGTAATCTCGCCGACGACCTCGGCGGGGTTCCGGCCGTTGGCGCGTGCCTGCGCCGTGGTGATTCCGTGCACGGCCGCGGCGCCGTCGGGGATGGGCACGCCTGGATCTGCCAGCCACGACCGTGCGGCGATCTCGCGTCCCTTCGCGTCGAGCACGCCGACGTGGGCCGTGACGATGCGGTCGGCCGTGACGTCGACGCCGGTCGTCTCCAGGTCGAAGACGCCGACGCGCCCGAGCCAGGACGGTAGTTCACGAGCGAGTGCCATCAGATTCTCCTCTGTCCTGACCCACGCTAGGGACG
>NZ_JBQDVP010000031.1:0-19776 GCF_052102115.1 Microbacterium sp.
CGTGCTGATCGGCCGGGTGTGCGGCACGGGCATCGCGATCGAATGCACCCAGGTGACACCGGACACGCCGAACTCCTCGGCGAAGTCGAGCACGCTCTGCGAGAAAGCGTTCCACGAGAAGTCGGGTTCGTATCCCGTGAGCAGGAGGAACTGCTGACCGAGCGCGTCGTGCGCGAGCGACAACTCGAGGCGCGCGGGTCGCATTTCGGTGAGGTGGTCCTGCTCGAAGACGAACACCGGGCGACGCGCCCGGTAATCGAGGAGCACATCGTTGTCGTACACCGCAACGGGCTGCGGGTCGGAATCGTCGCGAAGGTGGTCGATGAGTCCCGAGACGGCGCTGCCCGCATCGGTGAACCCGGTGAGCAGGATGACCAGCGGCAGCCCCTGCGGGACGGCGGGTGCGTTGGCGACGCGTTCGTACAGCTCTCCGGAGACGGGCATGAGTCCATGCTACGAGCAGCACGGGACAGCGGGCGCGGCGATGTCATGCTCACAGCGAACAGCACTCCGACCGATGACGCGCTCGGTGCATAGGATGGAGGCATGACGCTTCCTGCGCTCTCGCACACCACAGATCCATTCCCCGGGAGCGCTGCCGACGCCGCAGTGCTCGTCATCCCCGATCTCGAGGCGTTTCCCGATGCGCTGGATGCCTACCCCGGTCTGAAGGACGTCCTCACCGCCGTCGGCTTCACGGGCTCCGCATCCTCGTACGCCAGGGTGCACGCGCCGGATGTCACCGCGCTGCCCCTCGCCGTCGCCGGCGCAGGCAAGGCCGTTGACGCGGCATCCGTTCGCGAGGCGGCTGGCACGGCGCTGCGTTCGCTCACCGGATTCGCCACTGTCGCGATCGCGGCCGCCGGTCCGCTGGACGAGTTCGCCGGCGCCGCAGCAGAGGGTGCTGTCTACGGCGGCTACCGGTTCGACGGCTACCGCACGGGCACGGGAAAGACCCGCGCCGACACGGTCATCGTGCACGGCACGACGGTCTCGGCCGAAGAGGTCGAACGGGCCCGCGTGCTCGGCGACGCGCTCGCCCTCGTAAAGGATCTCGTCTCGGTACCGGCCGAGTGGCAGAGCCCGGCCGACCTGGCGCAGAGCGCCGTGGATGCTGTCGCAGACCTCGACGTGTCCGTTGAAGTGCTCGATGAGCAGGCCCTCGCAGACCAGGGCTACGGTGGCGTGCTCGGTGTCGCGCAGGGCTCGGATCGCCCGCCGCGGGTCGTGCACCTCGAGTACGCACCGGCGGATGCTGCGACGCACATGGCCCTGGTCGGCAAGGGGATCACCTTCGACACCGGCGGGCTCTCCCTCAAGCCCGCAGCCTCGATGGTCGGGATGAAGTTCGACATGGCGGGCTCGGCCACAGTGCTCGCCGCGCTGCGCGCCATCGCCGAGTTGAAGCTGCCGGTGCGCGTGAGCACTTGGATGTGCATCACCGACAACATGCCCTCCGGGAGCGCCACCCGCCCGGGCGACGTTCTGCGGATGCTGGACGGCAAGACCGTCGAGGTGCTCAACACGGATGCCGAGGGACGCCTCGTCCTGGCCGACGGACTCGTCGCCGCCAGCCGGGAGAAGCCCGACGTCATCTTCGACGTTGCCACGCTGACCGGCGCGATCCTCGTCGCGCTGGGGCACAGGCACACCGGCGTGATGGGCGACGACCTCGCCGTGGCCCAGTACCTCACGGCCGCCGATGCCGAAGATGAGCTCGCCTGGCCGCTCCCGCTGCCCGAGTACATGGAGGATTCGCTCGACTCGCCTATCGCCGACATGATCAACGCGAACATGGGCGACCGCGCCGGCGGCTCGATGTTCGCCGGTCTCTTCCTGCAGCGTTTCGTCGGCCGCACTGGTGACGACGACGATGCGCCGCGCATCCCGTGGGTGCATCTCGACATCGCCGGATCGTCGGAGAACGGCAGTTCCCCGTACGGTTTCACGGACAAGGGCGCGACCGGCGCCACCGTCCGATCGCTCGTCGCGTTCGCCGAGGCGCGCGCCAAGGAGGTCCGATGACCACGCACACCTTCGATCTCGTGGTGCTCGGCGGCGGCAGCGGCGGTTACGCCGCAGCGCTCCGCGCCGCGGAGCTCGGCAAGAGCGTCGCGCTGATCGAGAAGGACAAGGTCGGCGGCACGTGTCTGCATCGCGGATGCATCCCGACCAAGGCCCTGCTGCACGCCGCCGAGGTCGCCGATCATGTTCGGGATGCCGCATCCGTCGGCGTCGGAGCGACGTTCGATGGCGTCGACGCCGCCGGCGTCCGCACCTACCGCGAGAACATCGTCGCGAAGAAGTTCAAGGGCCTCGAGGGGCTCATCAAGGCCCGTGGCATCACCACCGTCGTCGGCACGGGGCGGCTCAACGCCGACCTCACCGTCGCTGTGGGCGATGACGTGTACAGCGGCACCGATGTCGTCCTCGCAACCGGGTCGTACAGCCGTTCGCTGCCCGGCCTCGAGATCGGTGGACGCATCCTCACCAGCGAGCAGGCGCTCGCGCTCGATGTCGTCCCGGAGCGCGTGCTCGTGCTCGGCGGCGGCGTGATCGGCGTCGAATTCGCGAGCGTATGGCGCTCGTTCGGCGCCGAGGTGACGATCATCGAGGCACTGCCGCATCTGGTTCCCAACGAGGACCTCGCACTCAGCAAGGGGCTCGAGCGCGCCTTCCGCCGCCGCGGCATCCAGTACTCGCTCGGAACCCGGTTCCAGACCGCGACGCAGGACGATGCGGGTGTCACCGTGACGCTGGAGGACGGCAAGACTTTCACCGGCGACTATCTTCTCGTCGCCGTCGGACGCGGCCCCGTCACCGCCGACCTCGGTTTCGAGGAGGCCGGCGTGACCCTGGATCGCGGTTTCGTGACCGTCGACGACGAACTGCGCACGGGCGTGGAAAACCTCTGGGCGGTCGGAGACATCGTCCCCGGCCTGCAACTCGCGCACCGCGGTTTCCTGCAGGGCATCGCCGTCGCCGAACGGATCGCCGGGCTCTCCCCCGCTCCGATCCCGGAGTCGCAGATCCCGAAGATCACGTACAGCAACCCCGAAGTCGCCTCCGTCGGTCTGACGGAAGCGGCCGCTGCCGCCGAGCACGGCGCGGATGCGGTCGTGTCGTACGAGTACAACCTCGCCGGCAACGGCAAGAGCGAGATCATCGGCACCACGGGGCTCGTCAAGGTCGTCCGGCTCAAGGACGGCCCAGTGCTGGGCGTCCATCTGCTCGGCGACCGGGTGGGCGAGCTCATCACCGAGGGGCAGCTCGCCGTCGCCTGGGAGGCGCATCCCGAGGATGTCGCACCCCTCATCCACGCGCATCCGACGCAGAGCGAAGCGCTCGGCGAAGCTTTCCTCGCACTCGCCGGAAAACCATTGCACGCCCTCTGACCACCAACCGGTGTCAGGGTCACTAAGCTGAATACGTCACAAACATTCTTGAAGGAGACTCCGTCATGAGCACATCCGTGGTCCTCCCCGCTCTCGGTGAGAGCGTCACAGAGGGTACGGTCACCCGCTGGCTGAAGCAGGTGGGAGACACCGTTCAGGCGGACGAGGGCCTGCTCGAGATCTCGACCGACAAGGTCGACACCGAGATCCCCTCGCCGGTCAGCGGCGTCATCGAGGAGATCCTCGTCGCCGAGGACGAGACCGTCGAGGTCGGCGCCCTCCTCGCCCGCGTCGGCGACGGCAGCGGTGCGGCCCCCGAGTCGGACGCCCCGGCTGCAGCCGAATCTGCTCCCGAGGCTGCACCTGCCGAAGCTGCACCTGCCGAAGCTGCACCTGCCGAAGCTGCACCGGCTGACGCCGCACCGGCGCCCGGACAGGAGGCACCCGCAGAAGCGGCGCCCGCACCGGCTGCTGAGGCCGCACCTGCCGCCGAGACTGCCGCGCCGTCCGGCGACGCAACCGATGTCCGGCTGCCCGAACTGGGTGAAAGCGTCACCGAGGGCACGGTCACCCGCTGGCTGAAGCAGGTCGGCGACGATGTCGCCGTCGATGAGCCGCTGCTGGAGATCTCGACCGACAAGGTCGACACCGAGATCCCCTCGCCTGTCGCCGGCGTGCTGCAGGAGATCGTGGCCGGCGAGGACGAGACCGTCGAGGTCGGCGGCGTGCTGGCTCGTGTCGGCTCGGGCGCCGCTCCCGCCGCACCTGCGGCCGAGACACCCGCACCCGCCGCCGAAACTCCGGCGCCTGCTGCTGAAGCACCCGCTCCCGCCGCCGAAGCTCCTGCCGCTGAGGCGCCTGCCGCCGCGCCAGCAGCTGCGCCGGCACCAGCTGCGCAGCCCGCGGCTCCCACTCCTGCGGCGGCCCCTGCGCCCGCCGCAGAGCCCGCCGCTCCGGCCGGTGATGCGAAGGGCTCGCTGTATGTGACCCCGCTCGTGCGTCGTCTGGCTTCCCAGCAGGGCGTCGATCTCGCAACGGTCACCGGGTCGGGTGTCGGTGGACGCATCCGCAAGGAGGACGTCCTCAAGGCTGCAGAGTCGAAGGGTGCCGCCCCCGCTGCGGCCGCCGCGGCTCCTGCTCCCGCCCCGCTGGAGGTCTCACCACTGCGCGGAACGACCCAGAAGATGTCGCGCCTGCGCAAGGTCGTCGCTGAGCGCGCCGTCGCGTCGATGCAGCAGACGGCGCAGCTGACCACGTTCGTCGAGGTCGATGTGACCGCCCTGGCGAACTACCGCAACAGTGTCAAGGACGATTTCCTCAAGAAGACCGGCGACAAGCTGTCGTTCCTGCCGTTCTTCACGCTCGCCGCCGCCGAGGCACTGCAGGCCTTCCCTGTCATCAATGCGACCGTCGACGGGGAGAACATCGTCTACCCAGAGTCCGAGAACGTCTCGATCGCGGTCGACACTGAACGCGGACTGCTCACCCCTGTCGTCCGCGACGCGGCGACGAAGAACCTTGCGCAGCTCGCCCACGAGATCGCAGATCTCGCGGCCCGTACGCGTGACAACAAGCTGAAGCCCGACGAGCTCGCCGGTGGCACCTTCACGGTGACGAACACGGGCTCCCGCGGCGCGCTGTTCGACACCCCGCTGGTGTTCCTGCCGCAGTCGGCGATCCTCGGCACCGGCATCGTCTTCAAGCGCCCCGGCGTGGTGACGGTCGACGGTGTCGACGCGATCGCGGTCCGCTCGTACGTGTACCTCGCGATCTCGTACGATCACCGCATCGTCGATGGTGCCGACGCCGCCCGCTTCCTCGGCGCCGTCAAGACGCGCCTGGAGGCAGCGGACTTCGCCGGTAACCTGGGCGCCTGACTCGGGTCAGAGCCCGTTCGGCTGGTGCGCGACGTCATACACGTCGCGCACCAGCCATTTCTTTTCTCGGCGCTCGAGCACGATCATCTGCTCGGCGGCGCCTTCTCCCGACTCTCCCGGCACCAGCTTCACTACGGCAACGTCTCCGTAGTCGTCGATGAGTGCGGCGGTGCTCCCGCCGGCTCCCTGCACGATCAGCCCGTCGGTCGGCAGCGCGACGCCCGCCGCCAGTGCTTCGGCGCATGTCGCGTCCGCCATCTCCACGCACGCCGCGACGGTGTCGAGCAGCACGGGGGTCGCCGTCAGCGCGTCATCTGCGGCCACCGGGTCGTCAGCCGCCTCCGCCGGTGACTCCGTCGGCTCCGGCGCGGCAGATCCCGTGGGATCGGGCGTTTCTGCGGGCTCCGCAGTCGGTGGCGCGTTCTCCGTCTGCGCGGCCACGGCGGGCTCGTCCTCTTGGCCCTCCGGCCACAGCAGCCCTACCGCGAGGACGGCGACGGCGAGCGATCCGGCGATGATCAGCGGTCGGCGCCGCGGTCGGATCGAGACGCGTTCCTTCTTCTGCGCCCCGTCGCGCGGCTTTTTGCGCGCTTCGGCGCGGGCCGCAGGCCACGGTCGTTCCCTCACCCGCGCCGACAGCGCGCGCGAACACTCGATCAGGCCGTCGAGTGCGGCACGCACCCGAAGCCGGCCCCCGACACGGTCAGCGCGTTCGCCGCGGTCGCGACCTGCGTGGCCGCGGGTCCGCTGCGCCGTCCCGAGGTCGAGCCGTGTTGACCTGCGGGTCGCCAGATCGGCTGCCTTCTCGGGTGCGAACACATCGAGCCGCAGAGCCCGCGGCGCGGCGATCGCGAAGAGCTGCTCCTCCCACCGGGCATCCTCGTCATCGTGGTGACGGTGTTCGCGCAGTGCAGAGATGATCTCGGTGAGCACGCGGCCGGTCGCCCGGTCATTGGTGTGACCAGAGATCCGCTCGACCAGCGCTGCCGTCCGCGCTCGCGCGCCACCGCCGTCGCCGTGCACGAACAGCGGGCGGCCGTCTCCCGTGAGCCACCAGTCTCCCTCGGCCTGTGCAGCATCCGTTCCGAGCTCCCGGATGCCGCGCAACAGGCTCGCCACAAGCGTTCCGAGCTCTCCGGGTGCCAGCGGGGCGTCCGCGGTGCGGCGACGGCCCACGAACGTCTCCACGCGCTCGGTGCACCACGGGAGCAGGGCGTCGTGACCGTCCGGCCGGCGCCGCAGGTCCAGGACGCCGCACACGTGCTCGCCATCGGAGTGCGACCAACCTCCCCAGCCGGCCAGGTCTGCAGCATCCACGCAGACGGCGACGCCGTCTTCGTACCCCACCAACGCTCCGGCGAACGGCCCCTCGTCGCGATCGACGGTACGGATCAGCCGGTGCGCACCCGGCACCAGCACGGAACGATCAACTGCGGCATCCGTCTCGGTCATCGCCCCATCACAGCGCACCCGAGCGTCACGGCAGGGGCCTGCGGCGCGAATGTGGACAGATCGACCGCACGATCAGATGTGCAGAACGAGTGCGCCCCCCGCGAACGCGCACATCGGCAGCCGCCGGACTCGGTATCCTGGTACGCATGGCTAAGCGTGCTTCCGAATCCGAAAAGCGTCCGGGTTTCTTCTCCCAGATCAAGTCTCTCTTCCGGTTCACGCGCGAGATCTATCCCTGGTTGCCCTGGGCGCAGATCGCGATCCTCATCGGCGGCATCCTCATCGGTCTGGTCATCGGGTTCCTCATCCCGCCGCTGCAGATCTGGTCGCTCGTGCTCTGGGGCGTCACCGGTCTCATGCTGGGTGTGCTCGGTTCGCTGTTCCTCATGACCCGTCTGTCAACCAGTGCGATGTACCAGAAGATCGACGGGATGCCGGGGGCGAGCGGGCACGTGCTCAGCTCAAGCCTCGGGCGCAAATGGCAGGCATCCGACTCCCCCGTCGGCATCAACCCGAAGACGCAGGAGGCCGTCTACCGTGCCATCGGCCGCGGCGGCATCGTCATCGTCGGCGAGGGCACGCGCGGCCGGCTCACCCGCCTCGTCAACGAGGAGCGCACGAAGGCCCAGCGCGTCGCCCACGGAGTGCCGGTGCACGTCTACTACGTCGGGCACGGCGATGACGAGGTTGCGATCGCCGATCTCGCCAAGACCATCAAGAAGCTGCCCCAGGCCATCGACAAGACGACCATGGCTGCAGTCATCCGTCGCATCGACTCGGTTTCGCAGTCGGTGACCTCGCTGCCCATCCCGAAGGGCATCGACCCGACGAAGGTGCGCGCACAGCGTCCGCGCTGATCCGCAGCAGCGGCCAGATCTCCGCAGGATCCGTCACTTCAGCGGTTCCTTCGGCAGACGGCGCACCCTGGCACGACGCCTGCGGCGCTCGGGCACCATCGAGCGCATCTCTTCGAGCTTGCCGAAGCACAGCAGCCGGTCATCGGCCTCGAGCACCACGTTCTTGCGCGGGTTGGGGATCACGGTGACACCGCGGTGCAATGTCAGAACGGTGATGTCGCGCTCCGCCAGGCCCGACTCCCCCAGGGTCCTGCCGACGAGCTCGACCGCGCTGTGGACGCTGAGCTCGGCGACCCCGTAGCCGGTCGACACGGTCAGCCGCTGTCGGACGTCGATCTCGGGGAACGCCACCTGGGCTGCGATGTAGTCGATGACGGCTCCGGCCACGTCGAGATCCGTCGCCTGCTCGATGCCCTGCAGACCCGGTGAGGAGTTCACCTCCATCACTAGTGGCCCCTCCTCGCCCTCGAGCATGTCGACACCGGCGACGCGGAGCCCCATGATCTGCGCGGAGCGCACGGCGGCCTGCTCGTACAGCGGGTCGAGTTGAACAGCCTCGACGCTGCCGCCGCGGTGCACGTTGGAGCGGAACTCGTCACCGGCGGCGACGCGCCGCATAGCCGCGACGACACGGTCGCCGACGACGAGTGCGCGAATGTCGCGCCCGCGGCTCTCGGAGACGAACCGCTGGATCAGCACGTTCTGCTTCGTCGAATGCAGCGTCTCGATGATCGCCTCGGCGACCTTCACCTGCGGCGCAAGGATCACACCGATTCCCTGCGTCCCCTCGAGCAGCTTGATGACGACGGGGGCTCCGCCGACGCGCTCGATCGCGGGGCGCACATCGGCGCGGTTGCGTACGAACGCCGTCGCGGGCATCGCGATGTTGTGCCGTGAGAGGATCTGGCTCGCCCGCAGTTTGTCGCGGGCACTCGAAATGCCGTTGGCCGTGTTGGGCGTGTAGACGTCCATCTGCTCGAACTGCCGCACGACCGCCGTGCCGAAATAGGTGATCGAACTGCCGATCCTCGGGAGGATGGCGTCGTAGTCGCTGAGCGGTTTGCCACGGAAGTGCAGATCCGGCTCGTCTCCGCTGAGGTCGATGGCGAACTTCAGTGTGTCGAGCACTTTGACCTCGTGCCCGCGCTTCTGGGCCGCCGCCCGGAGACGCTGAGTGGAGTATGCCTGCGGGGCGCGGGAGAGTACGGCGAGCTTCACGGGGTTTTCCTGCCAAGATGTATCGCGTGGGTAAGACATCTCATTCAAACACTCTTACCGGGTGGCGTGAATGGGTCAGCCTGCCCGATGCCGGTGTGGACTGGATCAAGGCGAAGATCGACACCGGTGCGCGCACCTCATCGCTGCACGCGTTCGACGTCGTCGAGTTCGAGCGCGAAGGCGAAGCGTGGGTACGGTTCCGGGTGAATCCCTGGCAGGATACGAACGCCGACGCCACCATCGTCGAGTGCCCGATCCACGATCGGCGCGCCGTGCGCAGCTCGTCCGGGCACGCTCAGGAGCGCCTCGTCGTGCTGTTGGCGATCCGGTTGGTCGACCAGCTCATCGTCTCCGAGGTGACCCTGAGCAAGCGCGACGAAATGGGCTTCCGCATGCTGATCGGCAGAGAGGCGCTGCGGCGCGGCTTCATCGTCGACCCGGCTCGATCGTTCCTGGGCGGCCGTGCACCGAAGAAGACGCGTCGCCGCAATCGCGGTCGGGTCTGACTACGCCCGAATGAGAACCGTGGCGACCGCCTTATCGTGGAGACCTCGTTGATCCTGATCCCAGATGACGGCGGGGATGACGAGTGCCAGCAGCAGCGTGCGCACGATAGGTCGCCACAGGCCGACCCACGCGCCGTTCTGCAGCACCAGCCGCATCCCGACGATGCGGTGACCCGGGCTCCCGCCGATGGTCGGGATGAACACGATCTGCACCACGATGAACACAAGCAGTGTCGCGAGCGCGTCGTACTGGAAGAACGCGATCGAAATCACCACGGCGGCCGCCCAGTCGATGGCCAGGGCACCGATGCGACGGCCCACCCGAGCGATGCTCCCAGGACCCGCCTCCGGGTAGCCGAGACGCTCTCCCGGGTATGAGTTAACCGCGTCCGTCACCCGTCCATCCTAGCGAGGGTCTGTAACATGGCCGAAACAAAGAGGACACGGCCGAGTAATGCCTCGCCCCTACTCTTCATGAAGGTCTCAAGACCACAATCCCGAATCATCCAGGAGTGATAAATGTTCACCGATTCGTCCGAAGTGCTGAGCTACATCAAGGAGAACGACGTCAAGTTCCTTGACATCCGTTTCACCGATCTGCCGGGCGTTCAGCAGCACTTCAACATCCCCGCGTCGACGGTGGACGAAGCCTTCTTCACCGACGGCCAGCTCTTCGACGGCTCATCCATCCGCGGTTTCGCCAGCATCCACGAATCGGACATGCAGCTCATCCCCGATGTGACCACCGCGTACCTCGATCCCTTCCGCGAGGAGAAGACCCTCATCATGGTCTTCGACATCTACAACCCCCGCACCGGTGAGATCTACGCCAAGGACCCGCGTCAGGTCGCCAAGAAGGCCGAGAAGTACCTGGTCTCCACCGGCATCGCCGACACGGCGTTCTTCGCGCCCGAGGCCGAGTTCTACATCTTCGACGACGTGCGCTACGAGGTCGGCGCCGGCAAGAGCTTCTACAGCGTCGACTCCGAAGAGGCGGCCTGGAACACCGGCCGTAAGGAAGAGGGCGGCAACCTCGGCAACAAGACCCCCTACAAGGGCGGCTATTTCCCTGTCTCGCCCGTCGACAAGCAGGCCGACATCCGCGACGACATCGTCCTCAAACTGATGGATGTCGGTCTCGAGGTCGAGCGCTCGCATCACGAGGTCGGCACCGCCGGGCAGGCGGAGATCAACTACAAGTTCGACACGATGGTCTCGGCCGCAGACGACGTGCTGAAGTTCAAGTACATCGTCAAGAACACCGCAGAGGAGTGGGGCAAGACCGCGACGTTCATGCCGAAGCCGCTCTACGGCGACAACGGATCGGGCATGCACACGCACCAGTCGCTGTGGAGCGAGGGCAAGCCCCTGTTCTACGACGAGGCCGGCTACGCCCAGCTCAGCGACGTCGCCCGCTGGTACATCGGCGGACTGCTCAAGCACGCCGGCTCCGTGCTCGCGTTCACGAACCCGTCGCTGAACAGCTATCACCGGCTGGTGAAGGGCTTCGAGGCGCCCGTGAACCTCGCGTACTCGGCCGGCAACCGCTCGGCCGCTGTGCGCATCCCCCTGACTGGTTCGAACCCGAAGGCCAAGCGCATCGAGTTCCGCGTGCCGGATGCCGCGAGCAACCCCTACCTCGCTTTCGCCGCGCAGCTCATGGCGGGCTTGGACGGCATCAAGAACCGCATCGAACCCCTCGCTCCGATCGACAAGGACCTCTACGAACTCCCGCCGGAGGAGGCCAAGAACATCCCGCAGGTGCCGAACTCACTGCAGGACTCGCTGGAGGTCCTGCGTGAGGACCACCAGTTCCTGCTCGAGGGCGGCGTGTTCACCGAGGAGCTCATCGAGACGTGGATCTCGTACAAGCTCGAGAACGAGATCCTGCCGCTCGCCCAGCGTCCGCACCCCTTCGAGTTCGAGCTGTACTACGGCGTCTGACGCCGTCGCAGGTCAGAGAAGAGCCGAACCCCGCCCTGCGGTTCGGCTCTTCTGCTCTCAGAGGACCTTGACGGCTCCGGCCTGCACGCGCACCTCGAACGAGGTGACCTCGCCGACCTCCTCGCCGTCGACCTCGAACTGGAGCGGACGCTGCAGCTCGACCCGGATGCGCTCGGCGGAGTGGAAGTGGGTCGAGTCGGTGTTGACGGTCTTGTTGTCTTTGGTGAGCAGCCGGCGGATGCCGTTGTCCCACACCACGGAGCGCACGGTGTCGAGCCATTGCAGCGCGCCGTCCGAGGTGATCAGCAACAGGTCGAGAAGGCCATCGTCGAGCTTGGCGTCCGGCAGCAGGCGCAGGCCGCCCTGCACCATGCCGCAGTTGCCGATCAGCATCGTGTGCCCGCGCACCTCTCTCGGTTCCTCGTCATCGAGAGTCACCGTGACGTCGGTCATCTCGGTACCGGCCATGGCGCGGCCCATCGCCTCGACGTAGGCGAGCCAGCCGGCACGGCTCTTCAGGTCGTCATCCGTCTCGACGAGCATCTGCGCGTCGACGCCGAAGCCGACCATCACCGCGAAGGCGTGCTCCTGATCGTCGAACCGCACCCAGCCGAGGTCGATGCGCCGATCCTCCCCTGCGCTGATCCGCCGGAGGGCGGCGGGGATGTCTTCCAATGGCACCTCGAGGTTGCGGGCCAGAAGGTTGCCTGTCCCCTGCGGGACGATGCCCAGCGAGACATCGGTGCCGGCCAGCGTCTCGGCAACGGCGCGGACGGTCCCGTCACCGCCGACGGCGATGACGGTGCGGCATCCTGCCTCGAGCGCTTCCTCTGCCATCCCGCGACCGGGGTCGTCCTCACTCGTCTCCCACCACCGGACAGCGTCGCCGAGGTGCTCGGCGACCGCCGAGCGCAACTCGTCCTCGTCGATCTTCGAGGGGTTCCAGATGAGGCCGTAGCTCGTCGCTGTCATGTGCTCAGCCTGAGCCAGCATGGCCCGATCCGCAAACCAGACACGGCACTCAGCCGTAGAACAGCTGTTCGAAGACCCTCCGAGCGCGACGGGTGGTGCCGAGGTAGTCCTCTTCCACGTCGTTCGCAGATCGTTCGGGATACCCGAGCAGTCGTGCGATCGCGTCGAGTTCGCCACGGTCCCAGGGCAGCAGATCACTGGTGCGCCCGGTGCGCAGGGTGATCGCCGAGCGCAGGCGGCTGGCGAGCAGCCAGGCTTCGCGCAGCAGTTCGGCATCCTCCGTGTCCAGCAGGTCGGCTTCGACCGCCGCCGTCAGAGCATCGAGCGTCGACGTGGTGCGCAATGCCGGCACGGCATGGGCGTGCTGAAGCTGGATGAGCTGAACGAGCCACTCGACATCGCTGAGTCCGCCGGGGCCGAGCTTGAGGTGTCGACGCGGATCGGCGCCCTGCGGCAGCCGCTCCCCCTCGACGCGCGCCTTGATCCGCTTGATCTCCCGCAGCCCCTGCTCGTCGACTTCGGCCGGGTACCGGATACTGTCGGCCATGGCCATGAACTGCTCGATGAGCGCACGGTCCCCAGCCACGCCGCGCGCACGCAGCAGCGCCTGCGCCTCCCACGACACCGACCACCGCCGGTAGTACTCGGTGTACGCCGTCAGAGACCGCACGACCGGCCCGGTGCGCCCCTCTGGTCGCAGATCGGCGTCGAGATCCAGGGGAACCTTGCCATCGGTCAGATGCTCGCGCAGCCCCGCCACGAGCTTCGCTGCGTGTGCCTGCGCGCGCTGCGGGTCGATGCCGCCGGTGTCATAGACGTAGAGGATGTCGGCATCCGAGCCGAAGCCGAGCTCTGCACCACCGAATCGCCCCATGCCGATGATCGCGAACTCGAATGCGGCGTCCTCGACGGGGACGACGTCACGCCGCACGGCCCGAAGCGCCGCCTGGATCGTGGTGTCGGTGATCGCGGTGAGGGCCGTCGCCAGCTCTTCGATCGTCAGGGTGTCGAGGACGGCGCCCATCGCCGTGCGCAGAAGCTCGCGGCGTCGGAGCCCCCGCACGGCTTTCACCGCGGTGGCCACCGATGCGTGGCGGGTCTGGATCGCTCTGGCTTCCTCCTCGAGCTTCTCTTCTCCGCGCGGGCGCAGACGCTCGGCCTGCTCGAGCCAGGCGACCGACTCCGGAATCCACTCCATCAGCTCGCCGACGTACTGCGACGACGACAGCAGCAGCGTCAGGTTCTCCGCCGCTCCGGACGAGTCACGCAGCATCCTCAGGAACCACGATGTGTCGCCGAGGCGCTCGCTGATCCGGCGGAACGCGAGCAACCCGTAGTCGGGATCACTGCCGTCGGCGAACCAGCGCACCATCACCGGCATGAGGTGACGTTGAATGGTGACCTTGCGGCTGATGCCCGTGGTGAGGGCGCCGATGTGCCGCAGCGCTCCGGCCGGATCACGGAAACCGATGGCGGCCAGGCGATCTCGGGCCTGCTCCGTGGAAAGCGCCCGCTCCTCCTCAGGCAGCCCGGCGACAGCACTGAGCAGAGGCCGGTAGAACAGTCGCGTGTGGATGTCGCGCACCTCGCGCCGTACGCGCTCCCAAAGGTTCCAGACTGCTTCCCCGGTCTCAGCCAACCCGGAGGCTCGCGCGAGGACCCGCAGTTCCTCCGTCGTGCGCGGCATGAGGTGGGTCCGGGTGAGGTCCTTGAGCTGCATCCGGTGCTCAAGCAGCCGCAGTGTCCGATAGTCGGCGGCGAAGGCCGCCGCATCCGCCCGACCGATGTACCCACCGGTGACCAGGGCGTCGAGACTCTCGAGCGTGCCGCGCGTGCGGATGTCTTCATCGCTCAGTCCATGCACGAGCTGCAGCAGCTGCACGGTGAACTCGATGTCGCGCAGGCCGCCGACGCCGAGCTTGAGCTGGTATGGCGCATCGTCGGCGTCGACGTGCTCGGTGACGCGCTGCCGCATCCGCTGCACGCTGTCGACGAAGTCCTCGCGCGCAGCGCTCGACCAGATCTTCGGCTGCACGGCTTCGAGGTACGCCTCCCCGAGCTGCTCGTCCCCCGCGATCGGGCGGGCTTTGAGGAGCGCCTGGAACTCCCAGCTCTGCGCCCACCGGTCGTAGTACGCCAGGTGCGAGTCGAGCGACCGAACCAGCGCACCCTGATTGCCTTCCGGCCGCAGGCTCGCATCGACCTCCCAGAGCGGCGGTTCGGTCTCGATGCCGAAGACGCCACTGATCGTCTCCCTGGCCAGGCGGGTGGCGATGTCGATCGCACGACTCTCGTCGAGCCGACTCTCATCCTTCGTGCCCCCGACGAAGATGACGTCGACGTCGCTGACGTAGTTCAGCTCGCGCGCGCCCGCCTTGCCCATGCCGATGATCGTCAACTGCGTGCTTGCGACCTCATCCGCCGGGACCGTCGCGGCCACCCGGGTGCGCGCAACGGCGAGCGATGCCTCCAGCGCTGCGCCCGCGGCGTCGGCGAGGGCGGCCGAGATGGCCGCGATCCTCGACGCCGGCTCCGGCGTCGACAGGTCGATGGCCGCGATCTCGGCCAGTGATCGCCGGTACGCGATCCGCAGGGCTACCCAGGCGCTCTCGTCGGCGGATGCCGCGAAACCGTCAACGGCGCCCACGGCATCCAGCATCCGTTCGCCCAGCGTCGATGCGTTCGGCACCAGAGGCCCGATGTCTTCGAGCGCGGAGAGCTCATCGGGATGCCGGAGGAAGAAGTCCGCAAGGCCGGCAGACGCTCCGAACACACGCCAGACGATGTCTCGGGTCTCATCGTCGTCAAGCAGTCTGCGCAGACCCGAGGCGTCGCGTCTGGCCACCCGGAGCATGCCCTCGGCCGCCGCGTCGGGGTCCGCGGCGTACGAGCCGGCCAGCAGCCGGGCGCCGTCGATATCGAGCAGGGCCGACAGCTCATCGATCGCGTCGGCGGCGGCGCTCAGACGCGTGAATCCGCGCTTGGCCAGCGCCGACCGCGAAAGCGCGGAGTCAGACCGGGCCATCGATCAGAGCAGTTCGAGGTTGCTCTTCAACTCGAACGGTGTGACCTGACTGCGGTAGGCCTCCCACTCCTTGCGCTTGTTGAGCAGCACGTAGTTGAACACCTGCTCACCGAGGGTCTCGGCGACGAGCTCCGAGTCCTGCATGAGCTCGAGGGCGTGATCGAGGCTCGCCGGCAGCGACGAGTACCCGAGCGCTCGGCGCTCGGCGTCGCTGAGCGACCAGACGTTGTTCTCGGCCTCGGCGGGCAGTTCGTACTCGTTCTCGATGCCTTTGAGCCCAGCGGCGAGCATCAGTGCATAGGCGAGGTAAGGGTTCGCGGCCGAATCCACGCCGCGGTGCTCCACGCGCGACGACTGGCTCTTGTTCGGCTTGTACATCGGAACCCGCACGAGGGCCGAGCGGTTCGCGTGGCCCCAGGTGACGAAGCTCGGTGCCTCATCTCCGCCCCACAGACGCTTGTAGGAGTTCACGAACTGGTTGGTGACCGCGGCGATCTCATTCGCGTGCCGCAGCAGACCGGCGATGAAATGCCGCCCGGTCTTGGAGAGCTGATACTCGGCGCCTTCTTCCCAGAACGCGTTCTGGTCGCCCTCGAACAGCGACATGTGCGTGTGCATGCCGCTGCCGGGCTGCTCACTCATCGGCTTGGGCATGAACGTCGCATAGACGCCCTGCTCGATCGCGACCTCCTTGACCACCGTGCGGAAGGTCATGATGTTGTCGGCCATCGTGAGCGCGTCTGCATAGCGCAGGTCGATCTCGTTCTGGCCAGGGCCACCCTCGTGGTGGCTGTACTCGACCGAGATGCCCAGGTCTTCCAGCATCCGCACCGAACGCCGGCGGAAATCGTGCGCGGTACCGCCGGGCACGTTGTCGAAGTACCCCGCCGAATCCACCGGCACGGGCCCCTCGGGACCGATCAGCGACGATTTGAGGAGGTAGAACTCCACCTCGGGGTGGGTGTAGAAGGTGAAACCGGCATCCGCCGCCTTGGCGAGTGTGCGCTTGAGCACGTTCCGGGGATCGGCGACCGCCGGCTGACCATCGGGCATCGTGAGGTCGCAGAACATGCGCGCAGTCGGGTCGATCTCACCGCGCCACGGCAGGACCTGGAACGTCGTGGGATCCGGCTGGGCGAGCAGATCGGACTCGTAGGTGCGGGTGAGCCCCTCGATCGCAGATCCGTCGAATCCGATGCCTTCAGCGAAAGCCCCTTCGACCTCAGCCGGCGCGATCGCCACCGATTTCAGCGTGCCGATGACGTCGGTGAACCAGAGACGGACGAACTTGACGCCGCGCTCTTCGATCGTCCGGAGCACGAAGTCCCGCTGCTTATCCATGCCCATCCGCGCTACTGCTTCCTGTCTACGTCTGTGGCCTTGCGCCAGTCCTCGTCGATCGCCTCTTCGACGGCCCACGCCTCGGATCGCTCACGAAGGGTGTGCATCGCGTTGCCGGCTTCTTCCGCCGTGTCGAACGGGCCCACACGGTCGACGGCGGGTGACAGGTAGCCGTACTCGACTTCGCTTGAGGAAGTGTTGTACCAGTACTTGCGCTCACCGCTGGACATGTACGGATCTTCTCCTCGAGACATGGGTCCATCCCTTCATGAATGCTTTGTCACGATCCTAGTGGGGCGCCCGGTTCTAGCTAGGCTATTGACCATGGCAAAAGCGATCGGCGTCGACATCGGCGGCACAGGCATCAAGGCGGGAATCGTCAACCTCAAATCGGGCACACTCGAGTCCGACCGCATCCGTGTCGACACACCGAAGGGCGCGTCTCCGAATGACGTGTTGAAGGCGGTGCACGAGGTGCTCGACACCCTGGGCGTGCGGGAGTCCGACCTGCCGCTCGGCGTGGCGTTCCCCGCGATCGTCAAACGCGGCAAGACGCTGTCGGCGGCGAACGTCTCCAAGAAGTGGGTCGGCTTCGAAGCCGAGAAGTTCTTTGAAGACGGCCTCGGCCGCTCGATCACGTTCGTCAATGACGCGGATGCCGCGGGTGTCGCCGAGGTGCGCCACGGTGCTGCGCGCGACGTCGAAGGCCTCACGATTCTGGCAACGCTCGGCACCGGCATCGGCTCGGCGTTCCTGTATGACGGCGTGCTGCTGCCGAACACGGAGCTCGGTCATCTGCTGTACGACGGGACCACTGTCGGGGACGCCTCCATCGAGCGCTGGGCGGCGTACTCGGCGATGGAGCGCGAGGAGCTGTCCTGGGAAGACTGGTCCGCACGCCTGCAGGTTTTCTTCTCGCACGTCGAGTTCCTGTTCACTCCCGACCTGTTCGTCGTCGGCGGCGGAGTCTCCAAGCACCCCGAGAAGTTCATCCCGCTGCTGGAGCTCAACACCCCGATCGTGCCGGCGATCCACCGCAACTCGTCGGGAATCATCGGGGCCGCGTCGCTCGCCGCCGACTGAGAGGCCGTTCCGGCGTACAGGGTGCGAATGGGGCGGCCTGTACGCCGGGTTCTGTTCCGGGGCCCCTCTCGAGGACTCCCTTCGACGGCCATCTCTCTCGGCGACACGTTGCCGTGCCGCTCCAGCGGTCTACCCGAGGACTCGGCGGGCCGCGTCAACATCCTCTGTCTGACCTTGCTCCGGACGAGGTTTACCTGGCGGGCCGTGTCACCACGGCCCCCGGTGGTCTCTTACTCCACCCTTTCACCCTTACCTCTCACGCCGAAGCGCAGAGGCGGTCTGCTCTCTGTGGCACTGTCTCGCGGATCACTCCGGGTGGGTGTTACCCACCGTCCTGCCCTGCGGAGCCCGGACGTTCCTCGGTGCGGTCTCCCGCAGCGCGACCGTCCAGCCGCCCCAATCGCCTGCTCAGTCTACTTCTCCGCGGTCCGCACGATCTGCAAATCGAGCGGCACATCGATCGGGAACCCGCCGAACAGCCGCCGGGTGGCCACCGCCGCTGCTTCCCGCACGGCGTCGGCCGCGGCATCAGCCTGGTCCTCGGGAACGTGCAGAATCACCTCGTCGTGCAGGAAGAACGCCAGATGCGCACGGTGCGAGAACGCGCCGGATGCCGGCGCCTGGGCCGCGGATTCCGGCAGCTGCCGCAGCCGATGACGGATCTCGGCGAGCCAGATCAGTGCCCATTCGGCCGCAGTGCCCTGCACGACGAAGTTGCGCGTGAACCGGCCGCGATCCCGCGCTCGCGCCCGTGCCCGCTTCACCTCGGCCGGGTCGGCATCCGCGCCTGTGGCGGCCGATTGTTCGTCCTGCCATAACGAATCCGGCCGCGGCGACGACCGCCCGAGCCACGTCGACACCACCCCGCCGTCCTCGCCGGTGCGCGCCGCGGTATCGACGTGGTGCATGGCACGAGGGTAGACCCGGCGCAGACGCGGGACGAGCCGGCCGCTGTCTCCCGTGGTGGCGCCATACATCGCGCCGAGCACGGCATACTTGGCTTCTTCTCGGGTCGCCACCGCTCCTGATGCGACGACGCCGGCGTAGAGGTCCTGCCCTCTGGCCGCCTCGGCCATGGCCCGGTCGGAGGCCATCGCCGCTAGCATCCGCGGTTCGAGCTGCGCGACGTCGGCGACGACAAGCCGCCAGCCCGGGTCCGCACGCACGGCGGGGCGCAGGATGCGCGGGATCTGCAGGGCCCCGCCGCCGGACGACGCCCACCGCCCGGTGACAACGCCGCCGGGGATGTACACCGGGCGGAACCGGCCGTCGTGCACCCACTCGGCGAGCCATGCCCAGCCGTTCGCGCTCAGCAGACGGGAGATCTTCTTGTACGCCAGCAGCGGGGCGATGACCGGATGCGAGATCTCGCTGAGCTCCCACTGGCTGGTGGACTCGACGTTCACCCCCACACGGTGCAGCGCGCGCAGCAGCTTGGTGTGACTGTCGAGATGCAGATGCGGATCGCCGAGGTGGAAGCGCACCGCATCGGCGTGCTGCGCCATGAGGGCGGGCATTCCGCCACCTGCGGGTCGCGCCCCGACGACCTCGGTGAGGATGCGGTCGTGCTCAGAGGCATCCCACGGCAGGCCCGCCGCCCGCATCTCCTCGGCGATGAGCCCGCCGGCCGACTCCGCGGCGCACAGCAGCGGCAGTCGGCCAGTTCGGTCGTCAGCGATCACGCGCAGCTGAGCTTGCAACTGCTCCAGCTGCTCGGCCACCGACTCGGGGGTGCCGCGGTCGTCGGCGGTGAAGAGGGCGGGTGCTTCGATCTCGGGCTCGCGGGGCAGCCAGTCAGGCGACGGCGGAAGCGGACGTGCGACGACGTCGGTGTCGCGGAGGATCGCATGGCACAGCAGCAGATCATGCGTGCGGGTCAACTGCGCTCTAGCGGCCAGAAGCTCGGGGTAAAGCTCTCGGGCGCTGCGGATCACCCAGCGCGGGTGCTCATCCGCTTCAACGCGTCGGATCCAGTCCGCGAGGTCCGTCGAGGCGATGTCGGTGCGGTCGAGCTCCACGCCGGTGGCGTCGATGCGGACGGCAGTCGCTGAGGAGTCGGTGACGGCCAGCAGGATGCGGGTATCGGCTGCCGGCCGGGCGTTCACA
>NZ_JBQDVP010000031.1:19786-34475 GCF_052102115.1 Microbacterium sp.
GAGGATCGCGCCGCACTCGGGGCACGAGACCACGGCATCCGGTGCGGCCTGACGAATCTCGTTGAGGTGGGTTCCGGAGAGCATCATGCGACAGCCTTCGCAGGTGCCGCGGCGCAGCAGTCCGACGCCGATCCCGCGTGAGGCGCGGCGCGTGTACTCGTCGAGCAGGTCCTCGGGCATGTCCGCCGTGATCGCCGCACGATCGCGACTCAGCTGATCGATCTCGGTCGTGGCCGCCGCGATCTGCGCCTTCGCCTCGGCGGTGAGCCTGGTGCCCTCGGCGGTGGTCGTATCGATGAGCGCCTGCTGGGTGCCGACAGCCGTTTCGGCCTCTTCGAGCCTGCCCATGACGTCGAGCTGAATGTCCTCGAGGTCGCTGATGCGCTTGGCGAGGCTGGCGAGCTCGTGCTCGAGGGCCTGCGCATCCTTCGAATTCGTGGCTGCGGCGAGGCGATCGGAATCGCGGTTTCGACGCTGCTCGGTCACCGTGACGTCAGATTCGAGCCGGGTGAGCTCGGTGCGCACATCGTCGCGGGTCCCGGCAAGGATCGTCAACTCACGCAGCTGCTCCTGTCGTTCCTTGGCCAGCTCGTTGATGCGTGCTCCCTGGGGAGGCGTCGTTCGCAGATGCTCCGCCTGCTGGAGGCGGCGATCGAGGTCGGCGACGTCGAGAAGGATGCGCTGGTGCTCGGGGCTGGCGTTCACACGTCCAATCTACCGTCCACGTACATCCAGACGCGGGCCTCGCGCACGAACCGGCTCCGTTCCCGCATCGAGCCCGGCGTGCCGCGCTCGCGGAAGAACGCTTCGAAGGCCACGACCCCGTCAGTGTCGAAGGGTCCGCCTGCGGCCGTGTCGAGGATGTCGAGACGAGTCCATCGAGTATCGGCATCGAGTTCGAGATCATCGGGTCTCGTCGAGGGATGCCAGGATCGCAGCAGGTACGCGGCGTCTCCGGTCGCGAATGCGGTGAACCGCGAACGCATGAGCCGCTCGGCGGTCGGCGCCGCCCGCGCTCCTGCGAGAATCGGCCCGCAGCACGAGTCGAAGGTGTCACCGGAGGTGCAGGGGCAGCGCATCCATCCATTGTGCCGCGTGCTCGACGGTGCCGACGTCGAGGCGATCACCGCGCTCGGCCGTGCCGACGGGCGGCTGTTCAATGCCGATCCGCGCGTCCACGAGGAGTCCTGACCGGGTCTCTGAACCACCGTCAGATCATCGTTGTGAGCACGCCGCCGTCTGCCCGCAGCGCCGCACCGTTGGTCGCCGAAGAGAGCGGGCTCGCCAGATAGACGGCGAGATTGGCGATCTCTTCGGGGTCGATGAAACGCTGAAGCAGTGACGTCGCGTTGCCTCCGATGATGGCTGCCTTCAGCGCATCCACCGAGTGACCTTGCGCCTGTGAGAGCGCGTCGACGGTGTCAGCGACGCCGGTGGAGTACGTCGGTCCGCCGAGGATCGTGTTCACCGTCACTTCGGTGCCGCGAGTGAGCTTGGCAAGGCCGTTGCTCAGTGCGAGCATCGCGGCCTTCGTGACGCCGTAATGCAGCATGTCGGCGGGGATGTTCACTCCGGACTCGCTGCCGATGAACAGGATGCGTCCCCAACCGTTCTCCAGCATGCTCGGCAGGGCGTGCCGTGCGAGTCGCACGCCGCTCATGACGTTGACATCGAAGTAGCGCTGCCAGTCGTCGTCGCCGATATCGCCGAACGAGGTGAGCTCGAAGCGTCCCACGTTGTTGACCAGAATGTCCACATCGCCGAGCACGTCGATGAGCTGCGCCGTCTGCCTCGAGTCCTCGAAGTCGGCGACGATCCCTGAGACGAGCGCGTCAAGGCTCCCTGCTTTCAACTCCTGAACCGCGCGGTCGACCTTCTCCCGGTTCCGCCCGTTAATGACGACGGAACACCCTTCGGCGAGAAGCCCCTTCGCGATCGCGTACCCGATCCCCTGCGTCGATCCGCTCACGAATGCTCGTCTGCCGTCCAGCTCCACGTCCATAAATCCCTTTCACTTGCTCAGTCAAGTCATCCTCCCTGATTTGACTTAACTGAGCAAGTCAATCGCGTAGTCTGCTGGCATGTCCGACGCATCTGTTCCAGCCGCTCTCGATGACGATGAGCTGGAGACCTGGTCATCTTTGGCCACCCTCTTGGAATGGCTGCCCGCCGCGCTCGATGCGCAACTTCTCGGCGACTCAGAGATAACGCACTTCGAGTACGGGATCCTCTACGCCCTCGCTCACGCCCCCGAAGCTACGCTGCGCATGAGCGTGCTCGCCGGCTATGCGAACAGTTCACTCTCCAGGCTCTCGCGCGCGGCCGCGCGCCTGGAGAAGCGCACATGGATGCGTCGAATGCCTGATCCCAGCGATGGCCGATTCACGCTCGCGGTCCTGACCGATGCAGGTCAGAGCCGGGTCGATCAGGCCAGCCCGCGCCACGTGGAGGCAGTGCGCCGAATGGTCATCGACCCGCTGACGACGCCGCAGCTGAGACAGTTGAAGGAGATCAGCCGGCGGATCCTCGGCACACTGCGCGAAGAGGAGGGCTGGCGGCCCACTCCAGGTACGGCGCGATGACCTCCTGACCAGTCGCCTGCTCGCAGCGGATCAGGAATACTCCCCCGCGTCACGGCCTTGCACCCAGCATGAGAGCAATCGTGTACACCGGCAAAGGCGACTCCGAGACGCTGACTCTGATCGAGCACGAAACAGGGCTTCCCGGCCCGGATGAGGTGCGCGTCCGCATCCATGTTTCCGGGGTGAATCCCACCGATTGGAAGGCTCGCGCCCCGTCAGGAACGCCGATGCCGTTCGAGCAGATCGTACCCAACCAGGACGGCGCCGGTGTCGTGGACGCGGTCGGCGACGGCGTCTCCGACCTGCAGGTCGGAGATCGTGTCTGGGTGCATCTCGCCGCCCACGAGCGCCCGACCGGCACCGCTCAGGATCTCACCGTGGTTCCGGCGGCGCGCGCCATTCCGCTGCCCGGTGGTGTCGGTTTCGATGTAGCCGCGAGTCTCGGCGTGCCGGCGATGACCGCCCACCGTGCCCTGACCGTGCACGAATTCGGCCCGGCGCGACTCTCCTCCGGCGCCCTCTCCGGTCGCACCGTGCTCGTCCAGGGTGGAGCCGGGGCCGTCGGCCATGCCGCGATCCAACTCGCCGTCTGGGCCGGTGCGTCGGTGCTGACGACGGTCAGCACCGACGAGAAGGCGGTCCTCGCTCGTGCGGCCGGCGCTCATCACGTGTTCCGCTACCCCGATGACCGGCTGGGCGAGCAGATTCTGTCGGCGGCTCCGGCGGGCGTCGATCACATCGTCGAGGTTTCGCCCGCGGTGAACGCGGCGCTGGATGTCGAGGTGCTGGCCAATCACGGTTCGATCGCGTACTACGCCAACGACAAGGGCGAGACGTTCACCGCGCCGATCATGGCCAGTTTCGCGAAGAACGCCCGCTGGCAGGGGCTGCTGCTGTACACCGTCGGCAAAGAAGCCCTCAACGCCGCGGCGGACGACATCACCGCCGCGCTGAAGGACGGCGCGCTCCCCGTCGGCGCAGTTGCGGGCCTGCCGCTGACGTGGTTCCCGCTGGAAGAGACCGCGGCCGCTCATGACGCCGTGCAGCGGGGAAACATCGGCAAGGTCCTCATCCGCGTCGCCGAGGACGACTGAGCCCGGACCGTATCCTCCCCTGGTACCAGTGGATATCAGCCTTGCGGTGGATGCGGTCCGTGACCTGTGGCTCGTAACGTTGATGTTGTCACCGTGAGCCAAAGGCGCGGTAGGGGTCAGGCACTCGGGAAAGGCCGACCCTGGGCGGGGTCAGCGTTTCGGGTTCGCGGCCCCGCCCCTCTTCATCAGGGCGACGCTGCAGCACAGGTCCTGGAGTGGACCTTCCCAAGCGATTCTCAAACACGAGGCCGGCACTCAAAACGTTCATTCGCCGTGTTCTCAAGGGGTCTGAGCGACGCGGACCGCGGACTCGAACCCCGGAGAGGCACGATTCGCGAGGCGTAGTTGCGAAAAATGCGGCGAAGTCTCAAACACGGTTGACCCCGGAACGGCGGGCGGAGTTGGTCGCGGACTATGAAGCGGGGATGCCAGTTCGAATGATCGCCGCGAAGTATGCAGTACATCGCGGGACGGTCCCCACGCTCGTCACCAAGGACGGAGCGCGGCTCAGGACGTCTGGGCTCAGTCTTACCGGCCGCGCCCATGCCGCTTCTTTATACGCAGAAGGTCTCACGCTACGGGAGGTCGCTGAACGGCTTGGCGTCGACGAGAAAACGGTCCGGAACGCAGTGGTGGAGGAGAGAGGTCTGATTCGGCCGCGAGGCAGACGCCCTCACGAGGCTCGCCGAGATTCTTCGGCTTGAGGAGGTGGAGTTAGTAGAGTAGGGATCATGTGATCACCACGGCTGACCTCATCGGTAGACGTGAAAGCTCTCACCGATGAGGAGGACGTGTTGCCAGAAGCTGACCCGAGCCAGTCGACAGACCCGGCAGCTTTCCCAGCGGAAATCCTTCAACGCATCACGGACGCAGCAGGCAGCCGCGTGGTACTCGTTGTTGGTGCCGGCGTCTCGATGGAGAAGCCGACCGGCTTTGCGAGTGGTGCGCACTACTCTCGCGAAGCATACCGGCGACTTGTTGCCGATGGCGTTCTGAACGACGGAGAGTGCACAGATCCCGACGACCTCTCCGTTCTAGCTGATCTGCTGTACGACAAGTACGGATCGCAGACTGAACTGACGAGTCGCCTACCGAAGGACACTTGGCGGACGGCCGCCCCGAACTCGGGGCACCTCATAGCTGCCGCCTTGCTCATCGAAGGTGCGATTCGGCATGTGATCACTCTGAACTACGACTTGGCCTTCCAACACGCCGTAACCGCCCTGGGCAACAGCACGAACATCACATTCGTAGAAGGTCCTGACGAGCACGCGAACCTTGCTTCACATTCCGTGGTGCACCTACACCGAAGCGTCAATCAGCCCGAGGAGACCTGGGTACTCAGAAAGAGCGCGCTCGATACAGACTGGGCTGCAGAGTGGGAGAGCGTGATTGCAGCTGCAAATCTGTCAGCTCCAGTCGTGGTATTCGTCGGCCTGGGCAGTCCCGCCAATGTTCTCACTGAGAGCGTCAGCAACCTCGACGCGAAAGCACAATCCTCCTACTATCTGGTCGACCGCAATCAAGACTCGAAGTTCCACGAAGCATTGAGCGCGAATCTCACCGGAACTGTCGACCTCTACTGGGGCGACTTCATGTCGAGACTCGCTCAAAGGGTAGTTCTCGAACAGTTGCAAAGAGTCCGTGACGCACATAGCCAGATGGCGGACGATGACCCCGAAATGGCGTTGCGCCGGTCGGAAGATGTCGCAACACCTATCCAAGAGATCACGCTGCTCGACCTCGGCCGCGCTAGAGCTATCTGGCTACTGGGCCCGCACTTCTATGCCGGAGAGGGTGACGCCGCGAACCAAAGGCAGATCGCGCACCTCCTGGTAGCAACGGACCACTTGTCGGCAGCGCTCGCAACGAGTTCCCTGGACCTGGATGAGCATGGCCGTCTCACGGTCAACACCGGTGGCGGTTCAACGCTCGTCTTTGGGCTTGCTCATGGTGGAGGCACCATTGCATGGAGCGCCATCAGCGCCAAGATTCGTGAGCGAAACAATCGCCTGGCGCCCCAGCAACGAACCAATCTTGTCATCGTGGCTGGAGCAAGAAACACGCGAACGCCAAGTGTTGATGACCTTGTTCGGGAGGACACATCAGGCGACCTCATTAGGGGCGCCGACAGCATTCACCCGATCTTCGCAGACGATTACCTAGGACGGCCCGCGACTGACTTGCAGTCAGCGGTTGAGGAGCTACGACGATGACCGACGCGGTTGTAACGAACGAACTGCTTCTCACCGAGATCACAAGGCTGCTTGCAGAGTCTGAGATCGTCCGCGTAGACAGCGCTCGCCACCGATCCTGGCCTTCCAGCTCGATGGCGTTCGAAGACGAGTACTCAGTGATCGCGGTGTGGGCATTTGAGTCGGTTGAAGAGCTCGTCGCCGGATGGGGGACGGCACAAGATCACGTGGTCGATTTCCTAGGTGCGAACGTAATCGCGACCGACCCGAAGTCTTGGGATGGATACCTCATCCTCGTCGCGATGGACGGCGTTCCGGAGGAACTGGCTGCCGAGCTGAGCACCATACGTTCTGACACGCGGCGTGTACGCAAGTTGGTGCTGACAGCGGACGATCTACCAAGTCGTGTCTTCGATCCGCTGGAGTTGACACCACAGGTTAGGCGAACACTGGCGCCGATTCTCGACCTTGATCTCGACACCACGCCGGGGAGGGCTGACCCCTTGGCCACGCTCCCATCGCGCGTTGCGGGGGCTCTTGACAGCAATGCGCACCTCGACGTGGTCATCGCTGCGTATGAGGCAGGCGAGTCTCCTCTTGAAGCGCTCCACGAACGATTGATCGCAACCCAGCGGACAGGGATGGACGCACTATGAGAGTCACTGGAGTTTCCATCGCGGGGTTTGGCGGAGTCTCGGGCGAGGTTGACATCGACCTTGACGCAGACGTGGTGATCGTCGTTGGCGCGAATGGGTATGGCAAGACGACAATCTGCAACGCGATTTCATGGGCGATCTCGGGCAAGACCACCAGCACGCAGGGACCCCGAAACCTTTACAGCAAGTCGGGAACTACGACGGTTGAGTTGCGAACCGACTTCGACGGTGACGATGTTGTCATCACGAGGTCGTTGGAGAACCCGGGCGAGACCGACGCCAAGAAACTTCGCGCTCCACTTCGAGTGCGCGTTAACGAAGCGTCACTTCGTGGTGCGGATGCGGAGGTCTGGCTCCGCCAGAATCTCGCAGGCACGGATACCAACGAAGACTTCGCCACATTGGCACAGTCGTTCGTGGACTCGATCTACTTGAAGCAGGAGTCGCTACGGGAGTTCCTGACCGGACGCCAGGACACTGAGCGTTTCGATGCGGTCGCAAGCATGGTGGGTGCCGGGCGTCTACGAGAGTTCGCGGATGAACTCCAGTCGCACAAGCGAGCGTGGGTTCGCGCGGTCAACCAGGCTGACTCAGCGCTCGAGGGTGATCGCGCAAAGCTCGAAGACCTCGCAGCGTCGTTGTCCGTGCTTGAAACCGAGATCACCAAAGCAAATACGGCCGAGGTGATCGCCCGATGGCAGACATGGAGCAACGACGTTGAGGCGCTCGGCCTCGTCGCGACTACAGAAGCGAAAGATTGGGAGCTGAGCGAGAGTGCGCTCACAAAACTGCGTGCTGCCCTCAACCAGGAGCGCAGCACAATCGAGCAGGACGAGGCCGCCTTGCTTGCGGCACAGGCGGAACTGAGCGTGCCGCTTCCCGAAAGTCCGGACGATGCCGAAGTCATCGAACTCGAACGCCAAGTTGCTGATCTGACGGATCAGAAGGAACAGGTCGAGCACGACATCCAGCTACTTCGCGTCGCAGTTGGAGAAGCAGATGCCGTGCGTAGACAGGCATCCTCTATTCGTGAAGAGCTCGCAAGTATGGCGTCGATCCTGCTCCGTCACGTGGCAGATAGCTGCGCAGCCTGTGGTCAAGAAGTCGATCCGGAAGCGTATCGTCGTCGCCTCGAATCCATCGCCAACGAAACAGAGAACGCCGCTCTCAGAGAAGGCGCTGAACTACAAAGAACAAAGCTCCAAGCCGCAGAGAAGCGTCTGGGTGAACTGTCCCTGCAACTCAAGACTGTCTCAGATCAGCACCGCGCCATGCTCGAACAACGCGCATCAGCACAAGCGGCGAAGGAGCATCGGGAGAGCAGAGTAAAGGAGATTCTGGCCAGCTTCTCTGATGATCTGCCTGACGCGTCAGCAGAGGCGGGCAGCGAAATCCAACGACTCGCATCTGAACTAGATCGTGTAGCGAGGCGGAAGTCTCAGATTGCGCGGACATTGGAGGCAGGGCGCGAGTTCGATGCAGCAGCTTCACTGGACTCGTCGAAGACACGACGTGATCGAATCGAAATCGAGTCCAAGGCACTCCGCAGCTCTTTGGCTTCCAAGGAGCAAGACATTGCCGATCGGCGGCGCACAAATGACGTCGCTACCGCACTTCTTGATGCAGTGAAGTCAGACGCGGAGACGTTTGTTGCCGACCGTTTGAAGCAGTTGAAGCCTCTTCTGCGTCAGTTCTACGCAGCAATCGACCCCCATCCAACGTTCCGATCCGTTGAGATTGCCACACGCCAGTTCGGTGGGAAGCACCGACTCACGCCCATGCTGCGTGACGACGAGGTTCAGGTCGATGTCACGGAGCCCGGGGAGACGCTATCTACATCGCAAGCAAACGCGCTTGCCGTCTCCTTGTTCCTCTCGTTCAACCTCGGCTTCGCGCCTACTCACGTGAAGTCATTGATACTCGATGACCCGCTTCAGAACCTGGACGACGTGCACCTTCTCGGCCTCGTTGATCTGCTTCGCAAGATACTCCCTCATCGCCAACTGATCGTTACAACCCACGATCACGCGTTCGCCTCGTTGTTGGCGAGGAAACTTCGCCCGGTAAGCGAAGATTTCCGAACCACCTACGTCCGCTTCACGAAGTGGGACCGCAACGGTCCTGGTGTTGAGCAATGGGATGTCCCTGCGGAAACCAGCCCCCTGAAGCTTGTCGCCCCGTAACTACCTCGGACAACCTTGCGGGTAAGGCTTAGGAGGATTTCGCTGACAGATCGGGGACCGACGCGTGGAGTATGAGTTCGAAGAGACGCATTCAGTGCGGATCGGTGCGCTCCTTGATAACCATGCTCATGGTGCGAGCGACACTACCGAGATTTGGACGAGGTCCTGGTCTGATGCGGACTATGGATCACTGGCTGACCCGGTCCGACTCGAGTTCGACTTCCTTTTCGGCGTCGAGCTCCAAGAGGACTTCACAACTGCAGGGTCCGTTGCGTTCGAGGAATCAAATGTCAGAGCGACCGCCACCCGCCCGTTCGCCGCGACCCCGGAGGCAGCTTGGCTACTTCGCGAAGCACTGCTGAGTTCGGTATCGGACCACATGGTTCGTGCTCACCTCGCTGATCTGATCCTTAGCGGAAGGCGGGACGCTTCGCCTGCACACGCAGAAGCGACCGTTGAGCACTATCGAACCTGCGCGAGAGATAACGCCCTCGAACCAGGGCGCCGGGCGATATCACTTGCGAGAGCTAACACGATCGCGCGAAGCCGCCGAATGACGACCGAGGCCTCCGTGCGAGAGCAGGCACTGAAACTCGCCCGAGAAATGCTTACTCTCGGCCACAGCCACGCCGCGCTGACTCTGTTCGCTCTCTTGAGCGTTCCGGCTAGAGATGGCTCCACAGCTTCTTCGGAGCGAATCGAAGTTCGAGAGTCCCTCCGAGGAATCGCTGCGACAGCGCCCGAGTTCATCGATGAGATCGTCAGGTTGCTCCATCTGGCGGCAGAGAGCGAAGAGGACCAGACAGCGGCCGCGCGACTCCACATTTCCTGGTATCTCGATAACGCACGGGGCGAGACCAACGGGCTACGAAAGGTCTACTTCGGGTACGAGGCAATGCAACTGGCAGAGAGGTACGCGCAGTTCGATCTCCGGGACGATGCAGCCGTCTTTCTTCAGGCTGCAGGCGAGGATGTCGAGTTGCAGACGTTTGAGCACGACTTACCTATTTCGAGGAACCATCTTCGACGTCATCTTCGGAAGTACCGGCATGCGCGTGATTGGCGTCATGCTTACCGAGTATTTCTCGCTGGGGCAGCGCCGACCGGTGATCACGCAAGGAACGTGACAGAAGCAGAGACCGGGCGTCAGGGTTTGCTGTCGTTGGTGAGCAACATCTCTCTTGGACCCTTGAACCTGCCCACCCGAACAGGTGCCAGTGCTGAAGAAGAGCAACTTCATCGGATCGAAGGCAGCAACATCGGTACGATGGCGAGCATTCTGGCGCTCGAACTTGAGCACATTGATTCGAGATTCGACAGCCCCAGCCGTGAAGAGTTCGCCAACTGGTTCGCCGGCATCTTTGCTTGTGATCCGGTTCTATCGGAGCAGCTTGCTGACGCTCAGAAGCGCCATTGGGAAAGAGACTTTACCGGAGCGTCCCTTGTGTGCCTGCCCCTCATTGAGGCTGCGGCCCGGGGCCTACTACTGAAGCTCGATGAACCGCTCTACAGAGCCGAACGAGGCGCAAGCCCTGGTCGATTCCCAGCTTTGGACTTCTACGTCCAGGCGCTCGAAGATAACGGCCTGGACGTCGACTGGGTTCGCACGCTTCGCGCCACCTTGCTATCCGACGGACTGAACATCCGCAACCTGAGCGCGCACGGATTCAAGTCTCGCTTCAACGAAGGCGAGTCAGCCCTTCTCCTGAGACTGGCTGGGTTCGCTTGTGCGCTCGCCGGCACGATCGATCACGCCGAGCTATCGAAGCCGCTCGTTCCAGTTCGCGCGGGTCTACGGCGGCGTATCGGATGGATCTGGTCTTAAGTCTCCTCGTTGCGGCTCCTGCTCCCTCCGGCGCGCAAGTGGGTGATCTTTCCTGACTGTTGGTGCTGTACGCACGCGCAGTCTTCGCAGGTGGTCATGCCTTTTGATCGACCAGCTCAGCCATGGCTCGCTGCTCTGCATGAGCAGCGGCTGCTTCCGATACACGGACGCTGGAAAGCAGGATCAGGCTGACCGGCCCCATGATGACGAACTTCATTGTGTTCCACAGGCAGAGGAGCACGAGAAGGTTGAGCCATCCGGGGCCGCCGTCTGCGATGAGGGTGGTGAGGGTGCTCGCGGCCAGGAGGTAGGGCGCAGCGAGGAGCATCGCGGGTACACCCCATTTGAGTCCTCGGCGGGTGCGGATGGCGTCGAGGAGGATGTTGGTGGGCATGTAGCGGCGCAGGAATGCGCGGGTGTGGACGCTGAGGGTCCAGAGCTGGCGGATCATGACGGGGTTTCCTCTCACATGCACGACGAAGTGTCGGAGGCGGTGCGTGTGTGAGTGGCCTTGCGGCCTGCCCCGGGGAGCGTCATATCAAGGAGAAATCCGCCTCGCCCCAAGGGTACGACGCACCGGCGACATTCGGAAGGGCGACCGGTCACAGGCCCCGGCTCGCACCTTCACGGTGCACCGTCCGTGCCGGGTCGTTGTGCCCTTCGGTGCCAGCGAGGTCGCGGAGCTTTGCGAGGGCGGTTTTCGCTCGCGCGGCGTCGATCTTCTGCGCGTCGTTGTCGGGTGCTGGGCCGAGCGGCGTGCGCGTGGTGATGCCGTAGCGGTCGCGGTACGCGGCCACGGTTCGCGCCTGCTGCTTCCACGCTGCCGCTGATCGTGTTTCGGCGGGTGCGTCTCCGAGTGCGAGCGCCCATTCCTGCTGCCCGGTGAGAGCCTGGTCGAGGACGGCCACGGCGCGTTGCTCGATCAGCTCGCGCCGTTCTGTGAGAGCTTTCCGCATCTCGGCGCTCATGGGGCCGGTGGCTTCGGGTATAAGGCCGGCGATCAGGCGGGGTGCCTTGCGGGTGCGCCCGGAACCGGCGGGTCTGGCGGTTGCGCGGGCGAGACGGTGATGGAGCATGGAGGCGATGTCATCGGCGTCGCCGAAGCCGCGTGCTGCGACCAGGCGCGGCATGAGGGCATCGATGTTGTGATGGTTCGCTTCCGCCCTTCGCAGTTCAGCCGTGATTGCCCCGAATGCGTCGGAGTGGATCGTGTCCTCTGCTTCTTCCCGAGTGAGGCCGGATTCGCGGATGAGGGTGGCGAAGCGGTCGTGTTGTGCGGCTTGCGCGATCGTCTCGTACTCCGCTGCGAGCTGCGCGATCGACCCCCATGATTCTTGTTCTGCGGTGATTGTCTCGTGCGCGGACAGCTCGGCGCCGACGTGCTGCAGCACTCCGTAGAGGACGCTCCGCGCGGTCGCATCCGGGTCGTCGGTCGGGTGCGGGGTGGTGTGGTTGTCGTCGGGGCGGTCGGTGACGACGTACACGAGGTTCGCGTGCCGGCCGCGGGTCATCGCGACATACAGGTTCTCCCTCGTCGTAGACGGATCAACAAGAACATGCGAGGTGTCGGTCGTGATGCCTTGCGCCCTATGCGCGGTCACTGCGTAACCCAGATCGACATGATCGGAGACGTAGCCGGTCGGGAGGATCACGGTGCCGCGGCTGTTCGCGCGGCGTGCGGTGAGTGATCCATCGTCTCGGATGCCAGTGACCGTCCAACGGTCGCCGTTGCGTACCCACCCTCGCGGGGTGCGGAGCCGGCGGTCGTTCTTACGGGTGATGATCGTGTCACCCACACCGGCACGCGCGTCACCGTGGAGGGCGACTTCGCGGCGGGCGTCCACGATGCCATCGAGGATCAGATCAGCACGGGCGCGCTGGTTCAGCGAGTGGACGGAGTCGTTCGAGTCCGCGATCAACACCGTCAAAGCACCGTTGAGGGTGTCGTTGCGCCAGGCGGTGTAGGCAGCGTCGATCATCGCCTCGGTGTCACCGCCGGTGATGCGGTCATGTTCGGCATAGGCGTCGATGGCCTCGGTCCGGCCATGGCGGAGATCAAGAGAGGCCGTCTTCTCCCACTCGTTGACGAACCTGTGCACGTCGACCAGTTCCGGGGCATCGGCACGGTCGTGAACGAGGAGTGAGAACGCACCACCGGCGGTGACGGATTGCAGCTGCGCCCAGTCACCGACAAGCAGCACCTTCGCGCCCACCTCTGCTGCGTGCTCCGTGATGCGGTCCAGGGAGAGCGTTCCTGCGAGCGAGGCTTCATCCACGATCACCAGTTGCCCATTACGGAACGATGTACCCGCGTTCTGGTGGTCTTGCCACCACTTCGCCGTGTTCTCCGTTCTGATACCGAGATCCTCAGCGAGGACCTGTGCGGCGACCGCTGACGGTGCGAGGCCGACGACGCTGCCACGCCCATGCTCCCGCTCCCACGCAGTGCGCAGGGCGCGCATCGCTGTCGTCTTTCCCGCGCCTGCGGGGCCGACCAGCACATCGACTGCACGGCCTGAGATCGCAACAGCGGTGAGGGCTGCGGCTTGGTCGTCGGCGAGGAGTCGGCCGTCGCGATCTGGGCGGCGGGTGACCTTCTCGATCACTTCGATTAGCATCGTGGGTGCGGTCATGGTGCGGGCGCGCTCGAGGAGCCGATCTTCTGCCGCGATGATGTCCGGTGACGAATACACCGTGGACGCGATCGGCCGGAACCTGCTGCTGTCATCAGAGCGGCGGAACACGGCCGGACTGGATGCGAGCTCCGGCGGAGTCAGCCGAAGAGAGGCACGCTCGGCGGCATCGACGACCATCCCCACGACAGCTTCACGATCCACCGTGGTCGCGAACCGGAAGGGCATCGTTTTACGGGCGGCCTCGGCGGTGAGGTTCCACCTGCGCCAGGTCGACCGCTTCTCACCGACCGCCTCGACCACACTCCGGCCTAACGCGGCGATCACATCCAGCGGCACATCATCAGCGCGCAACAGTAGCGGTGCATCGTTCGCGGCGACGGTACGGGCCCAGCGGGTGGCGTCTTCACCGAGGAGGTGCGACGCGCGCTCCCGCCACTCACCGGTGAGGTCCGCGAGCGAACGCACCTGCTTCTCCGGCCTGGTCGCCAACGTCGCTTGTGCACGGAGTTTGATGACCGTCGCCAGCGACGGTTGCCTGCCTTGACGGGCAACGTACTCGGCAATGAGACGGTTCTTCTCCTGATCAATCTGCCGTGACCTGGATGAGAACTCCGCCACCAACCTCTCCGGCACCGTGCTGATCGCCCAGGCGGGGTTACGGTCGCGCCCCATGTCGCGTGCTTCCCACTCGACCCCGAACGTGCGGGTGAGGTGGTCAGCGAATACCGCCTCGTGGAGTTCGGAGAGCGCGACGGTGGCGGCGTGGAGGGGTCGGCCGTCGAGGGAGCGCCACTTGCCATCGCGCACGGTCTGCACCTTGTTCGAGATCACCACATGCGTATGCAGATGCGGGTCACCAGCGCGGGAGTCGTAGTGATCGAACGCGGTCGCGATCACCCCGGACACATCGGCCTGCGCAACCGCCCCATTGCGGCCTGCCGCACCGACACGGGTTGCAGCGACCTCGCGTTCGATGAACGCAACCATCTCTGCAACCGCCGCATGATGCGCGTCCGCAATCAGCGATTGCGTGCCCGCATCCGCAACCGACCACAGCACCGATGCGGACTTCGGAATCGAGAACGTGAAATCAAACCCCGCAACCGCCTTCCGTGCGCCCCGTACGCTCTCCTCAGCCTCGATCGCGGCGACGGCCTCGGCACGCGCGGTCACGGGGAGGCCCGCGTCGAGACGTGCGGTGCGGTGCTCGATGCGCTCGGTCACGGTCGGGTACTTCCGGTACGGCCTGCCGAGCGCCTGGCCGGTCACCGTGTCAAGGCCCTGCCCGATCAGACGTTGAAGCTGCTCCTCAGAAACCTCATCTCCGACAGTGATGCTTCCGCTGCCGAGCGCGGTGACCGCTGACCCCATCCACCTGCCGGGCGGGGTTCCTTCCTCCGTGTAGTACCTCGTCAGCGGCGTCGAGAGAGCACGGTCTCCGTCACCGGTGGCGACCGTGCGCAGGAGGTACTTGTAGCCGTCGCCGGCGGACATCACCCGCATCGAAACCGTCACCAG
>NZ_JBQDVP010000032.1:0-7448 GCF_052102115.1 Microbacterium sp.
AGGTGCTGATGTGAGGAGCTGACTTCGACCCGCCTTCGGCTCGCTCAGTCCGCTTCGTCTCGCTCCGCTCGCTCAACGACCCGCGGTGGGCGTTGAGCGGAGGCGCGGAGCGCCGCAGACGAAACGGGGTGAGCGAGCGTAGCGAGTCGAAGCCGCCGTCAGCTCGCTGCGAGCCGCTTCTTCTCGGCCTCGACGTCGAAGCCGGCCGTGGGCCACTGCGGGTCGATGTCCTCCATCACGGCGA
Source organism: Microbacterium sp. (assembly GCF_052102115.1). GTDB lineage: Bacteria > Actinomycetota > Actinomycetes > Actinomycetales > Microbacteriaceae > Microbacterium. Next base: position 245 of record NZ_JBQDVP010000032.1, read on the forward strand.
GCAGCAGCTCCTGCACGGCCAGCCGCGCGTACCACTTGCGGTCGGCGGGAACCACGTACCAGGGCGCATGCTCCGTGGAGGTGCGGTCGAAGACCGCCTGATACGCCTCCATGTACTGCGGCCACAGCATCCGTTCGTCGACGTCACCGGGGTTGTACTTCCAGTGCTTGTCCGGACGATCGAGGCGCTCGGTGAGCCGCTCCTTCTGCTCTTCCGGAGAGATGTGCAGCATCACCTTCACGATGCGGGTGCCGGATGCCGCGACCTGAGCCTCGAACTCATTGATGGCTTCGTACCGCCGTTCGAGCTCGTCGGCGGATGCCAGCTCGCGCACCTTGCCGATCAGCACGTCTTCGTAGTGCGACCGGTCGAAGACGCCGATGTAGCCGGGCTGCGGCAGTCGCTTCTCGACGCGCCAGAGGAAGTCGTGTTCGAGCTCTTCAGCCGTCGGCGCCTTGAACGCGGCAAGCTCCACGCCCTGCGGGTCCACGCCGCCGACGACGTGACGGACGATGCCGCCCTTGCCCGCCGAGTCCATGGCCTGCAGCACGAGCAGCACGGCGTCGGTCGTGACACCGAGGCGGCTCTCGGCGAACAGGCGCTCCTGCAGTTCATCCAGCGCCTCGATGCCGTGCTCGAGATCCTTGCCGCCGGACTTCTTGTCTCCGTCGTAGCCGGGCTGCCCGCCCGTGTCGACGTCAGAGAGCTGGAAGCCCTCCCCGACGCGCAGTAGTTCGGTCGCCTCGCCAGTCCAGCCTCGTTTGCTCATTCCCCTATCGTGCCCGAGCACAGCGGGTCAGCGCGACAGCGGGACCTCGAGGAGCTGAGGAGTCGTCACGGGAGAGGTCAGGGCCTGGTCGAGCGCGGGGCGGGTGGTGACGCGCTGGTACTCCCAGCCGTAGGCGAGCGCAAGTTGCTCGAGTTTCGCGGTATGGGGCGTGTAGAAGGCGCGGTCGAGATCTTCGCGCGGAGCGGATGCTGCGACCTCGAGCCCGTCGAAGATCGTTCCACCCCCGTCATTACCGACGATGACCTGGATGCGCGGGGCCTGCTCGTCGGGCGGCAGGAGGAGGGATCCGACGTCGTGGAGGAACGCGAGATCACCGAGCAGCACGCGGGTCACGCCGGCCGCACCCTCAGCCTGACTCGCGATCGCGATGCCGGTAGCGGTTGCGATCGTGCCGTCGATTCCGGCGAGACCGCGGTTGGCGTGCACGGGCACCTTCTTGCCTCCGAGGACGGCGTCGGCGACGCGGACGAGCCGTGACGAACCGAACATCAGCCGGTCGTGCGGCCAGGTCGCCCGCCACACCGCGTCGACGAGCAGCTCGCGGTCGAGCGGTCGGCGCACCGCATCGAGCTCGGCGCGCATCGCGTCACGGCGCGCCTCGGGGTCGGCGGAATGCAGCCCGCTCTGGTCGGGCGCGTTCTCGCTGAGGTCGACGATCGAGCCGGCAGACGCCTGCATCCACTCGCCGAGCCAGGTGCGATCGACTTCACCCTGACCGACGACGACGGATGCCACGGCACGCGTGCGTCCGTTGAGATTCAGCTCTTCCCCGCCCGAGCGGACGGCGACGACTTCGACATCGTCACGCTTCAGAAGGCTTGCGGTGTCGCGGCTGAGCGTCGGGTGGCCGAACACGACGACGCGTTCGATGCGCCCGCCGAGTGCGTCATCGCACAGATGCTCGCCGTACCCGTGCACGACGTATCGGCCGAAGCGGGACCCGCTGACGATCTCAGCGATGAGCGGCCACGATCCGGCGTGGGAGGTCTCTTCGGCTGCAGGGCCGGCGTCGGCACCGGCGACGACGACTGTTCGGGGTCCGCGTTCCAGGAGGTGCGGGTCACCAGCATCCGGTCGCGGTGCCTCGCCCATATCCGCCCGGTAGTCGCTGGGCAGGGCTCTCGAGAGCGGTTCGCGCATCGGAAGGTTCAGGTGCACCGGGCCGGCGATGCCGGGAAGCGCTGCGGAAGCAGCATCCGCTCCCATCGCCGCGGCGACCGCTCGCGCGCCCAGGCCGCTCCAGTCGCCGTCGCCCGGGACAGGCGCATCGTGCTGCCAGCGCACGAAGGCGGCGAACATGCCGGGCTGGATCGTCGCCTGATTCGCGCCGATGCCGCGCAGCTCCGGAGGCCGGTCGGCCGTGAGCAGCAGCAGCGGGACGCCGGCGTGGAAAGCCTCCATCGTCGCGGGCAGCAGGTTCGCCGCGGCCGTGCCGGAGGTGCAGATCACCGCGGTGGGAACGCGCGTCTCACGAGCAAGGCCGAGGGCGGTGAACCCGGCGACGCGCTCGTCGATGCGAACGTGCACGCGGATGATGCCCTGACGGGCGAGGTGCGTTGCGGCGAGCGCGAGGGCCTGCGAGCGCGAGCCCGGTGAGATCACGACGTCGCGGAGGCCCGACCCGACAAGTTCTGCCAGGAGGGATGCCGCGGCATCCGCAGCCGGCGATGAGGTCATGAACGCGAGTCGGCGCCGGGGCCGTCGCTCTCGTCGTCGAGGCGGGCGAGCTCCTCCTCCAGGCGGCGGATGCGCTCGTCCTGCTCGGTCGTGCCGAGGGTGCGGAGGAACTCGGGGTCATCGTCGGGTGCGACCGAACGCATGCTCTCCTGGTCGCTGCGCCGGCGCCGGCCGATCACGAACCAGAGGATGCCTCCGAGCACGGGCATGAGGACGACGATTGCGATCCACGCCCCCTTGGGCACACCGCGGTGCCGCGTCGCCGGCTGCACTGCGCAGTCGACGATGCTGAACACCCAGAAGACGAGGGCTAGGAAACCCCCGACGATCAGTACTCTCGCCACGGTTCCAGTCTAGGCGGGATATCCGATGACCGGACTGGGAGCGTCACGCAACCACGCCGACCACTGCTCTTGGACGCGACGGCGGGAGTCGAACCCGCAACACCATCAGGTATGAACTGAAGCCCGGGGCCACCCGGATCGCCGCGATGGCACCGACGTTACCCGGCTGTGACGATTCGTGCCAGCATCCCTGCGAAAGATCTCGCATTGCGACCAAGAATGTCCGGAGGTTTCGTGGCGACCTACACTGGAGGGATGAAGGTGCCGCCGATTCTCGTCTACTCCGTGCTGCGGCTGCTGGCGTTCCTCGTGCCCCTGGCGATCATGTGGTTCTTCTTTCCCATCATGCGCGAGTACTGGTGGCTGACGGCCATCTTCGCGGCACTCATCGGCGTCAGCCTGTCGGTGCTCTTCCTGCGCAAGCCGCTCTCCGGTGCGTCCACCGACCTCTACCAGCGGCGTGAGGCGAGCGGCGCGACCCGCCAGAAGACGGACGCGGCGCTGGATTCCGACGCCGAAGATGCGGCGCTCGACGCCGATGCCGCTGACACCCAGCCGCCGCGCGAGAGCTGACTGCGGGGCTCTCAGCCGACGAACGCCCAGTACAGCGCCCCCGCGTAGGCGAGCGCCGTGAGTGATGTGAGCCCGAGAGCGACGACGAGCTCCTTCGGCAGTCGGTACGTCCAGACGATGAGGATCGCCGGGATACCGGCGAGCAGAGCCAACATTCCGAGCCAGGCGATCGGGTACAGCAGGGCGATGAACGCGGCGATGAGGAACGGCACCACGATGAACAGCGTGTAGATCGCCTGAGTCGCCCGTCGGCCGATCATGACCGTGAGCGTGCGCTTGCCGACCTCTCGGTCCTGGTCGATGTCGCGGAGATTGTTGGCGAGCAGCACGGCGCAGGCGAACAGTCCCATCGCGACTGCGCCGAGCCACGCTTCCTGTGGGAGCTGGAACGCCTGCACCCACGTCGTGCCGAGGGTCGCGACCAGCCCGAAGAAGACGAAGACGAACACCTCGCCGAGACCGAGGTAACCGTAAGGGCGCTTGCCGCCGGTGTAGAACCAGGCGGCGATGATGCAGACGGCGCCGACCGCCAGCATCCACCACTGCCCGGTGCGGATCACGATCGCGAGTCCGACGAGCGCGGCGAGCGCGAAGAACGACAGACCGATGATGAGCACGGTGCGCGGGTTCACCTGCCCGGATGCCGTGAGACGGGCGGGCCCGACCCGCTGTGCATCGGTGCCGCGAATGCCGTCACTGTAGTCGTTGGTGAAATTCACACCGATCTGCAGCAGTACCGCGACGGCGAGACACGCCAGCGCGATGACCCAGTGCAGTTCGGGATCGATAAGCTGCGCGGCGCCGGTGCCGACGATAACGGGCGCGACGGCGAGCGGCAGAGTGCGCAGACGTGCAGCGCCGATCCAGTCGCCGGCCGTGATCGGCGCCGCCTCGACGATCGGTCGCTTCGCCGGGTTTCCGCTGGTGCGGGTCGTGTTCCGCTTCGTTGTCGCTCTGCTGCGCTTCGAGGATGCTGCCACGCTGGGAATCTTAGTCGGCGAACCGATCACGTCCTGCGCTCAGCGCCGCGTGAAGGTGATGTGGATCACGCCGCTCTCTGAGACTTCCGTGCTCATGTCGTAGTCGTTCTCGATACCGCGCAGACCATCCCAGATGCGCCGACCGCGCTCGAAGACGACGGGAACGATAGCGAGATGGAGACGGTCGATCAGCCCGGCCCGCAGAAACTGCTGCACCACGTCAACGCCACCGCCGATGCGCACGTCCCTGCCATCTGCCACCTCGACCGCACGTGCCAGGGCGTCTTCCGGCGCCGCTTCGATGAAGTGGAAGGTGGTTCCGCCGGCCATCTCGAGCGATGGTCGTGGCGTGTGTGTGAGCACGAACACCGGCACGTGGAAGGGCGGGTTCTCGCCCCACCATCCCCGCCAGTCGGGGTCATCAGGGTGCGCGTGCAGTCCGAACATCGCGGCCCCCATGATCTCGGCGCCGACCTCGTCGAAGTACGCTCGACCGTAGTCATCGTCCATACCGGTCGTGCCCTCCCCGCTGGTCTCACCCAGCACGCGGCTGCGGAAGGTGCGGGTCGCGGTGTACTCCTCGACGAGACGGGGCCAATCCGCGCCCATCGGATTCTCGGTCGACTGGTCGGACGGTGATGCGATCCCGTCGAGTGAGACGTTCAGATCTGCGCGTACGGTCATGCTCTTCTCCTTGCTGGTTGTTCAGAGGGCGGGGTTATTGGCTTTGCCGTCGAGCCACAGCATGTCGCTGGGATCCGCGTGCGTGCCGCCGGAATCGACGTGCTTCGCACTGATCTGCGGACCCTTCGTGATCACGTGCACGATCGCCATGCCGTGCCCGCGCCCGAGGTCGTAGTCGGCCTTCAACCACTCGAGGATCGGGCCGGCCTTGGTCGTCTCGTCGAAGCCCTTTCCGTGTGCGAGGTCGATGAGCTGGCGCGGGCTGAGCCCGGTCTTGGTCTCTGCTGCGTCGAGATAAGCCTGGAACGACATGGTTCTCCTCTGTGGGCGATCAGTCGAGGAATGTCTGGATGATGACGGGTGAGGCGTGGATGCCGAGGATGCGGAGCACGCCGTCGCCGACGCCGGGCCCCTCGCCTGGCTGGTTCTCGACGTAGAAGTAGGAGACATCCGCGCCGTGCTCGCTGCCCTCGAAACGGCGCGAGCGGCCGGTTCCGATGCGGATGTCACCTGCGGCAACGACGCCTTCTGAAATGGATGCGGTGGTCATGCGTCCAGTCTCGACAGCGTGGCCTCATCGTCCTAGAGTTTCGATGTGGATCGAAACATCGCGGTCGATCGTCCGGTCGAGGGCGTGGAGCACCCGGATCATCGGGTCGAGTTCGAGCTGAGCCCCGGTGACATCCAGGCGGTGCGCTTCGGAGTCTCGCCGGGGCATGAGCTCGCGCACGCCGTGCGCGTTCTCCTGCGGCCGGAACAGCACCCGCTACAATGGGGCTGGCTGCGCGCGGTGCGCGATCACCTCCCGCGCGAGAGCTTCGATCTGCTCTCCGCAGTGATCGGTGACGACGGTTATCTTCCGGACTTCCTGACTGCGACACCCAGCTGGGACATGACTCCGGAGGCCGAGCTCGACGCATTGCGGAGCGCAGCACTCGATCCGATGCGGGTCGACTTGGGGAAGATGGTGCTGCGCTCGACCGGCTCACGTCAGCGCGCGCTGCGCGAGATGCAGGAGCGCCCCACGCGGGCACGGGCGACGATCGCCGATGCCTGGCAGGACGTGTGGGATGCGGCGCTCGCGCCGGTGTGGCCGCAGCTTGACCGCTTGCTGCGTGCCGACATCGCCGTCCGCTCGCGTACGATCGCCTCCTCCGGCATCGGGGAGATGGCCGACGATCTGCACCCGAACGTCAGCTGGGGTGAGGGAGCCGTGCGCGTGCGGCTCCGCAAGCACAGCGAACAGGTGGACTGCCGCGGCAGCGGCCTCGTGCTCGTACCGTCAGTGATGTCGTCCTGGGGCTGCATGGCGCTCACCGAGCCGCCGGCGCAGCCAACGCTGTTCTACCCGGCGCGCGGAGTCACCGCCGTCTGGGCACGAGACGCCGCCGAGACGGCGGAGGCCCTCGGAGCACTGGTCGGGCCCGCGCGCGCCGAGATCCTGCTCGGGGCGAGTGCCGCGCGCACCACATCTCAGGTCGCCCGTGACGGCGGGATCGCCGTGTCCACGGCATCCCATCACCTGACGGTGCTGCGTGACGCCGGACTCATCACGAGCGAACGCGACGGGGCACGAATGCTGCACCTGCGCACTCCGCTCGGGGAGGCGATGGTGGGAGCGGCGCTCTGAACTACTCCGCCTCGTCCACGGCGATCGGCCTGTTCTCGTAATAGGTCTGGAGCACGACGGTGGTGTGAGTGCGGACGTTCGCCGCCAGCCGCACCTCGTTCACCAATTGCTCCAGCGCACGCGGCGAAGCGACCCGCACGAACAGCATGTAACTGGCGTCTCCGGCGATCGAATGGCACGCCTCGATCTCCTGGAAGCGCTCCAACAGCTCTGGGGCGTTGTCTGGTTGGCCGGGGTCGAGCGGGGTGATCTGGATGAACGCCGACAGCGGTTTGCCCAGCGCCTCCGCATCGAGCAGAGGTCGATAGCCGGTGATCACCCCGCGCGATTCCAGTCGGCGCAGCCGGGACTGCACAGCAGAGCTCGACAGTCCGACGGCTTCCGAGAGCTGGGCCAGAGTAGCCCGGGCGTCGCGGGAGATTTCGGCAATGATCCGGCGGTCGACAGCATCCTCCATAAGTGGAAGAATATCGGTAGAACCACTCATTTGCCGGATATTTTCCGCTGAGCCACCGATCGGAGGTCC
>NZ_JBQDVP010000032.1:7548-29509 GCF_052102115.1 Microbacterium sp.
TGTCCACTCCCGTTCAGAACACTGCCATCATCGGCGAACCCGAGGTCGTCGAAGATGCCGCCCGCGCAGAGGCCAGCGCTGCCTGGCGGATGCTGAAGGATGCTGCCATCGCGATCCGCGAGCTGCAGGTGAAGGACGGGTCGATCCCTGCCGCGGACGACCACGATGCCGCCCACGAACACGTCGCCGCGATCACAGCCGGCATCCGTGCGCTCGCTCCAGCCTTCCCGCACGATGCGGAGTATCTCGCAGCATCCATCGTCGATTTCGATCGCTGGGCGACGGGCGGTTTCGGCGTTCCGGACTTCCTCGATTCGCTGGTCGCCTTCCAGCCGCAGCGGCACCGTGTCGACGGCATCCGGCACCTCATCGTCTTCCCGATGTACACGCAGAACGGCTCGCCCGATCGCCTCGTCGAAGCCCTGATCGTCGAGGCGATCTGGCCGAACTTCATCGCCGACCTGGAAGCCGGCGACTACGGCAACAAGCTGTTCGTCTCGCTGCGGCTCGTGGATTTCACGCCCGGCTACGACACGAACTCGGCAGTGCTGTTCCCCGAGACCGTCGCGATGCGCGAGATCCCGCCGTTCACGTGGGGCGCTATCTTCCAGGACCGCGAGGCGGCCCGCTATCGACGCGTCGTGCGCGTGGCATCCGAGATCACCAAGCTCGACCTGCCGGGGCCGGCGGCGCGGATGCTGGATGACCAGGGCCTCACCGAGAAGACGTTCGTGATGTGGGACATCATCCACGACCGCACGCACATGCGCGGCGACCTGCCGTTCGACCCGTTCATGATCAAGCAGCGGATGCCGTACTTCCTGTACTCGCTCGAGGAGCTGCGCTGCGACCTGACCGCGTTCCGTGAGTCGGTGGCGATTCAGAAGCGGCTGCGAGCGGCGGAGACGCTGTCCGCTGCCGAGGCAGAGACGCTCGAGCACGCCGGCCTCGTGCAGTACGCCGTGATCTTCGACCGGATCTTCCGGTTCGCGATCACCGGCTCGCGGGTGCGCAACTACGACGGCCTGGGCGGGCAGTTGCTGTTCGCCTGGCTGCACCAGCGGGGTGTGCTGCACTGGACCGATACGCAGCTCACGTTCGACTGGGACGAGGTGCCCGACGCCGTGATCGCACTGAGTGATGCGGTGAACGATCTCTACTGGCGCTCGATCGATCGGCCGAAGAAAGCGCACTGGCTGGCGGCCTACGCGCTCGTCAACTCTGTGCTGACACCGAACCCGGCATCCGTATGGGCTCGCGGGTTGCCAGATGAGGTGCTCGTCGGCCTCCCGAAGGGCTATACCGACGCGGTGCTGGATGACGAGTTCCCCCTGTCGATGTTCTTCGAGGCGCTCGAGAAGAAGATGCGCCCGGTGATCGAGTCGACCTCGGGGATTCGGGCGTCGGATGAGTGACGGCGGCGGGAGGGGAGCCTGGTGACCGCCGAGGGTCGAGTGGTCGTGCTCGCCGGCGCGACGAGCGACGCAGGGCTTGCGGTCGCACGTGCTCTGACAGCCGCTGGTGCTCGGGTGATCGCCACCGGTCGATCGGCTGAGAGGCTCGTCCCGCTCGCGGATGCCGGGGTCGAAGTGACCGCGGCTGATGCGACATCGCTGGACTCGATGGCAGATCTGGCCGCGCGACTCGGGCGCGTCGACGGCGTGATTCCGCTCGTCGGCGGGTGGCGCGGTGGCGGTGGGCTCGCGGGTCAGTCCGACGAGGACTTCGCCGCACTCCTGCCCGCCCTCGAAGCCGCGCGGGCGACTTCGAGGGCGTTCGACTCTCTGCTGCGGGACTCAGATGCGGGGCGCTTCGCAATCGTGTCATCGACCGCCGTCGCCCGACCGCTCGCCGGGGGCGCGAACTACGCGGCAATGAAGGCGGCGAGCGAGGCCTGGGCACGGGCGGTGGCGCACGGATTCGCGAAGACGGCTCGGGATGCCGGCGAACCGCTGAGCGCGGCATCCGTCGTCTTCCGGGCGAAAGCCCTCGACGCGGAGGCGCTCGCTGCAGCAGTCGTAGCCCTCTGGGATGCCGGGGCCGAGGAGCTCAACGACCGCGTGATCGAGTTCTGAGCGGGGCGGCGGGGCGGGGCGGGGGCCGGCTTCGACTCGCCTTCGGCTCGCTCAACCCGTTTCGTCTTCGGCGCTCCGCGCCTGCGCTCAACGACCCGCGTGTCTTCGGCGCTCCGCGCCTGCGCTCAACGACCGGCGTGTCTTCGGCGCTCCGCGCCTGCGCTCAACGACCCGCGTGGGTCACTCACGCGCGTCGGGGATCTCGGGAGCGATGCCCCGGACGGGCGGCGGCGCATCGGGCGACGACTCCGGGGGCCCCTCCCCGCCGGCGGGCTGTGCCGGCGCGTGCTCGTAGAGCTTCGTGAGCTTGCGGTACGAGCGGGTGAAGAACGCGAGCGTCGTCGCGACGACCATGATGAGTCCGGCGAAGAGGCAGACCAGGGCGATACCGCGCGCATCGCCCTCGCCGAGCAGCCAGCCCCACTGCTGTTGACCGGCGGGGCTGTCCATGTACGGGATGATGAGGAACTCGGCGAGCGGGGCGATGAGGAAAGCCGTGATCGGGGCCGCACTGGCCTCGAACGCTGCGGCTGTGCCGAACACACGGCCCTGACGTTGAAATGGCACCACCTTCTGGATGACTGTCTGCTCGGCCGCCTCGACCGGTGGGACGAGCATCATGTAGAACCAGATGCCCACCACATACAGCGGCCACCACTCTCGCAGCATGAAGATGGCTCCGAGCAGCCCCATGGCGATGACGACGAGCAGCATCGTGCGCACCGGCCTCTTGCCGAGACCGAACTTCGCCACCAGGGCGCCACCGATGAGGAAGCCCGTCGACCCGAACGCGAGCGCGATGCCCCAGATCTGTGCGTCGAACAGCGTCAGACCGTACGGATCCATCAGCGCCATGTAGACGCCGCCGATGAGGTTGTTGAACGTCGAGAAAATGATGAGGGCGAACAGGCCCGGGGCGAGCCGGATCGCCTGCACACTGCCGCGGAAGTCGAGCGCACCGGACGAATTCGGGTCGGGCACGGGTTCGGCCTCGGGGATCCGGATGAACAGCAGGTGTACGAAGCTCACCCCCATGAAGACGATCGCGATGACCAGCGTCCACCCCATGCCGAGGAACCCGATCGACAGCCCGGAGAAAACACTGGTCACCAGGAACGCGATGCCCTGCACCGTGCCGACCAGTCCGTTGGCGTTGGCTCGCTTGTCCTCTTCGATGAGCAGGGTCACCGTCGTCGAGAGCGCGATGTTGCGCAACTGCTCGATCACGCCGCCGAACAGGATGATCGCGGCGAAAACCCAGAACCAGGGCGCCCCGAGGTCGAGCAGCTGGTCTTCGGTGAAGAACAGGTAGAGCACGCCGGCCGCGCCGAACGCCACAGCAGAGACGACACTGGACAGCACCATCACGGCATGCTTGCGATGCCGGTCGACGACGGTGCCGAAGACCATCGCGAACAGGGCCACGAAGAGCATGTACGCGCCGCCGATGATGCCCGTGGCCAGCACCGACTGCGTCTTGATATACACCCAGAACGTCAGCGCGAACCACAGGAAGCTCGTCGTCACATTGGCGATGAGCGTGTTGATCAGGACGTTCGCGAACGCCGATCGTGCTGCGGTGAGCTGCATAAGTACGAGAGTAGGCATCACCACCGACATCCGACATAGGCTGTTTCGGTGAGCACCCTTCATGAGCCCCAGGTACGGGGATTCGCCTCGGACAACTACTCCGGCATCCATCCCGAAGTCCTCGCGGCGATCGCCGCGGCGAACGACGGCCACCAGATCGCCTACGGCGAGGATCAGTACACCGAGCGGCTGCAGGAGGTGTTCCGCGGGCACTTCGGCGACGGCATCCAGGCGTTCCCGGTCTTCAACGGCACCGGCGCGAACGTCGTCGGCCTGCAGTCGATGCTCCCGCGCTGGGGCGCCGTGATCGCAGCATCCACCGCCCACATCAACGTCGACGAGGGCGGGGCACCCGAGCGCATGGGCGGGATGAAGCTGCTGACCGTGCCTTCCGAGGACGGCAAGCTCACCCCCGAACTCGTCGACCGCGAGGCCTGGGGCTGGGGCGACGAGCACCGTGCACAGCCATTGGTCGTCTCGATCACGCAGTCCACCGAGCTCGGCACCCTCTACACGGCCGATGAGATCCGCGCCCTTGCTGATCACGCGCACGGTCACGGCATGCGGCTGCACATGGACGGCTCGCGCATCGCGAATGCCACCGCGGCCCTCGACGTCCCGGTGCGCACCTTCACGCGCGACGCCGGGGTCGACGTGCTCAGCTTCGGCGGCACGAAGAACGGTGCGATGCTCGGCGAAGCGATCGTGGTGCTGGATCCCGAAGCATCCGAGGGACTCGTCTACAGCCGCAAATATTCGATGCAGCTAGCGTCCAAGATGCGCTTCATCTCCGCCCAACTCATCGCGCTGCTCGAGGGCGACCTGTGGCTGCGCAACGCGCGCCACGCGAACGCGATGGCCGCACGCCTGCGGGCCGGTGTCGAGGCCGGGCTCGCCGACGGGACGATCCGTGGCGTCGAGTTCGCGCAGCCCACACAGGTCAATGGCATCTTCGCGATCCTCCCCGAAGGGGTCGCGGATCGTCTGCGCGAGTCGTTCCGGTTCTACGACTGGGATGCTGCGCGCCGCGAAGTCCGTTGGATGTGCAGCTTCGACACACAGGAATCCGACGTCGACGCGTTCATCGCCGAGATCGCGCGGTTGACGACGGGCTAACGCAGCAGGCCGAGACTCGCCAGCGCGGTGCGGATCAGCGTGCCGCGACCGCCCTCCATCTCGGCGGCGACGGCCTCGGATGCGGCATCTTCTGGCGAGAACCAGGTGACCTCGAGAGCATCCTGACGGGGCTCGCACGTGCCCGTCACCGGCACGACGAACGCCAGCGACACCGCGTGCTGCCGGTCATCGTGGTAGGCGCTGATACCCGGCAGCGGGAAGTACTCAGCCACCGTGAACGGCAACGGCTGCGGCGGGAGCAGCGGGAACGCCATCGGCCCGAGATCGTTCTCGATGTGCCGGAACAGCGCGTCTCGGACCGTCTCGCCGTACCGCACGCGACCCGACACGATCGTGCGGGTCATCTCACCGAGCGGCGTGGAACGCAGCAGGATGCCGAGTTCGGTCACCTGGCCGGTGCCGTCGGTGCGCACGGGAATGGCCTCGACGTACAGCATGGGGATGCGCCGCCGCGCCTCGGCGAGCTCGATCTCGCTCAACCAGGCCGGGTTGCTCGCGTCGGAGGGAAGCTCGCCGAACGGCGTGAGGTCGTCGTCTTCGCCCTCGGGCTCCGGGTCAGGTGTGCGCACCGCCATGTTCCATTTCTACCAGTGTCCGCTCTCGCAATGTCTGTGCTCGCTGGCAGGATGGCCGTGTGAGCGACTTGTTGACGATCGATGCCACTGCGACCCGCTGGGCCCCTGAGGTACGCGAGGGCCTGCCGCTCGTGGTGATGCTGCACGGCTACGGTTCCGACGAGAACGATCTGTTCGCGCTGCGGCCGTTCCTGCCCGATGGGATCGCGGTCGCATCCGTCGCCGCTCCCCTCACTCCGCCGTGGCCGGCGCCCGGGCGGTCGTGGTACCCGATCGAGGCGCTGGAGGGACGGCATCCCGATGGCGTGACCGAGGCCGCCCAGGCCCTGCTGCGCTGGCTGGATGCCGAGGCCGCCGACGCTCCGAAGATCGCCCTGCTCGGGTTCTCGCAGGGCGCGGCAGTGTCGATCCAGGCGATGCGACTGGATGCCGCGCGCTTCGGTGCGATCGTCGCTCTCAGCGGGTACGCCACCCCGGGCGACCTGCCCGCCGACGAATCATTGCGTGAGCTGCGACCGCGGGTCTTCTGGGGTCGCGGCACGAACGACGACGTCATCCCCCAGCCGCTCGTCGATCACACCGCCCAGTGGCTGCCCGAACGTGCCGACCTCACCGGACGCGTGTACCCCGGGCTCACCCACAGCGTCTCCGAAGAAGAACTGCAGGACGTGCGCGTGTTCCTGGACAGCTGGTTGGACGAGTCAGCGGACTGACGGCGGGCCGCCGGGACCGGGCTCATCAGCATCCGGGTCGTCCTGGCCACTGGCATCCGGGCCGTCCGATTCCGGGCCGGCGTCAGCGACGCCCCCGCGCGGCTTCCGTCTGCCGGCTGCGCCGAGCACGATCGCGAAGAGCACGCCGACCGCGACGCCGAGCGCGATTCCGAGACCCATGTTCTCGAACGCCGACCCCATCGCGACGCCCACGCCCATCCCGATGGCGATGCCGGCACCCCAGCTCATGCGTTGACGCATCTCGTTGCCACTTATGTGATCGTCGGCCATGCTTCCACGGTACGAGTTCGATCGCCCACCGGCATCCCCCGCGCGACGGATATCACGACACGCCCGACTGTTGCGCCCCGCGACACGCCCGAGTATTCTCTACGTGTCCCGTCCGCCGTGTTTGGAAGTTCATTGATCTGAGTCGTTGCCTCCGCGCCCCTCTTTCCGCGCGCTGACACGACCCTTCCTCAACGGCTTCACCTCCGCCTTCTCGGCGTGATCCGGTGACCGGTGTCAGTGCTTTCGCACCCCGGAGACTCGCATGTCAGCACCGACCACCCATTCCTCGGTCACCCTCGACCGACTCACATTCACCTGGCCCGACGGTTCCACCGCCCTCGACGGTCTCACCGGATCGTTCAACACCGGCCGAACCGGCCTCGTCGGCCGCAACGGCTCGGGAAAATCCACGCTTCTGCGCCTGATCGCCGGTGATCTCGACCCCACCTCGGGCGCGATCATGACCACCGGCGAGGTCGCACACCTTCCGCAGCAGCTCACGCTCGACACGGATCGGCGGGTCGCCGAGCTCCTCGGCATCGCGGGTGCGCTCGACGCGGTGCGCGCGATCGCGGCAGGAGACGTCGACCCTGCGCACTTCGACGCAGTCGGCGACGACTGGGATATCGAGGCGCGCGCCGAGGTCGCTCTGGCCGAGGCGGGCCTCGACCCGTTGTTCGTCGACCGCTGCGTCGGAGAGTTGTCCGGGGGTGAAGCCGTGCTCGTCGCCATTGCCGGCATCCGCCTGCGGCGAGCGCCGATCACGTTGCTCGACGAGCCGACCAACAACCTCGATCGCGACGCCCGCGCCCGGCTCGCCGCGATGGTGCGCGCCTGGAAGGGAACGCTCATCGTCGTGAGCCACGACGTCTCGCTCCTCGAGCTGATGGATGAGACGGCCGAGCTGTACGCGCACACGCTCAGTGTGTTCGGCGGCCCCTATTCGGAGTGGCGCACCTGGCTGGATGCCGAGCAGAACGCCGCGCTTCAGGCCCAACGCGATGCGAAGCAGGCGTTCAAGAAAGAGAAACGGCAGCGCATCGAGGCCGAGACGAAGCTCGCCGGTCGTGCACGTGTGGCCAACAAGGCGTTCGTCGAGAAGCGGGTGCCGAAGATCATCGCCAACGGCCGCAAGATGGAGGCACAGGTGTCAGCGGGAAAGCTCCGCGGCGAGGTCGCGGAGAAAGAAGCCGAAGCGCGTTCCGCGCTCGATACGGCCGGTCGACGGGTGCGCGGCGACGCGTCGATGAAGATCGAACTCCCTGATCCCGGCGTGGCTCGAAGCCGACGGATCGCGACGCTCAGCGACGCCGAGAAGTCGTGGACGGTGCAGGGCCCCGAGCGGGTCGCCCTCGTCGGCGGCAACGGCGTGGGAAAGACGACGCTGCTGCAGCGGCTCGTCGGCTCTGACGCACCGACGGCAACCGGAGAACCGGAGGCGACGGCGCACACCGACCGGATCGGGTACCTGCCGCAGCGGATCGACGGGCTCGATGAGGCGCGCTCGGTGATCGAGAACGTGACGCAGGCCGCGCCGGAGATCCCCGAGAAGGAGCTGCGCAACCGGCTGGCACGATTCCTCATCCGCGGTGACACGACGGATCGTCCGGTGGGCACTCTGTCCGGCGGCGAGCGGTTCCGGACGGCACTGGCAACGCTGCTGCTCGCCGACCCGGCCCCGCACCTGGTGGTGCTGGACGAACCGACGAACAACCTCGATCTCGACACCGTGGATCAGGTAGTGGAGGCGCTGCGCGCCTATCGCGGTGCGGTGCTCATCGTCAGTCACGACGATGCGTTCCTGGCGCGCTTGGACCTCGATCTGACGCTCGAGCTCGACGCCGACGGGGTGATGCACCAACACGAGAGTCCGTGATCGGGAGCGAATTCAGGAAGATACTCTCACCAGATGGATGAGACCGGCTCGTCACGCGACATCGGGCGCACGGGAGCGCGCACGTGGCGCACGCTCCCGTGGTTCTCCATCGGACGTTGGGCGCTGGCCGCCGGTGCTGCCGTGCTCGCCGCCCTGTGGATCTGGACCGCCTTGACGTCGAACCATTCGACGCGCGGGTACAACGACTGGCTCGTCATCCTCGTGCTGTACGCCGTGTACTTCATGCTGGCGACGCCGCGACTCGTGTTTCGGCGCAGCCGAGGGCAGAGGAAGCCGCAAGAGTCGGATCCGTTTCTGCGAAGAACGACGACCTATCTCGTCGCGTTCTTCGGCGGCATCTGGATCCTCGCCTTCCCGGTGCAGTACTCGGAGATCTCCCGCGTCGCCGCGATCACCGAGATCGACGGAGAAGAGGTCGCGATCATCTCGTACAACCGCGTCGGCCCGCGAGGGCTGCTGCAGATGGCGTTCGGGATGGAGACGCAGCGCGTCGCCGCGGTCGATCTGGGAAGTGGAAATCATCTCTGGGACGTCGAGACGTCACCGGCGGCGTTCACGGAGGAGAGTGTGCTGGGTATTGATGGCGGGTTCGTGTACGTCACTTCGCCTGACGGTATCCACGCGCTGTGCCTCGACGACGGCTCTTCCGACGAGCAGCAGCAGCCGTCGGAAGAGATTTCGGATGCCTGGACTGTGGACGATGCCTCCCCCAGTGGCACGGAGAACACCGCGTCCAGCGGAGAAGGGTCAGTCTTCGTCGAAGACGGCATCCTCTCCGTCGGGGACGAGGACGGTCCGCACACCGAGCTCGGCCGCGTCGGCGCGGACGATATCGATACGAAGACGACGATCGTGGTCGATCCCATCGTGCATCGGAACTCGGATCTCACGGTCTACGACGACGGCTACGGCCGAGAACTCCCTGAGGCGGTCGGCACCGGATATATCGTCATTCAGCAGCAGACCTATCGCCGTTGGGGTGTGTATGACTACCGGATCAGCACGGTGAGCCTCACGACCGGACGCACCATCGACGAGATCCAGGTTCCTGAAGCGGCCAGCGGCGGGATGACGGCCGCTTCCGGATCGAGCATCGTGATGCTCGAGGCGCCGATGCTCAGCACCACCGACCTGATCATGATCACGCCCGGCGGCGAGCTGTCCCAGTCGACGATCGGCCGTTCCGGGTTCTTCAGCGAAGCGCTATGAGTTCGTGCGCGTCGATAAGGTTGACAATCATGAGTCCGTCCACGCCGTCGCCCTCCGTCGACCCGGATGGGCCTGCGACGGAGACCGTCCCGCGCATGACCGCGATCTGGCGGGGCTGGGCTGCTCTCGGTGAGGCCGTCGCACCTCTGAGCAACGGCACGGGGCGTCCGCTTGCCCGCACGGTCAAGCTCCTGCTCGATCCGCTGGTCATCCGCCCGGTCCAGAACCCGCATCTCGCCGGATTCGCGCTCACGCCGGATGCCGCCGACGAACTCGTCGCCCGCATCGCTGACGCCGACGACACACTCATCGCGACCGTGCAGTGGTTCCTCGTCCTCAAGAGCGCTCGTCGCGCACTGCGCATCACGGACGGCAACCCGCAGGAGAAGTACTTCCAGCGCTGCTTCGAGCTGGCCAGAACCCTCGGCGCGCCGGACAATGCGTCATCCGAGCAGATGGCGATGGACGCGGTACTGGAGATCGCGCAGGCCGGCGGCGAGAGTCTCATGGCGCGGATCCGCGAGATCGTGCAGAATCCGGCCGAGGCGGATCAGTTGCATGGCGAACTCGTGTCGGCTTGGCATTCTCGCCGACGCCCGGAGGAAACGCGTGCGGATGCCGAAACGCTCACCGTCGAAGTCCTGAACACCTGCGGCACGGACGCGACCCCCGACGTCGACGGTCTCGTCGACGCGCGCGCAGGCAGCGCGGCGGCATCCACCCTGGACGACCCGGATGCCGCACGGATGCTCGGCCTCACCGTGCTCGAACTCCCGGCGATGCCGGAGCTCGGGGCGACGGCATCCAAGCGCGCACTCCCCCGCCCCTTCGACCGCTCGGTTTTCGAGCGGCTGTTCGCCGTGCTCTCGGGCAGCTCGGCGGCGGATGTCGATCTGGATGCCGACGAGGTGCTGGCCGACGAGATCCTGCGCACGGCCCAGCCGTGGGAGCTCGCCGATGAGCAGAGTCGGGTCGTCATGCTGCTGGGCGCCGAAGCGAGCCGCGCGCTCGAGCCCGTCGACCTGCTGCGACCGACCACCGCGCACCGGCTCCTTCGCGGGCGGTGGGAACGGGAGGCATACGTACGACGGGTGCGGCGACTCCCCGCCGACACCAGCGGCGTCCCTGCAGCGATCCGCGATGACGTGCACGCCGTGCGGGAAAGCTACCTGCGCCGACTCTGGGTGCGCCTGCACGGACGCGAGCTGCGCGGCGTGCAGACACCCGGTGGCGAGCTGTGGGACACGCTGGACGGCAGTCTCCGCTCGGTCGTCATGGACCAGCGGCACCGGCTGAAACTCGCGATCGGACGCAGCGCGGAGGGAGCGGCATGAGCGTGTGGGTCCACATCGACGACGGTGCGGCGAACCTCTCGCGCACGGCGTCGCGCGGCGACCGCGCCGAGATCCGCACGGCGATGATCGAGGCGCGCGGCGCACTGCTGTCCTGGGATGCTGCCTCTGACGAGCGCTTCCCGGATGCCGAGATCCACAGTCCGTCGGAAGCATCCGGTTGGCTCGCCGAAATCTACGGCGAGGACATCGCCGCCGCCATCCGCACAGCAGACGAGACCTCGCTGCCCCTGCCGGAGGACGCCGAACTCGTCGACGCCGCCCATCGCCTCGCCGCCCTGACCTGGGCGAGCCACTGGTGGCCCGCCGGGGTGTACACGCCGGCGCTGAACGGTCCGATCCTCGCCGCCGAGACAGTGCTCGCCGCCCACGCCGTGGCGCATCTGCTGGACGATGAGGATGCCGTCGAGCGTGCGCTGCACGACGCCGTGGACGCCCCGTCGGCTCTGACCGCGGTTCCACCGCAGCTTCGCTCCGACGCAGTCGTGGTCGTCGACGCGCTTGCTGCACTCGCCGACGACCACGGCATCGCTCTGAACCCGGCGGTGATCCCCGCACCCGAGGACTGGGCCCTCGCCGCTGGCACCCGAACACAGGTCGGCGACGGCATCGAGATCGGCCACGGCACCGCCCCCGTCCGCTGGGCCGACGTCCCTCCGCAGACGGTCGCGGCCGACAGCGACGCGCAGTGGTCGCTGCGGCACGTGGACGGCGTCCCGCACCTGCATGTGTCGGTCGCGGCGGTTCCCGGTGCGACGGCCGAGCTCTGGGCGCGCTTCGGGCCGCACGCGCTCGACATCGACGTGCCGCTGCACGGGGACGGCAGCGCGTTCACCGGATCGACCGAGGTCGCAGCATCCACGGCTCTGCTGCCGCTTGACGAGCGCACGCTCTGGGTGCGCGACCCGGTGCTCGCAGCGGTGCCCGGCCCAGCGGAGCGCGACGAGGATCGCGATGCCGTGCGCGAGCACGCCGTCGACCGGCTCGACGATCCGCGAGCGAGTCTCGCAGAGCGCGCGGCGGGCGAATGACCGACGGCGACGCTGACGCCGCGCGGCACGTCCGCGGCCGGGTCCCGACCAGCGAGCCGTGGATTCCGGTGCGCGATCTCAACAACGACGGCGCAAAGCTCCTGGGCCGCGGCGACACCGATGCGGGCGCCCGGATGCTGCGCGAGGCGATCGCGCGCACCGAGGGCAGCGACGAGGTCGAGGCCCGTGATCTGCGCGCGCGAGCACTGATCAACCTCTCCGGCATGCACGACTACCGGGCCGAACTGGATGAGGCGCTTCGGCTCATCGACGAAGCACTCAGCATCGGCGCGGCGCTGGTCGAAGAAGTCGGCGACGAACGCGGAACGCGCACGGTGATCGTCAATGGCATGGTCTCCCGCACGCAGATCCTCGCCCAGAGCGATCATCTGGAAGAGGCGCTCGTCCAGGCGGATGAAGCGCTCGCCATGCTCGACGCGCACGGCGACATCGGCCAGGCCGACCTCATGCGATTCCAGGTGCACAACGTCCGCTCGTCACTGCTCCTGTTCACCGGCAGGCTGCAGGACGCCGAAGCCGACGCAAGAGCCGCCCTCGACCTCGCGGCGCGCGTGGACCCGGCGCTGGCCGCGCATCCCTACCTCACGCTCGGAGCGATCGCGCAGCAGACCGGCGATATGGTCGCATCCAATGAGTTCATCGAGCTGGCGCACGGGATGCAGGACCCGGAGGGCGACCTCGTCACCCGTCAGATCACCCTGGAGAACCGCGCCCGCTCGGCGATGCAGCAGGGGCGGCACGAGGAGGCGGGCGATCTGTTCCGCGAGGCCGCCATCCTCGCGCGCGAGGGCGATCTCGTCACCCGCGAGACGGCGAGCCGCATGGGCGCTGCGGCCGCGTACCTCCAGATCGGGAATCCGGCGCTGGCGGCGAAGACGCTGCGCACTCTCATCGACGAGCTCGGCACGGATGGTGCGGTGCACGACCGTCGCGAGGCGTACGGCTTCCTCGGCGATGCCGAGTCGAAGCGCGGCAAGTTCGCGCTCGCGGATGAGGCCTACCTCGCCGCGCGCGAGCTGACGCGCTCGGCCTACGAGCGCTGCCGTGTCGACCTGCGACGTGCGGAGATGCAGGCGGAATGGGCGAGCTTCACTCCGCTGTCGAAGAAGCGCATGGAGCGGCTGCGCCGTGGGCTCGACCTGGCCATCCCCGTGCTGCTGGCGACGGAGGCGCTGCGTGCCGACTTCACGCCGGGCCCGGTCCGCGAACGCTGGAGCCTGCAGGTTTCCGCACCTGCCCGTGAGTTGGCATTCCGACTCGCGGTGACACTCGGCGACGCCGAGGTGCTGTTCGCGCTCATCGAGAACGCCTCGGCTTCTGCGACGCTGCAGGCCGAGTCGATCGAAGCGCGGCTGTCCGACTCCGACCCGGAAGATGCTCCTCTCGCGCCGGTCACGGAGCTCTTCCCCGATCCGACGCCTCCGGCGGAGCCCGATTCACAGATCGACCTGGTGCTCCCCGCCGCGGCATCCGGCTTCATCGGGGAGATCGCCGCCCCCGTACCGCTGCGTTTCGCGCCGCCGCCGCGCGTCATGCCGATTCCCGGATCAGAACCCGCTCTGGAGCCATGGATTCGCATCGCCGAGGCGGAGTACGACGTCGCGGTGCGCTCGGAGACGGTGGTCGCCGGATGGTGAAGTGGCGTTCGCCGAAGAACTGGCGTGACATGAAGCACCTCGGTCCGCTCGCGTCGGGCCGACGGTTCGACGAAGCGGTCGTGCTCACCGACCTTCCCGATGATCAGCAGCCGGTCGCGCGACTGCGATACGTCGACGGTGATGATCTCTTCGTCAACTGGATCTGGGACCACCAACGCGATTCTCCGCGTATGACCGTGATCGAGCGGGCGCTGGTCGCGCCGGCGCTCGATGCCCTCGCGCAAGCGCTGCCCACGCCGCTCCCCGGCGAGACCGGCGAGCAGGCCCTCCAGCGGGCATTGACAGACGGCCCGATGCTCGACCTCGAGCGCGAGCAGCATCTGGCGGAACTGCTCACCTCGGCGCTCATCCCGCAGTGGCTCGGCCTCGAGCTGAACGCGCTGGAGGCCGCCGGACGCCGACCGCACCTGCGCATACAGCTCTCGCCGTCGACTGCTCAGCTGCCCTGGGAGCTCATGAGCTCATCCGGTGGCGAGCGCGGCATCGACATGGTCGACACGTCCGTGCTGCTGCCGGCCACGCTGCGCAACGACCCGGCACGCGAGGTGTCGACGTGGCATCCGGGATCGACGGTCGCCGCCGTGCTGGATCCTGCCGTTCCCGGGTTCGCCTCGTCGAGCGAGCTGGGCAGTGTGCTCGGCCCGGTCGCCTCCGGCGCCCCGCTGGCCGAGATGGTCGCCGTGCTCGGTGACCGGGTGCGCCCCGCCGCCGCGTCGCCTGAGGCGGCGTTCCGTCGTCGCGATATGGATCGCCTCTCGCTGTCCGGTGCCGTGCACGATGCCGGGCGGTTGTTGTACGTCGGGCACGTCACGTCGTCGACACACGCGCTGGATGCGCGGATGCATCTCTCTGATCGGGCGGATGCGCCGGGGCTCACCGCGCCCGTCGGCACCCACCGGCCGTACTCGGCCGCCGACATCGCCCTGGGCGCTGCCGGACTCGCGCCGCTGCGCGCCCCGAACCGCGTCGCCCTGATCGCATGCGACTCGGGCAGCGACATGCGTTTCGCCGAGCCCACCGGGCTCGTCGCCGCGTTCGTCGCGCGAGGGGCCGAGTACGTGACAGCGACGCGCTGGACGCTGCCGACCGAAGCGGGGCTCCGCCGATTCGTGCCGGCACTGAGCGATCGTGCCGAGGGGATGCTGGCAGAGGCGATCCTGGCCGTGAACACGGCACACGAAGCATCCGATCCCGTGCGCGCTCTCGGTGCCTGGCAGCGCGCCCAGCGCCGCCGTTGGACAGAGACCGGGGATCCGCGGTACTCCCCCATCATCTGGGGCACGCTGGCGACGGCGTGGGCGCCGATTCCGCCCGCTGTTCGCTGAGCCAGGCCGCACCCGAACGCGTGATCGGGAGCGACACCCTGCTCGTAGAGTCCTCAGAACGAGGAGGCACACGATGAGCATGCACGATCCCGCCCGGCGCCCGTGGGGCACCGCGACAGGCGCACGCAGCGTCACACTCTCCGCATGGACGCTGGTCGTTGTCTTCGCTGCGCTGGCCGCGGCGTGGTGGGTGGGCATGCTCCAGGGAGACCGAGACCTCCTGACCTCGGCGATCGTCGCCTTCAACATCAGCATCTTCGTCAGCCTCGGCGCCGTGGCCATCGATCTCACGACGGCCCAGCAACGCGGCGAAGAGGAATCGTCCGCACTTCCGCGCCTGCCCGGATCGTGGCTGGCAGGCGCCGGTCTCGGTGCGATCGCCGCCGGCGCGCTCGCCCCTGGGCACGGCCTCGCGCCGGCGTTCTGGGGACTGCTGATGCTCGCCGGAGGCGTGACGCTGTTCCTCTCCCCGGTGCTCGTCACGCAGCATCGTGCACGGAAAGCTCGACGTCACTCGCGCACGCGTGCCACGGGGGTACGCACACAGGCCACCGTGACCGAGGTGCGCACGTTCTACCGGGAGCATCTCGCGCGCTACCGCGTGACGATGCGCTTCACCGATCAGCAGGGTGATCAGCGCTGGTTCACGCAGACGGCTGCCGCCGGCTCTCGCGGGATCGAGACGGGCCAGAAGCTTCCATTGCACTACGACCCCGTGCGCCCGGGAAAGACGCGCACCCTGGTCATCGACTGGCCACAGCACTGAGGGGGCCGCCTCGGGCGATCACGATCCGTGATCGGTAGCGCGCCGCGCCGCATAGCCTTTCACGACGCGGGAGGAGGGCCTCATGACGAGCACAGATCCACGTACTGATCGGCGCCGGGCCGTCTGGGGCGTGCTGATCGTGATCGCCGTGATCGCCGCGGTGATCGCCGGGTTCATCGCGATGGTCGCGGCGACTCACGGACCCGCCCACAGCGAACCCTCCAACGCGATCGCGACGGCCGAGGTCGATGGACGCAGCGTCGCCGTGGTCGTCTACAAGAACGACACCATCGGACACCTCGACCTCTTCCGCATCGAATCGATGGGCTTCAGCACCCAGGCCGAAGCTTTCGATCTCGACACCGGCGAGCGCATATGGGACACGCTGCTGTTCGCCGAGTTCGGTGGCACCGAGGCACGGATCCTCGGGATGGGACCGGAATACGCGTACATCGCGAGCGCGGCAGGACTGCTGATCCTGGATGCCGCGACGGGTGAGATCGTCGCCCGCGACGATGAGGTCGCCGGTCTCGGCGAGGACTACATCGCCTCGATCGACGCCTATGTCTGGGATGCCACGGCAGAAGCCGTCGTGCTGCTGAATGCGAACGGCGCAGTTCTCAGCATCCCCGATGACGGACGGGAAGCAGTGCCGGCACCCGCTGATCTCGCCGCACGATGGACCGACCGGCTGGGCGTCTCGGACGACGCCGGGTCGGTATTCTCGCCGGATGCCTGGGAGCAGACCGACGCGTCGGCGCCGACGCCCGACGGGCAGAACATCTCCCCGGTGTGGGTCGACGACGGCTGGGACAGGGAGGTCCTGCTCGAGGACGGCACCGGGTTCGCCGCAGGGTGGCAGAGCGGATTCGCCGTGACGCAGACCTACGAATCAACAGCATCCGACTCTCCCTACGTGTTCCAGGCCGGCGACCTCGAAACCGGGCGCCTGCTCGGCATGGTCGAGGGCGAGAGCAGCGCCTCCGCCGTCACCGTCAGTGCCAACGGCCACGTCGTCATGCTCTCGACGAACGACAGCTACCAGGGGCTGTTGATCGTGGCGACGGCCCACGGCATCCGCTCGTCGGTGATCGGTGAAAGGGCGTTCCTCGGATGGTGATGAAACGGATCGGGATCGGGGTCGTCCTGCTGCTCGTGGCGGCTTTCGTCGCGGTGTTCTTCATCGTGCCCGGCCCGATGATCTCCACTGCCGCCCGCGTCGGCCAGGGGCTGCTGTTCGCACAGATCGACGGACGCGACGCGGTCATCATCGCGTACGACGACAACGGGTTCTCGGGCGTCGGGTTCTTGTCACCGTGGCACCACGACGGCCGGATCGCGGCGTTCGACCTCGACACCGGCGAGACGATCTGGGAACACGGACTCGATGGTGAGGGCGCATCCCTCACCCGCATGATCGCGGCCGGCGAAAAGTACGCATACCTCGAGACGACGTTCGGCCTCCGCGTGATCGCTCTCGCCGACGGTTCGACAGTGGCGACGGAAGCGGACATCCCCGGCCTCGGCGAGTTCGATGGGCTCACGACGACGTTCGCCTTCAGCCGGTCAGAAGGGGCGATCATGGTCAATCCGGAGGAGGGGGTCGTTCGCAAAATCGTGCTCGACACGCTGGAGGCCGCCGACGTGGACGCCCGCACGTACGAAACATGGGAGTGCGTGCTCGCGTGGACGGGCCACGGCTATGCGGAGAGCGACGACGAGGCGGTAACAGTGGATCGGATGCCGGCCGACCGCGAGGTTCTCGGATTTGGAGTGCCATCGGGGAGCCCGCCGGGGACGCCCGGCAAGCGTCTCACTCGCCTGAACGATGACGGCTCTGGGGTGTCGCTCGGAGCCGAGACCTTCGTCAGCCCCGGATTCGTCGCGCAGTCGGTCCTCGTGGAGCCGATCCCTCTCGGGTGCGGGGACGCGCAGTGGGACGACGATGTGTTCCCCGACGGCAAGGCTGTCGCCGAGCCGCTCGGTACCCGGGGCGGCTACGCCGTCGTCGATCATGCCCGGAACGCGCGAACCGACGATCGACAGATCACCGTCGTGGATGCTGTCAGCGGCGAGGTGCTCGGTTCGAACCCGGCCGAGGGCGGTCTGGTCGATGCAGCGACGGCGCCCTCTGGCCAGGCTGTCGTGATCGTCGATCGCTTCCTGCCCGGCGTGCTGCCGAGCTGGGGAACGACGCCGGTCACGTCGACGCTGCTGTTCATCGCCGCCGACGGGTCGATGCGCGAGATCGTGCTCGCGCCGCACGGATGGCTCGGGCTGCCGTGGTGAGCGCGCGCCGTCTGCGGAGGTTCGCACAAGAGCGCGGTCTCCTGTTCGAACGTGAGGTGGCCGCGCGTCGCTCTCCCGCGGTGTTCCGGCAGTATGACCGCCAGACGCTGGTGGGGTGGTTCGGTGTTCCGGGGCCCACCGGGTTCGAAGTCGGTCAGAGTGTGCGGGCCCGGGCCATCACGGATGAGACCGCGTATACGTCTCGCATCACGTGGGCCGCATTCGCGCTCCGCCC
The DNA here is from genome assembly GCF_052102115.1 of Microbacterium sp. Classification (GTDB taxonomy): domain Bacteria; phylum Actinomycetota; class Actinomycetes; order Actinomycetales; family Microbacteriaceae; genus Microbacterium. The sequence continues at coordinate 25,713 of NZ_JBQDVP010000032.1, forward strand.
GGGCGACGGTGCTCGGGTCGCGCTTCGCATCATCGCCGGCGTGCTGCCGAGCGGATGGAACGTTGAGATCGACGACGACGAACTCGTGCTCTGGACGCTGCGTCGTCGCACTCGTCTGACCTCGACACGGCTGTGGACGTGGCTCGAGATGGCGCATGGTGTGCTCGAGCCGCTCCTCGCGCGACCCGCGCGGGTATCTGCTCCGGCGGTTCGGGAGCGACGCGGCATCCGATTGGCGATTGAGGCGTGATCTCCGCGATCGCGACTACTTCGCCCGGCTGCTGCGCATCGCCTTCGTGTGCGCGAGCGATGCATCGGCGACGAGCGCCGCATACTCTTCGGAGTCACGCGGCACCAGGGCTACGCGGCCCTCGGCGTCATGGTGCGTACCCCAGCCGTAGCGCTTGCCGAGCGGAGAAGAGCGCAGGCAGGGCTGCCCGTTCGAGAAGAACTCCGCGCGGGCATCGGCGTCGGCCGGATCGATGCCCTTGCGCAGAGCATGCGTTTCGAAGATCACGTCGTCGGAGGTGCGCCCGTAGGGTTTTTCCGCGATGAGGCGATAGTGCAGCGCCGCGATCGACTGGTTCTCGGCGATCGGCGGCTCGGCGCCGTGATCGATCGGGCAGTCCTCGGATGCCTCGATGAAGGTGCCCTGGTAATTCGTCGTGTGCTCAGCCATGACACCACCATCCACCCACCCGCCCGCATTGTCGAGAGCGAGAGTCGACCCGATGTCCCCGGTAGCGCGCATGATGGAGTGGTGCCCGATGTGCTCGACCGCTTCACGCCTGCGACGCAGGACTGGTTCCGTGGTGCCTTCGCCGCGCCCACGAACGCGCAGGCAGGTGCCTGGGACGCGATCTCGGCGGGCAAGCACGCGCTCGTGGTCGCCCCGACCGGATCGGGCAAGACGCTGTCGGCGTTCCTCTGGGCGATCGACAGCGTGTTCCGCGAGAAGGCTCGAGATGCGGATGCCGCGGGCACCCGCATCCTGTACATCTCGCCGCTGAAGGCGCTCGGCGTCGACGTCGAGCGCAACCTGCGCTCGCCTCTGGTCGGCATCGGCCAGTCGGCTCGCCGTCTCGGCATCCCCGCTCCCGGTGTGACTGTCGGCGTGCGCTCGGGCGATACCACCTCGAGCGATCGCCGCAAGCTCGTCTCGAACCCGCCCGACATCCTCATCACGACCCCCGAATCGCTGTACCTCATGCTCACCAGCCGCGCCGGCGAGACGCTGCGCGGCGTGCACACGGTGATCATCGACGAGGTGCACGCGGTCGCGGCGACCAAACGCGGCGCGCATCTCGCGGTGAGTCTGGAGCGTCTGGAAGCTCTGCGGCGGGCCGCGGGAACGGAGACGCCCGCCCAGCGCATCGGCCTGTCGGCGACCGTACGCCCCATCGACGAGGTGGCGCGGTTCCTCGGCGGCTCGGCGCCGGTCGAGATCGTCGCGCCGAAGGCCTCGAAGACGTTCGAGCTGTCGGTGTCGGTCCCGATGGAGGACATGACCAATCCCCCGCCGCCGCCCGGGGCCCCGTCGACGGATGACGCGGATGCCGAGTACACCGAGGTCACCGGGTCGGTCTGGCCGCATGTCGAAGAGGCGATCGTCGACCGCATCCTCGAGAACAGCTCGACGATCGTGTTCTCGAACTCACGACGTCTCGCCGAGCGGCTCACCGGGCGGCTGAACGAGATCTACTCCGAGCGGATCGGCGTTCCCCTGCCGAACCCGACTGCGCCGCCGCCCGCCGCGATGATGGCGCAGGCCGGTTCGACGTCCGGCGCCGACCCGGTCCTCGCCAAGGCGCATCACGGGTCCGTCTCGAAGGAGCAGCGGGCGCTCGTCGAAGAGGAGCTGAAGTCCGGCATCCTGCGCTGCGTCGTCGCGACCAGCAGCCTGGAGCTCGGCATCGATATGGGGGCTGTGGATCTCGTCATCCAGGTCGAGGCCCCGCCGTCGGCGGCATCCGGTCTGCAGCGCGTCGGCCGGGCCGGTCATCAGGTCGGCGAGGTGAGCCGGGCCGCGCTCTTCCCCAAGCACCGCGGCGACGTGCTGCACACCGCGATCGTCACCGAGCGGATGCTGGCGGGCAAGATCGAGGCGATCGCCGTGCCTCGCAACCCTCTCGACATCATCGCCCAGCAGACCGTCGCCGCCTGCGCACTGGACGCGATCAACGTCGAGGATTGGTTCGAGACCGTGCGGCGATCGGCGCCCTTCCAGTCGCTGCCGCGCTCGGCATACGAGGCGACCCTCGACCTGCTGGCCGGGCGCTTCCCCTCCGACGAGTTCGCAGAACTCCGCCCGCGCCTCGTCTGGGATCGGGATGCCGGCACCCTCACCGGTCGCCCTGGTGCACAGCGGATCGCCGTCACCAGCGGCGGCACGATCCCCGACCGCGGGCTGTTCGGCGTGTTCGTCGCGGGTGAGGGCGCGGGCCGCCGCGTCGGCGAGCTCGATGAGGAGATGGTCTACGAGTCGCGCGTCGGCGACGTCTTCACCCTCGGCACGACGAGCTGGCGGATCTCCGAGATCACCCACGACCGCGTGAACGTGATCCCCGCATACGGACAGCCGGGCAAGGTGCCGTTCTGGCATGGCGATGGCATCGGCCGGCCGTATGAGCTCGGCGAAGCGCTCGGCGCGTTCTCCCGCGAGGTGGATGCTGCGCCGACGGAGAAGGCCGCGCAGCGCCTCATCGAGGCCGGGCTCGATGAGCAGGCGCGCGCCAACCTGCTCGCGCATCTGCGAGAGCAGCGCGAAGCCACCGGCACCCTGCCGACCGACCGCAACCTCACGGTCGAGCGCGGCCGCGACGAAGTCGGCGACTGGCGCGTCATCCTGCATTCTCCGTACGGCATGAAGGTGCACGCGCCGTGGGCGCTGGCCGTCAATGCGCGCATCCGCGAACGCCTTGGCGTCGAGGGATCGGCGGTGGCGAGTGACGACGGCATCATCGTGCGGATTCCGGATGCTGATGCCGAACCGCCCGGAGCCGACCTGTTCGTCTTCGACGCCGACGAGATGGAGCACATCGTCACCGAAGAGGTCGGCGGCTCGGCGCTGTTCGCCTCCCGGTTCCGCGAGTGCGCCGCGCGGGCACTGCTCATGCCGCGGATGAACCCGAACAAGCGCACACCTCTGTGGCAGCAGCGGCAGCGCTCAGCGCAACTGCTCGAGGTGGCCAGGCGGCATCCGACGTTCCCCGTGATCCTCGAGACCCTGCGCGAGGTGCTGCAGGACGTCTACGACCTGCCGTCGCTGCGCCGGCTCACCACGGCGATCGCCGAGCGGCGCGTACGGCTGGTGGAGACCGAGCCGGCACAACCGTCGCCGTTCGCACGCGACCTGCTGTTCGGGTACGTCGGCGCGTTCATGTACGAGGGGGATTCGCCGCTGGCCGAGCGCCGTGCCGCTGCGCTGTCGGTCGACCCCGCGCTGCTCGGCGAACTGCTCGGCACTGTCGAGATGCGCGAGCTGCTCGATCCCGACGTCATCGCGCAGTTCGAACGCGAGGCGCAGCGGCTGGATCCGGAGCGGCACGCCCGAGGCCTCGAGGGCGTGGCAGACCTGCTGCGAACCCTCGGCCCGTTGGACGCCGCCGAGGTCGCGGAGCGGTTGGAGGGCGAGGGTGCGGATGTGGGGCTTCGACTCGCTGACGCTCGCTCAACCCGTTTCGACTCCGGCCTGCAGCCTCCGCTCAACGACCATACGAACGACCTCCCGTCCCCTCGCGGGTCGTTGAGCGAGCGCAGCGAGACGAAACGGGCTGAGCGAGCACAGCGAGACGAAG
>NZ_JBQDVP010000032.1:29609-33925 GCF_052102115.1 Microbacterium sp.
TCGTTGAGCGAGCGCAGCGAGACGAAACGGGCTGAGCGAGCACAGCGAGACGAAGCCTCCCCGGAAACCTCCACCTCCGCACCTCCATCCAGCGGATCGTTGAGCGAGCGCAGCGAGACGAAACGGGCTGAGCGAGCACAGCGAGACGAAGCCTCCCCTGACGCCCAGGCCCATCTCGACGCGCTCATCGCAGCCCGCCGGGCGATCCCCGTGACGATCGCGGGCATTCCGCGCGTCGCCGCCATCGAAGATGCAGCACGCCTTCGCGACGCGCTCGGCGCGGCGCTGCCGACCGGCATCCCCGTCGCGTTCCTCGAGCCGGTCACCGATCCGCTCGGCGACCTCGTCTCTCGTCACGCGCGCACGCACGGGCCGTTCACGACGGATGCCGTCGCCGCCCGCTTCGGTCTCGGCACCGCTGTCGCCCGGCACACGCTGCAGCGGCTCGAGCAGTCCGGTCGGGTGACGAGCGGATACTTCCTGCCCGATGCCGCCGGAACCGCGATCGAGAACGAATGGTGCGACACTGAGGTGCTGCGGCGACTGCGGATGCGCTCGCTCGCCGCGATCCGCGGCAGCGTCGAACCGGTCGCACCCGAGGCGTATGCGCGCTTCCTCCCCGACTGGCAGCACCTCACCCGGCCGCTCGAAGGCATCGACGGCGTACTCGCGGTTGTCGAGCAGCTGGCCGGCGTGCCGATCCCCGCGAGCGCGTGGGAATCGCTGGTGCTGCCCTCGCGCGTGCGCGATTACTCCCCCGCATTGCTCGACGAACTCACCGCGAGCGGTGAGGTGATCTGGGCCGGGCACGGCACGCTGCCGGGGCGCGACGGGTGGGTGTCACTGCATCCCGCCGATCTGGCGCCCCTCACGCTGCCCGAGATCGACAGCGAGATCGCCTCTGACTCTCTCGAGGCCGGGCTGCTCGCGGCGCTCGAACGGGGCGGCGCGTACTTCGCCGCACAGCTGAAGGAGATGGCCGGAGCCGAGAACGAGCAGTCTGTGCTCGAGGCACTGTGGAACCTGACCTGGGCGGGGCGCGTGACCAACGACACGTTCGCGCCGGTGCGAACACTGCTGACGGGCGGGTCGCAGGCGCACAAGTCGGTGCGGCGCGCCCCGCGGGCGCGGACCTTCCGCGGTGTGTCGTTCACGGGCAACCCGGTACCGCGGCCGACAGTCACCGGCGGACGCTGGTCGCTTCTCCCCTCTGACGGCACAGCGGAGGCATCGACCACGGCATCCCGCCGAGCGACGGTCTCGGCCGGACTGCTGCTCGACCGCTACGGCGTCGTGACCCGTGGCGCCGTGCAGTCCGAGGGCACGCCCGGCGGCTTCGCCCAGGCTTATCGAATCCTCGCCGGGTTCGAAGAGGCGGGGCACTGCCGTCGCGGCTACGTCATCGAGAAGCTCGGGGCGGCGCAGTTCGCAGCATCCACCACCGTCGACCGCCTCCGCACGTTCACGAATCTGCCCGATCCCGCACCTCGGCGTTCCATCACGCTCGCCGCGACCGACCCCGCGAATCCGTACGGTGCGGCGCTCGCATGGCCCAGGCGGGAGGGCGTCTCGCACCGCCCCGGCCGCAAGGCGGGCGGTCTCGTGGTGCTCGTCGACGGTGAGCTCGTGCTGTATCTCGAGCGGGGCGGCCGCACCGTCCTGGCGTTCGATGACGATCCCGAGGCGCTGCGAGCCGCAGCATCCGACCTCGTCGCGACCTCGCGTGCCCGCCGGCTCGAGACCCTCACCGTCGAGAAGATCAACGGTGAGGCGATCTACGGCACGAGCTTCGCCACGGCGCTGCAGGAGGCTGGTTTCGTCGCGACCCCGCGCGGCTTCACCTTCCGCAAGGCGGTCTAGCACTGGTACGATATCTGGTACCAGTCAGGAGAAATCATGTCCATCACCACAAGTGAGGCCCGCCGCGATCTTTTCGGGTTGATCGAGCGCGTCAATCTCGACCACAGTGAGGTCGAGATCACCTCGCGCCGCGGCTCGGCAGTACTGATGTCGAAGGATGAGTACGACTCGCTCATCGAGACGAGCTACCTGCTGCGTTCTCCGAAGAATGCTCGGCGCCTGCTCTCCGCCCTGGAATCGGCGCGTTCCGGAGCTGCCGAGGAGCACGACCTGCTGGACACATGACCACCAGACTCCTCACCTGGACCACCGAAGGGTGGGAGGACTATTTGTACTGGCAGACACAGGACCGAAAGACACTGAAGCGCATCAACCATCTGATCGCAGACATGCTCCGAGACGACCCGTTCGAGGGAATCGGAAAGCCCGAACCCCTGCGCCATGCCCTCGCTGGCGCCTGGTCACGGCGTATCGATGAAGCGAATCGACTGGTGTACGTTGCGGACGCAAACAGCATCACCGTGCTTCAAGCGAGATACCACTACTGAGTCGCGAATTCGGCGACGGCGTCTGACCACTGGTCAGCCGTCGCGGTGCTTCTTGACCTCGTCGAGCAGCTCATTTGATCGCCCGAGCATCTCGAAGAGCCGATCGACACCGACCAGCGCGATGCCCTCCGGACTGCCGAGCACCAGCATCTTCTGCCCGGCCTCGATGCCGTGCTCGCGGCGCGCGCGGGCGGGGATCACGATCTGACCTCTCTCCCCCACCGTGACCGCGCCATAGAAGACGCGCCCATCGGGTCCGTAGATCGGTGTGTCCGCTTCGTCCGCTGCCATAGCCACAATCATATCCGTATGAAAAACATGTTATACATGTCGTGTGCTTCCCTCGCGATGTATTGAACGCCGGGTACGCTCTCACGGGTACGTCGAGGAGTTCGCGACGATGCCGAGCGGCACCCGCCTCGCCTACGCCGAAGGTCCGCGTGGCGGGCCTGCCGTGCTGCTCCTGCACGCGCAGAGCGCCTCATGGCGCAACTACGGCACGGTGCTGCCCGCACTGGCCGCCGATCACCATGTCTTCGCCGTCGACATCGCCGGGCACGGCGCGTCCGACCGAACGCCCGAGGGCTACGACGTGCATACGATCACGCGCGACATCATCGCCTTCATCGAGACCGTCATCGGCGAACCCGTCGTCCTGTCGGGCCACTCGTCCGGCGGGCTGATCGCGGTCATGCTCGCGGCCGAGGCACCCCAACTCGTCCGTGCGCTCCTTCTTGAGGATCCGCCGCTGTTCTCCACCGACCCCGATCGCGCCCCGAAGACGTTCAACTACGTCGATCTCGCCGCCCCGGCGCACGACTTCCTGCACCAGGACGACGAGCCGGACTTCCCGTCGTACTACATGGCCCACAACGCCTGGATCGGATACTTCGGAAAGGGCGGACCCCGCATCTCGGCTGCTGCGCGCAAGCGCCGCAAGCGGCACCCTGACCGTCCACTGCGGATGTGGTTCCTCCCGCCGAGCATGAACGAGACCGTGGCGTACATGGACCGCTTCGATCCGCGGTTCGCGGATGCGTTCTTCACGTTCGACTGGCAGCAGGACTTCGATCAGGCCGCGACGCTGCAGCGGATCACGGCGCCGACGATCCTCATCCACGCGAACTGGCGCCTCACCGCTGACGAGATCCTTGAGGGAGCCATGACCGACGACGATGCCTCCCGGGCGATGTCGCTGCTGCCGCAGGCCCGCATGGAACGCGTCGACACGGGGCACGGCTTCCACATCGCGCGCCCGAAGCATTTCGTCGCACTTCTCGCCGAGAGCGTTGCTTCCGCGACGCATTAGGTGGGCGATGCCGCCTACGCTGGACCCATGATCCGTGAGTTCGGTACCGGCGTCGGTGCGCTGCTGCGCGGGTTCCGGATGTGGAAGTCGCACACGGGGCTGCTGGCCCTCGGACTCATCCCCGCGTTCATCGCGTGGGCGCTGCTGCTGGCCGCGCTCATCCCTCTCGTGATCTGGCTTGGCCCGATCACCGACTGGATGACGCCGTTCGCCGACGGCTGGACCGCACCGTGGCAGGGTCTGCTGCGATTCGGTCTCGGGGCGGTGATCGTCGTCGCCGCTCTGGCCCTGTCCGCCGCCGTGTTCACTGCGCTCACGCTGACGATCGGTGACCCGTTCTACCAGCGGATCTGGCAGGGCATCGAGCGCTCACTCGGCGAGGAGCCGACCGGCGAGACGGGCTTCTGGTCGACGGTCGGCGAGGGCGTCCGCCTTGTCGTGTTCGGCATCCTCGTGGCTCTGCTCACCCTGCTGATCGGTTTCGTGCCAGTCGTCGGCGGAATCGCCGCATCCATCATCGGCATCCTCCTCAACGGCCGCCTGCTCGCCCGGGAGCTCACCGGTCGCGCCTTCGATGCGCGCGGGCTCACCGGATACTC
>NZ_JBQDVP010000033.1:0-33558 GCF_052102115.1 Microbacterium sp.
CGCCGTCGCGCGGCTGGCGATCGGCCTGCGCGACGTGCGCGATGCGGGCGTCGCGAACATAGACGAGGCCATCAGCACGCGGGTCGACGCGATTCTCGAGATCGCGGACCGGCACGGCGTCCCGGTGCTGACGCCGCGCGAGCGCGAACGGCGCGCAGGGATCGTCGCCCTCGCCCCGGAGGCCCCCGCCGCCATGTCGGCCGCCCTGACCAACGCCGACGTCGTCGCCACGACGCGCGGAACGACCATCCGCGTCGCAGCCCACGCCGGGACCGACGATGAGACGCTGCGCATGCTCGACGCAGCACTCGGCACGGTCGTCACGCCGGGGGACTGAGCGCGCAGAGTTAATACGGACTTAACCCGCACTTCGGGCGTGTCCGTGTTCCGGTTCCCGCGCCGAAGTCGTACGTTCAAGACATCGGGCACAGTGCCCGGTCGAGTCGGCCCTCAGGTTCGCGGCTCGTGACCCCAGGTCGACTCGTGGCATAGCCGGGAAGCATCCCGGGTCGGGAGTGGGTCGTGACCACACGTACAGCACAGCAGTCCACCCGTCAGGCCTCGCGCCGGTCGTCTTCGGACGCACCGGACCAGGACCTCCGCACATACGTGCTCGACACGTCGGTGCTGCTGTCGGATCCGCAGGCGCTGTTCCGCTTCGCAGAGCACTCGATCGTCCTTCCGGTCGTGGTGATCACGGAGCTCGAGGGCAAGCGTCACGATCCGGAGATCGGATACTTCGCCCGGCAGGCCCTGCGTCATCTCGACGCGCTGCGCGTCGAACACGGACGGCTCGACTTCGCCGTGCCGGTCGGGGAGGGCGGAACGTTCCGGGTGGAGCTGAACAACACCGACGCGAGTGCGCTGCCCAGCGGCATCCGCCTCGCCGACAACGACAGCCGCATCCTCGCCGTCGCCATGAACCTCGCCCAGGACGGTCAGGACGTCACGATCGTCTCCAAGGATCTGCCGATGCGTGTGAAAGCGGCATCTCTCGGCCTCATCGCCGAGGAGTACCTCGCCGAGCAGGCCGTGGACTCCGGCTGGACAGGCATCGCGACGCTCAACCTCTCCGGCGACGACATCAGCGACTTGTACGAAAGCGAGGTCGGCCTCAGCGAGGACGCCCGCGGGCTGCCTGTGAACACCGGCCTCATCATCCATTCCGAGCGGGGATCGGCGCTCGGACGCGTGTCGGGCGACGGCGAGTACCGACTCGTGCGCGGCGACCGCGACCTGTTCGGCATGCACGGTCGTTCTGCCGAGCAGCGCATCGCGATCGACCTGCTGACGGACCCCGACGTCGGAATCGTCTCGCTCGGTGGCCGCGCCGGCACCGGAAAATCGGCGCTCGCGCTGTGCGCAGGACTCGAGGCCGTGCTGGAGCGCCAGCAGCAGAAGAAGATCATCGTCTTCCGCCCGCTGTTCGCCGTTGGTGGGCAGGAGCTCGGCTACCTGCCCGGTGACCAGAACGAGAAGATGGGGCCCTGGGGTCAGGCGGTCTTCGACACCCTCGGGTCGGTGGTCTCGGGCAACGTGATGGAAGAGGTCGTCGAGCGGGGCCTGCTCGAGGTGCTGCCGCTGACGCACATCCGCGGACGCTCGCTGCATGACGCGTTCGTGATCGTCGACGAGGCGCAGTCGCTGGAGCGCAACGTGCTGCTGACGGTGCTGAGCCGCATGGGCCAGAACTCGCGCGTCGTGCTCACCCACGACGTCGGGCAGCGCGACAACCTGCGCGTCGGCCGTCACGACGGCATCGCCAGCGTCATCGAGACGCTCAAGGGCCAGGGCCTGTTCGGGCACGTCACGCTGATGCGCTCGGAGCGCTCGGCGATCGCCGCGCTGGTCACCGAGCTGCTGGAGGGCGGCGAGCTCAGCTGAGTCGCGTTACGCCTGTCGGAGGTTGTGACGTACGTCGGAGATCATTGACGAAAACCTCCGACGGGCGTATCGACCTCCGACTGGCGTCACGCAGCCGGCGGGTGTCAGCACTCTCTGCCAGGGAGTCACAGTCACACATTCACGCATGGTCACGGAGTCGGTTCAGGGCGCCGATGATCGCCGCGCGGACGGTCGGCCAGTCATGCACGACCTGGGCGTAGTCGAATCGCAGCGTCTCGTAGCCGAGCGCGGACGCTGCGGCATCCCTGACCAGATCCTTGTGGCGCATCGATGCTCCGTCGTGGTTCTTCTTGCCATCCGCCTCGAGGATGAGGCGTCCGCCGATCACGAAGTCGACCTTGCCGACGGTACTGATCTCGACCTGGCAGTCGAGGCGCACACCGACGAGGTGCAGCCGAAGTCGCAGCAGAGACTCCAGCCCACTGTCGGCGTCGGGTTGCGCGATATCGATGATCCAGCGAGCGGATGTTGGGAGTGCAGCGCGGATGCGAGAGCGCGCAGCCCTGGACAAGAGACGAAGTTTCCACGCCGATTCGAACGCCGCGAAGAAGGCCTCTTCGCCCTGACATCGATACAGGTGCAAGAGCGCCTGCTCGAGTGATGCCGTCCCCAACGGCGGGTCTCCTCGGTAGTAGTGACTGACGCACGAGCAGTTCGCATGGGTGCGTGCTCTCCCGGAAGCGCCCATCCAGACGTGCGGTTCCGTTCCCTCGTGCAGTACCCACACTCCGTGCGAGCGCAGTACCGAGGTACACGTCAGCGCGCCGCCGTGGGCGATGGCCTCGCGTATGGACGGTTTCAGCCCTGGGACGGCGAACACTCCAGAGCGGATGCGATCGATCTTTCCCTTGGCGACGTGGCGAGCAAGTGTCGCGCGAGAGATGCCGAACTTCTCCAATTGGGTCCCGAAGGCGACGTTGCCGAGTTGGGTGATGACGTGTGCGGGATCGATCATCCCGCCACAGTGTCTGTTCCCGCCATGCGGCGGTGGCCGAATCATCTGATTGTGGACAGATCCGCAGCAATCACTTTTGTGCAGGACGAGTGGGGCGTCGGACGAACGTTCCGCACAGCGGAGCCTGTGACGCACGTAGGAGGGATAACAGTAAAACCTCCGACGGGCGCAACAGGCTCCGACGTGCGTACCAGGCTCCGACGGGAAGCGGGTCAGCCCGGGTGGGTCATGGAGAGCAGGTCGAGCTTCTCGTCCAGCACCTCGAGAGTGATCTCGCCGCGCTCGACGTAGCCGAGGTCGATCACGGCGTCGCGCACGGTGATCCCCTTGGCCACGGCGTGCTTGGCGATCTTCGCCGCGGCCTCGTAGCCGATGACCTTGTTCAGCGGGGTGACGATCGACGGGCTCATGCCCGCGAACGCAGCGGCGCGCTCGGTGTTCGCCTCGAGGCCGTCAACCGTCTTGTCAGCGAGCACGCGCGATGCGTTCCCGATCAGGCGGATCGACTCCAGCAGCGCCGTGCCCATGACCGGGATCGCGACGTTCAGCTCGAAAGCACCGGATGCTCCGGCCCAGGCCACGGTCGCATCGTTGCCGATCACGCGGGCGCAGACCATCAGCACGGCCTCGGGAACCACTGGGTTCACCTTGCCGGGCATGATCGACGAGCCGGGCTGCAGATCGGGGATGTGCAGCTCGCCGAGACCCGTGTTGGGCCCCGACCCCATCCAGCGCAGGTCGTTGTTGATCTTCGTCAGCGACACCGCGATGGTGCGCAGCGCGCCGGATGTCTCGACGAGGCCGTCGCGGTTGGCCTGAGCCTCGAAGTGGTCCTTCGCCTCGGTGATCGGCAGCTCCGTCTCCGCAGCGAGCAGCTCGATGACCTTCTGCGGGAAGCCGAGCGGGGTGTTGATGCCGGTGCCGGTGGCGGTTCCGCCCAGCGGCACCTCGGCGACGCGGGGGAGAGCCGACTGCACGCGCTCGATGCCGAGACGAACCTGACGGGCGTAGCCGCCGAACTCCTGCCCGAGGGTGACCGGCGTCGCATCCATGAGGTGGGTGCGCCCTGACTTGACCGCATCCTTCCACAGCTCGGCCTTGGCCTCGAGGGCGACGGCGAGGTGGTCGAGTGAGGGGATGAGCGTGTCGATGAGCGCCTGCGTCACGGCGATGTGCACCGACGTCGGGAAGACGTCGTTCGACGACTGCGACGCATTGACGTGGTCGTTCGGGTGCACGGCAGAGCCGAGGATGCTGGAGGCGAGGCTCGCCAGCACCTCGTTCATGTTCATGTTCGACGAGGTGCCGGAGCCGGTCTGGTACGTGTCGACGGGGAACTCGCCGTCGTATGCGCCGGAGGCGACCTGGTCGGCGGCGGCCGCGATCGCGTCGGCGATGGCGCCGTCGAGCGTGCCGAGCTCCTTGTTCGCCAGGGCGGCGGCCTTCTTGATGCGTGCGAGCGAGGCGATCTGCGCGGGCTCCAGACCCGTGCCCGAGATCGGGAAGTTCTCCACGGCACGCTGCGTCTGCGCGCCGTACAGCGCGTTCACGGGCACACGGACCTCGCCCATGGTGTCGTGTTCGATCCGGTAGTCGGTGTCAGTCACTTCGATCCCTCCTGGGTTGCGGGGATCTCTGGCCCCGTGTCGATTCCAACAGTGATGGCGGGCACGGCCGTGCCCTCGGCGAGACGATAGTTCGCGCCCACGATTCCCAGCCGACCCTCGGCGACAGCTTCGCTGATCAGCTCGGACGACTGCAGCAGGTTCGCGACGGTGTTGCGCAGATGCTCGCGGCCGACCTGTTCGGCATCGATGTCCGCCGGCGAGGATCCGCCGTTCGCCGCCAGCACCTTGCGGGCGGCGGGGATGATCGGGGCGATGAGCTTCCAGATATGCGGCGGCAGCGGGTCCGCGTCGATCGCGGTGCCGTCGATCGCCGCGCGCACGGCGCCGCACTCGTCGTGCGCGAGGACGACGATCAGCGGAACCTTCAGAATCTCGACGGCGTACTCCAGACTGCCGACGATCGATTCGCCGATGACCTGTCCGGCGTTGCGCACCACGAAGAGATCGCCGAGGCCGAGATCGAAGATGATCTCGGCGGCGAGGCGCGAGTCCGAGCATCCGAAGAGGGTAGCGACCGGGTTCTGATGGTCGGCGAGGTCATGACGGCGCTCGACATTCTGATTCGGATGCCGCGGCTCACCCGCTACGAAGCGATGATTGCCGTCGAGCATCTGCCGCCACGCCGCGGTCGGGGTGAGCGTTGTCATCGTGCCTCCGAGATGCTGCGGATCTGCGGGCTGAGCGATTCAGCGAGGTCTGCTGTCGAGTCGGCCGATCGCGCCCCGTACAACAGGATGTAGTCGTCGCCGGCCTGGGTGCCGATCGCGTAGCTGACGTTGTTGTCGGTCTTGCCGGCGACGGCGTAGACGTCCCAGTCCAGCCCGCCGATGCGCGTCGTGTCGGTGGATGCTGTGCCGCCGAGCATCTGCGGAGCCCACGAGGCGTCGGTGTCGAAGCCCTGCGCGACGGTGATGAAGCCGCGCTCGTCTTCAGCGGCAGGGGCGAGCGCGATCTTCCAGACGTTGACCGCGCCGCCCTGCAGTTCGGCAGAATTGACGCGCCAGAAGTCGCCGAGGTCGGGGACGATGACCGGGCTCTGCATCGTCGATTCGACATCGGCGGCGATGCCGACCATGTCGACCTCGCGCTCGGATGCCGGTTCGCCGCGCGGCACGCCGAAGATGACCACGGCGACCACGGCGAGGGTGATGATCAGCGCCGCGATGAGGTTGCGGAACGACTGGCTGGCCCGATAGTTCTTGCTGAACTCGGCCTTGCGCGCGGCAGTCTCCTCCGGTGTCTCGGCGCGGCCGAGCTCGGCGACGATGGGAGGAGGTTTGCTCACGATTCGTCTCCGTCGGATTCCGCGGGACGCGTCGCTTCGAGGCGGCGCTTGGCGCCGAGCAGCCACTCCTCGCAGCGGGCGGCGAGGGCTTCGCCGCGCTCCCAGAGCGCGAGTGAGTGCTCGAGGGTCGGAGAGCCCTGCTCGAGTTCGGCGACGACGCGGACAAGTTCGTCGCGAGCGGCCTCGAACGACAGGGTCTCCACGGGGATGTCGTTCGGCGCAGTCACGCCCTCCATCCTACGACGCGGCACAGACTTCGCCCGGCCGCGTGACCGAGCTCAGCCGGCCTCGGCGATCTCGCCGTCCGACCGGGCGCCGACCGAGCCGTGGTCCAGCGTGATGGTGAGCGCCGTGCCGGCCGGCGCGTCTGCAGCATCTCGCAGGATCACACCGCCGTCGCGGTGTGCGATGGCGTACCCCCGGGCGAGGGTCGCCGCCGGCGAGAGAGCACGGAGCGACGCACGCAGCTCCGAGGTCTTCCGGGCTGCCGCGTCGAGCTGCCGGCCGACCGTGTCCCGTCCGCGGGACAGCAGCAGCCAGAGCTCTTGCGCACGGCCTTCGATGATCGGGTCGGGGGAGCGCAGCACCGGACGGGAGCGCAGCTGCTCGAGCTGCGCGATGTCGTGCGTGATGCGCTGCGTCAGGCGAGAGGTGGCGCGGGAGCGCAGCTGCCCGATGAGGGCGCGCTGCTCTCCGACGTCCGGGACGACCTGCTTGGCAGCATCCGTCGGGGTCGAAGCGCGCAGGTCGGCGACGTCGTCGAGCAGCGGGTGATCGTTCTCGTGCCCGATCGCGGAGACGATCGGGGTGGAAGCCGCGGCCACGGCCCGCACGAGCCGCTCGTCGCTGAACCCCAGCAGTGTCTGCGGATCGCCGCCGCCCCGGGCGATGATGATGACGTCGACCTCTGGGTCGGCATCCAACCGGGCGAGCGCCGCCAGCGTCTCGGGCACGCAGCGATCCCCCTGCACAGCCGCGTAGGCGGTGCGGAACTGCACCTGCGGCCACCGCAGCTCGGCGTTGCGGTGGACGTCTTTCTCAGCATCCGAGCGTTCGCCGGTGATGAGCCCGATGCAGTGCGGCAGGAACGGCAGCTGCTTCTTGCGCGCCGGGTCGAACAGGCCCTCCTGACGCAGTTGGGCGCGCAGCTTCTCGAGCCGCTCGAGCTGGTCGCCGAGCCCGACGTGCTTCATCGTCGAGACGGTGAAGCTGAAGTCGCCCGCCTTGACGAAGTAGTCGGCCTTGACCGCGGCGACGACGTGGTCGCCGATGGCGAGGTCGGCGGGGATGCGCCCTCGTACGCTCGACCAGACGCGGATCGAGATCTGCGCGTCGGACTGGGTGTCCTTCAGACGCCCGAACACGTTGCCGCCGCGGACGTTCCACGACGTGATCTCGCCCTCGACCCAGACCGTGTTCCACCGAGCGACGAAGTCGCGGATCGTGCCGTTCAGTCGGGCGATGGAGGTGGGGGCATCTGATGTCGAGTCACGCGGAGCGACAGCATCCGCCGGTGGAGTCGTGCCCTGAGCGGACGATGCCTCGAAAACCGTCATCGGGTCCTTTCCTCTGCTTCGCGCCTGCGATGTTCGTCCAGGCCCTTCTCCGGCACCCGTCGGTAGACTGGAAGGGTGAGCCAGGCCACCGTACATCTTCCCGTTCCCCGCATCCCTCGGTCGCGGGCGACGCGGCTTCAGAATAACCCGATCGACGGACATAAGCGCGTTCTGCTCGCGGCACCCCGCGGATACTGCGCCGGTGTCGACCGGGCGGTCGTCGCCGTCGAGAAGGCTCTCGAGCGCTACGGCGCCCCGGTGTACGTGCGCAAGCAGATCGTGCACAACATCCACGTCGTCACCGAGCTCGAAGAGATGGGGGCGATCTTCGTCGAAGAGGTCGACGAGGTGCCAGAGGGCGCCAACGTCGTGTTCAGCGCGCACGGCGTGTCACCCGCCGTGGTGAACTCGGCATCGGATCGCGGCCTGCACGCCATCGACGCCACCTGCCCACTGGTCACCAAGGTGCACCGCGAGGCGGTGCGGTTCGCGCGTGACGACTACGAGATCCTGCTGATCGGTCACGAAGGCCACGAAGAGGTCGAGGGCACCGCCGGCCACGCACCCGAGCGCGTGACCATCGTGAACTCGCCCGACGAAGCCGACACGGTCACGGTCAAGGACCCGTCGAAGGTCGTCTGGCTCTCGCAGACCACGCTTTCGGTCGACGAGACCATGGAGACTGTGAACCGGCTGCGTGCGCGCTTCCCCGACCTGCAGAATCCGCCGTCCGACGACATCTGCTACGCCACGCAGAACCGCCAGGTCGCGATCAAGAAGGTCGCGAAGGATGCGGATCTCGTGATCGTCGTCGGCTCGTCGAACTCGTCGAACTCCGTGCGCCTGGTCGAGGTCGCCCTCGAATACGGGGCGAAGGCCGCCTACCGCGTCGACTACGCCGAAGAGGTCAAGCAGGAGTGGCTCGACGGTGTCGAGACGGTCGGGGTCACCAGCGGCGCATCGGTGCCCGAAGTGCTCGTCCGCGAGGTTCTCGAAGCGCTCAGCAGCGCCGGGTACGCCGATGTCGAAGAGATCCGCACCGCCGAAGAGGATCTGATGTTCTCGCTCCCGAAGGAGCTGCGCCAGGACCCGTCGGGGCAGCGCGACACCCGCGCGCTCGGCGGACGCTCGAAGCCCGCATCGGCATGACGGATCGGCCGCAGTACGGCGAGTACGCGACTCCCGAAGAGCAACGCCGGCTTGCGGGGCTGCCGCCGATGGATGCTGCGCCCGAGACCCCCGTGATCGCAACGCCCGCTGTGGTCGAAGCGCCGGCTGCGCCGAAGAAACCGGCGGGTCGCCCGTGGGACCGCATCCTCACCATCGCTCTGCTCGCCTATGGCGTGGTCAACGTCTTCATGACCGGCATGTCGTATCTGAACCTGCCCGACCTCATGAACGAGAGCATGAAGATCCTCGGCATCGAGGGCGAGTTCACGAACTTCGAGCAGGCCAGGGTCTGGGGCACGGTCGCCGCGATCGTCCTCGTCATCGGGTGGGTGCTGACGGCCTGGCTGTCGATGCGGCGACTGCGAAGCGGAAAGATCACGTGGTGGCTGCCGCTGGTCGGCGCCGCAGTGACCATGCTGGTGGCGGCGTTCTGCATCACGGTGCCGATGATGGGCGATCCGGCGTTCCTGACTTACGTCGAGGGGATGTCGGGGCGTTGAGCTCCGCCAGCGTGCTCGCCGTGTGCGCGGTGCACGAGTTGCGCCCGGATGCCGGCACGGTCGGCACGACCGCGATAGACAAGCGTTCGGTTACGGGGCCGGTGCGCGTCGGCGCGTACGGGGTCTATGCCGATGTGCAAGCTGACCGCAAGAACCACGGTGGCCTGGACA
Source organism: Microbacterium sp. (assembly GCF_052102115.1). Lineage (GTDB taxonomy): Bacteria > Actinomycetota > Actinomycetes > Actinomycetales > Microbacteriaceae > Microbacterium. Next base: position 9,171 of record NZ_JBQDVP010000033.1, read on the forward strand.
AAGCCGTGTACGCGTACGCGCAGGAGGATGCGGCGTACTGGGAACGCGAGCTCGGCCGCGCGCTTCCGGCGGGGTGGTTCGGCGAGAATCTGCGCGTATCGGGGCTCGATCTCGGTGTCGCACTCGTGGGCGAGCAGTGGTCGATCGGCACCGCCGTCGTCGAGGTGACGATGCCGCGCACGCCGTGTCAGACCTTCGCCCGATGGGTCGGCGGAGACGACGAGCGCGGCTGGGTCAAGCGCTTCTCGAACGCGCGTCGACTGGGTGTCTACCTTCGCGTCGTGCAGAAAGGCCGCGTACAGGCAGGGGATGCCGTGTCTCTCCTGGCACGGCCGGAGAATGCTCCGACCGTGCCAGGAGATCTACCGCGGAGTGTGACGGTCAGCTCTGCGACTGGCCGTACGAACCCAGCTGGCGCGTCGACTCGACGACGCGGGCGGCCATCGCCGTCTCGGCGATCTTGCCCCAGGCGCGCGGGTCGTACTGCTTCTTGTTGCCGACCTCGCCGTCGACCTTCAGGACGCCGTCGTAGTTCTTGAACATGTAGTCGGCGATCGCCCGCGTGTACGCGTACTGCGTGTCGGTGTCGATGTTCATCTTGATGACGCCGTTGGCGACCGCGGTCGCGATCTCTTCATCGGTCGAGCCCGAGCCGCCGTGGAAGACGAGATCGAGCGGCTTCGCGGAGGTGCTGTACTTCGCGGCGACCTGCTCCTGGATCTCGCCGAGCAGCTCGGGGCGCAGCTTGACGCCGCCGGGCTTGTAGACACCGTGCACGTTGCCGAAGGTGAGGGCGGCGATGTAGCGGCCCTGCTCGCCGAGGCCGAGCGCCTGGATGGCCTGGTCGACATCCGCGAACGTCGTGTAGAGCGCTTCGTTCGAGCCCTCGTGCGCCACGCCGTCCTCCTCGCCGCCGACGACGCCGATCTCGACCTCGAGGATGGCGTTGATCGCCTTCATGCGCGGAAGCAGGTCCTTCGCGATCTCGATGTTCTCCGCCAGCGGCACGGCCGATCCGTCCCACATGTGCGACTGGAAGATCGGGTTGCGGCCGGCCTTGACCTCTTCTTCAGAGGCGGCGATCAGCGGCTCGACGAAGCCGGCCAGCGCATCCTTCGGGCAGTGGTCGGTGTGCAGCGCCACGGTGATCGGATAGTTCTTGGCGACCTCGGTCACATAGCGGGCGAAGGCGAGTGCGCCGGTGGAGCGGCCCTTCACTGTGTGGCCGGCGAAGTAGTCGGCGCCGCCGGTCGTCACCTGGATGATGCCGTCGGAACCGGCCTCGGTCAGGCCCTGGAGGACGGCGTTGATGGTCTGTGAGCTGGAGACGTTGAACGCGGGATATGCGAAACCACCGGCCTTCGCGCGGTCGAGCATCTCTGCGTACTGTTCCGGAGTGGCGACGGGCATGAAATCTCCTGCGATAGATGAAGCCGGGACAGTGCTCACTCTATCGCTGGCCGTGCATGGATGCCGGAGCCCCTGCTTGCGTCTTCACGAGGCAGTCTTCATCAAGGTTAAGAATCACGATTTCTTCACGCTCCGGGAGGTGAAACATCGCCTTGTCCGGACGCTTCGCTCGTTAGGCTGGCCTCATGGTGAGTCTGACGGCCGATACGAGCCCGCTGCGTCCCGATCGAAATCTCGCGCTGGAACTGGTGCGTGCGACCGAGGCGGCATCGATCCGTGCGGTGCCGTTCATCGGCCGCGGGGATAAGGAAGCGGCTGACGGTGCGGCCGTCGACGCCATGCGCGCATTCCTCGGCACCGTGAACTTCCAGGGCCGGGTCGTCATCGGTGAGGGCGAGAAGGACAACGCGCCGATGCTGTTCAACGGCGAGGTTGTGGGCTCCGGACGCGGTCCGGAGTGCGATATCGCCGTCGACCCGATCGATGGCACCTCGCTGACGGCGGCCGGTCGGCAGAACGCACTGTCAGTGATCGCGGTGTCGGATCGCGGCACGATGCTCGACGCCTCGAGCGTCTTCTACATGGACAAGCTCGTCACGGGCCCGGCTGGTGTCGGCGTCGTCGACATCCGCCTGCCCGTCGGTGAGAACATTCGCCTCCTGGCGAAGGCGCTCGGCAAACCCGTGGACGAGCTCGTCGTCTCGGTGCTGAACCGCCCCCGCCACGAGAAGCTCATCGAAGAGATCCGCGAAGCGGGCGCCGGAACGCGCCTGATGAGCGATGGCGATGTCGCCGGAGGCATCAACGCGGCCCGTCACGGTGCACGAACCGACATGTGCGTCGGTGTGGGCGGCAGCCCGGAGGGCATCGTCACAGCCTGTGCGATCAAGGCTCTCGGTGGACACATTCAGGGGCGGCTCTGGCCGCGCGACGACGAAGAGCGTCAGCGTGGCATCGACGCCGACCTGAAGATGGACTACGTGTACGAGGCCGAAGAACTGGTGCAGGGCGATAACACGCTGTTCGTCGCGACGGGTGTCACCGATGGCCAGCTCGTCGCGGGTGTGAGCCGCGAGGGCAACTATGTCTATACCGAGTCGGTCGTGCTGCGGGGCGCTTCGGGCACCCTGCGCCGGATCTCGTCGGAGCACCTCGTATCGAAGTGGCTCTGAGCCCGGATCGTCGCCTTCCCGGCACCGTCGGAGCGCCCTTCCGGCCGCTATCAGGGATTGCTGGCACAATGGAAGCCGTCGTCGAGAACCGAACCGCGACAGCCTCCAGGAGGGTGAGAGATGTCCACGGGACAGACGCGCAGTGACAGGAAGCCCGCTCCGGTGAAGATGGTCACCACCGATACCGGGCGCATTCTGCGGATCTCGCCGGAAGACGAATCCGCCCGGGCAGCGGCTGCTGCCGCGGCAACGCCCGCACCGCAGAACATCGATCCGGCCCGCCGTACGGACGTGCTCTTCCGCGTTCGCCGTGCCGAGGGGCACGAGCTCAGTTCCTGGTGGATGGTCGGTGCCTTCGTCGTCACCTCTGGCCTCGTGATCGCCCTGCTCAGCTGGGTGCCTTACAGCGCCTGATGGTCGGTCGCCGCGTCGCTGACGCGGCTGCGGAGTTGACCCAAGTCAGCTTCGATCTCAGCAACCGGAACCCCGTCGGTCAGTTCGGGGGCGGTGAACTTGCGCGGAGCGCTCTCGATGATCTGGGGCGTCGCCTCGAGCGATGACGCATCGATCCCCGGGAACTGGCGCGCGGTGACGAGCACGCGGTTCTCCAGCGAACCGGCGAAGCGGTTGTAGCTGTCGACCGTGCGCTCCAGAGCTCGACGCAGATCGTCCGCGTGACCGGCGAGTGTACCGACGCGTTCGAACAGCTGGGTTCCGAGCTTGAGCAGATTGCGCGCCTCGGTCGACACCTCCTGTTGCGTCCAGGTGTACGAGACGGTCTTGAGCACCGCCCAGAGGTTCACCGGCGACGCCAGTGCGACCTTCTTGCCGAACGAATAGTCGAGCAGCGTCGGGTCTTCATCGATCGCCGCCGCCAGCAGCGACTCGCTCGGCAGGAAGCAGATCACGAACTCGGGGCTCGCCTCCAGCCCCGACCAGTACGCCTTCTTCGCCAGGGCATCGACGTGAGCGCGCACGGCCTTGACGTGTTTCTGCATGTGCTGGCGCCGTTGCGCCTCGTTCGCCTCGCCGGTCAGCGCGGTGGCCTCGAGGTATGCGTCGAGCGGAACCTTGGCGTCGACCGCGATGGATGTGCCGCCCGGGAGCCGCACGACCATGTCCGGCCGCCCCTGCCCGCGATCCGAAGAGATCGTGGATTGCAGGTCGAAGTCGACGTGCCGTGTGAGGCCGGCTGCCTCGACGACACGTCGCAATTGCGTCTCGCCCCAGACGCCGCGGGTCGAGGTCGAGCGCAGCGCACCGGCGAGTGACTCCGTGGTGGCGCGCAGCGCCTCGTCCGATTCCTGCGCACGACGCAGCTGCTCGGCGAGAGACCCGAACTGGGCATGACGCTCCTGCTCGAGCGAAGACACCTTGTGCTGCATCTGCTGCAGCGACTCCCGCACGGGTGCCAGGGCCGTGAGGACGGCATTCTGCTGCTGCACCCGCTCGGCCTCTGCGCGCTGCTGGGTGCGTGCGTGTTCCACAGCATCCCGATACAGATCGTACTGGCGGTCGCGATCGTCGCGCGCAGCGGCGAGCTCGGCCTCGGCACGGGCCAAGTCGGCGCGGGTCTGCGCCTGCGCCTGCGAGCCGCGCGCGGAGCGCGCGGACCAGCCGACGGCGACGCCAACGGCGAGCGCTGCCACGACGAGAAGGGCTATCAGCGGAGCATCCATACCGCCATGATGCCGGGGCCCACAGACATCGCCGCCACGACGCCCCGGACGCCGTCTCAGCGGGCCGCGTACTCCTCGAGGATCGCCCGCATGTCCGCCAACCCGAACTGGTCTGCGATCGCGGTCGCGGAGAGCGCCCCGGCATCCTGGTCGGCTCCAGCATCCAACAGCATCCGCAGCAGCGTGTCGTTCTTGCGGAAGACCGCACAGGAGATCGCGGTCTGCCCATTGTTGTTGACGGCATCCAGTTCGGCACCGCGCCGGATCAGATCGGCGACCGTGTGCGCCTCTTCGGCGTAGGTCGCCACGATCAGGAACGTGTCGCCGCGCGGATTGCGCAGATCGATCGGAACGCCGGCGTCGATCATCTCGCCGAGCGGGCCGGTGCGTCCCTGCCGCGCGAGATCGAAGGTGCCCTCGATGACCTCGAGGCTGACCGGGGAATCGCCGGATGGATTCGTCATGCCCTCATTCTCTCGCGTTCGGCGCGGGAATGCGGTCAGGCTGCCTGTTCCTGCACGACCGTTTTCGGCGGCTCTGCGACGCGCAGACTGAGCCCACCCGCGAGCGCGTGGACGTCGGCGGCGCCCGTGCGGCGCGCGGAGTCGATGACGATCTGTGCGCAGGCGCGCGCATCGGCCAGGGCGTCGTGATGGGAGAACTCGGCGAATCCAGCGGCGGCTGCGGCGACAGGCAGCCGGTAGGAGTCGAGGTCGTACACCTTGCGGGCGACCTGCAGGCTGCACAGCGAGCGATAGGGCGGGCATTCGAGCGCGGTCACCGCGGATGCCGTGCGCAGCACCTTCAGATCGAAACCGGCGTTGTGGGCCACGAGAACGTCTGCGCCGGCGAATCCGCACAGGCGGTCGAACTGTTCGGGCCACGTGGCGGCGTTCGCGACGTCCTGCGGGTGGATGCCGTGGATCTTGATGTTCCACTCCTGGAACTCGTCGTGCCCGGCCGGCGGACGGATCAGCCAGTTCGCGGTGGCAACGACCTTTCCGTCGCGGACGCGGACGAGCCCGACAGAACAGGCCGATGCCGGGCTGGAGTTCGCAGTCTCGAAGTCGATCGCGGTGAAGTCCAGGGGCACCTCTTCACCCTCGCCCCGGTGATGGACCCGACGCCGCAGGCTCGCCGTGAGCTGGCGACATGGGCACGGCCGGGGCGGGTGCGGCGCAGCATCCATACGGCGATGGGTGCCGGGCATGTCTGGGAAGCTGCGGGTATCTGCCCGCGGCACTCGCGGCTTTCCCGACATGGCTCGGAGGCATATCGGAGTGGTTGCGGGTTCACGACACCGGCATCCGCACATTCCCGGACATGCCCGCCGGTAGACTCGTATCCCGTGGCTCTCACTATCGGTATCGTCGGCCTGCCCAACGTCGGCAAGTCCACCCTCTTCAACGCGCTGACCAAGAACGACGTGCTCGCAGCGAACTATCCGTTCGCGACGATCGAGCCGAACGTCGGTGTGGTGAACCTGCCCGACTCGCGACTCAACGTGCTCGCCGGCATCTTCGGCAGCGAGCGGATCCTCCCGGCGACCGTGTCGTTCGTTGACATCGCCGGCATCGTGCGCGGAGCGAGCGAGGGGGAGGGGCTCGGCAACCAGTTCCTCGCGAACATCCGCGAGGCGGATGCCATCGCCCAGGTCGTGCGCGGCTTCGCCGATGACGACGTCGTGCACGTCGAGGGCGCGATCAACCCCCAGGGAGATCTCGAGACCATCAATGCCGAGCTCATGCTGGCTGACCTGCAGACCGTCGAGAAGGCGATTCCGCGCTTCGAGAAAGAGGTGCGCGGTAAGAAGCTCGACCCGTCGGTGCTCGAGGCCGCGAACGCCGCCAAGGATGCGCTCGAGCGCGGCGTGCTGCTTTCGGTGAGCGGCATTGATCTCGCGCCGATCAAGGAGCTCGGCCTGCTCACCTCGAAGCCGGTCATCTTTGTCTTCAACGTCGACGAGGGCGTGCTGACGGATGCTGCGCGCAAGGCTGAGCTCGAAGCGCTCGTCGCGCCCGCCAAGGCGATCTTCCTCGACGCGAAGATCGAGTCGGAACTCATCGACCTCGACCCGGAGGATGCTGCCGAACTGCTGGCATCTACTGGTCAGGAGGAGTCCGGCCTCGACCAGCTCGCCCGCATCGGCTTCGACACTCTGGGGCTGCAGACGTACCTGACCGCCGGGCCCAAGGAGGCTCGCGCGTGGACGATCGGCAAGGGCTGGAAGGCGCCGCAGGCCGCAGGAGTCATCCACACCGACTTCGAGAAGGGCTTCATCAAGGCCGAAGTCATCTCGTTCGACGACCTGGTCCAGACCGGTTCCGTCGTCGAGGCCCGCGCGAAGGGTAAAGCGCGACTCGAAGGCAAGGACTACGTCATGCAGGATGGCGACGTGGTGGAGTTCCGTAGCGGACTAACCTCTGGAGGAAAGAAGTGAAGACGGTCGACCTCGGCAAGGTCCGCAGCACCCTATGGGCTGCAGCTGACGAGTTGCGCGCCAACTCCAAGCTCACCCCCGTCCAGTACCGCGACCCCGTCCTGGGGCTTGTCTTCCTCGCGTACGCGGAGAACCGCTTCGAGGCCGTGCGTGGGGTGGTCGAGTCGAAGGCCAGTGCTCGGAACCCGGCGACGGCCGCCGACTACAAGGCCAGATCGGTGCTCTACGTCCCCGACGAGTCACGGCTGTCCAACCTGGTAGACCTGCCCGAGGGCGAGGACGTGGGCAAGGCAACCGACGAGGCCATCAAGGCCATCGAGGCCGCGAACCCTGAGTTGAAGGACATCCTGCCGCGCGGCTACCAGAAGCTGGAACGCTCGACCCTGATCGAGCTGCTGCGTCTCTTCGCACCGCTACCGACCCAGCTTGAGGGTGATGCGTTCGGGTTCATCTATGAAGACTTCCTCTCCAACTTTGCGGCGCAGGAGGGCAAGGGCGGTGGTGAGTACTTCACGCCATACTCTATCGTCCGCTTGATCGTCGAGATCCTGGAGCCCTTCCAAGGCCGCGTCTTCGACCCGGCTTGCGGCTCCGGCGGCATGTTCGTCCAGTGTGCCAAGTTCGTTGAGCGCCACCACAATTCCGCTAGCCGCAAGCTCTCCGTCTTCGGTGTGGAGAAGACCGAGGACACCGTCCCGTTGGCGAAGATGAACCTCGCCCTCCACGGGCTGTCCGGTGACATTCGCCAGGCCAACAGCTACTACGAGGACCCCCACAGTGCAGTCGGTGCCTTCGACTACGTGATGGCCAACCCGCCCTTCAACGTCGACAAGATCAAGAAGGACGAGCTGGCCGGCGGCAAGCGGTTCCCGTTCGGTGTTCCGACGGCCGACAACGGCAACTTCCTATGGATCCAGCAGTTCTACGCGGCGCTCTCACCGAAGGGCCGAGCCGGCTTCGTGATGGCCAACTCTGCCGGAGACGCGGGCCATTCGGAGAAGGAGATCCGCAAGCAGCTGATCGAGTCCGGCACCGTCGACGTGTTGGTCGCCATCAGCTCCAACTTCTTCTACACCGTCACCCTCCCGGTGACCCTGTGGTTCCTCGACAAGGCCAAGATCGGGACGCCGCGCGAGGACACAGTCCTCTTCGTCGACGCACGGCACATCTTCCGCCAGATCGACCGCGCCCACCGCGACTTCACAGCCGACCAGATCGAGTTCCTTGCCAACATCGTCCGGCTCTACCGCGGGGAGGAGGTCGAGACCAGCGAGGGCAGCGACACCCTGCTCAAGGAGAACTTCCCCGATGGGAAGTACGTCGACGTCGGCGGCCTGTGCAAGGTCGCCACCCGGGCCGAGATCGAAGCACAGGGATGGAGCCTCAACCCCGGGCGATACACCGGCACCGCAGCTGTTGACGAGGGTGACGTCGACTTCGTAGGGGACCTTACGGCGCTCTACGAGGAGTTCACAACACTGAGCGACGAAGCCGACGTTCTGCGATCCAAGGTTGACGCCTCCATCCAAGGGATTCTGGGCGTATGAGCAACTGGGAGTCTCTGGCAATCTTTGACCTTGGCAAGGTGGTTACTGGGAGCACGCCTCCCTCACGACACCAAGGTTGGTTCGGCGACTCAGTGCCCTTCGTAACGCCGAGTGACATGACGGAGGGCGACCGCAGGCCACGACCGGAGCGATGGCTCTCCGGCGAGGGGCGGGCAGGCCTTCGGACGCGTCTGGTCCCGACAGGTTCGGTGGCATTCGTGTGCATCGGAGCCACGATCGGGAAGGTTTGTCTGCTCCCGTCAGAGTCCGTGACTAATCAGCAAATCAACACAGTGATTCCGAGTGTTGAGACAGATAGTCGGTTCCTTTATTACTTACTTAGACACAATGCTCCCGCTATTGCGCTAGCGGCAAGCGGTGCCGCGACGCCGATCATCAACAAGTCAACGTTCTCGAACGTAACGGTGCGAGTTCCTGACAAAGGGACACAGGCTAGCGTCGGTGAAGTACTCGGGTGCCTCGACGACCTGATCGAGAACAATCGGCGGCGGGTCGAGGTGTTGGAAGAGATGGCACGGGCCATCTACCGCGAGTGGTTCGTGAAGTTCCGCTACCCCGGCCACGAGGACGTCTGCATGATTAACTCGACGCTCGGACCAATCCCCGAAGACTGGAGTGTTGCACCACTCCTGCGTGTCGCTGACGTTCGTTACGGACGCGGACTCGCAAAAAAGGAAATGCGCCCGGGAGAAATTCCCGTGTACGGAGCGGCCAAGGTGATTGGGAGCCATGACACGGCCACTGTGTTCGAGCGGACTATCGTGATGGGGTGTCGCGGTTCCTGCGGACAGGTCGCGATCACGAGCGCACCAGCATTCGTAACCAACAACTCATTCACGATTGTTCCAAAGGCTGGGTTTGGAAAATTGTGGCTCTATCGGTTTCTGGAACATCGTGGAGTTGCAGAATTTATCGGCGGATCTGCGCAGCCGCAGATCACTCTCGACTCCATCTCAGGATTGGATCTTTACGTTCCTAACGCAGGCTTGATCACAGCGTTCGAGGCAGCGATTGGTCCGTTGGACGCGGCTGCATGGCATCTCGGCAGGTCGAGCAGACGGCTAGAAGAAATTCGCGATCAATTGCTGCCGAAGCTGGTGACAGGGCAGATCGATGTCTCGACGCTTGACCTTGATGCGTTGGTTTCGGAGCAGGTGGCGTAATGACTCCCACGGGTCCGGAGTATTGGTACGTCGAGAAGCCGAGCATCGATCTTCTCTCGGAGCTGGGCTGGACCCCGGTGGACGCCTTCCAAGAGACGCTGGGGCCCGAGGGTAGCCTCGGGCGTGACTCCCAACGCGATGTTGTCCTCACGCACCGGTTACGCACCGCGGTGCGCAGGCTCAACCCCGAGCACGTGCCCGACACCTCGATCGATGAGGCCGTCGAGGTGCTCACCAAGGACCGATCGGCCATGGACCGCGTTCGCGCCAACCATGAGGTACACGACCTGCTCCGCGACGGCTACCGGGCCGAGTGGGCCGATGACCGTGGTCAGAAGCAGATCGAGACCCTGCGCTACCTCGACCTGAGGAACTCTTCGAACAACGACCTGCTGGCCGTGCAGCAGCTCTGGGTCAAGGGCAACCTACACAGCCGCCGTCTCGACCTGGTGCTGTTCATCAACGGTATTCCGCTGGTGCTGATGGAGTTCAAGGAGCCCGGTGAGTCGGTCAAGTCCGCGTACGACAACAACCTGACCGACTACCGCGACACCATCCCGCAACTGTTCGTCCCAAACTGCTTCGTGCTGCTCTCCAACGGTTCCGTGGCCAAGGTCGGCTCCACGTACTCGTCCTTCGAATTCTTCAATGACTGGAAGGTCATCGACGCCCACGGCACCCGCGGTGCGGTCGCACTGGAGACCGCGCTGCGCGGCACCTGCCACCCGGCGGTGCTGCTGGACCTGCTGGAAAACTTCGTTGCTTACATGGAGCGTCCCGGTGGCCTGATCAAGGTGATCGCTCGGTCCCACCAGTACCTCGGAGTCAACGCGGCGATCGAGAACCTGCACCGGGCGCGTGCTGAGCAGGACAAGCGCCTGGGAGTCTTCTGGCATACCCAGGGCTCGGGCAAGTCGCTGTCGATGCTGTGGTTCAGCCAGAAGGTGCTGCGACGGGTGCCGGGCAGGTGGACGTTTGTCATGGTCACCGACCGCACCGAGCTCGACACTCAGCTCCACGGGGAGTTCGCCGACGCCGGGGCGATCTCGCCCGAGGCCAGGGTGCACGCAGACTCCGTGGCGCACCTGCGTGAGCTGCTGGCGGCTGACCACCGGTACGTGTTCACGTTGATCCACAAGTTCCAGCCGTCGAAGGCGTTGGGGGAGCGGCAGATGCCGGTTCTCTCAACCCGTTCGGATGTCATCGTCATCACCGACGAGGCGCACCGAAGCCAGTACGACACACTCGCCCTGAACATGCGCACTGCGCTACCGAACGCCTCGATGATGGGCTTCACCGGCACACCGCTGATCGCCGGTGAGGAGCAGGCCACGCGCGAGCAGTTCGGTGACTACGTCAGCGTCTACAACTTCCGCGACGCGATCGAGGACGGCGCGACGGTCCCGTTGTACTACGAGAACCGCATTCCCGAGCTGCAGCTGGTCAACGAGAATTTCTCCGAGGAACTCAACGAACTCCTCGAGGAGGCCGAGCTCGACGAGGACGCCGAGGGCCAGCTCGCTCGGGCGTTCGGTACGCAATACACGCTGCTGACACGTCCTGAGCGCCTGAAGACGATCGCCAAGGACCTCGTGACCCACTTCGTCGGCCGGGGCTTCACCGGCAAGGCGATGTACGTCGGGCTCGACAAGGCCGCAGCCGTGCGGATGTACAACCTCGTCCGAGAAGCCTGGACCGAGCATCTGGCTGACCTGAAGGCGGAGCATGACGCGTTGCCAGAGCTCGAGCGTCCGTGGCTGGCATCGCGGATCGAGCTCATGGAGACCACCGACATGGCGGTCGTGGTCTCGCAGAGCCAGAACGAGCTGAAGATGCTTGACGAACAGGGCCTCGACATCCGACCGCACCGCGAGCGGATGATCCGCGAGGACCTGGCCGAGAAGTTTAAGGACGCCCAGGACCCGCTGCGGCTCGTGTTCGTCTGCGCGATGTGGATGACCGGCTTCGACGCGCCCAGTGTCTCGACGGTCTACCTCGACCGGCCGATGCGTAATCATACGTTGATGCAGACGATCGCCAGGGCCAACCGGGTCTTCCCGGAGAAGGACAACGGGTTGATCGTCGACTACGTCGGTGTCTTCCGGAACCTGGAGAAGGCGTTGGCGATCTACGGGGCCGCGAACGCCGGCGACTCACCGATCGAAATCATCGACGCCCTCGCCGCCGAGCTGGACGCTGCCGTGGCCGACCTGTTCGCCTTCTGCACCGGCGTCGGAGTCGACCTTGCTGCGATGCGCGACGCCGAAGGATTCGACCACGTCGCCAAGCGCGACGCAGCTGTCGAGGCGCTACTCGTCGACGAGGGCACACGCACCGACTTCCAGCAGAAGGCACGCCAGGTGCGGAAGCTCTTCAAGGCCCTCCTGCCCGACCCCAAGGCTGCTGCGCAGCAACGCAACGTCGCAGCGATCAGGGTGCTCGCCGAGCGCATCGCGGAGGTCACACGGCCGGCCGAGGCGGACCTCGGTTCGGTCACGGATGCGGTGGACGCACTGCTCGACCGCTCCGTAGGTGCCGAGGAATATGTCATCCGAGCCGCTGCCGAGGGGACCAAACCCGATCCGCTCATTGACCTGTCACAGATCGACTTCGAAGGTCTGTCGGCCAAGCTCGCCGGACGGGAACGAGCCGAGACCGACCGACTGGCGCAGCTGTTGCGCCAGCAGGCCATCGCATCGGCGACGCGGAACCCGACCCGATACGAACTTGTGGAGCGGATCGAACAGCTCATCAATGATTACAACGCGGGCAGTGTGAACATCGACGAGTACCTCCGCCGCCTCATCGAGCTGTCGAAGACTCTGACCCATGAGGAGGAGCGATCCGCTCGCGAGGATCTGACAGAGGAGGAGCTGGCGATCTTCGACCTGCTCACCCAACCCAATCCCGTCCTGACTGACGAGGAGCGTGAGACCGTCAAGGCCAGCGCCCAGAAGCTTCTCGTGCACCTCCACGAGAAGCTCGTCCAGGACTGGCGTCGCAAGGTCGACGTCATGAACGACGTCAACAGCACCATCCGCCAGGTCCTCGACCAGGGCTTGCCCGAGAAGCCCTACACGCTGGATATTTTTACCTCGAAGATGCGGCTGGTTTTTGATCACGTCCTTACCGCCTACGGTGACGACGGGCAGAGCGCCTACACGCCCAGAATCGACTTTCACTGGCCGGCACCATCCGTGGAATACGTTGGCCCCCTTGATGTGGACAAAATTGCTGATGACGTCGTCGCCCGCATTCATGATGACCCCGCCTTCGCTGCTCACGTCGCAGCGCAGTTGGGTGCCACCGACCCGAACCACTCATTGGGGTACCCGGGCACCTGAACGGTAGGTGTGCTGAAGTCGTGGACTCTGTCTCACAGACCTTTGTTATCCGAGACCATCGTGACCGTCAGCGCCCGGCTGTTCGAGTTCCTCGACTCTCGCGGCCAGTTCCGCCAAGATCTTTTCGCGGGTCCTGGTGTTCTTGGCCGGCTGCGCGGCGCGCTTCTGGGCCCGTAACGCCTCTACACGCTGGCGACTGGCCTTTCGCTCTGCCTCTGCCACCTCGGCCTCCTCTCGGTCTCGCCGGGCCTGTGCCTCCTTGGCGGCCTCGGCCTTGGCTTTCTTCTTCGCGTCGATGGCACGACGGAATCCGGGAACCGGCTCGGCCTCCACATCGGAGCCGCCGTCCTCATCATCGACAATCGACTCCCACGCCCAGGCCGCAATGGTCTCCCGACGGCACAGCAAGTCCTCCGCCTCCGCAGCCGCCAGCTTCTCCGAGCTATCCTCGACACTAATCGCGCCGACCTTGCCCGACCGCCCGACCTCCTCGGAGACGTAGAAGCCGTCAATAAGACGTCGGACGCCGGCCAAGTGCAGTACCTCCCTCCGGAGCCAGCGGAATGTCTCGTCGGACACCGGCAGCCCTCCTAGCACCTCCAGAGCCGCGGCAAGGTGTCCGCGCCAAAGACGACGCAGCAACATTCCCGGCGTTACCTCCCGAGCCTGCCGGAGCCTCTTCGTCTTCGCCAACAGTCGCTCGATGGCCTCGCCCTGACCCTGCGTGATGGCCCCTACGTCGATGCCGAGGTCCGCGAGGCGGATCGCCGAGAGCTCAGCGACGGCAGCCCTGATGTCCGACTCCGGGGCCGGCAGGTCGAGCCCGACTGTCGTGACACTGACGATGCCCGGGTTCGAGAGGTCGAGGCCAAGCGCGAGTTCCAAGTCCCGCCGGTCCTCTTCGGCGATTGGTGCCCGTGCCAGCATCGGGACGACGAGCCGCACGTACTCGAGGGCGTGATCCCTTGCCTGCTCTGCGGCAAAATCCCTATTCATGATTCATCCTTTCATCGTGGTCAGCCGCCGAATGACCGCTGATGCTCCTTGTTTCGGTCGAGGTGCCGCTGTCGCGCGGGGGTGAGTTTCCTGGACGACGCAGGCGGTCGAGGCCGCGGGACCGCGGCGAGCTGCGACAGCACCTCGTCCTCGTACTCGTCGATGGCCTCGGGGTGATTCTGCTCGATCCAAGATCCGAAGTCGGTGGCGATCGTGCATGGCAAGCGGGGGATCACGGCGGACACCGCGCTCCGGCTCGGCAAGCTCTTCGGCACCACCGCACAGTTCTGGCTGAACCTGCAGACGCTCTACGACCTCGACCTCGCAGAGGATCGCGCGGCTGAGCAGATCGACGCCATCGTGCCGCTGCAATCCGCATGACCTTCAGCGGGATGGACGCCGCTGAGGTAGTCCGAGTCGTTGGCTGGCTCGAGGAGCGATCAGTCGTCTACCAGGTCAACGGCGGATGGGCCGTTGACGCTCTGCACGGTTCCCAGACCAGATCGCATGGTGATCTGGATGTGTTCGTCGACTCGACGACGGTCGACGCCCTCATGGAATGGTTGCTCGGTCGCGGATACAGCATCGTGGAGGACTGGCGTCCGATCCGAGTTGAGCTGCGCGCCGGCGACAGGGCGGTCGACATCCATCCGATGGACGTGGACTGTGTCGGCGACGGGGTCCAGCAGGGCTTCGGTGAAGACTCGTTCGTCCACCGAGCGCGCGAGCGCGCGGTCGGAGTGATCGGAGATCGCTCGGTAGTTGTCGCGTGCGCCGCGCGACTCATGGCGCTGAGGCTCGGTTACGACCTCCGGCCGGAGGACCGCCACGATCTCGACGTGCTTGGGAGGTTGGTCGCCGACCACTCTTGAGGTCCGTGGCGGGCAGTTGACGCAGATGGTTGTCCGTGCCGGAACTCAGTGGAGTTCCGCTTTTCAAACTAACGTCTGGTGAGGTCTGACGGGCAACGGCTGCACATCGCCACACTCCACGTCCCCGTCGATCGGGACGTCGAGCCGTCCGAGCGCATCTACGACGGCCTAGTGTTGAGTTAGGCACTCTGTACGCGCGGCGCGAATCCTGCCCGCTGGCACGGCGTTGGTTTGATCGAAGAAGGTCTCTTGTCTACCTCCTGAACCGCTGTGCCTCTCCGAAGCTCGTGGCACTCGCCTACTGCAGCTTCTCAACCCTGCTCAACCGGCCGAGCCATTCGATGAGGAGCTGGGTCTCCGCCCTGCCGAGGACATCTGGTTGTGCTGCAGCGAGCTCGATGGCAGTGGTGAGCGAGTCGTTGGCTCGTGTTCCCTTGCCGGTGATCGCCGAGATAGCGCCTTCACGGACAGTTTGAGACAGGGCAGGATCCGGCGCTGCCAGGATGATCTGGCGCAGGGTGACGCCGATGTTGGTCACTAGGATGTGCGCGGCAGCCTGCTCAGAGGGCACCAGAAGCCTGCCCTGTTCGGCGGCCCGCGCCGTGAGCGCGCGCAGGATCTCGCTGGGACGGGACTGCGCCTCGGGGGAGTGCCCAGGGCGGACCTTCCCGTACATGAGCGTGTAGAACCCGGGATTGGACAGGCCGAAGGCCACGTGGGCGTCCCAGCCGGCGCGAATGTCCTGGATCGGGTCGCCGGATGACTCCATCGACGACTTCTCGCCCAGGTACAGATCGAACCCGTGCTCGATGACTGCGTCGATCAGTCCCTGCTTGGACCCGAAGAAGTGATAGAGCGTGGGCATCTTCACCCCCACGGCGTCGCACACCGCCCGCAGCGAGAACTCCTCCCCGGGGGAGGCGGCGATGAGGTCCGCGGCAGCCGCGATCATCCGCTCCCGTGTATCGCTTGTCGGTGCTCCTGTCATGGTGCTACGTTAGCGCATGTAGCAGTGAGATGCTGTTACATACTGACGATATAGAGGGAGCATCATGGCTGAGCACACACTCGATGGCAAGAACGTGCTGATCGCGGGCGGCGCGAAGAACCTCGGCGGGCTGATCGCCCGCCAGGCGGCCGAGGCAGGAGCGAACGTCGCGATCCACTACAACTCCGACTCCAGCCGCGCCGACGCGGAGCAGACCCTCGCCGCGGTCCAGGCCGCAGGAGGCAAGGGAGCGATCTTCCAGGGAGACCTCACGGTCCCGGCGAACGTGGCCCGCCTGTTCGCCGACGCGGGGGCGGCGCTGGGCAAGATCGATGTCGCGGTGAACACGGCCGGCAAGGTGCTGCGCAAGCCGATCGTGGAAACCACTGAGGACGAGTACGACTCGATGTTCGACATCAACTCCAAGGCTGCGTACTTCTTCATCCAGGAGGCCGGGAAGAACCTCGCCGACGGTGGGAAGATCATCACCATCGTTACCGCCCTGCTGGCAGCCTTCACGGATGGGTACTCCACCTACGCTGGTGGCAAGTCGCCAGTGGAGCACTTCACCCGGGCTGCCGCCAAGGAGTTCGCCGATCGCGGCATCTCCGTCACCGCGATCGCTCCCGGCCCCATGGACACCCCGTTCTTCTACGGCCAGGAGACCCCGGAGCGGGTCGAGTTCCACAAGTCCCAGGGCATGGGTGGCCAGCTCACTAAGATCGAGGACATCGCCCCGATCGTCCGCTTCCTCGCCTCCGAGGGCTGGTGGATCACCGGACAGACGATCTTCGCCAACGGCGGCTACACCACCCGCTGAGCTCGACCCTACGAAAAGAGGAGCACCTCATGGCAACACCCACAATTCCTGAACCAGTGGCCTCGTTCATCGCTGCCGTCAACAGGCACGACGAACAGGCCTTCCTGGACGCCTTCGCCCCTGACGGGGCTGTAGACGACTGGGGGCGCACCTTCACCGGGCGCGAGCAGATCAGAACCTGGAGCGACAAGGAGTTCATCGGTTCGCGCGGCACCCTCGCCGTCGAGGAAGTAGACACCGCCGGCGACACGATCCAGGTCATCGGCGACTGGCGCTCTAACCACGCGAACGGCCGCTCGAAGTTCGTCTTCGACGTCGACGGTGACAAGCTCGCGAAGATGACGATCCGCGAAGGCTGAGAGTCGGCACCGGCATCTTGAGCGGGCGTCCAGCCAGATGGACGCCCGCTCGTTGCTGTCGCCTCCGACGCAATCGCACGACACGCACACGAGGTTCCCCAATCATGACTATTGTCCCGCTTGCCCGCACCGGGCACCGTCGATCCGAGGTCGGCCCCGTCGAGCTCTTCTTCGACCTGGTCTACGTCTTCGCCATCATTCAGCTCTCGCACCTGCTCATCGAGCACCTCTCCTGGGAGGGTGCTGCCCAGACCATCGTGGTGTTCGCCGCGGTGTGGTGGGGTTGGAACTACACCGCCTGGGCGATGAACTGGCTGGATCCGAGCCGCACCCCAGTGCAGCTGCTCTCCGGGGTCCTCATGCTTGCCGCACTGGGCATGTCGATTGCCATCCCCAGCGCGTTCGGCGACGGAGCCTGGTTGTTCGTCGGGTGCTACCTGTTCATGGGCATCCTTCGTCCGGTCTTCATGATGATCGCCTACCGCGGCCACCAGCTCGCAGCCAACTACCGCATGCTGCTGCTGTGGACCCTGCTGGCGGGCATCTTCTGGGTCCTCGGTGCGGCGCTGCCCTTTGAGTGGCGGCTGGGTCTCTGGTTGATCGCGGTGCTCATCGACTACGCGGCCCCGCGGGCCCACTACCGGATCCCCGGCATCGGCGCAGCGCCCATGCACCAGTGGGACGTAGACGCCGAGCACCTGGCCGAGCGCAACCGTCTCGTCTTCATCATCGCCCTCGGCGAGTCCATCCTTCTCATGGGCGGCAGCATCGTCTCACACGGCCAGCTCACTCCGTCACTCGCCCTGAGCATGCTTGTCGGCTTCGCTTCCCTGTTCGTGCTCTGGTGGAACTACTTCGCCCTTGCTGGCCCTGATACCCACGGTGGAGACTCATCGACCGGGGCGCTCCGATCGGCCTATGCTTACGCGCATG
Organism: Microbacterium sp.; assembly: GCF_052102115.1. Classification (GTDB taxonomy): domain Bacteria; phylum Actinomycetota; class Actinomycetes; order Actinomycetales; family Microbacteriaceae; genus Microbacterium. The sequence goes on from NZ_JBQDVP010000033.1 coordinate 26,915, forward strand.
CCTTCATGGTTCTGGGGGCGATCCTCGTTGCCGTCTCCATCGAGTTGCGGCTTTCCCACGACCACCTCACGCCCGCAATCGTCCTTGTGACGGCAGCAGGTCCGCTCGTCTACCTGGCAGGGAACCTGTTGTTCCTCCGGTCCCGCTTCGGACGCCTCGCACGGTCCCGGTTCATCGCAGCAGCCGTGCTGGTGGTGATCACGATCGCCGCGATGCTACTGATCGATCACCTGCCGGTGATTGCGTTGAGCGTCGCCGTACTCGCCGTGACGGCTATTCTCGCCGCCCACACCGCGTACGCGACATCGAAATAGTCGGCGCTCGATGACTGCGATGATTTGGCAACCTCTACCTCAGATCTTTCTGCGCTCGATCGCGGTGCTCAGGAGCGAGCTACGCGCTTTGCTTTTCAACCGCGATCCCCGGCCATAACTGGCCGACCTCATGGCGGTGAGAATGCTCCTTTGCGTCGCCGGTGGCTATGCGCACCTGGTCTCGGCCGTGCACTGTAAGAACTGATCAGAGCAACGCTCTGACTCGCGGGATGATTAGCGCTGGCAACTTGACTACTCATCGTCAGAGGTTGGTTTGTAGCGGAACTCGGTGGAGTTCAGGTTTAACGTATAGCGTTAATGACGGACTCCGTTATACACTGGTTTCGTGATCAGATCGTTCGGCAACAAGGACACCGAACGGCTGTGGCGTCGTGAGCGCGTGCGCTCGATCGATCCGAGGATCCATCGGGTCGCGCTGCGCAAGCTACGTCAGGTGGGGTCTGCAGAGTCTCTCGAGGACCTCCGCGTCCCGCCTGGCAATCGGCTCGAGGCGCTCAAGGGCGATCGGGTCGGGCAGCACAGCATCAGGATCAACGACCAGTGGCGGATCTGCTTCGTGTGGACCGACGCTGGACCAGAGGAGGTGCAGATCGTTGACTACCACTGACAGGATCGAGCCGATTCACCCGGGTGAGGTCCTCATGGAGGACTTCATCGAGGGCTTCGGCATCACACAGAACAAGCTCGCCGTGTCGATCGGCGTCCCGCCCCGGCGGATCAACGAGATCGTGCACGGCAAGCGGGGGATCACCGCAGACACGGCGCTGCGGCTCGCGAGGTACTTCGGCACGTCGGCCGAGTTCTGGATCAACCTGCAGAGCCACTATGAGCTCGACCGCGCCGAGGACGCAGCAGGTGAGCAGATCGCGGCGATCGCGCCGCTACAGGTCGCGTGACCAGCTGCGTCGTGCAACGCCCCGGAGGCGTCTGCATCGCGGTCACCGACCTCGGCGGCGACGGCCCTGTCGTCGTGCTGCTGCACGGGCTTGCCGGGAGCTCGCGGGAGTTGCTGCGCACGGCGCGAGCGTTGCAGGACCATCGGGTCCTGCTCGTGGACCAGCGAGGGCACGGTGCGAGCACGCGGCTTCCCGATGATCTATCCCGCGACGCCTTCGTCGGCGACGTCGTGGCGGCGATCGAGGAGCTCGCCCCAGGGAGTCGAGCGACGCTCGTCGGGCAGTCGATGGGAGCCCACACTGCTTTTCTCGCAGCAGCAGCGCGCCCAGACCTGGTCGAGGGGCTCGTGATGCTCGAAGGTCATGTGTCGGGGAGTGACGATGCGCGCGAGGCTGCTGGTCTCGGCGCGTACTTCGCGTCCTGGCCGGTTCCGTTCCGGGACGAGGCCGCTGCCCGCGAGTTCCTCGGTGATGACGCGATCGTTGATGCCTGGGTAGCGGATCTCCAGTCGACGGATGATGGGCTCGTCCCGCGTTTCGACGCCGCGGTCATGCAACGCACGATCGAGGCTGTGCATGAACCGCGCTGGGACGAGTGGGAAGCTCTGCAGGTTCCGACGCTCGCGATTTTCGCCAAGCACGGGATGTTCAGCGATGCCGACAAGGACGAGCTGATCCGGCGCAGGCCCGAGACGGTCAGAGTCGATCTCTCTGGCGGCAGCCATGATGCGCACCTCGACGCCTTCGACGAGTGGATCGACGTGCTTCGCCGCTGGTTATCTCGCGATCAGGCCAGCGACTCGCGGACCAGTGTCCGCTGAGGTTGTTAGCTGCGGCGACGTGGTGGAGTTCCGCTTCAACGTGTGATTCTCAGTGCTTCAGAGACGGCCCCGTGTGCTTCGGCAGGCGGGGCCCGTTGTCTGGATACGGACAGCACAGATCCGTGCTACTGGGAGCGAATAGGCTTCTCCACGTGACAGCGGAGTGGAGCTTTCGACCGAGCGTTCTCGCCGACGCCACCTGGATGGCCGAGCTTCGAGCGGTGGTCATGCGTCCCGATCTCGAGCGCCTGGGGCGCTATCACCCGGACCGCGTGCGACAGCGATTCCTCGACGCGTTCACCCCGACGCACACCCGTGCCATACAGATCGGTGGCATCGACGTCGGCCTTGTCGCGGTGCGACCTGATGATGACGGGGTGTGGATCGAGCACTTCTACCTCGACCCCGCGCGGCAGGGCCGGGGCGTCGGTAGCTGGGCCCTCGCTCAGATCCTGCTCACAGACACCGCAGGGCGTCCGTTCAGGCTCAATGTCCTTCAAGGGAGTCCTGCCCGCCGCTTGTATGAACGTCACGGATTCAGCCTCGTAAGTCAGGACCCGATCGACGTCTACCTCATGAAGCCAGCACCTGAATCCCAGTGCTGAGGTTCCTCTGGAATCACGTCGAGGGACTGCTTGCGGCCCGCGACTGGACGTTGAGCTCGGCTCACGACGCTCTGCGTTCAGACGACGCGGCAAAGGTTGCTCGGTATAGGAACTCGGTGGAGTTCCGCTTCAACGTGTAGCGGATACCTTTCGAGCTCGTCCCGGGTGGCTCAGGCTCTGCCAGCCGGGATGGCGCGCCAGTCGTCGTCGACGTGTCCGTCGATTCCGCGCTGACGGGGGAGATGTTCGCCCGATGGCTGAGGCAGGCACGCCCGCACTTCTCGCGAGCCGTGCTCGCCACATCTTCTACGGGGCTTTGAGCACGTCGTATCGCAACTGGATCATGCCGTTGTCGAATCTCCGCTCGTGCCGTAGTGCCAGATCGAGCAGGTGATCCGGCAGGAACCGCAGCCCGCCGCCGAGGGCCAGGGGGCAAAGGAGGAGGTCGATGCGGTCTACAAGACCATGTCGGATCGCCTCGGCCGCCAAAGTGGGACCGTCGATGGTCACATCGCCCTTCGCGTCGGCCTTGATCTGCGCGACGTCCTCGGGGTCGAAACGGGAGCGCAATTGCGTGCGAGTGGTGTGGACTGCCTCGAGGGTGCGGGAGTAGACGACCTTGTCGGCGCGCTGCCAGATCTGGGCGAACTGTGTGGACTGGGGTGACTGCTCAATGACCTCGGGGTCGGTCTCCCAGACCGCCATCATCTCGTACATCCGCCTCCCCAGCAGGTACGTGTCGGCCGCCGAGGTCTCCTCATTGATCGCGGTGAGAACCTGCTCGTCGGGCTGTGCCCAGGAGGCGAATTCGCCCTCTCGATCTGCGACGTAGCCGTCGAGCGACACGATCATCGAGTACACCAGCTTGCCCATGACTCTCCTTTGAGTTCGGCCTGAATCAGCGCCTCGGTGCCGCCATCGCGATGAGGGCTGTATCGACCAAGACCAGTTGCTTCTCAGGATCAGCTGGAAGACTACTCCTGACTGATTGCATTTAGCAAGCAGATGGAGTGGATGAACTGCAGGTCGTACAGGGCAGGTCCGGGTGCCCGATCAATATGACGGTCGAAGTGTTCGGGGACCGCTGGATGTGAGCGATCTCCTCTTCAACGTATAGTCGAGTTCGGTCTCCACGGTGAGCGCAGGGAACGAAGTTCAGTAATTGGGAAGGGAGTTTGCGAGTGTCGATACGAGCGGGTCGAGTGTTCCTCGCATTCACGGGTGTACTGCTCGTGGCTTCTCTGGCGTGGGTCGGGGTCGTCTGGTCCATGGCGGATCCATCGCCGAGCGCTTTCATCGCGCCCTCGGCGATCGGTCTCGTGGCCGTCGTTCTCTTCATCGCGGGAGCTCTGATGTTCCCGCGATTCGTCGAGGTGTCCGTCGGTGGGGATCACATCACTGTCCGTCATGTCGTGGGGGCACGTCGGTCTGTGCCGCTGTCTGAGATCGATGAGGTTGTGCTGTTGCGGCACCTGACCCTGCCCGCAAGGGGGCCGTCGTCGACTTCACGAGTGCTTCTCCGTCACGGCGGTCACACTTTGCTCGCCTTCACTCCTCGAGGGCACGGCGTAGTGGAGATACTGGTATCGCGCGGGTTGCCGTCGACCGTCATCAGCGAGCCGCTGACACCGATCCAGGCGTCGACACGTTATCGGAGGTCCGTCAGCGTCGTAGAGCTGATTGGCGGGCCCATGCTCTGGGTGGTACTCGTCGTTGCTGTGATCGTCATCTTTTGGGCGCTCTGGAGCGCGGTGCACCGATAGCGGAAAGGGGAGCGCGAGCGTGCAGCGGTCAAGTATGAACATGCTCGCAGTCGGCACTGCGTAAGCTCCGCCAGTGGGCCCGCGGCCATTCTGGACGACTTGCGGAGTTCGCCGGGCAATCGACTCGAAGCTGTGAAAGGCGATCGAGTCGGGCAGCACAGCATTCGTGTCGATCGGTGTTCTGCCCCGGCGGATCAATGAGATCGTGCACGGCACGCGCGGCATCACGGCAGACACGGCGCTGCGTCTGGCGAAGTACTTCGGCACGTCCGCGGAGTTCTGGGTCAACCTGCAGAGTTACTATGAACTCGATCGCGCTGAGGGCGTCGCAGGGGAACGGATCACCGCCATCACCCCGCTGAAGGTCGTGTGAGTCTGCTGCCCGAAGAGGTGAAAACCTGACCTGATGGTGCAGCAGACCCTAATCACGCAGATCGACGGATGACGAGTGCATTGATCAAACGTTCAATGGTCGTGTCGAGATCTCCTGGCCAGGGAAACGCCGGCAAGCTGCTGCGCAACGCGATCGCACCGTGGAGGCCGGACCACAGGTCAGCAGCGATCGCGTCGAGATCGGACACCTCGTCGACGCATTCGGCGACCGTGTCAACCCACAAGGCGCTGGTGGGTTCGCCGGGCAGTCGCCCATCCCACGAGTGATGCTCGGCCCCGCGTCCGCTGAAGAGCAGAGAGTACGGGCCCGGTTCCCTTTCCGCGTAGGCCGCGTAGGCCCTGCAGCGGGCTCGCAGTCGGTCGAGCGGTGAGTCGTCCGGGTCAAGTCCCGGGTAGTTGGTGTAGCGCTGTCCTTCGGTGTGAGGGTTAGGCGCTGAGCTCGAGAACGGTGTCGGTCACCTCCTCCGCTCCGGTGCCGTGGACGAGGGTGAGACGGCTTTTGGAGAGGATGTCGAGGCCGAGGTAGCGGCGTCCCTCGGCCCATTCGTCAGTCTGTTCCGCAAGGACCGCGCCGACGAGGCGGATGATCGCGTCGCGGTTGGGGAAGATGCCGACGGAGTCGGTGCGGCGACGGATCTCCCGGTTGAGGCGTTCGTTGGGGTTGTTGGACCAGATCTGTGCCCAGAGCCCGTCGGGGAACTCGACGAACGCGAGGATGTCCGCCCTGGCGGCGTCCAGGTGGGCGTGCGCGGCGGGAAGCTTGTCCTCGACGTAGTCCAGGAGCCGGTCGAACTGCGCGTTCACGCTGGCGGCGTCGGGTTGGTCGTAGACGGAGTGCAGCATCGCTTTGACTGCCGGCCACATGCTCTTCGGACACACGTACATGAGGTTCGCGGCGTAGTGGGTGCGGCATCTCTGCCATGAAGCTCCTGGCAGGTTCGCGGCAATCGCCTCGACCAGGCCCTGGTGGGCGTCGGAGGTGACGAGGCGGACGCCGGTGAGGCCGCGGGCGACGAGGTCGGCGAAGAAACTGGACCATGCAGCTCCGGTCTCACTCGTGGCGACGCGGACGCCGAGAACCTCACGGCGCCCGTCCGCGTTCACCCCGGTCGCGACCAGCACGACCGCGTTGATCACGCGCCCGCCCTCACGGACCTTCATCGTGAGCGCGTCGGCGGCGACGAACGTGAACGGGCCCGCATCGCCCAGAGGCCGGTGGCGGAACTGTTCGACGTTCTCGTCGAGATCCGCGGCCATCCGTGAGACCTGCGACTTCGACAGAGAGTGGATCCCGAGGGTCTTGACGAGCTTGTCCATCCGGCGCGTCGAGACCCCGGCGAGGTAGCAGTCAGCAATCACGGTGATCATCGCCGCCTCGGACCTCTTGCGGCGCTCCATGAGCCAATCAGGGAAGTAGGTGCCCTGGCGCAGCTTCGGGACAGCGACATCGATCGTCCCGACCCGGGTGTCCAGGTCTCGGTGCCGGTAGCCGTTGCGCTGGGTCGTGCGGTCGGGGCTCGACGTGCCCCATTCCGCCCCGACGACAGCGTCGGCATCCGCGGACAGCAGCACGTTGATCAAGGTCTGCAACAGGTTGCGCATCAAATCCGGCGACGCGTCAGAGAGCGCTTCGGAAAGAACGCCGGCAGGGTCGACAATATGAGGAGCGGTCATCGTGATGATTCCAATCGAGTGAGAAGTAGAGAGCTTTCTCGAAGGATCACACGGTGACCGCGTCCATGTCGTGAACGACGTGCCGGACCACCGTGCGCTACACCACTATGCGGGACTCAACTCGGCGTTCCTTCACCGAGGCCCCATCCGTCGCCCG
>NZ_JBQDVP010000034.1:0-32572 GCF_052102115.1 Microbacterium sp.
ACGAGGCCGGCGCCACCGCGGCGTTCACCGCCACGGGCACCTCGTACTCCACGCACGGCGAGCCGCTGATCCCGATCTACATCTTCTACTCGATGTTCGGCTACCAGCGCACCGGCGATGCTTTCTGGGCCGCCGGCGACCAGATGGCGCGCGGTTTCGTGATCGGCGCGACTGCCGGGCGCACCACGCTCACCGGTGAGGGCACGCAGCACGCGGATGGGCACTCGCCGCTGCTGGCATCGACCAACCCGGCGACGGTGAGCTACGACCCGGCATACGGCTACGAGGTGTCGCACATCGTGCAGGCCGGCATCGAGCGGATGTACGGCGGATCGCACCCCGATCCCGATGTCATGTACTACCTGACGGTGTACAACGAGCCGCTCAAGCAGCCCGCCGAACCCGAGGACGTCGATGTCGATGGCATCCTCAAGGGCATTCACCGCGTCTCCGAGGGCACCGGCGACGGGCCCCGCGTGCAGCTGCTCGCCTCCGGCGTCGGTGTGCCGTGGGCGGTCGAGGCACAGGAACTGCTCGCGAACGACTGGGGCGTCACCGCCGATGTGTGGTCGGTGACCAGCTGGAACGAGCTGCGCCGCGACGGCCTTGCCGCCGACGAGCACAACTTCCTGCACCCCGAAGAGGAGCCGCAGTCCGCCTACCTGACGCAGAAGCTGCAGTCGGCGGAGGGTCCGTTCGTCGCGACGAGCGACTACATGCACGCCGTGCAGGATCAGATCCGGCAGTGGATCCCCGGCGACTACTACACGCTGGGAGCAGACGGCTTCGGCTTCGCAGACACCCGCGCCGCAGCTCGCCGCTTCTTCAAGATCGACGGGCCTTCCATGGTGGTCCGCGCACTCCAGGCCCTCGCCGACAAGGGCGCCATCGACCGCTCGGTGATCGCCCAGGCGATCGCTAAGTACGACCTGCACAACGTGAACGCGGGTACGAGCGGGAACGCCGGCGGCGAGAGCTGAGCGGCGTGTGACCACATCGTCTAGTCCACCGATGGATAAGGCTGCGACGCTCGCCTGGCTGCGTCGCGTCTCAGGCGACCTCGCGACCGCGACGATCCAGCGGCTCGATGACACCCTGCCCTGGTACGCCGACATGCCACCAGCCCGCCGCTCCGCGGTGGGTCTGGTGGCGCAGGCGGGCATCACCTCGTTCATCCAGTGGTTCGACGACCCGACATCGACGCCGTGGATCGCAGCAGACATCTTCGCTGCGGCTCCCCGCGAACTGCTGCGCAGCGTCAGCCTGACGCAGACCCTGCAACTGATCCGTGTCACGGTAGAGGTCACCGAGGAGCGCATCGCCGGCAAGGGTGAGATGCTGCGCGAAGCGATTCTGCTGTACTCGCGGGATGTGGCGTTCGCCGCCGCCGACGTTTACGCCCGCGCCGCGGAGGCGCGCGGACTGTGGGATGCCCGGCTCGAAGCGCTGGTCGTCGATTCCATCCTCACGGGTGAGGCCGACGAAGAGCTGCCCAGCCGAATCGCCGCCCTCGGCTGGCATGGCCATGGGGAGGTCTGCGTTCTCGTCGGCACGACTCCCCCGCAGTTCGACGTCGATCATGTCCGCCGCACCGCACGCAAACTGTCGGTCGACGTGCTGATCGGCGTGCAGGGATCCCGTCTCGTGCTCGTACTCGGCCGTGCCCAGGTGCCCGGCCGCGAAGGCGAAGAGCTCGACGACGACCTCGCGTTCGAAGAGATCGCCGCCCGCCTGGAGCCGTCCTTCGGCACCGGTTACGTGGTGCTCGGTCCGCCCGTCGCAGCGTTGGTGGATGCCGGTCAGAGTGCCCGTGCGGCGCTCGCCGGCTTCGCCGTCGCCCGCGCCTGGCGCACCGCTCCCCGCCCCGTCGAGGCAGACGATCTGCTGCCCGAGCGCGCGCTCGCCGGCGATCCGCTCGCCAAGCAGACCCTCATCGACCGGATCTACCGGCCGTTGCAGGCGCACTCCACCGACCTGGTGACGACACTGTGGAGCTATCTCGACAATGGCCGCTCGCTGGAGGCGACCGCCCGCGAGCTGTTCGTGCATCCCAATACGGTGCGCTATCGCCTCAAACGCGTCAGCGAGGTCATCGGCTGGGATGCAACGGGCCCGCGTGAGGCACTGATCCTGCAGACCTCGCTCATTCTCGGTTCGATCGGCACCACCGACACCGTCCGTCGCCGCCCCACCGCGCGGCGCTCACGCTAGCCGTCCCTGACGCTGTACGCCACGCACAAACGAAACGACGAATCTTGTGAGGGTACATCCACCGTTTCGCCCCGATCGTTGGCAGACTGATGAGGTGATTGTCGTCGCCTGCCCTGGACAGGGCTCACAGACCCCCGGCTTCCTCGCGCCCTGGCTCGAACTCGACGGCGTCGCCGAGAGCCTCGCCGCCTACTCCGAGGCCGCTGAGGTGGACCTCGTCCTGCACGGCACCGAGTCCGATGCCGACACGATCCGCGACACCCGCATCGCCCAGCCGCTCATCGTTGCGGCATCGCTGATCGCCGCCAAAGCGGTCATGCAGCACGCCGGACGCGCGCCCGACGGCGTCGCGGGCCACTCCGTCGGAGAGCTGGCCGCCCTCGTCGGGACCGCTGTGATCTCGGCGGAGCAGGCCATGCGCCTCGTCGGCGTCCGCGGACGTGCGATGGCGGATGCCGCGGCTCGCACCCCGACCGGCATGAGCGCTGTGGTCGGCGGTGACGAGCAGGCCGTCCTCGCCCGCCTCGCCGAGCTCGGACTGACGCCGGCGAACCACAATGGCGGCGGCCAGATCGTCGCCGCCGGGGACCTGCCCGCCCTCGCCGCCCTGGCCGAGGAGCCACTGAAGGGCACCCGCGTGATCCCGTTGCAAGTGGCCGGCGCCTTCCACACCGAGTACATGGCACCAGCCGTCGACGCCCTGCGCACCGCTGTCGCCGATCTCACTCCGAACGACCCCGCGACCACGCTGTGGACCAATCGTGACGGCTCGGTCGTCACCTCTGGGGTACAGGCTCTCGACCTCATCGTCAATCAGGTGTCGTCGCCGGTGCGCTGGGATCTGTGCATGGCCTCCTTCGCCGACGCGGGGATCACCGGCATGATCGAGCTCGCCCCGGCAGGTGCCCTCGCCGGGCTCGCCAAACGGGGGCTGCGCGGCACGCCGGTCGTCGCCGTGAAGACACCAGATGATCTCGATGCAGCGGCTGAGCTGCTGAACGGAGCCGCAGCATGCGATGTACTGAGCGAACGGAGAGAGTCGAAGTGACCGCCACCCTCAAGCAGGCCACCGGTCCGCAGTACACCCGCATCCTCTCGTACGGTGCCGCGCGCGGTGAGAATGCCGTGCCAAACGATGACCTGGTCGGCCCGATCGATTCCAGTGACGAATGGATCCGACAGCGCACCGGCATCATCACTCGCATGCGCGCTAACAGCGACACCAGCGCGGTCGACCTGGCCGCGATCGCGGGAGCCGAGGCGATCGAGAAGTCCGGCGTTGCGGCATCCGACATCGATCTCGTGATCGTTGCGACCATCAGCAACATGCGTCAGACGCCGTCGGCTGCGGCTGTCGTCGCCGATCGGGTCGGCGCGAACCCTGCTGCGGCGTACGATTCCAACGCGGCCTGCGCCGGATACGCGTACGCCATCGCCCAGGCTGACGCGCTGATCCGAGCGGGTAGTTCTCACTACGCACTCGTGATCGGCACCGAGAAGCTTTCCGATGTCGTCGACCCCACCGATCGCAGCATTTCCTTCCTGCTCGGCGACGGCGCCGGAGCCGTGGTCATCGGACCGAGCGACACGCCCGCGATCGCCCCCGTGGTGTGGGGGTCAGACGGCTCGAAGGCCGACGTGGTGACGATGAACCGCACCCTCATCGAATACCGCGACGGTGGCGGCGACGTCCCCTGGCCGACACTTCGTCAGGAGGGCCCGACGGTCTTCCGCTGGGCGGTGTGGGAAATGGCCAAGGTCGCACGTGAAGCGCTGGATGTCGCCGGAATCGAAGCATCCGACCTCGCGGCGTTCATCCCGCACCAGGCCAACATGCGCATCATCGATGAATTCGCCAAGCAGCTGAAGCTCCCCGAGACGACGATCATCGCCCGCGACATCGAGACCACGGGCAATACCTCAGCGGCATCCATCCCGCTCGCGACCCACCGTCTGCTGGCCGAGCATCCCGAAGTGTCGGGTGGTCTCGCGCTGCAGATCGGGTTCGGCGCCGGTCTCGTCTTCGCGGCGCAGGTCGTCGTCCTCCCCTGAACCACGCACGCCGTTCCCTAGAATGGGCAACGGTTCCGAACACAACCCGCAAGAAAGAGGAAATCCACATGGCTTTCACCAACGATGAGGTCCTGGCCGGCCTCGCCGAGCTCGTCACCGATGAGACCGGCATTGACAGCTCCGAGGTCGCCCTCGAGAAGTCGTTCACCGACGACCTCGACATCGACTCGATCTCGATGATGACCATCGTCGTCAACGCCGAAGAGAAGTTCGGAGTCACCATCCCCGACGACGAGGTCAAGAACCTGAAGACCGTCGCGGACGCCGTGAACTTCATCGTCGCCGGCCAGGAGTAATTCCCGAGAGGTGCCACCGCGCTGACGGCGCCGTGGCACCTCCTTTCCCGATAAGGAACCACACGCACATGACCAAGCGCATCGTCGTCACCGGCATCGGCGCCAGCTCCGCGATCGGCGGCACTGCTCCCGAGAACTGGTCCAACCTGCTCGCTGGCATGTCCGGCGGCCGAACGCTCGAACACGACTGGGTCGCCGAGTACGAACTCCCGGTGACCTTCGCGGCTGAGGCGATCGTGCGCCCCGAAACCGTGCTGGCACGTCCGCAGGCCAAGCGCCTCGACCCGTCGTCGCAGTTCGCGATGGTCGCTGCGATGGAGGCCTGGGAGGATGCCGGTTCCCCCGACGTCGACCCCGACCGCCTCGGCGTCGATTTCGCCACCGGCATCGGCGGCGTGTGGACCCTGCTCGACGCGTGGGACACGCTGCGCGAGAAGGGACCGCGGCGTGTCATGCCGATGACGGTTCCGATGCTGATGCCCAATGCGGCAGCCGGCAACCTCTCCCTCCACTTCCAGGCACGCGCGTTCGCCCGCACGGTGGCGTCCGCATGCGCCTCCAGCACCGAGTCGCTCGTGAACGCCCACGAGCATCTGCGGGCGGGTCTCGCCGATGTCGTCATCGCCGGCGGCACCGAGTCGGCGATCCACCCGATCACCGTGGCATCCTTCGCCTCTATGCAGGCGCTTTCCCGGCGCAACGATGACCCGGCGACAGCGTCGCGTCCGTACTCGGTCGACCGAGACGGCTTCGTCATGGGCGAGGGCGCCGGCGTGCTCATTCTCGAGACCGAGGAGCACGCGAAGGCGCGCGGAGCGAAGATCTACGGCGAACTCGTCGGCGGCGGCGTCACAGCGGATTCGTACCACATCACCGCGAACGACCCCGAGGGCCGCGGAGCCGAGCGCGCCGTGCGACTCGCCCTCGAAGCAGCCGGTCGCACCCCGGACGAGATCACGCACGTCAACGCACATGCGACGTCGACGCCGGTGGGCGATCCGAACGAGTACATCGCACTGCGCAATGTCATCGGCGACCGGGTGCACGAGATCCCGGTCTCCGCGACGAAGGCATCCACCGGGCATCTGCTCGGCGGCACCGGCGCGCTCGAGGCGATCTACACCGTGCTCGCGATCCGCGAGCGGATCGCACCGCCGACCATCAACATCAGCACGCAGGATCCCGAGATCCCGCTGCTGGTCTCGGGCGACTCCCAGCCATTGGGTGATGGCCCGCAGCTCGCGATCAGCAACTCGTTCGGCTTCGGCGGTCACAACGCCGTCGCGGCATTCACCGACTACGACGGTTGATGGCCTCGGACGCCGACGCCCTCGCCGTGTTCTGGGACGCGGCGCGTGCCGCTCACCCCGAGCTGCCGCCGTCGAGCCCCGAGGCATGGGCATTCGGTGCGACCCCCGAGCACGCCGACAGTCTGCTCGCCCTGGTGCTCGTCGGCACCAAGACTGCAACGGCATCCGCACTCTGGGATTACGAAGCCACCGGCGATCCCCTCCCCAAAGCAGGCGACCTCAGCATCATCCTCGACAGCGCCAGTACGCCGCGCGCCGTCATCGAGACGACCTCCGTCGCGATCGTTCCGTTCGACCGGGTGACCGCGGAGCACGCACACGCGGAGGGTGAGGGGGATCGCACGCTCGGCTACTGGCGCGAAGCGCATGAGCTCTTCTGGCGCGAGCATTCCGAGAACCCGCGCGGCTTCGAACCGGACATGCCGGTGCTGTGCGAGCAGTTCCGCGTCATTTGTGCCTGCTGACAGCATCCGGGGCGCGGGATTCGCGTTCTCAGCTGCCGGGATCATCACCGGCTTCCGATACTGACGCCTCCCGACGCCCCGAGCCTGTGCGCGGTGAGGATCACCCGACCTTGTGGAGCCACACCACGCTGGCGTCGTCGCTGGCATGGCGGAACGGCTCGAGTTCCTCATCCCAGGCGGAGCCGAGCGCGACGTCGAGTTCGCGCTGGAGTTCGATGGCACTGCCGGCGGCGATCTCCATCGCGTACCGGATACGGTCCTCGCCGATGACGATGTTGCCCGCGGCGTCGGCCTGAGCGTAGTGGATGCCGAGGTCGGGCGTGTGCAGCCAGCGACCGCCGTCGCTGCGAGGAGTGGGATCTTCGGTGACCTCGAAGCGCAGGTGCTCCCAGCCGCGGATCGCGGTCGCGAGAGCGGCTCCCGTGCCGACGGGGCCATCCCAGTAGAACTCGGCACGGCGGGATCCCTCAAGCACGGGCTGGTCGGCCCAGTCAAAGTTCACCGCACGACCGATGGCGCGCCCGACCGCCCATTCCAGGTGCGGGCAGAGCGCGCGAGGAGCGGAGTGGATGTACACCACTCCGCGTGCGTAAGCCGTCGCCATGATCTCTCCGTTTCATCAGGTGCGTCTTCCCCTACGACCTGTTCCACGAGAGTGGCGTTTCTATGCGGTTATACCGCGATTATGACCCAGAACCCGCCGAATAACAAGCCTGTCATTCGGCGGGTTCCAGCGCGACGCTTACGCCTCGCTCATGGCCTGCTTGACCTGTTGGCCCTTGGCTGCGTAGTACGCGGCGCGGGCAGCGTCCTTACGGGCCTGCTCGGCGTAGCCGGCCTCGAGCACGTCCTGCGGGACTTCGTAATTCTCAACCTGATCGGTGCCGTTGTACTTCTCGATGTAGGCGTCGAGCTCGGGGCCCGACGTCCACGAGGTGATGAGGTTGTAACGCGGCTCGGATCCGACGTGAGTCGCGGCATGCCACAGGCGCTGCGTGTCGACGATGAGCTGGGCGCCGGCCGGCAGCGCGAGGCGCACCTCCCCAGCTGGGTCGGTGCGATTCTCGCGCAGCACGAAGAAGCTGTCCTTGTCATCGGTCAGGTTGAAGAATCCGCGAACCACCCAGCCCGTTCCGTCGGGGTTGAGGCGGTTGTTGTCGTCCTGGTGAAGGTTGTAGAGGCACTCGCCGTACGGGGTCGGCTGCAGTTCGATGACGCGGCACCGGCCGACGTTCGCGCCCGGCTCCTGCGCGCGACGGGTGAGGTTCGGAGCCTTCTCCGTCTGCGACGGGATCCAGACGCCGTCCTTGTCGGTGCGCGGCGGCTTGTGGTTCCAGAAGCCGTTGCACTCGATCTCGCCCTTGGCACTGGCCAACGGCGCGAAGCGCGTGTCACCCGAGGACTTCCAGTCGTTGTACTCGATGTCGAGCCATTCCTTGGGGTCGAGCTCCTGGTTGTAGCTGTCGAGGACGACGAATCCCTTGTCTTCGAGAGCAGCGGATTTGATATATGCCATGATCCGAGTCATGTCCTTTCATCGGGGGCCAGCACGTTTTAACAGGCCCTGATAAGGCAAGCCTAACAGCGGGTGCGCCACGTTCCCGAGGACGCGGCCATGCGATTCGCGCCGGACTAGACTCGAATTCGGCGGAGCGACCGGTGCCGCCGATGTGAGGAGCAGAAGCGAGCAACATGGCAACCGCCACGAACGTCGAAGCGCACGCCGTCGGCACCATCGAGTGGCTCTCCGCTCCGGGCACCGCCATCGTCGTGCCGGTGTATCAGCGCCAGTACCGCTGGGATATCGGGGGCTGCGAACGACTGCTCGCAGACATCCGTGCCGTCGCCGGGCAGGATGCTGCGCACCGCCACTTCATCGGATCGATCCTCTCCGCCCAGGATTCATCCGAGACCGATCTGATCCTCATCGACGGACAGCAGCGCATCACCACGATCATGCTGCTGGTCGCTGCGCTTCACCACACTGTGCGCGATACCGACCCGGGCATGGCCGCAGAACTCGAACGCGTGCTCGTGCGCGCTGACGACCCCGCGCGCACGAAACTGCGGCCCCACGACGCCTGGGCGCACCTCTACGAGTCGGTCGTGCTCGATCGCGATCAGAATGCCGACCGCGAATCGCGCTTCGACGACAACTACGCGTTCTTCCGGAGCCAGGTGCACGCCGACGAGGCCGCCCGCATCTGGCGCGGCCTGCAGCGCCTCGAGCACGTGTCGATCACGCTCCGCGCGGAGGCCAACGCCCAGCAGATCTTCGAGAGCCTGAATTCCACCGGCGAACCGCTGCGCGATCACGAGCTCATCCACAACTACATCCTCATGGGGCTCACCCATGCCGAGCAGCTGGATGTCGAGGCGCGCTTCTGGCTGCCCATCGAACGCCACACCGGCGAGATGATCGGCGCGTTCTGGCGGCATTACCTGGTCATGACCACGGGGCGCGAAGTGACCGCCGACGGCGAGCACGGCGTGTACGCCGCCTTCCGCCGCTCCTTCCCCAGCGTGGACGTCGATCATCTGCAGGCGGATGCCGAGATCTGGCGCCACTACGCCGAAATCTACGGCATCCTGCTCGATCCCTCCCTCGAGACGGATGCCGAGATCCGCCGTCAGCTCGAGTACATCAGCACCTTCGGGCGAGCCGCGTACCCGCTGGCGATGAGCGTCTACAGCGATCATGCCCGCGGGCTGATCAGCCGCGAAGAACTCGTCGAGACGCTGGAATGGACCCAGGCGCTGTATCTGCGCCGTGCGCTGGTCGGCCTGCCGCCGGAGCGTCTCATCGCTCGACTGTGCCGCGCCCGCACCGAGGGGCGCGATTCGCTCATGCGCGCCTTCGCCCGCATCACCCCGTCGGACGAGCGGGTCAGCGCTGTGCTCAAGTACGTCGAACTCCCCCACGCCGCGTACGTCCTCGGTCGCCTCGAGGACGTCGATGACCCCGATGACTACGACATCGAGCACATCGTGCCGCTGCTTCCCGGCGAGACCTGGTCCGGTGATGGTGCGCGGCCGTGGACCGAGTACTCCGAGGACGAACAGAACAGCCACCGTGCTCTGGCCCCCACTCTCGGCAATCTCACTCTGCTGGAGTCGGCACTCACCGAGCGCGTGTTCGGCGCCTCGTTCCCCGACAAGCAGACAGGCGCCTACACACGCAGCTCCGTCGCGGAGACCAGGGCGCTCGCCTCGGCGCCCTCGTGGGGCACAGCGGCCATCTCCGAGCGCACCCAGCGCCTCACAGCATCCCTCCTGCAGATCTGGGCACGGCCCGCGCTCCCCGAAATCGATGATGACGGTCTGACGCCCGTATTGGATGCCGTGCGCCGGCGCGGCTGGCCGGCAGGCTGGGACCGCGAGTTCGACTATGTCGAGTACCGCGGCGAGCACTGGGAGGTCAAGGATGTCCGGGCGCTGTTCAATCGAGTGTTCCGGCGCGCGTGGACGGATGACCGGCCGGCGGCTCTCGCCTACAGCGCCGCGCACGGCGGCCCGATCTACGCGGAGATGGCGTGGAAGGGCCAGTGGGATGTCCTCGGCGACGACACGTTCCTGTACATGGGGTGGGATTCGAACTACATGATGAACGCGCTGCAGGGCGTGCTGGAGGAGTCGGGGATCTCTGCCGAGGTCTTCGTGAAGTACTCGTACATCGGGAACGTGATGTGATGCGACAGGATGCCCCCGTTGACCTGACCTTCGACGCGATCGCTCTGAGCTGGAACGAGGACGCTCCTCTCGAATGCGAATGCGACCACGGCGACGACGAGGCCTACGCGCCGTGCGGCCGCCGCGCCAAGTGGCGGGTGACGATCGACTGCACCTGCGGTGAGAATCACCCCCGCACGGTCGAACTGCTGTGCACCAAGTGTCTGCGCACGGCCCGGAGCGACCTCGGCGCCGAGGCCATCACAGCCCGCCCGCTGTAGCGGAGTTCAGAGTGGGGCGGGTGGGACTTGAACCCACGATCGTCGGGTTATGAGCCCGCTGCCTTGACCAGCTTGGCCACCGCCCCGTACGGATTCCACTCTATCGGAGCGGTACTGCTCCCTCGTGCTCCTGAAGATGCTCGTGGTAGATCTCCGCGTTGCGGATGAGATCGGCGCGCTCGTCGTCGGTGAGCTGTCGTCGTACCTTCGCCGGGACCCCTGCCACCAGCGACCCGTCCGGGATCTCGGTGCCGCCGAGGATCACGGCACCGCCGGCGATCAGGCAGCCACGACCGATCACGGCACCGCTGAGGATGACCGATCCCATCCCGATGAGCGATCCATCACCGATCGTGCAGCCGTGCACGACGGCGTTGTGCCCGATCGACACGTTCTCGCCGATCGTGACGCCGTGCCCGGTGTCGACGTGCACAGAGACGTTGTCCTGCACGTTGCTGCCAGCGCCGAGGACGATTCCAGCAGAGTCGCCGCGCAGCACAGCGTTGTACCAGACGCTCGATTGTGACGCGAGGGTCACCTCGCCGATGATGCGCGCGCCGTCGGCGACGAAGGCGTCTTCTGCGATGCGTGGAGAGGCATCGGCGAGGGCGAGAACGGATGCTGACGACGAGATGCTCATGAGGTGAGACTACCCTGACTTCCGCGTGATTCCGGGGATCCACGGCTCGATTAGCCCAGCCTCAGCTTGCTTGCGGAATGTCTGAGGCTGAGTAGCGTTATATCCATCAGGCATCAAGATAGCCGTTCTGGAGGAAGAAAATGACCAAGGCGCAGACCGTTCCCACCACCGCCAGCGACCCGACCGTGGCAGCCGCAGCGGCACAGTTCCTCTCCCCCGTCGTCCTCGGCCTGCAGGCCCTGACGATCAGCACGAAGCAGGCCCACTGGCACGTCCGCGGCGCCAACTTCGTCGGGGTGCACGAGCTGTTCGACACCATCGTCGCCCACGCCGGCGCCTTCGCCGACACCGCCGCAGAGCGCATCGTCGCCCTCGGGCTGCCGATCGACGCCCGTGTCTCGGCCGTCGCCGAGAAGGGTGCCGGCTCCGAGGTTCCGGCCGGCTTCGCACAGTCGAGCGACCTCATCCGCAACGTGATCGCCGACATCGACGCGATCCTCGTCGACACCAAGGCCGCGATCGATGGCCTCGACGAGGTCGATCTCACGAGCCAGGACGTGGCGATCGAGATCATGCGCGGGCTCGAGAAGGACCGCTGGTTCCTCCTCGCACACATCGCCGAGTAGACAAGCACCCACGCAGAGAGAGGGCGCCGGATCTGATCCGGCGCCCTCCCTCTCTGCGTCTGTCCTACTGGACGCCGGTCTCCATCGCCGCGCGCAGCGCCGCGGTGTACTGGGGCGCCAGGCTGTCGGCGAAGGTCACCGTCAGGTGGTCCTGGTCGCGGTACACGTTGGCGCCTCCGACGACCGGGGCGCAGGTGTCCGCGTCGCAGAAGACCTCGGTGAAGTCCAACAGCGTGACTCCGGCGGTGCCATCGGCAGCATCTCGCAGCGGATCGTTCTCGACGAGCAGCTCGGAGCGCGCACCGGAGCATTCGGATGCGTCGCGCGAACGCAGGCACTTGTTGGGGTCGGTCTCCCAGACCGGGTTGTCGACGACGGTCAGCACGGGGATCCCGCGGTCGGTCATCGACGACCATGCTTCGCTGTAGCCGGCGACGGCGGCGTCGAACGATGAGTCGTGGCCGGCCGACGAGTACGGCGTGTTCGAGATTGCGGAGGTGAAGACCACATCGAACTCGCTGTCGGCGAGCTGCTGGTCAACGCCGTCGCGCCATTGGTCGCACGCCTCGCCGAATGAACCGCCCGTCGCCAGCGGAGTCGTGTTCCAGGGGCAGGCGCCCTTGAAATAGGTCGTCAGATGCCAGCCCTCGCGCTCGGCGATGCCCTCGAACGTCGGCAGCAGCTGATAGGCGTGGCTGTCGCCGACGAGGGCGACACGGGGAGCGTCCGGATCATCCGACCCGAACTCGCAGGACACCGGTCGCGAGTCGTTGAGCTGAATGAAGCACTGCGGCTCGTCTGGACTGTCAGCACCCGCGAATCCCGGGGCCGGCAGAATCGTGTCTGGTCCGATGCCCGCGCACGATTCGTCGAGCACGCTGGCTGCACCGAAGCACTCCGCGGGGTTCTCGCGCGCATCCTGGATCGCCTGAACGCCCTGCTCGTATGAGGTGGCGTTCGCTGCCCAACCGCCGGCTGCTACGGCGCCGACGAGGACCATGGCGCCCAGCGAGGCCCACAGCGTCACCCGTGGTCGGCGCGTGGTGAGCGGCTTCCAGGAGCGGACCGGGTCCTCCACGAAACGCTTGGTCAGCCAGGCCAGCACGAAGCAGATGCCCAGCAGCGCGACACGGTGGTAGATCGTCAGGCCCCAGAACGGCACGGAGGGTGCGATGACGATGAGCGGCCAGTGCCACAGGTAGAGGCTGTAGGAGATGTCGCCGGTGAACCGCATCGGCGGGATCGAGAGCAGTCGCGTCGGGTACCACCAGCGTTCGGTGTTGGAGGCGGCGATGATGGCCGCCGCGCCCAGCGTCGGCAACAGCGCCATGTAGCCGGGGAAGACGGTCTGCGCATCGAATGTGAACGCCGTGTACAGCAGGGCGATGATGCCCGCCCAGCCGAGGATGAAGCTCCCGAGCGGGTTGCTGACGCGCAGCCGCGGCACCAGGGCGATGAGAGCTCCGACACCGAACTGCCACATGCGGCCCATCGTCACGAAGTAGGCCGGGGCCGGGTCGCTGATCGTGTAGACGACGCAGAAGATGAACGATGCGGCCGAAACGATGCCGATGGCGATCGCCGCGGCGCGCAGGCGCGCCCCGCGGAACCACTTCACGGCGATCCAGGCGGCCAGCAGCATGATCAGCGGCCAGATGACGTAGAACTGCTCTTCCAAGGACAGGGACCAGTAGTGCTGCACGGTCGTCGGGTCGCCCGAGAGTGCGAGGTAGTCGGCGGAGTTGAACGCGAGATACCAGTTCTCGACGTAGAAGGTCGAGGCGAGGATCTCACGAATCTCGGCAGGCATCGCCGAGGTGGGCGTGAGGAAAGGCAGGGCGGCGGCGATCGCGCAGAACAGCAGCACGAGCAGCGATGCGGGAAGCAGACGCCGGGCTCTGCGCGCCCAGAACTGGCCGAGGTTCACCCGCCCGGTCGACGTGAGCTCTCTGGCGAGATGAGCGGTGATCAGGAAGCCGGAGATCACGAAGAAGATGTCGACGCCGACGTAGCCGCCGCTCAGGCGCCCCGGCCAGAAGTGGTAAAGCACCACGAAGAGAACGGCGATGGCTCGCAGGCCCTGCACGTGCGGGATGAAGCGGCTGGATGCGGCGTGCTCCGGTGACCGATCGCGGCGAAGCTGGGCACGGGAGAGCGAGGGCGTCTGTGGAGCGGATGTCACGTTATGACGGTACCTGGTGCGCCCGCGAACCTGTGAAACCGCTCCGCACCACGGCCAGGATGCGCGAACCTTCAACCTGAGGTTGAAGGCGATCAGGCGAGGTGCATCAGATTCCCCGCGAGCACCGTCGCCAGCACCGGCATGCTGCCCAGCGTCGGAGCCGGTGTCGAGCGCGGGTCGGCGCCGCACACCACGAGGTCGGCGCGCTCCCCCGGCCGCACGGCGCCCCGGACGCTCGCCGCGATCGCCTTATCGATCGTCAGCCCCTCCTCGAGATGCCAGGGTTCCCGGTCATCGTCTGTGCGATGCACAGCCGCCGCCATCGCCTGCCACGGGTCGAGCGGGCTCACGGGGGCATCGGATCCCAGCCGCAGCTCGACACCGGCGCGCAGCAGCGATGCCATCGGGTACCCGAGCGATGTCTGCGCCGCCCAGTAGCCGTCGACGAGGTCGCGATCGTCGAGGGCATGCTGCGGCTGCACGCTCGCCGCGAGTCCCAGGCGCGCGATCCGCGCGATGTCGGCATGCCTGACGAGCTGCGCGTGCTCGATGGTGCCGGTCGCGCCCGTCGTTGTCACCGCATCGAGTGCGGACGAGACCGCACGATCACCGATCGCATGCATCGCCGCCGCGAGCCCCGCACCGGTCGCCTCCGTGAGCAGATCGACGAGCTCGGCCGGAGAAACGTTGAGCACGCCGCGGTCAGTGTCGTCCTCCGGATAGGGATGCGTGCACGCCGCCGTGCGGGTGCCCAGGGAGCCGTCGGTGATGACCTTCAGCGAGCCGACGCGCACGAGCCCTGCACCATCGCCCAGTGCGTCGCCGGTGCGCAGGCCGGCGGCGATCGCGCGGGCCAGGTCGGCCGGGTACACCGCGAACTCCACGCGCTGCGACCGGAATCCGGAGGCTGCGCGCCGCGCCCAGGCATCGGCATTCCACGCCATATCGAAATCGACGAACCCGGTGACACCGCGGGCCACGGCAGCTCGACCCGCTGTCGCCACGGCACGATCACCGTGCAGGGGATCCACGGCGTTCAGACGCTGGGAGATCTCGAACGCGTCCTCTTCGCGCAGCATCCCGTCGGGCGAGGCGAAACCTTCCCGGCGCAGGGCGGCGGTGTTGAGCCAGACGCTGTGCACATCGGCGTTCACGAGATAGGTGGGCACGCCACTGGTCGCGGCATCCAGGACGGCGAGCGACGGATCATCCGGCCACAGCGCATCGCGGAAGCCGGTTCCGATGCGACGGCCATCAGCGAGAGCCGCGACCGTCGACATGCGGGCGGCGGCCTCCGACGCCGACGATGCGCCACCGAGCTGTTCGCGTTCGGCTGCGAGGGACCACTGGAGCATGTGCACGTGACTGTCCCACATCCCCGGCACGACCCACGCGCCGTCACCTTCGAGGATCGCCCCTCGCGCTGGCAGCGCCCCCGTCGGTGCGATGTCGACGATCCGGTCGCCTTCGAGATGGATATCGACCGGCTCATCGTCAATGAGATGTTCACGTCCTGGGCCGGCGATGCGGACGCCGCGGATCACCGCGACAGCGTCGTCAACTGCCGTCATGCCGTCCGTCCGGGGCGGGCATCCTGTGCCCGGCGCATCTCGTCGGCCAGGGCGGGATTCGCGTAAACGCCGTCGCTCTGCAGCTCAGCGATGACGTTCTCGACCGTCGCGGCATCCTTGTTCTGACTCAGCTTGCGCTTGGCCACCACGCGCGTCGGCGTGAGCCGGAATCCCACCGTCCCGGCAGCGAGACGCCGGACGAACGCGTCGTCGTTCGGACGCTCCCACATCAGGCGCGGGTCCGGCAGCCGACCTTCGAAGCGCTCGACGAGCCGGTCGAGCACGCGCAGGTTCTCCTCATCGCTCAGGATCTCGGGCACCCCGGCAAGGTGCACGGCGATGTAGTTCCACGTCGGCACGGCCGGGGTGTCGGGGCCGTACCAGCCGGGCGACACGTATCCGTGCGGGCCCTGGAAGACGACGAGCAGCTCGCGCTCCCCCATGCCGTGGATCAGGTCGTCCGGACGCCCGACGTGCCCGACGATCGTGAGGTCGTCGCGCTCGTCGTCAAGCATCATCACGTAGTGCGACGCCACCTGTCCCTCATCGGCCGAGCTGACGATCGTCGCCCACGGGTTCTGCTCGATCACACGGCGCATCTCGACGACATCGGCCAACGTGAAACTGGGGTTCTGACGCATCCCCTCAGCCTACGACCGTTGACGATCAGGTCTGCGACGCTTCGAGGCGACCACCGGGATCGTCTCGGTCTTCCACTCGTTCCACCCCGGAGTCCCGGTCATGAAGGCATCGATCTCCTCCCGCGTCGCGCGCAGCTTCGGGTCGTGCTTCAGATACTGCCGCGTCTCGCGCGCCACCAGTCCCGACAGCACCAGCAGGCCGATGAGGTTCGGCAGGGCCATCAGCCCGTTCATCACATCCGAGAACGCCCATACGACCCCCAGCTGCACCGTGCAGCCGATGAACACGACGACGGAGAACAGAATGCGGAACGGCATCACCGCCCGCCTCCCGAGGAGGCGTTCGATGTTGCGCTCGCCGTAGTACGACCAGCCGAGGATCGTGGAGCCGGCGAAGAGTACGAGCCCGAGCGTCACGATGATGTGCCCCCAGTCACCCGGCAGCCCGTGCGAGAAGGCCTCGGCCGTCATGAGCG
Organism: Microbacterium sp.; assembly: GCF_052102115.1. GTDB lineage: Bacteria > Actinomycetota > Actinomycetes > Actinomycetales > Microbacteriaceae > Microbacterium. Next base: position 16,441 of record NZ_JBQDVP010000034.1, read on the forward strand.
CCGCGCTCAGCTGCTCCCCGGTTTCGGGATCGATCTGGTTCCACGTGCCTGTGGCGATGATCACCAGGCCGGTGCAGGTCACCACGATGATCGTGTCGATGAAGGTCTGCGTCATCGACACCAAGCCCTGACGCACCGGGTGGCTGGTCTTCGCAGCCGCTGCGGCGATCGCCGCCGACCCCATGCCCGACTCGTTCGAGAAGATGCCGCGAGCCACGCCGTACTGCACGGCGATGATGATGACCGAACCGGCGAAGCCGCCGACGGCGCTGGTGCCGGTGAACGCCTCGGTGAAGATCTGCGCGAACGCGGACGGAAGCGCTCCGACGTTCGCGATGAGAATGTAGATCGCCCCGAGCACGTAGAACACGATCATGATCGGAACGAGACCGGCGGTCACGCGGCCGATCGATTTGATGCCGCCGACGAGCACGCTCAGCGCGAAGATCGTCAGCACGACGCCCGTGATCCAGGTTGGAACGTTGAAGCTCGACTCGAGGTTGGTGGCGATCGAGTTGCCCTGGGTCATATTGCCAATGCCGAAGCAGGCGATCACGGCGAAGATGGCGAACGAGAGCCCCAGGATCTTGCCGACCGGCCCCCGGATGCCGCGCTGGAGGTAGTACTGCGGTCCGCCGTTCTTCTCACCGGCGGAATCCGTGGTGCGAAAGCGCACCCCGAGGAACGCTTCGGAATACTTCGAGGCCATGCCGAGCAGACCGGTGATCCACATCCAGAACAATGCGCCGGGTCCGCCGATCCCGATCGCCGTTGCGACGCCGACGATGTTGCCGGTGCCGACCGTCGCCGCCAGCGCTGTCGTCAGCGCCTGGAACTGTGAGATGTCGCCGTCAGAACCCGGATCCTTCCGGGTGAAGAGTCCGAGACGCAGGCCGGCGCCGAGACGGATGAACTGCAGTCCGCCCAGCCTGATCGTCAGATAGAGACCGGTGCCGAGCAGCAGCGGTATGAGGAACCACGGCCCCCAGATCCAGCTGCTGAATGTCTCGAGCGCGGTCTGCAACCCGGTGAGGTCCATGATGCTCCTGTCTGCGTCGGTGCAGTCGATGGAACCACATTAGTCATGCCTGGCAGCGAGGGCACCAGTAAAGTTTCCGTGCGCCGAGCTCTTCGAGCACGATCTCCGTGCCGCACACCCGGCAGGGAAGCCCTGCCCGGTGGTAGACCCAGTGCCGGTCATCGCGACTGGCCATTGCAGCACGGTAGTCCTCGGGTGACAGATCGTCCATCGTCATCATCTGACCGGTCTCGACCCCGATCGCCAACAGGCGCACCCAGTCGTGCCAGAGGTCTCGTACGACCTCTTCCGGCACCTGCTTGCCCGGCGTGTGCGGGTTCAGCCGTGCCCGGTACAGCATCTCAGCACGATAGACGTTGCCGATCCCGCTGACGACGGACTGGTCCATCAGCACCAGCGCGATCGCCGTGCCCTTCTTGCGCACGGCGCTGACGAATCTCTCTTCGTTCTCGACCGGATCGCCCACGAGCGGATCGGGGCCGAGCTTCGCCACCGTCGCGAGCATCTCATCGGGGGTCTGCAGCACGCACGCGGTCGGGCCGCGCAGATCGGCGGCCGTGATATCGGTCATCAAGCGCAGCCGCACCTGACCGACGATCAGCGGGGGCCATTCCGAGCCCTCGTCCTGGAGACCCTTGGTCTGCTCAGACATCCGCACATGCACCCGGGTGCGACGCGGGGCGCCGATGGACGTCAGCGAGTTCTCGCCGGCAGCATCCAGAATCGGCTCCGCGTCTGGCGCCTCGAGATCTGTGCCGCGCTGGTTCGTCTGCCCCATCCGACCGTTCGCCGATGCGATCGTCGGGTCGAGCAGGATCTCACCGGCAAAGTCCCATGCGCCGTACAGGCCGAGGTGCACGCGCAGCCAGAGGTCTCCCTCAGCCTCGAGGAACATCTGTTTGCCGACCGCCTTGACGCTCACGGCCTCGCGTCCGTCGAGGATGGCCGCCCCCTCGATGAAACGCCCCTGCGGACTGGACGCATGCAGCGTCTTGCCGATGAAGTTCCGGTCGAACTGCCGTGCGATCCGGTGTACGGAGTGTCCCTCAGGCATGTCAGGAGTTCGGGTCGGCCTGCTCGCGGGGGTCGGGAAGCAACGACCCGTCGCGCTCGAAGTCCGCGATCTGTCCGATGCGGCGAACGTGCCGCTCCTCGTCCGAGAACGGGGTGCTGATGAACCGGTCGATCAGCGCGACGACCTCGTCGAAGGTGTGCTGGCGCGCACCGATCGAGATGACGTTGGCGTCGTTGTGCTGGCGGGCGAGCTCGGCCGTGGAGAGGTTCCACACGAGCGCAGCACGCACCCCGTGCACCTTGTTCGCCGCGATCTGCTCGCCGTTGCCCGATCCGCCGAAGACGACGCCGAGCGCTTCGGTTCCCGCGGTCTGGTCGGCGACGACGGCCTGCGCCGCACGGATGCAGAAGGCCGGGTAGTCATCCAGTGCGTCGTACGCGATCGGACCGTGGTCGACGACCTCGTGGCCGAGGGAGCGCAGGTGCTCCTGCAACTGCGTGGAGAAGTCGAGCCCCGCATGGTCGGTGGCGATGTGGATGCGCATGCTCACCATCCTAGAAGCGACGGCGGACGCGCCGAGTCAGGGAGCGATCCCGGCGGCAGCGGGCCGGAACCCGAGCCGTACGTTCTCGCAGTCGCCGGGACGCGAGACGTCGTACCAGGGCCCGAGTGCGGTGACGTGCGGACGCTCGGCGGCCGGCATCCCCTCGACGCGCTCGAGGACGAGATCGATCAGCCCCGAGACGAAAGCCGGGTGGATGCCGGGAGTCGGCGTGCGCACGGCCGCGATGCCGGCCTCTGCAGCGGATTCCATCGCCTCGGTATCGAGGTCCCACATGACCTCCATGTGGTCGCTGACGAATCCGAGCGGGACGATGACGACGGCCAGCGCACCCGATGCGGGCAGCTCGGCGATGACGTCATTGATGTCGGGCTCGAGCCAGGGCTGGCTGGGTGGGCCCGAGCGTGACTGGAAGACGAGCTGCCACGGCACGGTTGTGTCCCCGGTCACCGGGGCGAGGTTCTCGATGATGTGCTCGGCGACCGCACGGTGCTGCGCGGCATAGGCACCGCCGTCGCCCCAGTCGACGTCGCGCGGGCCGGAGCGCTCGGCATCCGCCGTCGGAATCGAGTGCGTCGAGAACAGGACGTGGATGTCGGATGCCGCGATCCCGTCTGCGAGGAACTTCGCAACCGCGGCATCCACCCCTTCTTGGAAGGGCGTGACGAAACCGGGGTGGTCGAAGAACAGGCGCACCTTGTCTGCGGTGACGCGCTCTTCGAGGCCGGCCTCGGTGATGGCCCGCGCGATGTCCTCCCGATACTGGCGGTCGCTGGAATAGGAGCTGTATGCGCTCGTGGCGAGCACGAGCAGCGTCGTGTGCCCATCGTTCACCGCGGCGGTGAAGGCGTCTTCGAGGTACGGCTCCCAGTTGCGGTTGCCCCAGTAGACCGGCAGATCGATGCCGTGGTCTGCGAGCTCGGCCTCCAGCGCGGCCTTCAGGTCGCGGTTCTGCTGATTGATCGGGCTCACGCCGCCGAAGTGCCGATAGTGGTGCGCCACCTCCTCCAGGCGCTCGTCGGGGATCCCGCGCCCCCGGGTCACGTTGCGGAGGAAGGGGATGACGTCATCCTGCCCCTCCGGCCCGCCGAAGCTCGCCAGCACCAGCGCGTCGTACGCGACGGGGGTCTCGATGAATTCGGCGCCACCGGCCGCAGCCGGCGAAGCGAAGGGAACACTGATCTGATCGGTCGCAGTCACCCCTCCATCTTTCCATCTGAGAGCGCTCGCAACGTCGCTGTCCTGGCGTAGGCTGTCATGGTTGCCGTCGGCGCCAGCAGCGTCGGCCCGAGGTGATACCCCCCGAACCCCTGGGAGAACAGCTGTGCCTGGAGAGAATCTCACCCGAATCGAAGCGCAGGAGCGCCGTGGGCTCGTCGACACGCAGTCGTACGAAGTCTCGCTCGACTTGACCAAGGGCGCCGAAGTCTTCGGATCCCGCAGCGTCGTGCGCTTCACGGCGAAGCCCGACAGCTTCACGTTCATCGATCTCATCGCCCGTGACGTGCGCGAGATCTCGCTCAACGGTGAACAGCTCGACCCGGCAGAAGTCTTCGCGGACTCCCGCATCGCTCTGAACGGCCTGCAGGCGGAGAACGTCCTCGTCGTCGACGCGGACTGCCTCTACACGAACACCGGCGAGGGGCTGCACCGCTTCGTCGACCCGGTCGACGACGAGGTGTACCTGTACTCGCAGTTCGAGGTGCCCGACTCCCGTCGCGTATTCGCGGTCTTCGAGCAGCCCGATCTGAAGGCCACCTTCCAGTTCACCGTCACCGCGCCGGACGCGTGGAAGGTCATCTCCAACTCCCCCACGCCCGAGCCCATCAACCACGACGAGAGCAGCACCTCGACGTGGGGCTTCGAGCCCACCCCGCGCATCTCGTCGTACATCACGGCTCTCATCGCCGGCCCGTACGAGTCGGTCTTCTCGGAGCTCACCAGCGCCGACGGGCGGGTCATCCCGCTCGGCGTGTACGGGCGCAGAAGCCTGTGGGAACACCTCGACGCGGACTACATCTTCGACAAGACCCGCGAGGGCTTCGCCTACTACGAGGAGAAGTTCGGCGTCCCGTACCCGTTCGCGAAGTACGACCAGCTGTTCGTGCCGGAGTTCAACGCCGGCGCGATGGAGAACGCCGGCGCGGTGACCTTCACCGAGACCTACGTCTTCCGCAGCAAGGTGACCGACGCCGTCAAGGAGCGCCGGGTCGTCACGATCCTGCACGAGCTCGCCCACATGTGGTTCGGCGATCTCGTCACCATGAAGTGGTGGAACGACCTGTGGCTGAACGAGTCGTTCGCCGAGTGGGCGTCGACCATCGCGACCGCTGAGGCCACCGAGTGGACCGAGGCGTGGACGACGTTCAGCGCCATGGAGAAGACCTGGGCGTACCGCCAGGACCAACTGCCCTCCACCCACCCGATCACCGCCGAGATCAACGATCTCGAAGACGTGCAGGTGAACTTCGACGGCATCACCTATGCCAAGGGCGGATCGGTGCTCAAGCAGCTCGCCGCCTGGGTCGGCATCGACGAGTTCTTCGCAGGCGTCGGGCAGTACTTCCAGAAGCACGCCTGGGGCAACACCGAGCTCAGCGATCTGCTCACTGAGCTCGAGGCCACCAGCGGGCGGGAGCTGGGCATCTGGTCGAAGAAGTGGCTCGAGACGGCCGGCGTGAACACGCTCTCCCCGGTCATCGCCGAAGATGTCGACGGCATCATCTCGCGCTTCGCGGTCACCCAGACCGCTCCGGCCGACTACCCCACCATTCGTCCGCACCGCCTGGGCATCGGCCTCTACAACCTCGACGGCGGTGCGCTCACCCGCACCCACTACGTCGAGATCGACGTCGACGGCGACCGCACCGAGGTGCCCGAGCTGCAGGGTCACAAGCGGCCCGACCTCGTGCTGCTCAACGACAACGACCTCGCCTACGCGAAGATCCGTCTCGATGAGCGTTCCCTCGAGACCGCCATCGCGCACCTCGGCGACATCTCGGATCCCCTCGCCCGCTCGCTCATCTGGGGCGCAGCGTGGGATCAGACCCGCGACGCCGAGAGCACAGCATCCGACTACATCGACCTCGTGCTCGGCAACATCGGGCGCGAGACCGAGTCGACCACCGTTCGCACCACGCTCGCCCAGCTGCGCACGGCCGCGAACCTCTACGTGACCCCCGCCGACCGGGACACCGCACGGCTCAAGGTCGCGGATGGCCTGTGGGAGCTCGCCCAGAGCGCCCCGGCCGGCAGCGACGGCCAGCTGCAGTTCGTCACCGCGTTTGCCTCGTCGCTGGCCGACGCCGAGCATGCCGGGATCATCGGGCGCCTGCGCTCCGGCGAAGACACTCTGCCCGGTCTGGAGATCGACACGGACCTGTCCTGGCAGCTGCTGGTCGGCCTCGCATCGATCGGCGCCACGGATGCCGCATCCATCGATGCCGCGCTCGCCGCGGACAACACCTCCAAGGGCGCCGAGTTCGCGGCACAGGCGCGCGCGGCGCTGCCGACCGTGGCGGACAAGCGCACGGCCTGGGCCTCGCTGGTCGACAACGCCGATCTGCCGAATACGCTGATCCGCTCGGCCGCGCTCGGATTCGGCCACCCGAACAGCACGGGCGTGCTCGGCGAGTTCGTGCAGAGCTACTTCGACATGCTCGTTCCGGTCTGGGAATCGCGCACCTACCAGATCGCGAACTACCTCATCGTGGGGCTCTATCCCACAGCGCTGGCGAACGTCGAGCTGCGTGACGCGACACGGACGTGGCTCTCCGAGAACGCGGAAGCCGCCCCAGCGCTGCGCCGCCTCGTCGGCGAAGGCCTCGCCGACGTCGAGCGCGCACTGGCCGCACAGGCCCGGGATGCCGAGGAGCCTGAGCTCGACGACTGAGCGATCCCTCTTCGATCGGGCCTCTGGCCGTGCTGCTCTCAGCCCGGCCAGAGGCCTGATCGCTAGAATCAGGAGGTGCTGAACCTCCCGAACGAGATCGTGCCCGAGCCGCCTCAGGCTCCGCAATGGCTGGTCGACCTGTGGATCGGCACGCTGACCTGGCTCGCCGCGGCGGGGCAGAACCTGATCCACGTCGCCGTGATCATCGTCGTCTGCATCGTCATCGCATTCGTCCTGCGACTGCTGATCCGGCGCATCGTGCACCGGGTCGTCGACCGGGCCAAGATCAAGGCCAATGTCAACGATACGCAGGCTCTCGAACGCTCACCGCTCGCAGACATGCGTCTCGTCCAACGCACCCGCACCCTCGGCACGATCCTGCAGAACATCGTCAATGTCGCGATCGTGATCGTCGCGCTCGTCCTGATCACCAATCGGCTCACCCCCGATCTGGTGGGCTCGCTCGCGCTGCTGACCGCCGCGATCGGGGCGGGCCTGGGCTTCGGCGCGCAGAACATCGTCAAGGACGTGCTCAACGGGCTGTTCATCGTCGCCGAAGATCAGATCGGCATCGGCGACATGGTCGACATGGGTCTCGCAACGGGGGTTGTCGAATACGTCGCGGTGCGCATCACCCATGTGCGCGACGTGAACGGAACGCTCTGGTACGTCCGCAACGGCGAGGTCACCCGGATCGGCAACATGTCGCAGGGCTGGGCGCGGGCGATCATCGACATCGGCGTTCCGGTCGATGCGGACGTCCCCGCGGTCGAGGCAGCGCTGCTCGAGGCGGCACAGAATCTCGCCAAGGAACCCAAGTGGCGCACGCGCATCATTGACCACCCTGAGGTGTGGGGGCTGGAATCGATGACCGGTGACGCCCTGGTCATCCGGGTCGTGATGAAGACCCGCGCGATCGCCATGGCCGACGTGTCACATGAGCTGCGCATGCGCCTCAAGGGTGCCGTCGAGTCGCTCGACCTCGCCGCGGCGTCACTCGAATCGGTCATCCCCGACGGCAGGGCCAGCGCCCGCCGCGTTCGCGGAGCGAATCCGCCGACGACTCGGCCGAACGCGGTCACCGGCGTGGCGCCTGTCGCCCGCGGCATCTGGCGCAAGAAGAATCCCCCGCAGCAGACAGAACCCCCGAAGGAATCCGAATGACGTTCTACGACGAGGTCGGCGGCTACACGACGTTCGAGCGCATCGTCGAGGTCTTCTACCGCGAGGTCGCCGACGACCCCGTGCTGAAGCCGATGTATCCCGAGGAGGATCTCGGACCGGCCGCAGATCGGCTCACCATGTTCCTCGCCCAGTACTGGGGCGGACCGACCACCTACGGCGAGAAGCGCGGGCACCCGCGGTTGCGCATGCGGCACATGCCCTTCCGCGTCGATCCGGATGCGCGCGACCGCTGGCTGCGCTGCATGCGGACGGCCCTCGACGAGGTTCAGCTGTCCCCGCTGCACGACGCGACGCTGTGGGACTACCTGGAGCGCGCCGCATATGCCATGGTGAATACGCTGCCCTCTGCGGCGTCCTCACCGGGGACACGGCCGACCCTCGACACGCGCAGCATCAGTCAGGATTCGACGGAGAACACATGACGACCACGCCCCTGTCCGCAGACGTCCTGGTGATCGGGTGGGGGCTCGCCGGCCTGGTGGCCGCATCCGAAGCGGCATCAGCGGGACGCCGGGTGATCCTCGTCGATCAGGAGCCGCGCCCGAATCTCGGCGGTCAAGCCTGGTGGTCGTTCGGCGGCCTGTTCTTCGTCGATTCGCCCGAGCAGCGCCGGATGGGCATCAAGGACTCCCTGGAGCTGGCAACGCAGGATTGGTTCGGAAACGCCGGGTTCGATCGCGATGAAGACGCGTGGCCGAGGCGGTGGGCGCAGGCCTACCTGGAGTTCTCCGCCGGAGAGAAACGGGCGTGGCTGCGGGAGCGGGGCGTCGGCTTCTTCCCGGTCGTGGGTTGGGCCGAACGCGGCGGTTACGGCGCGCTCGGGCCCGGAAACTCCGTGCCCCGCTTCCACATCACCTGGGGAACCGGTCCCGGCATCGTCGCGCCGTTCGAGTCCGCCGTGCGACAGGCAGAGGATGCCGGCACGCTGACGATCCTCCCCCGTCATCGTGTCGCCGAGTTGCTGGTCGCGGACGGTGCCGTCGTCGGCGCACGCGGCGACGTGCTGGCCCCGAGCGCCGCCGACCGCGGCACTCCATCATCGCGCGAGGTCGTCGGCGACTTCACGATCACGGCCGGCGCGACGATCGTCTCGTCGGGAGGCATCGGCGGCAACCATGGCCTCGTGCGCGCGTCCTGGCCGCCACGACTCGGGGCACCGCCCGCGCACATGCTCTCCGGCGTTCCCGCGTATGTCGACGGCTCGATGCACGCCGTCTCCGAGGCGGCAGGCGCGCACCTCATCAACGGCGATCGGATGTGGCACTACGTCGAAGGCATCCAGAGTTGGGATCCGGTCTGGCCGATGCACGGCATCCGCATCCTCCCCGGCCCGTCCTCGCTCTGGCTCGACGCGACCGGCAGACGGCTTCCGGTGCCGCTCTTCCCCGGGTTCGACACCCTGGGCACCCTGGAACACCTGCGCAAGACCGGGCACGACCACTCCTGGTTCATCACGTCGCGGCAGATCGTCGAGAAGGAATTCGCGCTGTCGGGCAGCGAGCAGAACCCCGACCTGACCGGCAAGGACGTCAAACTGCTGCTGAAGTCACGCCTGGCCAAGGGGCCGACGGGACCTGTGCAGTCCTTCCTCGACGAGGGCGCCGACTTCATCGTCGAGGACGACCTCGAGTCGCTGATCGAGCAGATGGCCCGGCACGACGGCGGCGAGCTCCTGGATCTTGACCGGGTGCGCCGCGAGATCGTCGCCCGCGATCTCGAGATGGACAACGACTTCACCAAGGACGCCCAGCTCGGGATGCTGCGCTCCATGCGCGGCTACCGCGGGGACAAGCTCATCCGCACCGCGGCGCCGCACCGACTGCAGGATCCGGCGGCGGGTCCGCTCATCGCGGTGAAGCTGCACGTGCTGACCCGCAAATCCCTCGGCGGTATCGAGACCGACCTCGACGGACGGGCGCTCAGCGCCGACGGCGACGTGATCCCCGGTCTGTACGCCGCGGGCGAGGCCAGCGGCTTCGGCGGTGGCGGCGTGCACGGGTACCGCGCTCTGGAGGGCACCTTTCTCGGCGGGTGCCTGTTCTCCGGGCGGCAGGCCGGGCGCGCGGCGGCGCGCTGACCGCGCGGGACTTCAGTCGCCGGTCTGCGCTCCGGTCGTTCGCACAGCAGTCAGCCCACTGGCGACGGGGCCGCGGGACAGGACATGCCCGCGGCGGAAGCCGAGCCGCGTCCAGCGTCCGGACACCGTGACCGGCACCTGCTCTGTCCCGGAGTCGGAGCCAGCATCGGGTGTCGAGGCGATGAAGCCGAACGCGTGCGCGGCGAACGCGACGCCCCGGGGAAGGTTATGCAGGTCCTCCTCCGGCTCGCCCCAGATGGCCGCTCGCAGCGACCGCACGGCCTCTTCACCGGCACCGGGGGTGGCCCCGCGTGCGACGGCGGAGATGCCCCACTGCGCGCGGTTCGCCACCGTCGCAGCATCCAGTTCGCCGGCCCTCGTCCAGCCGCCACGGGGTGGTGCGATGCCCGCCCAAGCGGGTGAACGGCCGGTCTCGGGCAGGCGCAGCATCCGTTCGTCGTCGTCGGGAGCCAGTTCGTCCACGACGATGTCGCATTCCAGTTCGGGGTCGGCGTGGACGATCCGCATCGCGAGGATCGTCGGGGTCTGATCGAACAGCCCCTGCGGGGCGAGCGCCGCGGCGGTCATGGCCAGCACACCGCCGGATGCCTGGAGACGGATGCCCTCGTCCGAGATCTGATTGGCACGGCCGAGGAAGGTGAGCACATCGCGTGCCGTATCGGGATCGGCGAGAACGAGTCGAGGCTGCACGCGTTCTAAACTACCAAGGAGGCGGACCCGAGAACCCCGGGTCCGGCCCCGACGATCAAGGAGGAGCGCCATGAGCGCAGAGTCACGCGCACAGGCGTCCGTGGATCACTTGCTCGATGTCCTGGATCTCGATGAGAGCAGTGCCAGGACGACCGAAGACATCTTCACCGGCCGGTCGCACGACATGCCTACCGGTCGCATCTACGGGGGCCAGGTGCTGGGGCAGTCGCTGCTGGCGGCGGAGCGCACGCTATCTGCGGGTCGGGCGGCCCACTCGATGCACGGTTATTTCCTCCGCCCGGGCGACTCGACGCAGGGCGTGACGATCGCGATCGATCGCATCCACGACGGACGCTCCTTCTCGACGCGACGAGCCCAGGCGTACCAGAACGGCGTGCCGATCTTCTCGATGATCGCGTCGTTCCAAGACGAGGCGCCGGGCCTTGAGCACGCGGCTCCGATGCCCGCCGGCATTCCGCAGCCGGAGGATCTCACCTCGGACGAGTTGCTCGTCGACGGTGCTGAACCGAGCGCGCTGCGCACGCTCACCGACCGCCCTGTCGACACCCGACATGTGGAGGGGCCGATCTACCTGGAGGCCGATGGCGCGCAGGTCGCGCAGCAGGCGGTCTGGATGCGGCTTCGGGCGCCCATGCCCGACGATCAAAGGCTGCACCGCGCGGCGCTGGCGTATCTGAGCGACATGACGATCCAGGAGTCCATCCTGCGTGCCCACGGCGTGCACTGGGCCACGCCCGGGCTGAAGGTGGCGAGCCTCGACCATGCGATGTGGTGGCACCGCCCGGCCCGGGTCGACGAGTGGATGCTGTACGTTCAGGAGTCGCCCAACGCCCGAGGCGGGCGCGGCCTGGCGACCGGCCGGGTCTACACACGGGAGGGCGTGCTCGCTGCGAGCGTGACCCAGGAGATCATGATCCGGGTGCCGGAGGCGCGCTGACAGAACTGCGCTATCGGCGCTGAGCGTAGGCGATCGGATCGCCCACATACGGCGCCCACACGCGTCGCATCTCATCGTCGACTCTCGTCGGGCGCCCCGTCTCGGCATCCACGAGCACGACGACCGCCGTCGAGCGCGCGTACAGGACGCGCTCATCGACACTCGGATCGTTGTACACCTCGTAGCAGACGTCGATGCTCGAGCCGCCGATCTTGCCGAACCACATCTGCACCTCGAGCGGGCGGCGCTGATACGGCACGGGGGCGAAGTACTCGATCTCCTGCCTGGCGATGAGCGTCAGCACGCCCTGGGCGATCCCGGAATCGAGGATCGCGGTCGACGGGGCGTCCTCGCCGGGAGCGGCCTTCCAGAAGGCGCGCACGCGCGCCTCTTCCAGCAGCTTGAGCATGGCGGCGTTGTTGACGTGGTTGAACGCATCCAGATCTCCCCAGCGCAGGTGGATGGGGATGTGCAGTCGGCGGGGCGTGGGATCAGTCACGCGTCAGCTTGCGGTGCGTGGAGCGGTGCGGCTTCGCGGCATCTGCGCCCAGGCGCTCGATCTTGTTCTGCTCATACGCCTCGAAGTTGCCCTCGAACCAGTGCCACTGGGCCGGGTTCTCATCCGTGCCCTCGTAAGCGAGGATGTGCGTCGCGATGCGGTCGAGGAACCACCGGTCGTGCGTGATGACCACGGCGCAGCCGGGGAACTCGAGCAGGGCGTTCTCGAGCGAGCCGAGCGTCTCGATGTCGAGGTCGTTGGTCGGCTCGTCGAGGAGCAGCAGGTTGCCGCCCTCTTTCAGCGTGAGCGCCAGGTTCAGGCGGTTGCGCTCACCGCCGGAGAGCACGCCGGCTTTCTTCTGCTGGTCGGGGCCCTTGAACCCGAACTTCGACACGTATGCGCGCGAGGGGATCTCGGTCTTGCCGACCGTGATGAAGTCGAGCCCGTCGGAGACGACCTCCCACAGGTTCTTGTTCGGGTCGATGTTCGCGCGGGACTGGTCGACATAGCTGATCTTGACCGTCTCACCAATCTTCAGGTCGCCCCCGTCGAGCGGTTCGAGACCGACGATCGTCTTGAACAGGGTGGTCTTGCCGACGCCGTTGGCGCCGATGATCCCGACGATGCCGTTCGGCGGGAGGCTGAAGCTCAGGCCATCGATGAGGACGCGGTCCCCGAAGCCCTTCTTGAGGTTCTTCGCCTCGATGACCACGTTGCCCAGTCGAGGACCGGCCGGGATCTGGATCTCCTCGAAGTCGAGCTTCCTGGTGCGCTCGGCCTCCGCCGCCATCTCTTCGTATCGGGCCAGACGCGCCTTGGACTTGGTCTGGCGACCCTTGGCGCTCGAACGCACCCAATCGAGTTCGTCCTTCAGACGCCGAGCGAGCTTGGCGTCCTTCTTGCCCTGGATGTCGAGGCGCTCGGCCTTCTTCTCGAGGTACGTGGAGTAGTTGCCCTCGTAGCCGATCAGGCGTCCGCGGTCGACCTCGGCGATCCATTCCGCGACGTTGTCGAGGAAGTACCGGTCGTGGGTGATGGCGATGACAGCGCCCTTATAGGCCTGGAGGTGCTGCTCGAGCCACAGCACGCTCTCGGCGTCGAGGTGGTTCGTGGGCTCGTCGAGCAGCAGCAGGTCCGGCTTCTGGAGCAGCAGCTTCGCGAGCGCGACGCGGCGCTTCTCACCGCCGGAGAGCGGCGCGATCGCGGCATCGCCCGGAGGTGTGCGCAGAGCATCCATCGCCTGCTCGAGCTGCGAGTCGAGCTCCCAGCCGTCGGCGGCGTCGATCTCCTCCTGCAGTACGCCCATCTCGGCGAGCAGAGTGTCGAAGTCGGCATCCGGATCGGCCATTTGTGCGGAGATCTCATTGAAGCGGTCGAGCTTGGCCTTGATCGCGACGCCCTCCTGGATGTTCTCCAGCACGGTCTTGGACTCGTCGAGCTCGGGCTCCTGCATGAGGATTCCGACGGTGTAACCCGGGGTGAGCTTCGCCTCGCCGTTGGAGGGCTGATCGAGCCCCGCCATGATCTTGAGGATCGTCGACTTACCAGCGCCGTTCGGGCCGACCATGCCGATCTTCGCCCCGGGGAGGAACGACATCGTCACATCGTCGAGGATGAGCTTCTCGCCCACCGCCTTGCGTGCACGAACCATCGAGTAGATGTATTCAGCCACCGAGAACCGCTCCTTATGTTGGCGTCGAGAATCGACTCTCCAGCCTACCGGCTGTGGGTCACCCTTCGATCGGTCGGGTGTTGCCGACCAGGCAGCGCCCCTCGGCCAACTGGTCCATCACCATCGTCACCGGATCGCCGGTTGACGGCCCCACCTGTCCGACCAGACATTCGGCGTCGCCCCAGCGAACGGAGAACTGCATGCTCTCGACCGGGTTGCCCACCGTCGTGAGGTCCTGCGTGACCTGCATCGTCCCCTGGTCGAAGCCCGCCGCGACCAGCGCGTCGATGTATGCCTGGCCGGAGGAGCTGCCCGATGCGCCCCACACCTGTTCGGTGACGGCTGCGAAGAGCGGCAGGTTCTCCTCTGCCGTCCCGTCGGGGACGAGCACCGGCTCCTCCGCGGTCGTGGTCGGCTCGGGTGACGCCGTTTGCGTCGCCTCGGCCGTGGGAGTCGGCTCGGGCGTCGGCGCGCACGCGACAACCCCGAGCCCGAAGGTCGTCAGAAGTGCGACGACGGCGATTCGCGAACGGATGGCGGAGAGTCGACGAGGCACGCTTCGATCCTACGGTGCACGCCTCGTCGACGGCTCCCAGGCGGGTGCCTGAGTATCGACGTCGCGCCGATCATTCACCCGGCTTCCACGAATCGCCGACCGTCGCCAGCTCTGCGGGAATCTCCGGCAGTGGCGCCTCGACGAAGTCAGCCCCGCCCGTAGCGGCGTCGTCGTCGGCGCCCTGTACCGCCGGGGTCTCGGCGTCTCCGCTCGGCGCCAGAGGAGCGGCCGATGCGGGCCGTGCCTTCGCGAAGGCGCTCGCGCCCCAGCGCAGGTCGTGGCCGATGGCGTCGGCATCGATATCGGCACTGAGCCCCTTTTTGCCGCCGCTCTCCCACTCGCGCAACTTCAGGCGACCGGTGATGATCACGCCGTCGCCCGAATGCAGCGATGCCTTGACGTGCTCCGCCAGTTGACGGAACGCCGAAACGTTGTACCAGTTGGTGCCGGTCTCGATCCAGGACTGCGTTTTCTGATCGAAGCGGCTCTGCGGGCTGGCGACTCGGAAGTTCACGACCGGGACCCCCGTGGTGGTCTGGCCTCTGTTCGGGTCCCCGCCGACGCGGCCCAGGATCGTCACGGTGTCGTTCATAGCAATCTCCTTGGTGTGCCGGGGCTCGCCCGGGTGTTCCCAGAGTGCCCCGCACAAGAGGCTCCGACAGCCCGGAAAACCGCGTTCGGTGGAGAACTCGACGGATGCCCAGGTCAGTGGAGAAAAGGAAGACGCCAAATGCCTCGCGCCGATGTCGGTGGTCGGTCATATGTTCGAAGCGAAAGGAGAAAACGATGACGATCACTCACCAGCAGCTGCCCCCGCTCCCCTACGCCCCGCCGAGACTCGCGTCGAAGCACGTGCGCTTGGTGCGTGCGGCAGACCACCTCTGGCGCGTGCAGGATGCCGGCGGGCGCATCCTCGGCCATCTGCGCGTCGTCGCCGATCCCCTCGGCTTGCGCTACCGCGCCGAGCGCCTGGTTCTCCCCACGGGAACGTTTCGGCTGGTCGGCGACTTCTGGCATCCGGACGACGCGGTGCAGGCGCTCCGCAACGGGTGAAGCGCCCCCGGCAGGGTTCGAACCTGCGACCAACGGCTTAGAAGACCGATGCTCTTCCACTGAGCTACGGAGGCGTGCATCACTACGGTAGCAGGGGCGATGTCCGTGCCGTCATTAGACTGAACGCATGGTTTCTGCTTCCGAAAACGATCGCCTCGTCTGGATCGACTGCGAGATGACGGGGCTCGATCTCTCGGTCGATGAGCTCGTCGAGATCGCCGTCGTCATCACGGACTTCGAACTGCGCCCTCTCGATCCGGGTTTTCAGATCGTGATCAAGCCGAGTGATGCCGCTCTCGCGAACATGGGCGAGTTCGTCACGCAGATGCACACGACATCGGGGTTGATCGAAGAGATCCCCCTGGGCGTCTCGCTGGCCGATGCCGAGGAGCAGACGCTCGCCTATATCAAGCGCTTCGTTCCGCTCGAGCGCAAGGCCCCCCTCGCGGGCAACACGATCGGCACCGACCGGATGTTCCTGGCGAAGTACATGCCGCAGATCGATCAGTGGCTGCACTACCGCAACGTCGATGTCTCCAGTGTCAAAGAGCTCTCCCGCCGCTGGTACCCGCGGGTCTTCTTCCAGGCTCCGGCGAAGGACGGCGGGCATCGCGCGCTGGCAGACATCCTGGAGTCGATCCGCGAGCTGCAGTACTACCGCGAGGCCGTCTTCGTTCCCGAGCCCGGCCCGACCACCGACGAGGCGCGCGCGATCGCAGAGCGCACCGTGTCTTCGTTCACCGCAGAGGTGTAATACACTTGAGTGGTTGTCCGCTCAGCGGGCGCATGGTGGCTATAGCTCAGCTGGTAGAGCACCGCGTTGTGGTCGCGGGGGTCGCGGGTTCAAGCCCCGTTAGCCACCCCAAATGGGAGAGGTTCAAACCCTCGACAAGAGTAACCACTCTTTGTCCGG
>NZ_JBQDVP010000035.1:0-32532 GCF_052102115.1 Microbacterium sp.
TCTGCTCCTTGCGCTGATCGGTGATCGAGTAGGTGCCGACGTAGTAGTCGATGTCACCGTTCACGAGCGCCTGCTCACGGTTCGCCGAGGCGATCGGCTCGTAGGTGATGTCGCCCTCTTCGAAACCGAGGGATGCTGCGATCCAGCGCGCGATCTCGATGTCGAAGCCGCTGCGCTCACCGGTGGTGACGTCGAGGTAGCCGAGGTTGGGCTGGTCCTCCTTGACACCGATGACCGGTCCGCCGCGCTCCACCATGGCGTCGTACGTGGGGCTGCCCTCGAGCGTGACGTCCGTCGCCACCTCGAACAGCGCCTCATCGCCGCCGTCGTCGCCGCCGCCGTCGGGGTCGGCCGGGCTGCCGCTGTTGCAGGCGGTGAGGGCCAGTAGCGCGGTCGCCGCGATCCCGAGTCCCGCCAGTGTCCGTGTGCGTCGCATGTGCGTCTCCTTCGTGTGCTGTGTGTGAGAGGAAAGGTCAGTGGGTGAGGAGCTTCGAGAGGAAGTCCTTGGCGCGATCGCTCTTCGGGTTCGTGAAGAACTCCTCCGGCTTCGCCTCCTCGACGATCCGGCCATCGGCCATGAAGACCACGCGATTCGCGGCCTTGCGCGCGAAGCCCATCTCGTGGGTGACGACGATCATCGTCATTCCCTCCTTGGCGAGCTGCACCATGACGTCGAGCACCTCGTTGATCATCTCGGGGTCGAGCGCGCTGGTGGGCTCGTCGAAGAGCATGACCTTGGGCTGCATCGCCAGTGCTCGCGCGATCGCGACGCGCTGCTGCTGACCACCGGAGAGCTGTGCGGGAAGCTTCGACGCCTGCTGGGCGACACCGACGCGCTCGAGGAGTGCCATCGCCTCTTTGTCGGCAGCGGCCTTCTTGAGACCGCGCACCTTGATCGGCCCGAGAGTCACGTTCTCGAGGATGGTGAGGTGTGCGAACAGGTTGAACGACTGGAAGACCATGCCGACGTCGGCACGGAGGTGGGCGAGCTCCTTGCCCTCGGCCGGCAGCTCCTTGCCATCGATCTTGATCGTTCCGCTGGTGATCGTCTCCAGGCGGTTGATCGTACGGCAGAGCGTCGACTTTCCCGAGCCGGAGGGGCCGATCACGACGACCACCTCACCCGCGTTCACCGTCAGATCGATGTCTGTCAGGGCCTGGAAGTCGCCATAGTGCTTCTGGACGTTGTCCATGACGACAAGGGGTGCACCAGTCTCGGTCATGTGCCCACACTAGAAGGACTGTCGCCCGGTAACCAGCACATCGTGCCGCGGGTTACACAGTTGTAACCCGCGATGCAGGATCAGCGATTGTCGAGCGCACGCTGGGTGAAGGCGCTCTCATACAGACAAACGCTGGCTGCCGTTGCGAGATTGAGCGATTCGGCACGACCGAAAATCGGCAGTTTCAGCACGTGATCGGCGAGGTCGAGCGCATACTGCTCGAGACCGCGGGCCTCGTTGCCGAACAGCCACGCGGTCGGCTTCGACAGCACGCCGTCCGCGCGTGCGCGCAGCAGATCATCGCCCTTGACATCCGCGGCGAGCACGGTGATCCCCGCAGCGTGAGCGCGGTCAACGACATCCTCGAGGTCGCTGCTGACCGAGACGGGAAGGTGGAACAGCGACCCGGTCGTGGAGCGCACGACCTTGGGATTGTACGGATCCACCGTCCTGCCAGTGAGCACCACGGCATCCGCCCCTGCCGCGTCGGCGGCGCGGATGATCGTGCCGAGATTGCCGGGGTCGCGAATCTCATCGCAGATGGTGATGAGACGTGGGGATGCTGCGAACACATCTCGTACCGAGGTCGGAATCTGTCGGGCAACAGCGATGATCCCCTGCGGTGTCACCGTGTCGGCCATGGCGCCGAGGACGTATTCGGTGACGAACTCGACGTTCACACCGTGCTCGGCGGCCGCCGATCGCAGATCAGGATGCTTCTCCCAACCCCCGGGCGTCGCGAACAGCTCGACGATGGCATCCGCACGGTACGACAGCGCCTCGCGGACCGCCTGCGGGCCCTCGAGGAGGAAAAGTCCGGTGTCGGTGCGGGCACTGCGTTTCGTGAGCTTCGCGACGGCTCTGACACGCGGGGAGCGGGGGTTCTCCAGCACGGCTTCAGTTTAGGGATACGAGCCGAGAATGCAGAAACGGGCGCTCCCCCGAGAGGAGAGCGCCCGCTTGTGGAGGATGCTTACGCAGCCGACTTCGGTGCGTTGACGTCAGAAGGCAGAGCCTTCTTGGCCGTCTCGACCAGCGAGGTGAAGGTCGCCGGCTCGTTGACCGCGAGCTCAGCGAGCATACGACGGTCGACCTGGACACCGGCGAGGCCGAGGCCCTGGATGAAGCGGTTGTACGTGATGCCGTTCTGGCGGGCAGCGGCGTTGATGCGCTGGATCCACAGACGACGGAAGTCGCCCTTGCGCTTGCGGCGGTCACGGTACGAGTAGACCAGCGAGTGGATGACCTGCTCTTTGGCCTTGCGGTAGAGGCGCGAACGCTGACCGCGGTAACCGGAGGCGCGCTCGAGGATGACGCGACGCTTCTTGTGGGCGTTTACCGCCCGCTTGACTCTTGCCATTTTCCTGTGTTCCTATTCGTGCGTTCGGGCGCTCAGCCGCGGCCGAGAAGCTTCTTGGCGACCTTGGTGTCGTTGGGCGAGAGCACCTGGTCCTGGTTCAGGCGACGGGTGCGACGGCTCGACTTGTGCTCGAGGTTGTGACGCATTCCGGCCTGCTGCTTCTTCAGCTTGCCGCTGCCGGTGATCTTGAAGCGCTTCTTGGCACCCGAGTGGGTCTTCTGCTTCGGCATCTTCTCTTCCTTCGTGTGGCGCCTTCTCAGGCGACGATGTGAACCCGCACGGAGCGGGACTTCTTCGGTGTCGGATCTACTCCGCAGGTGTTTCTTCGGACGAGGTCGACCGCTTGGCGGCGCGCTGGGCGTCACGGCTCGCGTTCTGCTCGGCCTTCGCCTCGGACTTGTTCTTCAGCGGTGCGACGACCATGACCATGTTGCGTCCATCGATCGTGGGGTTCGACTCGACGACGCCGAGGTCGGCGACGTCTTCGGCGAACTTGCGCAGCAATCGCACGCCCTGCTCGGGACGCGACTGCTCGCGACCGCGGAACAGGATCATGGCCTTGACCTTGTCACCGGCCTTGAGGAAGCCCTCGGCACGCTTGAGCTTGGTCGTGTAGTCGTGAGCCTCGATCTTCAGACGGAAGCGGACTTCCTTGAGGATCGTGTTCGCCTGGTTTCGGCGAGCTTCCTTCGCCTTCTGGGCAGCCTCGTACTTGAACTTGCCGTAGTCCATGATCTTGACCACTGGCGGCTTCGAGTTGGGGGCGACCTCGACGAGATCGAGGTCAGCTTCCTGCGCGAGGCGGAGAGCGACCTGGACGGCGACAACGCCGATCTGCTCACCCGCGGGGCCGACGAGGCGGACCTCGGGGACGCGGATGCGCTCATTGGTACGGGGATCGCTGATGCGGAACTCCTTAGACGATGGGGATTCGGCCACTGCGGCGCTTTCTGCGACGCACTGCGAAAAAGGAGTCTCTGCCCCACCCGCCGATATTCAGACATCGGCTGGCGCACCCGGATCGCCGGACACTGTCCGACCTACCGGCGTGAACCGGCGGAGTGCTAGACCCGGTAGCCTGGAACGGCAAGCGCGGGTGGGAAGTGAATCCTCTTTCGAACCGGAGCAAAACGCCCCGGAGCCCGGCAAAGTCTAACAGAAGGCAAGGCGAAGTGACGATTCCGGCGGACGAACACAGCCCCGACGAGCGCAATGAGCGCTGGGAGCAGCAGGAAGAGGCAGCGTCATCTGCCACTCGCGACATCGCGGATGTGCCCGCGGTCGAGGTGATCACCACCACCGCCGTGCACCTGATGAGCGCGGCGGCCGTGAAGCTCGGCCTCGCCGATGAGCCGAACGCCCAGGACCAGCTCGACCTCGACGAGGCTCGCAAGCTGATCAACTCGCTCGCGGGTCTGATCACGGCTGGGGCCCCCGAGATCAGCGACATGCACGCGCGATCGCTGCGCGATGGCCTGCGTTCGCTGCAGCTCGCCTTCCGCGAAGCATCCGCCATCCCCGACCCGATCGGCAAGGGCCCCGGCGAGAAGTGGACAGGCCCGGTCACCTGATCCGGCCTGCTCCGCTGCAGGTCAGTCGGCGCGGCGGAGCTTGACCGTCAGGGAGTCGGCGAGAACGGCGATGCGGTCGTCGGTCGACCAGCGCTGCGCGAGACGAGCGATCACCGCATCGAGCACCTCGCGTTCGAGACCATCGATCAGGTCCAGGATCACGATGAGCTCGGGCCCGCGCAGGCGCGCGTCCGGATCGCCGGCTGCGACGGCCACGTCGAGGACGGCGAGCTCGTGCGCGACGCTCTCCTGAAGCGCCGTGAACACCGCCGGCGATAGGAAGCTCGGCTCCCAGGGCTCCTCCTGAGCGACTGCCCAGACTGCGGGCCGGCGGATGACGAACTCCGTCTCCGAGGTCGGATCCAGCACGATCAGATCAGTGTCCTCGGACGATGCCGCCAGCGCGGCGCGCACGGCTTCGACGGGAATCGGTCGCGCCGTGGCATCCCACACCTGCATCGCCGTCACCGACGAGAACACCGGCTGCACCTTCCGCCCGTCGGGAGCTGCGACCGTGACGATCGACAGCTCCTGGGTCTTGTCCACGGCCAGGCCGCTGGGCGCCACACCCTCTTCGCCCTTCTCGGCGATGAGGGGGATCAGCACGCGGGCGGAGCGGAAAGCATCCACCACCTCGGCCTGGCTGCCCTCCCCCGCCCGGAATCGCAGGAGAGCATCGAGCAGCGCCGGATCGGCGGACCCGTCGTCAGCGGCGTGCGGGTTGGATTCGAAGCTGCGTCCCTCCCACGGGAGCCCCGCCGAGTCAGCGGTGTTACCGGCGCCGTGGTCGCAGGCGTCGTCAGTCTCCGGCGACATCCAGCGCCTCGGCCAGAGTGAACGCGCCGGCGTAGAGCGCTTTGCCGACGATCGCGCCTTCGACGCCGAGCGGGACGAGCTCGCGAAGGGCGGCGATGTCATCGAGGTTGGAGATGCCGCCGGAGGCGACGACCGGCTTGGGCGTGCGCGAGGTGACCTCGCGCAACAGGTCGAGGTTCGGGCCGCGCAACGTGCCGTCCTTGGTCACGTCGGTGACAACGTAGCGGCTGCAGCCGGCGTCTTCGAGGCGCTCGAGAACCTCCCAGAGGTCACCGCCCTCTTTCGTCCAGCCGCGGGCGGCGAGCGTCGTTCCGCGCACATCGAGCCCGACAGCCACGGCCTCACCGTAGCGGCTGATCACGTCGGCGGCCCACTCGGGGTTCTCGAGTGCGGCGGTGCCGAGGTTGATTCGTGCAGCGCCGCTCTCCAGTGCCGCCTCGAGACTGGCGTCATCGCGGATGCCGCCCGAGAGTTCGATGTTCAGATCGCGGTGCTGCTTGATGACCTTGCGGAGGATGCCGGTGTTGCTGCCTCGGCCGAATGCCGCGTCGAGGTCGACGAGGTGAATCCATTCGGCGCCCTGATCGACCCACTCGCGCGCGGCGTCCAACGGGTCGCCGTAACTGGTCTCGGAACCGGCCTCGCCCTGTGTCAGGCGGACGGCCTTGCCCCCGGCGACATCGACAGCCGGGAGAAGAGTGAGCTTGGGCGTTGACGCGAAGTCGTTCATCTCGTCCTCAGTAGGGGTGACGTGCCCCGATGGAGGGCACGAGAACTGACAGTACCGCCGTGCGGGCCGAGCCTCAAATGCGGCATCAGTGGAACGGCATCAGCTCAGGATTCCGCAGCCGAATCAGACACCGTAGAACGCTGCCTTTCGATCAGATTCCACGCCCTGCGGCGTTCTGAAAAAAGCGCTCACCGACCGCTCCAAGAGGCTGAAACTCACCCGCCCATCTCCAGGAACATGCCATGACGCGCGCGTGGCGTCTTGGCCATGATTCATGGTCTGCTTCCCCCACCGGCGCACGCCCTCACGCACCAACAGCGCAAACTGGTCACTCAAGAACGCTGTCGACTCCGGCGTCGGCGGCGGCGTCGTATCCGTCACGCGAAAATTCGACGAATACACCTGCCCCTTGACGTCGATGGTTCTGACATCCGAGTGGGTCAACGCCGCGACGGTGTTGACAAGATAGTTCTTGCCATCCTCGGTCTCAATCGTCCACCCGAACCGCTCCGCCGCCAGCTTCTGGACCTCGTCTCTCGACAACGGCCAGTCCAGCCCGATCGCAAAGTCCAACACATCGAAAACCTCCGCGGGAGGCATCACTTTCATCGGACGCACGATTCAAAGCTACACGGAGAGCAATTCTCATCGACTGATCAACCGCCGCGGCCACCGTCATTCACCCGGGAGGACACGGGAACGGCGGATCGTCTCGATGCCTCCGTCCGCGTCAGAGACTGTCGACCCAGTTACGCAGAAGCCGGATGCCGGCATCCCCCGACTTCTCGGGGTGGAACTGGGTCGCCGACAGCGGACCATTCTCGACCGCCGAGAGGAACGGCTCACCGTACGTCGTCCAGGTGAGCCGGGGCTCCGGGAACGGCGGAGCGACTTCAAGCTCCCACTTCTGCGCGGCGTAGGAGTGCACGAAGTAGAAGCGTTCATCTTCGATGCCGCGGAACAGCACGCTTCCCTCATCGGGAGAAACGGTGTTCCAGCCCATGTGGGGCAGTACGGGAGCGTCGAGCTCGGTCACCGCGCCCGGCCACTCTCCGAGCCCCTCGGCATCCTGACCGCGTTCGACACCGTGTTCGAAGAGCACCTGCATGCCGACGCACACGCCGAGCACGGGCCGCCCGCCCGCAAGCCGGCGTTCGATGATCTCGTCACCACCCTGCTCATGCAGGGCCGCACGCACCGCCGCGAACGCTCCGACGCCGGGCACGAGCAGCCCGTCGGCCTCGAGCGCCTCGGTGCGATCACCGGTGAGAGTCGCGTCGGCACCGGCGGCGACCAGCGCCTTGACCGCGGAGTGGACGTTGCCCGAGCCGTAGTCGTAGACGACGACGGTACGGGTCACAGCGCGCCCTTGGTCGAGGGGATCCCGTCGACCAGAGGATCAAGAGCCTTGGCCTCACGGAACGCCCGGGCGAACGCCTTGAACTCGGCCTCCGCGATGTGGTGCGGATCGCGTCCGCCCAGCACGCGCACGTGCACGGTCAGCCCGGCGTTGAACGAGATCGCCTCGAACGAATGACGCACGAGCGATCCGGTGAAGTGTCCGCCGATGAGGTGGTGTTCGAAGCCCGCGGGCTCGCCGCTGTGCACCAGGTAGGGACGGCCGCTGATGTCGACCACCGCCTGGGCGAGCGCCTCGTCGAGCGGGACGAGCGCATCGCCGTACCGAGAAATGCCCGCCTTGTCGCCGAGCGCCTCGAGGATGGCCTGCCCGAGCACGATCGAGACATCCTCGACGGTGTGGTGCGCGTCGATGTTCGTATCGCCCGAGGCCCGCACGGTGAGGTCGGTGAGCGAGTGCTTCGCGAACGCCGTCAGCATGTGATCGAAGAACGGCACCGAGGTGTCGATGCGGCTGTGCCCGGTGCCATCGAGGTTCAGCTCGAGCTCGACGGTCGACTCGGAGGTGGTGCGGGTTCGCTGCGCAGTGCGAGAGCCCTGGGCAGTTCGGGAAGTGCTCATGAGCCCGAGTCTATCGACGCCAGCGCGTCGAGGAACGCGGTGGTCTCTGTCTCGGTGCCGGCGGTGACGCGGAGGTGATTCGGTATGCCGATGTCACGAACGAGGATGCCGCGTTCGTACAGCGCTTCGAAAGTCGCATGAGGATCGGCTACTCCCCCGAACAGCACGAAGTTCGACCAGGACTCGTGCGGTTGGTAGTCCAATGCTTCGAGCGTCGCCGTGATGCGATCGCGCTGCTCGACGATCTCGTCGACCATGCCGAGCATCGTGTCGGCGTTGCGCAGGGCAGCCACGGCCGCAGCCTGCGTCAGCGCACTGAGGTGATAGGGCAGACGCACCAGCCGCAGCGCATCGATGAACGCCGGATCGGCCGCGAGATACCCGACCCGCGCACCGGCGAAGGCGAACGCCTTGCTCATCGTGCGCGACACCGCCAGGCGTGGGCGTCCACCGAGCAGAGTGAGCGCGGACACGGCATCACGCGGCGCAAACTCCTGGTAGGCCTCGTCGACGACCACGATGCCGCGCGTCGCCTCGTAGATGGCCTCCACGACGTCGAGGCCGAGTGGGGTGCCGGTGGGGTTGTTCGGCGAGCAGAGCATGACGATGTCGGGATCGGCCTGCGCAACCTGCGTCGCGGCCTCTTCGGCCGTGATCGTGTAATCGGCTTCGCGCTGCCCCGCAATCCAGCGCGCGCCGGTGCCCTGCGCGATGAGCGGGTACATCGAGTAGGTCGGTGCGAAGCCGAACACCGTCCGCCGCGGGCCGCCGAAAGCCTGCATGATGTGCTGCAGCACCTCATTCGAGCCGTTCCCCGCCCAGATCTGCTCGGGACGGAGATCGTGACCGAGGTACTCGGCGAATCCGGTGCGCAGGGTCGTGAACTCACGGTCGGGATACCGGTTCACCTCGCGCAGCGCCACCGCGATGTCGTCGAGGATGTCGCTGGCCACCTCGTCCGGCACCGGATGCGTGTTCTCGTTCACGTTCAGTGCGACAGGCAACGGGGCCTGCGGTGCGCCGTAGGGAGTCAAACCGCGAAGGTCGTCGCGGAGAGGAAGGTCGCCGAGGGAAGCAGTCACCCTTCCCATCGTAATAGCGGTGTCAGTCGACGTACGCGGCGGGGACCGCCAGCTCCTGACCGACCTGTAGAGCACCCGCCCCGAGTGCGTTGAGGCGCTCAATCGCGCTGATCACCGTACGGGGGTCAGACGCCGGTGCGACCGACTCGGCGATCGACCACAGGGTGTCGCCCGGGAGAACCGTGACCGTCGCGAAGTCGGCGGTGGCAACGGTGTCGCCCGATGCGATCGCCGAGCCGCCGCTCATGGCGGCGAAAGCCAGCCCCGCCGCGAGGGGAAGGGCAGCAAGAGCGACCAACACACGCCTGCCGCGCGCCGTCATCCGAAGCCGTGTCGCGGTGCGAACGGGGCGGACTGCCGGGGCGCTGATGCTGATGGTGCTCATTGGATCTCCTCTGCCTCTGTGGCGTAGCGTTCGCATTCGCCACTCGGCCGGGAGCAGCGAATGCGAAGCTACGTACCGAATGTATCTTCGAATTCGAACATCTGTCAAGACTTCTTCGAAACCGAACCGTCCTTTTACTCGACACGCTCGAACAGATCTTCCGTTTCCGGCTGTTTCTCGGATACGGTTTCGATAACGACACCCCACCACGGGCCACCGACATTCGAAGGGCAGCCCCGGAATCGCGACGAAGGAGCACCCCATGAGCGACAACTCCGCCACCGAAGCCGAGGCGCCGCGGACCCGTCGGCGCAAGAACCTCAGCGCGAAGCAGATGGCGATCCTCGAGGTCATCCAGGCGTCCATCGCCGCGCACGGCTACCCGCCCAGCATGCGCGAGATCGGCGATGCCGTCGGCCTCAAGTCGCTCTCGAGCGTCACCCACCAGCTCGGCCAGCTCGAGCTCAGCGGCTATCTGCGCCGCGACCCGGGCAAGACGCGCGCCATGGAGGTGCTCATCGACCTGCCCGGCGTCAGTCGCGGTGCCAGCGGAGAGAACCCCGCCGACAGCGTCACACCGGTGGGCGACGCAGCGATGGTGCCGCTGGTCGGGCAGATCGCGGCAGGGGTGCCGATCACCGCCGAGCAGCAGGTCGAAGAGATCTTCCCGCTCCCCCGTCAGCTGGTCGGCAAGGGCGAACTGTTCATGCTGAACGTCTCGGGCGAATCGATGATCGACGCGGCCATCTGCGACGGCGACTGGGTCGTCGTCCGCTCGCAGAACACCGCGGAGAACGGCGAGATCGTCGCGGCCATGCTCGACGGCGAGGCGACGGTGAAGACGTTCCGGCAGCGCGACGGTCACACGTGGCTGCTGCCGCGGAACTCCTCGTTCGAGCCGATTCTCGGCGACGACGCCGTGGTGCTCGGAAAAGTCGTAGCGGTGCTCCGCGCGGTCTGAGCCGGTTTGGCTCGATGTCGCAGGGCGCGCATAGGCTCGTCTCATGGCTCGCGCAACGTCTCCCTACGGAACCTGGTCGTCACCGTTCTCCGCCGCAGACATCGCGGCATCTTCACCGCGCATTGACGGCGCCCGCTTCGTCGACGACGAGATCTGGTGGGGTGAGTCCGTACCTGCAGAGGGCGGGCGAGTGACGGTTCGAAGCTCATCCGGTGAGACTCTGCTCCCGATGCCCTGGAACGCCCGCTCGCACGTGCACGAGTACGGCGGCGGCGCATGGACAGCAGATCCCGACGGCACACTGTTCTTCGTCGATGCTGGTGATCAGCGGGTGTACCGGGTGTCGCGGGGCGGTGAGCCGGTCGCGCTGACCTCCCCCGGCCCGAACCACGGCGGTCTGCGCCTTCAGAACGGCCGTCTCCTCGCGGTTCGCGAAGATCTCCGCACCGAGCCGCACCTGCGCGGAATCGTCGAGATTCCGACGGACGGATCTGCAGCGGACGCCCCGTCCGCCGGGCGCGTTCACATCCAGGGTGCCGACTTCTTCGCGCACCCGGCGCTTTCACCGGACGGCACGCGCATCGCCTGGGTGGAGTGGAACGAGCGGCGGATGCCGTGGCAGGAAGCCCGCCTGCGCGTAGCCGCGATCGGCGATGGCGCTGTTACCGAGATCCCCACGCGCGCGGCACTGCAGCCGGAATGGGCGAGCAACATCGAACTGCTCTACGCCGACGATCCGAGCGGTCGCTGGGGACTGCACCGGCTGCAGCTCGACGGCATCCACGCGTCGGCGCCCGAGACGATCGCGCCCGCCGATGCTGACACGGGCTACGGCCTGTGGGTGCTCGGGAACCGCTGGTACCAGCCCCTTTCTGACGGCCGCATCGTCGCCGTCCGCACGAACGGATCCGACGAGGTGCTCCTCATCGGTGCCGACGGCACCGTCCGCACACTCGACGTGCCCGCCAGCGCCCATGCCAGCGTCGACGACGTCTCCGGCACCCGAGTGCTGATCTCCGGCGGAGGGGCGGCCGTACGCGCCGGGCTGTGGTCCGTCGACGTCGATACCGGCGAGGTCACGCGCATCCGCGGCGGTGAGCCGACCGATCCGCTCTGGATGCCGCCAGCCACACGGGTGACGCTCAATGGCGCCAATGGTCCGGTGCACGCGTTCGATTTCGCACCGGCGAACCCGTCGGCATCCGCACCCGAGGGCGAGTTGCCGCCCTACATCGTGTTCGTCCACGGCGGCCCGACCGCGCACGTTGCGGGTGCGGCATCCACGGCGATCGCCTTTTACACGAGCCGCGGCATCGGCGTGCTCGATGTCAACTACGGCGGGTCGACGGGCTACGGCCGCGCCTACCGGGAGCGGCTCGACGGGCAATGGGGCGTCGTCGATGTCAACGACGTGGTCGCGGCCGCGCACGGCCTGGCGGATTCGGGCCGCGCCGACCCGGCCCGCATCGCCATCCGCGGCGGTTCGGCCGGCGGATGGACGGTGCTGTCGGCTCTGGTGCGCGGCGGTGCGTTCGCCGCGGGCATCAGCCGGTACGGCGTGACCGACCTGCGCGCTCTCGCCGAGGACACCCACGACTTCGAGAAATACTATCTCGACGGGCTCGTCGGCCCCCTGCCGCAGGCCGAACAGGTGTACATCGACCGTTCACCGCTCACGCACGCCGACCGCATCGAAGTGCCGGTACTGCTGCTGCAGGGCGAAGACGATCGGGTCGTGCCGCTATCCCAGTCCGAGACCATCCGCGATGCGCTGGCCACGCGCGGCGTCCCGCACGAATACGTCGTCTACCCGGGAGAGGGGCACGGCTTCCGCCGTGCGGAGACCATCGTCGACGCGCTGGAGCGAGAGCTCACGTTCCTGGGGCGGGCGTTCGGGTTCACACCCGACCTCTGAGCGCGCTTCCGCTCGCTACTCCCCGACGCGGTTGCGCAGGCGCATGGCACGCTCGGCCTCGCGAGTGTCCTGCCGCTCGCGCAGCGTCTGCCGCTTGTCGTACTCGCGCTTGCCCTTCGCCAGAGCGATCTCGACCTTGGCGCGTCCGTCGAGGAAGTAGAGCTTCATGGGCACGAGCGTGTAGCCGCCGGCGGAGACAGCATGCTCGAGCTTCTGGATCTCCTCGCGGTGCATGAGGAGCTTGCGGATGCGCTTGGCGGAGTGGTTCGTCCAGTGCCCCTGCGAGTACTCCGGGATGTGCACCGAGTCGAGGAAAATCTCGTTCCCCTTGATGAACGCGTATCCGTCGGACAGGTTCGCGCGTCCCTGACGCAGCGACTTCACCTCGGTGCCGGTGAGCACCAGCCCCGCCTCGTACGACTTCTCAATGGCGTAGTCGTGACGGGCGCGACGATTGGTCGCGATGACCTTCTCCCCGCGTTCCCTGGGCATGATCGTCTCCTGTGCATCCTGTCGTACGGCCAGCCCTCCACCCTACAACAGCGCAGGCGTGCGGCAGAGCGGATGCTACGTACGCAGCCAGCGGCGGATCGCGAAGCCTGCCGAGAGCGCGGCTAGCACGACGCCGATGGCGATGAGGATCGGCACGACGAGGAAGGCGTCCTGCATGCTGACCCAGGTGGTGATGAACGGCACCCGCCCCTTGAGGTACCCGTCGACACCGAAGTGCATGCCGGCGATCACCGCTCCGCTGGCGAGGGCTGACCCCAGGAAGGCGGCGAAGACGCCCTCGAGCACGAACGGGGTCTGGATGAACCGGTTCGATGCCCCCACCAGGCGCATGATCCCGATCTCCTTGCGCCGGGCATAGGCCGACAATCGAATGGTCGTCGCGATGAGCAGCACCGCCGCGATCAGCATGAGCACGGCGATACCGACGGCGATGTACGTCGCCACGGTCAGCGCAGAGAACAGCGGATCGAGATATTGACGTTGGTCGAGGACCTCCTCGACCCCGTTCACGCCGCTGAACGCCTCCACGATCACCTGCGATTGCGTGGGATCCTGCAGCGTCACCCAGAATGTCTCGAACATCTGATCCTCGGTGAGAACGCTCGCCTGCTCCTCGCCGATCTGGTCGATGAGGTTGGCGTACGCCTCGGCCTTCGTCTCAAATCGCGCCTCCGTGATCAGCGAGTTGAGCGCCGGTCCCGCGAGCTCCGCCCGCACCTGCTCGATCTGCTCCTCCGTGGCGGCCCCGTCGAGGCAGGTCTCAGCCTCGGACACCGGCGAGCACATGTACACCGCCACCTGGGCGCGCTCGGTCCAGTAGTCGCGCATCGTGGAGATCTGCCCCTGCATGAGGATCGCAGCTCCGACGAACGTCAGCGAGACGAACGTCACGAGCACGACGGAGATCACCATCGAGATGTTGCGACGAAGGCCCCCGAGGGCCTCCATCAGGATCAGTCCCACCCTCACGAGGTCGGCCCCACTTCCTCGTCGTCATCGGTGGCCGACAGCCCGAGGCGATCGGCGACCCCCAGTTCGGCGACATCGACATCGGGGAGCACGATCGGGTGCGTGCGCGGACCGGTCGGCGTCGTGTTCGACTCATCACCGGAAGGCATCGGCTCGGCACCGGAAGGCTTCGGCTCGTCATCGGATGCGCCCGCGCCCGTCGGCTCCTGGCGCGCGGCCTTCATCGAGGCGATCATCTCGGCCGTGAGGGGCTCGAGCGACTCGGTCTCGCGCTGCACCTCCTGCACCGCTGTCAGGGCGGCGGTCGCCGCAGCACCGCGCTCCTCCTGCGGGACGAGCTGCGGAATCATCGAACGGTCGCCGTAACCGCCATGCGTCTCATCTCGCACCATCTCGCCGTCGCTCAGCTCGATGACCCGGCGCTGCATCTGGTCGACGAACGCGGCTTCGTGCGTGGCCATCAGCACCGTGGTGCCACCGGCGTTGATGCGCGCGAGCAGTCGCATGATGTCGACGGAGGTCGCGGGATCGAGGTTTCCGGTCGGCTCATCCGCGAGGAGCACCTGCGGGCGGTTGACCAGCGCGCGGGCGATCGCCACGCGCTGCTGCTCGCCGCCGGAGAGCTCATGCGGCATCCGCTTCTCCTTGCCGTCCAGACCGACCAGCGCGAGCGCCTCGGGAACGGCCTGCTGGATGAAGCCGCGCGAGGATCCGGTGACCTGCAGGCTGAACGCGACGTTCTGGAAGACAGTCTTCGTCGACAGGAGTCGGAAGTCCTGGAAGACCGCACCGATGTTCCGGCGGAAGTAGGGTACCTTGCGGTTGGCGAGGGCCCGCAGGTCGCGTCCGAGCACGGCGACGCGCCCGGTGCTGGGGATCTCTTCGCGCAGGATGAGCTGCAGGCAAGTGGACTTTCCCGAACCGGATGCTCCGACGAGGAAGACGAATTCGCCCCGCTCGACCTCGAAGTCGACGCCGGACAGGGCCGGTCGCTTCGTGCCGCGGTAGCGTTTGGTGACGTTCTCGAACCGAATCATGGCCCTATGAGCCTAAGCGCGGGGCCGCGTGGGGCCGCGAGCGACACCCGGCCGATTAGTCGTCGTCGTCCTTGCGCTTGCGCCAGCGGATGCCTGCAGAGATGAACTCATCGAGCTCGCCGTCGAACACGGCGGCGGGGTTTCCCGACTCGTAGCCGGTTCGCAAGTCCTTCACGAGCTGCTGACCGTAGAGGAAGTAGGAGCGCATCTGATCGCCCCAGCTCGCGGTGATGTTCCCGGCGAGCTCTTTCTTCTTGGCCGCCTCGTCTTCCTTCTGCTGCAGCAGGAGCCGGGTCTGCAGCACGCGCATCGCTGCTGCGCGGTTCTGGATCTGCGACTTCTCGTTCTGCATCGACACGACGATCCCGGTCGGAAGGTGCGTCAGGCGCACAGCGGAGTCGGTGGTGTTGACCGACTGGCCGCCCGGTCCGGAGGAGCGGAACACGTCGACACGGATGTCGTTCTCGGGTATCTCGACCTCGGTGGCCTCTTCCATGAGCGGGATGACCTCGACGGCGGCGAAGGATGTCTGCCGCTTGTCGGCGGAGCCGAACGGGCTGATCCGGGCGAGGCGGTGCGTGCCGGCCTCGACGGACAGCGTGCCGAACGCGTACGGCGCGGTGATCTCGAACGTGGCCGATTTGATGCCGGCGCCCTCGGCGTAAGAGGTGTCCATCACCTTGGCGGGGTAGGAGTGCTTCTCCGCCCAGCGCAGGTACATGCGCATGAGCATTTCGGCGAAATCCGTGGCATCGTCGCCGCCGGCACCGGAGCGGATCGTGATGATCGCCGCGCGGTCGTCGTACTCGCCGTCGAGCAGCGTCTGCACCTCGAGCTGGTTGATGACGTCGCTCAGGGCCGCGAGCTCTGCGCGCGATTCGGCAGCGGAGTCCTCGTCTTCCATCTCGTTCGCGAGGTCGACGAGCACCTCGAGGTCATCGAGACGCCGACCGATGTCGCTGATCCGCTTGAGTTCTGACTGCTTGTGGCTGAGGGCGCTGGTGACCTTCTGCGCACTCTCGGGGTCGTCCCAGAGGTCAGGCGCGCCGGCCTCGTCGCTCAGCCGGGCGATGTCGCTGCGGAGCCGAGCGACGTCGACGACCTCGCTGATGTCGGCGTATGTGTGCCTGAGCGCCTGTATTTCGGCGGAGAGATCGAGTTCGAGCATGACGATTCAGCCTAGCGCGGATCGGACGGCGATGACGGCCCGGGCTCGAGCGCGGAGTACGGTGGCTCCGTGAGCAGCGCGTCATCGGTCCTGAAGCAGTTCGGGCCGATGGTGTACCTGCCGACGATCCTGTTCGCGCTGGGCGAGGGCGCGGTCATCCCCCTGATCCCGGTGATCGCGGCGAACATGGGCGCAGACGTCGCAGCTGCCGCCCTCGTCGCCGCGGCCCTGGTCGTCGGTCAGCTCTGCGGCAATCTTCCCGCGGGGTGGGCGGTCGCGCGCATCGGTGAGCGGTTCACCATGGTGATCGCGGGTGGGATCTCGATGATCGCGGTTGTCGGCATGATCCTCGCGCCGGTCATCGCCGTGTTCGCGGCATCCGTGTTCCTGCTCGGATTCTGCGCGGCGGCTTTCGGGCTCGCACGGCACGCGTTCATGACGACACGCGTTCCGCTGCATTTCCGGGCGCGCGCGCTGTCGCTCCTCGGCGGCAGCTTTCGGCTGGGGATCTTCATCGGCCCGTTCATCACGGCCGGTCTTCTGCAGGTGTTCGACGAGCACGCGGCGATCTGGTTCTTCTTGGCCTGCCTGGCGGTGATGGTCGTGCTCGTGCTGTTCGGACCCGACCCCGAGAGGACCAATCCCCCGATCCACGCCGATCTGGTCCCTGCGGAGGACTCCGGTGAGGCGGTGAGCGGCTCGATCCCGACGTTCGAGAGAGACGGGATCTTCCGCACCATGTGGCGTCACCGCGGGGTTCTCGGCCGACTGGGTGTGGCGGCCGCGTCACTATCGGCTGTGCGCTCGGCCCGCCAGGTCGTACTGCCGCTGTGGGGAGTGTCGCTCGGGCTGGACGCGCAGACGATCGCGCTGGTCGTCGGCGTCTCTGGTGCGATCGACTTCGCGCTGTTCTACGCCAGCGGTCAGGTGATGGACCGGTTCGGCAGGCTCTGGGCCGCGATGCCGGCGATGGTGCTGATGGGCGCGGGATTCCTCGTGCTCTCCCTCACGCACGACGGCGACGCGGCGGTGCTGTGGTTCGGGATGCTGGCGGCGGTGCTCGGCGTCGGCAACGGCCTCTCCAGCGGCCTGCTGCTCACGCTCGGCGCTGACGTCGCGCCGACGGGGGAACCCGCAGCGTTCCTCGGCTCATGGCGAACGCTCACAGATGCCGGCGGGGCGGCAGCGCCCCTCATCGTCTCAGGCGTCACCGCGCTGGTCTCACTGTCCGCGGCCTCAGCCGCGGTCGGGGTGATCGGGCTGTTGGGCGCACTCGGATTCATCCGCTGGATACCGCGCTTCAGCCCACGGCGCGACCCGCGGGACTGAACTGCGGCGCGGGCTACCGCAGCGCGGTGCGGCTCGTGGCGGTGGCCTCGAGCGGGACGGCAGCCGGCACGAAGGCGGAGACGAGCGGCGGATGCCAGTCGGCGGCGACCGTCACCTGCGCGGACACACCGTCGGGAGCGGATGCTGCGACGAGCTCAGCGCCCGACGTCATCGCAGTGACGACCGCGGCGGCCTGGTCGCGGACGCCGTCGTCGGTCAGCTCGGCGCGCACCCCTTCTCCTTCGACGACGAGGGTGAATCCGTCGGCTCCGGCGAGCGCCGCCGCATCCGCCAGCGAGTCGAGCCGCTTCTGCGCGATGTACAGATCGGTGGCGCACGTGCACGCGAAGATGACTGCGATGGCCAGCACAACGTACCCGAGGAGCAGCGGAAGGATGCTCCCCTCGTCGTCGGAGCGGCGCTCCCCGTTCATTCCGCACCCCACAGACGCGAGACTTTCTGCGCAGCTGCGGCTTCGAGCGGGATGCTGGTCGCGCGATCGAGTCCGAAGATCTCTGGCACGAACGGCAGCGACACGTGCGTGCTCACCGTGACGATGACGGTCGCCCCCGCCGACGGGCATGCAACGCCCGCGGGTGTGCAGGTCACCGAGACCGCGACGTTCGCGGCATCCATCCCGTACTCCTCGATGACGCCGTCTAGCACGGCATCACCGCGCTCGGCGGCCGTTGCCGCGTCTTCGGCCTGACC
This sequence comes from Microbacterium sp., assembly GCF_052102115.1. GTDB lineage: Bacteria > Actinomycetota > Actinomycetes > Actinomycetales > Microbacteriaceae > Microbacterium. The sequence goes on from NZ_JBQDVP010000035.1 coordinate 17,751, forward strand.
CATCACTCTGGCCGTGTGACGCGCCGCGGCCTCGGCGCCGAGCAGATTCTCCTGGACGGCACCGAGCGTGAGCATGAGGTACGCGAGCGGTACGAGCAGGATGACTCCGACGGTGATGAACTCCAGCGCGGCCGAGCCGTCGTCATTCCTCGCCCAGAGACTCCAGCGGCGCATCGGCATCCACCTCCAGTCCGTACGGAACGCCCAGCAGTCCGATGACCGGCAGGGTGGTGCGGACGGTCACGACGGCGGTGGGGTGCCCGAGTCGATCGCTCTGCGCCGCGGAGACGTCGCCGGCGAACGCATCGCCGACAGCTCGTGCGATCGACAGGCGGGTACGGTCGGCGCCGTCTTCGAGGGTCGTGTCGGCGAGCGCGGCGTAGTGCGCTCCCTCGACGGCGGCATCGTGCACGACGTTGCGGACGTACACGGCGAATCCGAGTTGCAGCACGGCGAGCGTGAGGGTGGTCAGCAGGGCGCCGACGAGGACGAAGTCGACAGGGCTCGAGCCCCGATCATCCCCCGCTTCCTGCCACCGACGCATCTCAGATTCCGGATACGCTCGAGATCGCCTGCTCGAACAGCCCGGTGAGCGCGGGCCCGGCGACGGCCCAGATCAGCACCACCAGCCCCGCAGTCATCAGCGTCACCAGCACCCAACCGGGAACATCGCCCCGCTCGTCGTCGACAAGGTCGCGCGCATCCATGGTGATCCCTGCCCACCACGTCCGTAGTCGTTTCATCATCGGTCCTTTCGTCGAGTTCTCTCGGTTGTCGGGCGCGGCGCTTCAGCCCAGCCCCAATTGCAGGATGAACATGCCCGGAAAGATGGCGAAGAGCACAGACAGCGGCAGGATGAGAAACACCAGGGGAAGCATCATGAGAATTTCCCTGCGCCCTGCCTGCTCGATCAGTGTGCGCTTGGCGTCCTCGCGGGCGTCGGCGGCCTGCGCATGCAGTACGGCCGCCAGCGGCGCACCGTGCTCGAGTGCCGCGACGATCTGGTCGACGGCGCGCGCGAGGCCGGGTTGCCGCAGTCGCGACGCCATCTCGCCCAGCGCGTCGGCAAGCGGCGACCCCGTGCCGACGGCGAGGACCACCTGACGCAGCTCCTCGGTGAGCTCGCCGGATCCGATCGCGGCGACCCGGCGGAGAGCATCCAGGAATCCCTCGCCCGCAGACAGGCACAGCGCGAGGAACTCCAGGGTTGTCGGCAGCTCGTCGCTGAGCCGCGCGAGCCGTGACTTCACGCGAGCGGTCAGCAGCATGTCGACGCAGATCGCCGCTCCGATGCCCAGGATCAGCGGGAGCACTGCGGCCGGCGGGGTCATCCGCCCCGTGACGGCGAGGATGACGACGAGCGCACTGCCCAGGACGAGACCGCCGATCGCCCAGCCGAGTTGGCGCGCGCGGAACGCGGCCGGATCCTCATCGGCTCCCGCCTGGGCGAGCCGGAGCGCGAGCGCGTCGCTGTCTCCGAGGCCGCCGAGAACGCGTGACCGCAGGCGCCGCCACCCGGACGAGACATTGACGGGCAGGATGCCGGCGGCAGGGAGGACTCCGGAGGGCAGCGCGGCATCCTCGACCGCATCACGGATGTACGGCGCAATGCGCGTCGTCAGCGACGCCGCCCGCCAGCGGGGTGCCGCCGCAAGCATGCAGATGACACCGGCGGCGAGCAAGCCGCCCAACAGCACCGCGATCGCGATGTCGGTCACCCCGGTCATGCGAACCACCGCCGCGGCTCGGGCAGCCGGCCGATGCGGATCATGATCCGGAAGGCGACCACGGACACGACGGCACCGCCGACGATCACCATCACGCCCTCGGGGCTCGCGTAGGCCTGGGCTCCCTCCGGACGCAGCGCGAGCAGCAGCAGGATCACCCACGGGGCGACCACCCCCAGCACCGCGGCACCGCGGATCCAGGACTGCTTGGCCTCGACCTCGCCCCGGAGCGCGGCATCCGCCCGCACGGACGAGGAGAGCGCCCGCAGCACACCGGTGAGTTCGGTGCCGCCGACCTGACGCGCCATCTTCAGCGCCTCGACGATGCGGTCCGCGATGGGGTCGGCGAGTGTGGTCTTGAGCCGTTCGACGCTGCTCTCGAACCGGCCGGTCGCCCGCAGATCCCTGGCGAAGACGACGAACGCCGGGCGCACGGCGACGGGTGCAGACTCGGCGAGGCTGGCCACGGCATCCGGCAGCGAAAGACCGACTCTGATCGCCGCGACGAGCAGATCGCAGACGTCCGGCCAGAGCTGACGTCGCGCCTTCAGCAGCCGCAGTCGGCGAGCGCGCAGGAAGGCGATCGGGGCGGTTCCCGCTGCGGCCGCGGCGAGGACGGCGAGCACCGCGATCCCGGTGACGAGCCAGACGATCGCCCCGGCGACCACCGCGAGGATCACGATCACGGCGATGAGGCGGTGCCGGTCGATCGAGGCGAACCCTGCCTCCTCCATGAGACGCGTGAGCCGATCGTCGCGCCGCTCCGGCCGCCTGGTGCGGTCGCCTGGCGGCCACAGCCACGGCGCCGCACACAGCAGGAGCCCTGCCGCGAGCATCGCTCCCAGCAGCAGCGTCATGCCCGAGACTCCGCCCGATAGACGGGGCGGGTGATGATCCGCCCCTCGACCAGTTCGCCGGTGGGGGCGATGATCTCTTCCACATACCGGCCGCCGGCGGCATCCCTGGCGCAGTGCACCACCAGCGAGACGGACGCTGCGAGCGCGGGCGCGATGAAGGAGCGATCGATGTTGCGCCCGGCGAGCAGCGGAAGGAGTGCCAGTTTCTCCAGCGCCTCCACGGCGGAGTTCGCGTGCACCGTGCCCGCACCGGGAACCCCGGTGTTCAGCGCGAGCACGAGATCGAGCGCCTCCGCGTCTCGCACCTCGCCGACCACCAGCCGGTCCGGGCGCATGCGCAGTGCCTCTTTCACGAGGCGGCGCAGCGTGATCTCGCCGGTGCCCTCCAGACTCGCCTGCCGCCCCTGGAGGGCGACGAGATCCGGTCCGTCGACGGCGAGTTCGAAGGTCTCCTCCACGGTGACGATGCGCTGCGAATCGGCGCAGGAGGCCAGCAGTGCACCCAGCAGCGTCGTCTTGCCGGTGTGCGTTGCACCGGACACGATGACGCTCCTGCCGTCGCGCATCGCCTGGCGCAGCATGCCGGCAACGTCCTCCGTCAGCGACCCCAGGGCGACGAGGGCCTCGAGGGTGCGGTAGCCCGGCAGGAACTTGCGGATGTTCACCGCCCACGATCCGCGCACGACATCCGCGATCGCAACGTGCAGACGCGAGCCGTCGGGCAGCGAGGCATCGACGAACGGCTGGCTGACATCCACCCGGCGACCGGTGGACTGCAGCATCCGCTCCACGAGATCGCGCACCATGGCGTCGGTGAGTTCGAGCGGCACGCGTTCGGAGACGCCGTCGCGTGCAATGAACACCCGGTCGGGTCCGTTCAGCCAGATCTCCTCGATGCTCGGGTCGTCGAGGAAGGGCTGCAGGGCCCCGAATCCGCTCACCGACGCCAGCACGTCGCGCACGAGCGCCGCCTCGTCGTCGATCATGGCGTCGCCGTGCGACAGGGCGAGGTCGTTGTGCCGTCGCACCTCGGCCTGGGCGATCCGCCGAGCCTCATCCGGGACGAGCGAGGGATCGGCGCGCTCGGCGCGCAGCCGACGGCGCACCCGTTCGGCGACGACAAGGGAGGGTTGGGTCACCCCGGCATCCTCGCAAGAATTCGAGATCGGCCTCGAAAGTTATCCACAGGAATAGTCCCTGCGGCTGCATTCGTCTGGGCCCTAGAATGTTCCCAGCGCGGGAGTGGTGGAATCGGTAGACACGCAGGATTTAGGTTCCTGTGCCTCACGGCGTGTGGGTTCAAGTCCCACCTTCCGCACATGCATCAGATCGCGCTCATCCCCTGGCTCGACCCCGAGGTGATCATCAGCGCGGCCGGCCCCTGGGCGCTTCTGGTCGTCTGCTTCATCGTCTTCGCTGAAACCGGACTGCTGGTCGGCTTCCTCTTACCCGGAGACACGCTGCTCATCATCGCGGGGCTGCTGACCCACACGAGCAACGTGTTCGGCATCAATATCTGGATCGTGTCGCTGCTGATCGCGCTCGCGGCGTTCCTCGGCGGCGAAGTGGGCTATCTGATCGGACACAAGGGCGGCCCGGCCGTGTTCGAACGCAAGGAATCCGGCCTGTTCAGCCGGAAGAACGTCGAGCGCACGAACGCGTTCTTCGAGCGCTTCGGGGGGCTCACCGTGATCCTCGCCCGCTTCGTCCCGATCGTGCGCACCTTCGCCCCGGTCGCCGCCGGCGTCGGTCATATGCCGTGGAAGAAGTACAGCCTCTACAACCTCATCGGTGCGCTGCTCTGGGGCTTCGGACTGACGATGGTCGGGTATCTGATCGCCTTCATCCCCTGGGTGGCCGACCTGGTGACCGAATACATCGACGTCATCCTGCTGATCGCCGTGGGCGGCACCGCCGTCGTGACGCTCTGGCACTATTTCTCCGAGCGCCGCAAGGCCAAGAAGGCGCGCGCCGCCGGCGAAGACATCGAGACGGATGCTGCCGAGGCTGCCGCTCTCACGCTCGACCCCGACGTGTTCGACCGTGCCCCCGACCTCGACGGCGACGGCAAGCACTAAGCCTCAGCCGGCGTCCTTCTTCTTCGACCGCGACCTCTCGACGCTGGCACGCAGCGCCTCCATCAGGTCGATGACCTCACCACCCGTGCGCTCGGTCTCGCCCTCCTCGGCGAAGGTCTCGGTGACGTCGAAGGTGTCGCCGGCCTCGATCTTCGCGTCGATGAGGGTGCGCAGCTCCTTCTGGTACTCGTCCACGAACGACTCCGGATCGAAATCGCTCGAGAAGCTGTCGACCAGGCTCGCCGACAGCTCGAGCTCCTTCTTCGAGATCTTCACGTCCTCATCGAGCGACTCGAACGCCGCCTCGCGCACCTCGTCGGCCCAAAGCAGCGTCTGGAGCACGAGCACGTCGCCGCGCACACGCAGTGCGGCCAGCCGCGTCTTCTGTCGCAGCGTGAATCGCACGATCGCCGTGCGGTCGGTCTGCTCGAGCGTCCTGCGCAGCAGCACGTACGCTTTCGGCGACTTCGAATCCGGCTCGAGGAAGTAGGCCTTGTCGAGCGTGAGCAGGTCGACCTGCTCGCTCGGCACGAACTCGACGACGTCGATCTCGCGACTGCGTTCGGCGGGGAGCGCGTCGAGATCCTCCTTCGTCAGCACGACCATCTGGCCGTCGTCCTCATAGGCGCGGTCGATGTTCTGGTACGGCACGACCTCACCGCAGACCTCGCAGGTGCGCTTGTAGCGGATGCGTCCGCCGTCCTCGTCGTGCACCTGATGCAGGGAGACGTCGTGATCCTCGGTGGCGGAGTACACCTTCACCGGCACATTCACCAGCCCGAACGTCAGGGCACCTTTCCAGATCGACCTCATGACACCAGTACACACTGCCGAAGGCTCGGGATGCCAGAGGTTAGTCTTTCGACATGCCGGGTGCGCCGCAGCAGGTCGAGGTCGCGGGCAGACGTCTGCGCCTGACGAACCTCGACAAAGTGCTCTACCCTGAGACCGGCACGACCAAGGGTGAGGTGATCTCCTACTACACCCGCGTCGCCCCGCGGATGCTGCCCCTGCTTGCCGACCGTCCGGTCACGCGCAAGCGCTGGGTGGAGGGGGTGGGAACGGCGGATGCCCCGGGCGCGGCGTTCTTCGCCAAGCAGCTGGAGCGCGGGGCGCCCTCGTGGGTGCGTCGCCTGCCGATCGAGCATTCCGGCGGGGCGAAGGAGTATCCGATCGCCGATGATCTGCCGACGCTGGTGTGGATGGCGCAGGTCGCCAGCATCGAGCTGCACGTGCCGCAGTGGCGGTTCGACCCCGACGGCGAGCGCCGCCGCCCCGACCGACTCGTGCTCGATCTCGACCCCGGGCCCGGAGCCGACCTCGCGCAGTGCGCCCACGTCGCCCGCCTCGCCCGAACGATCCTCGATGACATCGGCCTCGATCCCGTTCCGGTCACCAGCGGCAGCAAGGGCATTCATCTCTACTGCCGGCTCGACGGCAGCCAGACCAGTGACCAGGCATCCGCCATCGCCCGCGAACTCGCCCGCTCGATCGAGACCGACCACCCCGACGTCGCCACCAGCACCATGTCGAAGTCCGTCCGCAGCGGCCGGGTCTTCATCGACTGGAGTCAGAACAACGGTTCGAAGACCACGATCTCGCCGTACTCGCTGCGGGGGCGACTCGAACCGACGGCGGCGGCTCCGCGCACCTGGGAGGAACTCGACGACCCCGCGCTCCGGCAACTCGATTTCGACGAGGTCGCGCAGCGCGTCGACGACGGCATCGATCCTTTCGCCGGCTTCGCCTCCACGCGCGCCGACACAGCCCTCGCCCCGTACCGTGCCAAGCGAAACGCTGCGCGCACGCCCGAGCCGGTCCCCGAGCGCGCATCCATCACCGCGGCGGGTCCGCTCCCCCGGTTCGTCATCCAGGAGCATCACGCCCGTGCGAAGCACTTCGACCTGCGCATCGAACACGACGGCGTGCTGGTGAGCTGGGCCGTCCCCAAAGGCGTGCCCGAGTCGCCGGCGCGCAACCGCCTCGCGGTGATGACCGAACCGCACCCGCTGGAGTACCTCACCTTCCACGGCGAGATCCCCCGCGGCGAGTACGGCGCCGGTTCGATGAGCATCTGGGACTCCGGCACGGTCGAACTCGAGAAATGGCGCGATGACGAGGTGATCGGCACCTTCACCGGGTCCGGTCCGCTGGGCCGCGCCCGGCTCGCCCTCATTCGCACCGATGGGTCCGGAGAGAAGTCGTCGTGGCTGCTGCACCGCATGAAGGAGCAGACCGCAGCACCCCGGGAGGCAGCCGCACCGCGAGGGGCAACCGGGCCGCTCCGCCCGATGCTCGCCGAATCCGGCACGCCGGGCCTCGCCCGGTCGATGCGCGATCCATGGAGCGAGATCAAGTGGGACGGCATCCGCGCCATCGGCACGTGGCGCGACGGCCGACTGCGGTTGCACGCGCGCAGCGGCACCGACATCACCGACCGCTACCCCGAGCTCACCGCCGACGGCGCACCGCACTTCGCCGCCGACGACGCCGTGGTCGACGGCGAGATCGTCGCCCTGGACGCCTCGGGCCGCCCGAGCTTCGGACGACTGCAGCATCGCATGCACCTCACGAAGGCGCGCGAAATCGAACGCGAGGTCGTCCGCACCCCGGTGGCCTATCACCTGTTCGACCTGCTGCGCCTGGACGGCCACGATCTCACCGGGGTATCGCTGCGCGACCGCCGCGCCCTGCTGGAGACCCTCGGCGAGAGCGCGGATCGTCCGGTGCTCGTGCCGCCGGTCTTCGACGATCTGGATGCCGCGATGCGCACCAGCCGCGAACTCGACCTCGAGGGGGTCGTGATCAAGGCGTCCGGGTCGAAGTATCGCCCCGGCATCCGCTCGGGCGATTGGCTGAAGATCAAACACACCCGGACGCAGGAGGTCGCGATCGCCGGCATCCGGCCGGGGAAGGGCAACCGGGCGAGCACGTTCGGGTCGCTGCTGCTCGGCGTGCCCGATACCGATGGCACCCTGCGCTATGTGGGCAGGGTCGGGTCGGGCTTCGATGACCGGATGCTGCGCGACCTGCTCACGCGGCTCACTCCTCTGCGCACGGAGGACAATCCGCTGGAGGGCGTTCCCGATGCCGACGCGCGCGAAGCGCTGTGGGTGCGGCCCGAGCTCGTCGGCGAGGTGGAGTTCGCCGGCTGGACGTCGGATCGCTCACTGCGTCACGCGCGCTGGCGGGGGCTGCGTCCTGACAAGGACGTCGCCGAGATCCACGTGGAGTGACGGATGCTCAGGCGTGCGTCTCCGTGCACTCCGCCTGCCCGTCCGGTTCCAGCTGGAATGTCGAGTGCTCGACGTCGAAGTGATCGGCCAAGCATCCCTGCAGCTGCTCGAGCAGCGCACCGGAGCGGCCGCCCTCCAGCAGCGACGGTTCGACACTGACGTGTGCGGTGAACACCGGCGCGCCGCGGGTGAGCTGCCACACGTGCACATCATGCACGCTCGTGACGCCCTCGAACCCGAGCAGGTGATCGCGGATCTCGCTCACGTGCGTGTTCTTCGGCGCCGACTCCGCCAGCACCGAGAACACCTCGCGCAGCAGAGTGATCGCGCGCGGGATGATCATGACGGCGATGAACAGTGAGGCGATGGCATCTGCTGGCATCCATCCGGTCACGACGATCACGATCGCCGCGACGATCACGGCCGCCGAGCCGATCAGGTCACCGAGCACCTCGAGGTAGGCGCCCCGCACATTGATGTTCGTCTTCTGCGCCGAGCTCAGCAGCCACATCGCGATCGCGTTGGCGATCAGACCGACGACGGCGACGATGAGCATGAGCGGGCCGGCGACCTCGGTGTCTGCAGGCTCCAGCAGGCGCCTGACGCCCTCGATGCCGACGGTGATCGACAGCACGATGAGGATGATCGCGTTCACCAGGGCGCCGAGCACCTCGGCGCGCTGGTAGCCGAAGGTGCGCCGGTCATCGGCCGGGCGCGCGGCGACGGCACTGGCGATCAGTGCGATCACGAGCGCCGAGGCGTCGGTGAACATGTGCGCGGCGTCGGCGAGGAGCGCGAGCGACCCGGTGAGGAGGGCGCCGACGACCTGCACGAGCATCACCGTCGCCGTGAGGCACAGCGAGATCGTCAGCAGTCGGCGACTGCCGCTCCCGCGAATCCCGTGCGCATGATCGTGCATGCCTCCAGGCTACGAGCGGAATCGCCCGTCAGAGGCCATTTCCACTAGTCGGGAAGGGTAACGATTCTCAGTAGCTCGCTGACGCGAGGTCGGCACAGGTCAGAGCGTCTTCAGCAGCGGCACGAAAGCCTGGAAGGCACGCGCGCGGTGCGACTGCGACTGCTTCTCCGCGCTGGTGAGCTCCGCAGTGGTGCGCTCGGCACCGGCCGGTTGACCGTCGGGGATGAAGATCGGGTCGTACCCGAAACCGCCAGAACCGGATGCCGCGCGCGCCAACCTCCCCGGCCAGACACCGGCGACCGTGTGCTCGATGCCTTCGGGCGTCACCAGCGCGATCGTCGAGACGAACTGCGCTGTCCGGTGCGGGTCGGCGATGTCGGCCAGCTGATCGAGGAGCAGTTCGAGGTTCGCGGTCGCATCTTTCTGCTGACCTGCCCAGTACGCGGAGAAGATGCCCGGCGAGCCGCCGAGCACGTCGACGCTGATGCCGGAGTCGTCGGCCATGGCGGCGAACCCCGTGTGCGCGGCGGCCGCACGCGCCTTGATCAGCGCGTTCTCGGCGAAGGTCACACCGTCTTCGACCGGTTCCGGACCGCCGTAGCCGATCACCTCGACGTCGGGGCGGGTCATCGCGACGATCTGCTGGAACTCCGCCACCTTGTGCGGGTTGTGTGTGGCAAGGACGACCTTCGGCATCGTCACTCGCCCGCGAGCGCTGCGAGCTGGTGCTCCTTCAGGGTCGCGCATCCCGCGACGCCGAGTTCGAGCAGGGCGTCGAGCTCCCGCTTGTCGAACGGGGCGCCCTCGGCGGTGCCCTGCACCTCGACGAACAGTCCGCGCCCGGTGACGACGATGTTCATATCGGTCTCGGCGCGCACATCCTCGACGTACGGCAGATCGAGCATGGGTTCGCCGTCGATGATGCCGACCGACACGGCGGCGACCGAATCGATCAGCGGCGTGGAGTTCTTGCCGATGAACTTCTTCGTGCGGCCCCACTCGATCGCATCGGCGAGGGCGACGTATGCCCCCGTGATCGCAGCCGTGCGGGTGCCGCCGTCGGCCTGCAGCACGTCGCAGTCGATGACGATGGTGTTCTCACCGAGCGCCTTGGTGTCGACGACCGCACGCAGGGCGCGGCCGATCAGGCGCGAGATCTCGTGCGTGCGTCCGCCGATCTTGCCCTTGACGCTCTCGCGGTCGTTGCGACTGTTCGTCGCGCGCGGCAGCATCGCATACTCGGCGGTCACCCAGCCCTTGCCCTTGCCGGTGAGCCAGCGCGGCACGCCGTTCGTGAACGATGCCGTGCACAGCACCTTCGTGCCGCCGAAGCTGATCAGGGCGGAGCCCTCGGCGTTGGCGCTCCAACCGCGTTCGATCGTGATCTCGCGGAGCTGGTCGGTGGCGCGGCCGTCCGCGCGGACGATGTCAGACATGGGATTCCTTCGGGTCGGTTGCCGTGCTGTCGGCGAGATCTGAGAGGTCGGGAAGAGTGATGACGCCGGTCTGCACGTGCTGCACGTCGCGCACCTCGGCGCCCATGAGGCGGTTGGCAAGCGCCGTGAACTCCGCGGTGGATTCTCCGGTCGCCTCGTACACGTACGTCGCCCTGGCGTCGGCGGGGGCGAGCAGGTCACGGCGCATCAGCTGCCGGTACACGTCGCCGGCGGTCTCGTCGTCGCTGGAGACGAGCGAGACGCCCTCGCCCATGACGTAGCTGATCGCGCCGCGCAGGAACGGGTAGTGCGTGCATCCGAGCACGAGGGTGTCGACGTCGGCGTCGCGCAGCGGCGCGAGGTACTCCTCGGCGACGGCGATCACCTCCGGAGTGCCGGTGACGCCGGATTCGACGAACTCCACGAACTGCGGGCACGCGGCCGTGAACACCTCGAGCTGCTCGTTGATCTCGAGCATGTCCTGGTAGGCGCGCGATCCGATCGTGCCGACCGTGCCGATGACGCCGATCCGCCCGTTGCGGGTGGTCGAGACGGCACGGCGAACGGCCGGGCCGATGACCTCGACGACGGGGACGTCATAGCGTTCGCGCGCGTCGCGCAACATGGCGGCGGATGCCGTGTTGCAGGCGATCACGAGCATCTTCACGCCCTGGTCGACGAGAGTGTCGAGCACCTCGAGCGAATAGCGGCGGACATCGGCGATGGGCTTGGGTCCGTACGGGGAGTGCAGGGTATCGCCGATGTAGACGAAGGACTCTCGCGGCAGCTGAGCGCGGATCGCCCGGGCCACGGTGAGTCCGCCGACACCGGAGTCGAAGATGCCGATCGGTGCCGCGTTCATGACTCACCAGCCTACCCGTCGCTCACTAAGCTGAGCGCATGACCTCGACGGCGTTGCTCACAGACCGCTACGAACTCACGATGCTGGGAGCCGCGCTGCGCGACGGAACCGCCGCACGGCCCAGCGTGTTCGAGCTCTTCTCTCGCCGCCTGTCCGGCGGGCGCCGATTCGGCGTCGTCGCCGGTACCGGGCGCCTCCTCTCGCTGCTGCGCGATTTCCGGTTCGGGGAGGACGAGCTGCGCTTCCTGCGTGACAGTCGGGTGGTGGATGCCGAGACCCTGCGGTATCTGGAGAACTACCGCTTCACCGGCTCGATCCACGGCTATCGCGAGGGCGAGCTGTACTTCCCCGGCTCCCCCGTTCTCACCGTCGAGGGCTCCTTCGCCGATGCCGTCGTACTCGAGACCATCGCGTTGAGTGTGATGAACCACGACTCAGCCATCGCCACGGCCGCCGCGCGCATGAGCATCGCGGCCGGCGAGCGGCCGTTGGCGGAGATGGGATCGCGCCGGGCCGCCGAGATGTCCGCCGTCGCCGCGGCTCGTGCGGCCCACATCGCCGGATTCGGCGCGACGAGCAACCTCGAGGCCGGGCGCCGGTGGGGACTGCCCACCATGGGCACAGCCGCGCACTCATGGACGCTGCTGCACGACACCGAAGAAGACGCGTTCCGCGCACAGATCGCCAGCCTCGGCCCCGGCACCACCCTGCTGGTGGACACCTACGACATCCGCGAAGGCGTCGAGACCGCCGTCCGCGTCGCCGGCACCGAGCTCGGCGGCGTACGCCTCGACTCCGGTGATCTGCCGACCGTCGCCGCGGCTGTGCGCGAGCACCTCGACGAGTTGGGCGCCGTGAACACGAAGATCACCGTCACCAGTGATCTCGACGAGTATGCGATCGCGGCGCTCGCGGCATCCCCGGTCGATTCCTATGGCGTCGGCACCTCGGTCGTCACCGGCTCCGGCTACCCCACCGCCGGGATGGTCTACAAGCTCGTAGCGCGGCAGGATGCCGGCGGCGGGTGGGTCGGCGTCGCGAAAGCCTCCACGGACAAAGGCTCCCAGGGCGGCCGGAAGGCGGCGTTCCGCACGCTCCGTCGCGACGTCGCGACGACTGAGACGATCGTCGTCTCAGACGGTTTCGAAGAGCTGAGTACGGCCGCAGAGCACCCGGATTCGCGTCCGCTTCAGGTCACACTCGTCGACGGCGGCGAGATCGACGACGCCCACGAGGGGCCAGCGGGAACGGCATCCGCCCGCCAGCACCACCTGCGCGTTCGCGAGGAGCTGCCGGTGCGCGCACTGGCGCTCAGCAAGTCGGACCCGGCGATCCCCACGGTGTTCGTCGATCAGGCGTGACACGACCGATAAGGCACGATAGGCGTCAGCCGACCATCGATTCGTAGATCTCTTTGCAGGTCGGGCAGATCGGAAACTTCTCCGGGTCGCGGCCCGGCGTCCACTTCTTGCCGCACAGGGCGCGCACGGGGCGGCCCGAGATCGCGGACTCGAGGATCTTGTCCTTCTTCACATAGTGCGAGAAGCGCTCGTGGTCGCCAGGCTCGGCATTCTCTTCATTGAGAAGTTCTTCCAGTTCACGATCAAGCGTTGCCACGCCGCCCTGATCGGGGCTGTCCAGCGGAGTACTCATGCGCTGAGTCTAACCTCCCGGAGAGTGCTGCGGGGCGGAGTTCAGGCCGTCTCGACGAACTCCATGAGCCGCTCGCCGCCGCGGTCGTAGACGCGTCCGCCGATCATCGAGCCGGCGATCAGGATCACGACTCCGCTGGCGATGCCGACCCAGAACGTCGCCGGGTTGTACGCCTCGTCTTCGATGACGGTCATCACGAACAGCCAAATCGTCGGGGCGCTGAGCAGCAGGGCCCCGAGGAAGGCGAGCGCCGGGGCGTACCCTGCCCGGGATGCCGATCGCTGCGGCTGCTGGAACGGGCTGTCGCCGGGTCGCGACACTGCGTAGGGAGAGGTCACCGACAGGATGCTGGACACCCCGAGCCCGCCGAGGAAGAGACTCGCGGCGAGTCCGATCATCGGCATCAGCAGATACCAGCTCTCGACGATCGCCAGAGTCAGCGGGATCGCGATGGCGAGCACGGGGACGGCCACGAGCGAAATCGGAAGGAGTCGCCCGAGGCGGTCGGCGACGCCGCGCACACCACTGGCGACGTGGATCCACAGCGCCGTCGAGTCATAGGCGACGTCGTTGTGCGGGAGCCAGCCGAAGAACAACGCCATCACCGGTACGGGAATCAGTGCCGCGATGTAGAGCGGCACACCGGCCACGAGCAGCGGGAACACGGTGAGGACACCGGCGATCGGCACGATGACGAAGTTCACGATGTACCGGCGGTCCCTGAACCAGTAGACGAGGCTGCGCGCCGCGATCGCTCCGAAGGCATTCGACGGCAGGAGCGCGAACCATCCGAGCCCCGAACGTTCGCGCGAGATGATCGGACGATCGACGTTCGTGAGCAGCCGTCGCACCAACCAGATCCACCACGCCCCCAGCGCGACGACCGTGGCGAGGGCAATGGTTCCGCTGAGCCACGCCGTCGATTCATCGCCCGCGGCGATGGCCAGCGCGGCTCCCGGGATCGCGGCGAGCGGCGTCGACGCGATCACCGTGGTGGCGGCGGCAACGGCATCCGGCACCTGTCCGTCCCACTCCAGCGAGGCGAGGAAGACCGCCACCGGGAACGCCACCACGATGACGGCGAGCGCGAACAGCGCGGTGAGCTCGCGCGAGCGGCGTTCGGGAAGCAGCAGAGCGCTGGTGGCCATGCCGATGCGGGCGGCGATGGCCAGAGAAAGCACCCCGAACACGGCTGCCACCACGGCGACCGCCAGAGGCACGTCGAGCGCCACCAGGGTGACGACGAAGCACACCGCGACCGCGATCAGGGCGAAGGAGGGCACGCTCAGCAGCGCGCCGAGACCGAGGATCCACGGCATCGCTCGCACACTCATCCCGAACACACGGAACCGTCTCGGGTCGAGCTGATCAGCCGTGCCGATGAGGATCGGGCCGACGAGGAAGGCGAGGAACCCGGCCGCGCCTCCCAGGACGATCACGGAGCGGGCGGCAGCAAGCGGTGCATCAGACAGGCTGAGCAGGGCGACGCAGACGGCGACCGTCGCGGCGGTCAGCACGACGAACCCCGCGATTGCGCGCACGGCATGGCCACCCCGCAGGGCGCCCACCATGAGCGCGATCCTCAGTCGGAGAACGTGTGCAACCACTCGAGACCCTCCACCTCAGAGGCGCCGCCGGACAGCTCGACGAACCGCGACTCGAGCGTCTGCCCTGCGCGCACCTCGTCGATGGTGCCCTCGGCGAGCACGTCACCGCCGACGATGATCGCGATGCGCGAGCACACGCGCTCGACGAGGTCCATACCGTGGCTGGACAGGATGACGGTGCCGCCGTGGTCGACGTAGGCGCGGAGGATGTCGAGGATCACTGCGGACGAGACCGGATCCACCGATTCGAACGGCTCATCGAGCACGAGCACGCGCGGCGAGTGGATCATCGCACCGGCGAGCATGATCTTCTTCGTCATTCCCGCGGAGTAGTCCGAGACCACGCGCCCCACAGCGCCGCTGAGGTCGAAGGCACGCATGAGGTCGGCGGAGCGCTTCTCGATGAC
>NZ_JBQDVP010000036.1:0-31703 GCF_052102115.1 Microbacterium sp.
GACGAGGTGCACACCCATCTCGAGTCCGAGAACCGCCACGAGGACGACGAGCACCGCGCCGCGGTCACCGAGGCGAGCGAGAAGCAGTTCCGCACGCAGGTGCTGCTCGACACGATCGCCGAGCAGTCCGACGTGCAGGTCTCGCAGGAAGAGCTCAGCCAGTACCTGATCCAGTCTGCTGCGCAGTACGGCATGGCGCCGCAGGAGTTCGTCGAGGCGCTGCAGTCCTCGAACCAGCTCCCCGCGCTGGTCGGTGAGGTCGCCCGCAACAAGGCCCTCGCGATCGCCCTCGGCAAGGTCAACGTCGTCGACACCGACGGCAAGGCCGTCGACCTGTCGAGCCTCGTCGCCGTCGAAGACGAAGATGAGGACGAGGCCGCTGAGGCTGCGGCCGAAGAGAAGGCTGACGAGAAGCCGGCTGCGAAGAAGGCTCCCGCCAAGCCGGCCGCGAAGAAGGCTCCCGCGAAGAAGGCCGACGAGGCCACTGATGAGAAGCCCGCTGCCAAGAAGGCTCCTGCTAAGAAGCCGGCCGCCAAGAAGGCTCCGGCCGAGAAGGCCGCTGACAAGGGCGAGTGATCGCGTACTGATTGTTACGAAAGAGCGGATGCCTCGGCATCCGCTCTTTCGCGTCTGAGGAGGATTCGTGAAGACGTGGGACGAGCGCATCGAAGAGGTGTGGGATGCCGCGGCGGGCACGCTTGTGGACGATGAGGTGATCGTACGCATCGACGCCATCGCCGCCGAGCGCGGAACGGCGGATGCGCGTGCCGAGTTCGAGCGGGCGGGCGCTCGCGACTCGGCCGGACGCCCCGACGAGGCGATTCCGCTCTACCGGCGGGCGCTGGAGATCGGGTTGGATGCCGAGCACGAGCCGCAGGCGATCATCCAACTCGCGAGTTCGTTGCGCAACGTCGGTGCCACCGATGAAGCTGTCGCCCTGCTCGCGAAGGCGCATCAGGATGCTGCCGACTCGCCGTACCGCGACGCAATCGCTGCGTTCTACGCGCTCGCACTGGCGAGTTCCGGCGCCCCGCGCCACGGCCTCTCGGTCGCGCTGCTCGCGCTCGTGCCCCACTTGCCGCGGTATCACCGCTCGGTGACGGCGTACGCGCGGGAGATCGTCGAGCGCGACACCTGATATGCCGACGGCGAACACGACCTGAGGGCCGCGTCGTCGCCGGTAGATTCGAATCACCGAACACGGAAACAGGAGCTTGAAATGGCTGAACCCCTTGTCGCGACCAGCGTCTTCGACAGGCTGCTGAAGGACCGCATCATCTGGCTGGGCTCGGAGGTGCGTGACGAGAACGCGAACGAGATCTGCGCGAAGATCCTTCTTCTCGCCGCAGAGGACTCAGAGAAGGACATCTATCTTTACGTCAACTCGCCCGGTGGCTCGATCACCGCGGGTATGGCGATCTACGACACCATGCAGTTCGTTCCCAACGACATCGTGACCGTCGGCATCGGCATGGCGGCGTCGATGGGGCAGCTGCTGCTGACCGCCGGCACCAAGGGCAAGCGGTACATCACCCCGAATGCCCGTGTGCTGCTGCACCAGCCGCACGGCGGCTTCGGCGGAACGGCCAGCGACATCCAGACGCAGGCGCAGCTCATCCTCTCGATGAAGCGGCGTCTCGCCGAGATCACGGCATCTCAGACCGGCAAGTCCGTCGAGCAGATCGACGAAGACGGTGACCGCGACCGCTGGTTCACCGCTGAAGAGGCACTCGAGTACGGTTTCGTCGATCACATCCGTGAGTCGGCCTCCGACGTCATCGGCGGCGGCGGAACCGACCAGGACAGCAAGTAAGCGGAAAGCGAGAGCACTCTCATGTACACACCCACCTTCCGCGCGGCTGGCAACATGCCCTCCAGCCGTTACGTCCTCCCGCAGTTCGAGGAGCGCACGGCGTACGGCTTCAAGCGTCAGGACCCGTACAACAAGCTGTTCGAAGATCGCGTGATCTTCCTCGGTGTACAGGTCGACGACGCATCCGCCGATGACGTCATGGCGCAGCTGCTCGTCCTCGAGAGCCAGGATGCCGAGCGCGACATCACCATGTACATCAACTCGCCCGGTGGCTCGTTCACCGCGATGACGGCGATCTACGACACGATGCAGTACGTCGCGCCGCAGATTCAGACCGTCGTGCTCGGGCAGGCGGCCTCCGCGGCATCCGTGCTGCTCGCCGCAGGCGCGCCGGGCAAACGTCTCGCCCTTCCCAACGCGCGTGTGCTCATGCACCAGCCGGCGATGGGGGAGGCGGGCCACGGCCAGGCGTCCGACATCGAGATCCAGGCGGCCGAAATCCTGCGCATGCGCACATGGCTCGAAGAGACCATGGCCAAGCACACCGGAAAGTCGGCAGAGCAGGTCAACAAGGACATCGATCGCGACAAGATCCTCTCGGCCGCTGAGGCGCTCGAGTACGGCATCGTCGACCAGGTGCTCACGACGCGCAAGCGTTCCTGACACCGGCGTTCACGAGGGCGGCAGTCGATCACGACTGCCGCCCTTCGTCGTCCTCCCGCAGATGTGCGCCCGCGACGGCGGCCTGCGCTCATATGAGCGTGCAGATGCGCGCATGCGTGCTCGCGCGTACGCTGGAGAGGTGAAGGGAGGGCCCGTGGACGAGGATCTGCTCACCGTGCGCGTCGCCGAGCTGTACTACGACGAGGCGAAGACGCAGGACGAGATCGGCGCCCTCCTGAAGATCTCCCGCTGGAAGGTCGGCCGGCTCCTCACACAGGCGCGCGAGACGGGCGTCGTACGCATTGAGATCGTGCACCCGCGTGCCCGCCGCCTCGGCCTGGAACGCGAGGTCGTCGAACGCTTCGGTCTGTCGGATGCCGCGATCGTGCCGGTCGACGAAGATGCTGAGCTCGAACGCGTCGCGCAAGCCGCGGCCGACCATCTCACAGCGCTCCGGCCTGTTCCGCGAACGCTCGGTGTCAGCTGGGGACGCACCCTCACCGCCGTCGCCGACGCGCTCCCGGAGGGGTGGGCGAACGGCGTCAGCGTCGTGCAGCTCAACGGCGGTGTGAGCCTGAACCGTCGCTCCGGAGGAGCCGCGAGCCTCGCCATGACCATCGCGCAGCGCGCGGGTGGCCAGGCGGCGCTGCTGCCGAGCCCCGCCATCCTCGAGCGCGTCGAGACGAAGCAGGCGATCGAAGCGGATCGCACTGTCGCCGGCATCCTGGAGCAGGCAACCGAGGCGCAGACGTACCTGTACTCCGCCGGACCCGCCGACGCGTCGTCGGCCCACGTCGAGAACGGTTATCTGACAGCCGCGGATGTCGAGGAGCTGGCCCGCCGCGGCGCCGTCGGCGACGTGCTCGGCCGCTACATCGACGCGGACGGCAACGTCGTCGATGCCCAGCTCGACGCCCGAACTGTCGGAGTCGATCTCGACCGCCTGCGGGCCGCCGAACGGGCGATCTTCGTGACCGCGGGGAGCGCCAAGCACGACATCGCGCGTACAGTCGTGACCAGCGGCCTGTGCACCGTTCTGGTGACCGATGAGACCACAGCCCGAGCATTGTTGGAGGAACGATGACGACCACGGAACTGACCCGCCGCACCGCGGTGGATGTACTGGGCGGTGAGCCCGACGATGCCACTCTGCGGCGCTTCCTGCACGGACTCCCCGGCGTGGATGCCACCGGTCTCGAGCAGCGCGCTGCCGGCCTCGGCACCCGCTCGATCAAGACGACCTCGAAGGCCTGGGCGATCGACAAGATCATCTCCCTGATCGACCTCACGACCCTCGAAGGTGCCGACACGCCGGGCAAGGTGCGCTCGCTGGTCGCCAAGGCGAAGACACCGGATGCCGCGGACCCCTCGACCCCGCTGGTCGCAGCGGTCTGCGTCTACGGCGACATGGTCGGCCATGCGGTCGAGGCGCTTGGTTCGCTGCACGGCGACCCTGACGACGGAAAGATCTCTGTCGCGGCTGTCGCGACGGCGTTCCCCAGCGGGCGCGCGTCGCTCGCGATCAAACTCGCCGACACCGCCGAGGCGGTCGCCGCGGGGGCCGACGAGATCGACATGGTGATCGACCGCGGCGCCTTCCTCTCCGGCCGCTACGGGCTCGTGTTCGACCAGATCGCGGCAGTGAAGGAAGCCTGCCGCCGCGAGGACGGCACCTTCGCGTCACTGAAAGTGATCCTCGAGACCGGTGAGCTGAACACCTACGACAACATCAAGCGGGCATCGTGGCTCGGCATCCTGGCCGGTGGCGACTTCATCAAGACGTCCACCGGAAAGGTGCAGCCGGCGGCGACGCTGCCCACGACGCTGCTCATGCTCGAGACGGTGCGCGACTGGTACCGAGGCACTGGCGAGAAGATCGGCGTGAAGCCGGCTGGCGGCATCCGCACCTCGAAGGACGCCATCAAATACATCGTCACCGTAGCCGAGACCGCTGGGGAGGAATGGCTGCAGCCGCACCTGTTCCGCTTCGGCGCATCCAGCCTGCTCAACGATGTGCTGCTGCAGCGTCAGAAGCTCACGACCGGCCATTACTCCGGCCCCGACTACGTCACGATCGACTGAGGAACGAGAAACATGTCATTCCTGGAATATGCTCCGGCGCCTGAATCGAAGGCGATTCTGAACCTGCGCGACAGCTACGGCCTGTTCATCGACGGCGAGTTCACAGACGGTACGGGCGCGAGCTTCACGACCATTTCGCCGGCGGATGAATCGCGCATCGCCGAGATCGCCGGCGCGTCGGATGAGGACATCGACCGCGCCGTCAGCGCCGCCCGTCGCGCCTACGACAAGGTGTGGTCGAAGATGAGCGGCCGCGACCGCGGCAAGTACCTGTTCCGCATCGCACGCCTCGTGCAGGAGCGTGCCCGCGAGCTCGCCGTGGCCGAGAGCCTCGACAACGGCAAGCCCATCAAGGAGAGCCGCGACGTGGATGTTCCGCTCGTCGCATCCTGGTTCTTCTACTACGCCGGCTGGGCCGACAAGCTCGACTACGCCGGCCTTGGCGCCAACCCGCGCGCGCACGGCGTCGCCGGGCAGATCATCCCGTGGAACTTCCCGCTGCTCATGCTGGCGTGGAAGATCGCCCCGGCGCTTGCCGCCGGCAACACCGTCGTGCTCAAGCCCGCCGAGACCACCCCGCTGACCGCGCTGATCTTCG
Source organism: Microbacterium sp. (assembly GCF_052102115.1). GTDB lineage: Bacteria > Actinomycetota > Actinomycetes > Actinomycetales > Microbacteriaceae > Microbacterium. Next base: position 5,157 of record NZ_JBQDVP010000036.1, read on the forward strand.
CCGAGATCCTGCAGCAGGCAGACCTGCCCGCCGGGGTCGTCAACATCGTCACGGGTGCCGGGTCCACCGGCGCGACGCTGGTGCGCCACCCCGAGGTCGACAAGGTCGCCTTCACCGGCTCGACCGGCGTCGGCCGTGACATCGCCAAGGCGATCGCCGGCACGAACAAGAAGGTCACGCTCGAGCTCGGCGGCAAGGCGGCGAATATCGTGTTCGACGATGCGCCGATCGACCAGGCCGTCGAAGGCATCGTCAACGGCATCTTCTTCAACCAGGGGCACGTGTGCTGCGCAGGCAGCCGCCTGCTCGTGCAGGAATCGATCCACGACGAGGTCATCGACCGGCTGAAGACGCGCCTGTCGACCCTGCGCCTCGGCGACCCGCTCGACAAGAACACCGACATCGGCGCGATCAACTCCGAAGCCCAGCTGGCGCGCATCCGCGAGCTCAGCGACATCGGCGAGGCGGAAGGAGCAGAGCGCTGGACCGCCGACTGCGCCATCCCCGACAAGGGGTTCTGGTTCGCTCCGACGATCTTCACCGGCGTCGAAGCATCCCACCGCATCGCGCGCGATGAGGTCTTCGGTCCCGTGCTCTCGGTGCTCACCTTCCGCACGCCCGCCGAGGCGATCGCCAAGGCGAACAACACCCCGTACGGGCTGTCGGCCGGTATCTGGACCGACAAGGGGTCGCGCATCCTCGCGGTCGCCGACCAGCTGCGCGCCGGCGTCGTCTGGGCGAACACGTTCAACCGCTTCGACCCTGCCAGTCCGTTCGGCGGATACAAAGAATCCGGGTACGGCCGCGAGGGCGGCAGACACGGACTCACCGCATATCTCAAGGGAGCCGCAGCATGAGCAAGCGACTGACTGTTCCGAAGACGTACAAGCTCGCGATCGGTGGAAAGTTCCCGCGCAGCGAGTCGGGCCGCACCTACGAAGTGCTCTCGGCGAAGGGCGCGTTCCTCGCGAACGCAGCCCAGGGCTCTCGCAAGGATGCCCGGGATGCTGTGGTCGCCGCTCGCGCGGCAGTGAAGGGCTGGTCGGGTGCGACGGCATACAACCGCGGACAGGTGCTTTACCGGGTCGCCGAGGTGCTCGAGGGGCGCCGTGCGCAGTTCGTCGACGAGATCGTGGCGCAGGAGGGCGTGTCGGCGGCGGTCGCGGGTACGCAGGTCGACGATGCGATCGATCTGTGGGTCTGGTACGCGGGCTGGTGCGACAAGTACGCGCAGGTCGCCGGCAACGCCAACCCGGTCGCCGGCCCTTACTTCAACATCTCCGTTCCGGAGCCGACAGGCGTCGTGGCGATCATCGCTCCGCAGAACTCATCGCTGCTCGGGCTGGTCTCGGTCGTTGCCCCCGCGCTAGTGGCAGGGAACACGGTCGTGGTCGTCGCCAGCGAAACCTACCCGCTGTCGGCGATCAGCCTCGCCGAAGTACTCGCGACGAGCGATGTGCCCGGGGGAGTCGTGAACGTCCTCACCGGGTCGCCGGGGGAGATCGCGCCGTGGCTCGCCTCGCACGCCGACGTGAACGCACTGGATCTCGCCGGTGCCGGCTCGTTGGACTGGGTTGACCTGCAGATCGCTGCCGCCGACACGCTCAAGCGCGTGCTCACGCCGGGCGAGGTGACGGCGTCGCCGGAGCGAATCGGCGCATTCACCGAGACGAAGACGGTGTGGCACCCGAAGAGCATGATCTGACCCTAGAGGGCCACTTCTGTGCGGAGTGGTGCTGCAGGCTACTTGTTGCCAGGTAGGAGCGACAGCACAGCACCGGGCTGCACGCTGAACATCGGGTAGACCTCGTTGTACTGGAACACCGTGACGTAGTCGACGCAGAAGCGTTCGCCGATCGCGGAGGGGGCGTCGCCGGGGGCGACGGTGTACGTCGCGATGCGCCCGGCGCTGTCGAAGGTGACGGACCCGTTCGCGAACGTGCTCGGCCCCATATCCACGAGCTTCTGAGCACCGCGGAGTGAGCCGCTCGCGGTCATCATAGAGTTCTGGGTGCAGGAACCCGCCCACCGGGAGGGGTGGTTCATATCCGTGGGGTGCGGGTCTTCAGCCCGTGCGGCTGCAAGGTCTGCCGCGGCATCCACCGGTCGGGCGGTCGATCCAGCTGTCGGCTGAACGGTCGACTCAGAACCCGGAACGGCCGGCGCAGAGGTCGAGGCGGCAGCGAGTACCGGAGTCACCACGTTCCAGGTGGCGGTTATCAGCGGAGCCGCGAGCGCGATCAGACCGACGACGGTCAGGAGAGACAGGACCGTGACGGTGACCTTCGTCGCAGATGTGGTCATGACGCCGAATCTACCGTCGAGTCGCACGCACGGAGCATGATCTGATCACAACCGCGCACCAATGCGGCTGAGTGTCTGAGGGAGAGGTTAGGCTTTTCAGGAGGATCTCAGGTTCGTTCAAGGAGGATGCGCATGGCCCGAATCGGTGAAAGCGCTGACCTTTTCAAGTGCTCGTTCTGCGGAAAGAGCCAGAAACAGGTCCAGCAGCTGATCGCTGGCCCCGGCGTGTACATCTGCGATGAGTGCGTCGAGCTCTGCAACGAGATCATCGAAGAGCGCATGGCGGAATCGTCCGCCGAGGGCGTCGCCGACTTCGAGTTGCCGAAGCCGCGCGAGATCTACTCGTTCCTCGAGGAGTACGTCGTCGGCCAGGAGCCAGCCAAGCGCTCGCTGTCGGTCGCGGTCTACAACCACTACAAGCGCGTGCGCGCACACGGAACGCTGCAGCTGGCCGAGCAGAAGGCCGAAGAGGTCGAGATCGCCAAGAGCAACATCCTGATGATCGGCCCGACCGGGTGCGGAAAGACCTACCTCGCGCAGACTTTGGCGAAGCGGCTGAACGTGCCATTCGCCGTGGCAGACGCCACTGCACTCACCGAAGCCGGCTACGTCGGCGAAGACGTGGAGAACATCCTCCTCAAGCTCATCCAGGCCGCCGACTACGACGTCAAGCGCGCCGAGCAGGGCATCATCTACATCGATGAGATCGACAAGATCGCCCGCAAGTCGGAGAACCCCTCGATCACGCGGGATGTCTCCGGTGAGGGTGTGCAGCAGGCGCTGCTGAAGATCATCGAGGGCACCGTGGCATCTGTGCCGCCTCAGGGCGGTCGCAAGCATCCGCACCAGGAGTTCCTACAGATCGACACGTCGAACGTGCTGTTCATCGTTGCCGGTGCTTTTGCCGGGCTCGAAGACATCGTGTCCGCCCGGGTGGGCAAGCACGGCGTCGGTTTCGGGGCTCCGCTGCATGACAAGACCAAGGATCTCGATCTGTTCAGCGAGGTGCTGCCGGAAGACCTGCACAAGTTCGGGCTGATCCCGGAGTTCATCGGTCGTCTGCCCGTCGTGGCCTCGGTCTCGCCGCTTGATCAGGACGCGCTTGTCGACATCCTCACCGGGCCACGAAACGCTCTCGTCAAGCAGTATCAGCGCATGTTCGAACTCGACGAGGTGGAGCTGGACTTCGAAGAGGACGCGTTGCGTTCGATCGCGGATCTCGCCGTCGAGCGCAAGACCGGCGCTCGTGGCCTCCGCGCGATCCTCGAAGACGTCCTCGGCCCCATCATGTTCGAGATCCCTTCTGCCGATGACGTCAAGAAGGTCGTCGTGACACGCGCCTCGGTCGAAGAGGGCGCGGCGCCTACCGTCGTGATGGAGCGCAAGCGCAAGAGCGCGTGAGGTCGCGAGTGATCGACAACCAACCTGTGATCGCGGTCGTCGGTGCTGGCGCCGTGGGCGGCCTTCTGGGGTGGCTTCTTCATCGGGCCGGGGCACGAGTCGTCATCGTCGGCAGACCGACGTCTGTCGAGGCGATCAATTCTCACGGGCTTCGTGTCAACAGCGGACTGTTCGGAGATGAGACCGAATTCGTCCCCGCGCGCGAGACGATTCCGGAGGGTGCGAGCGTAATGCTCGCGGTGAAAACATTCGGATTGGTCGACAGCTTGAGGTCGATTGCTGCCAGCGCGCCGCGCGACGTGCTCTCGGTGCTGAACGGAATCGGGCACCGTGAGGTTCTCACCGCGCACCTGGATGGAGTCCCGGTCGCGGCCGGCAGCATCGCCGTGGAATCGGCTCGGACGAAGCCTGCCGAGATCCAGCACAAGAGCCCGTTCATCCGCCTTGCCGTACCGTCGAGTTCTGCCGAATTCGCATCCGTGCGTGCGCTGGTGCAGACCCCGGCTGAGCTCACGATCGACGGCACGGACGCTGAGGTTCTCTGGCGCAAGTTCCGATTCCTGGCGCCTATGGCGCTGCTGACTTCCTACTGGCAGACGGCACTGGGCGAAGCCCTGGAGAAGGACCCTGCGCTGACGGAAGATGTACTGGCTGCGGTCGTCGCGTGCGAAGCCGCGGATGGCGTGCAGGACACTGTCGAATCGCTCGCCGCCACGCTGTCGACCTTTCCCCGCACGATGCGCACCTCGCTGCAAGCCGACTTGGCGGCAGGAAATCAGAGCGAACTGGATTCGATCGGCGGCGAGCTCGTGCGTCGTACCGAGCGTCACGGCATCGCAGCTCCTGCCCTGAAGACGATCGTTGCCCGGCTCTCCGCGGGCAACTGATCACGCATTCAACCCGCGGCGCTTCAGCAGCGGGGCGATCTCGGCGTCGCGACCGCGGAAGTCGCGGTAGGCCTCCAGCGGGTTCTTCGAACCGCCGACGCCCAGCAGCCGAGCACGGAACCGGTCGCCGTTCTCTCGAGTGAGACCGCCATTGTCGCGGAACCACTCCACCGTGTCGGCGTCGAGCACCTCACTCCAGATGTACGAGTAATACCCGGCGCTGTAGCCGCCGGCGAAGACATGCGCGAAGTACGTCGACGAGTAGCGGGTCGGCACGGCGGGGCTGTCGAGCCCGATCTCGGCGAGAGCGTCGGCTTCGAACGCGGCGACGTCGGTGACGGCATCCGAGGTGCCGATGCGGTGCCAGGCCTGGTCCAGCCACGCAGCCGCCAGGTACTCGCTCGTGTCGTGCCCCTGGTTGAACGCCTCCGTTGCGCGCAACCGCTCGACGATCGCAGCATCCAATGGCTCACCGGTCTCATAGTGGCGTGCGTAGTTGTCGAGAACCTCGGGCCACAGAATCCACATCTCGTTCACCTGGCTGGGGAACTCCACGAAATCGCGGAACACGTTCGTGCCCGCGAAGTGCGGGTAGTTCACCGTCGCGAACAGTCCGTGCAGCGCGTGACCGAACTCGTGAAACAGGGTGGTGACCTCGTCCAGCGTCAACAGGGTCGGCTGCCCATCGCCCGGCTGCGCGACGTTGAGGTTGTTGACGACGACCGGTGCCGTACCGCGCAGCGCCGACTGGCTGACGATCGGGTTCATCCAGGCACCGCCGCGCTTGGTATCGCGGGTGTACAGATCCAGAACGTAGAGCCCGAGTGGCGATCCGCCGGGGTTGAAGACCTCGAACACGCGAGCGCCCGGGTGATAGGCGACGAGGTCGTCGCGCTCGGTGAACGTCACCCCGTACAACTGCGTCGCGGCATAGAAGACACCGTCCTGCAGCACGCGCTCCGCCTCGAACCAGGGCCGCAGCGCCGCGGTGTCGATGTCGTACTTCGTGGCGCGCACCCTTTCGGTGTAATACGCCCAATCGTGCCCCTCGAGAGCGAACGGCTGCGCTTCGGTCTCGCCGATGATGCCCTGGAGCGAAATCTGTTCCTCCCGCGCGTTCGAAGCCGCGGCCGGAGCGAGCCGGTGCAGCAGGTCGGCGACAGCATCCGGAGTCCCGGCCGTCTCATCCGTCGTGATGTACGCCGCGTGCGAGGGGTAGCCGAGCAGCGCTGCCCGCTCGGCGCGCAACGACGCGATCTCGGTCAGCACCGCGCGGTTGTCGTTGGCATTGCCTCGCAGCGCGCGGGAACGCGACGCCGTCATGATGCGGCGCCGGCTCTCACGGTTCGTCAGCGACGACAGATACGGATGCCCCGTGAACAGCGGCAGCGTGACGAGGAAGCCGCCGTCATGGCCGCGATCAGCGGCAGCCCGGGCGGCGGCGGAGAGCTCACCCGCTGCAAGTCCATCGAGTTCTTCGGCCGTCTCGAAGTGCACGGCGAGGTCGTTCGTGTCGGCCAGCAGATTCTTCTCGAACGTCGTCGTGAGCGTGGAGAGCTTCTGATTCAGCGCCGTCAACTGCTGCTTGTCCGCGTCGTCGAGGCCGGCTCCGGCGTGCGTCATCTCACGGAAGTGGCGCTCCACGAGGTAACGGCTCTCGGCGTCGAGGGTGAGCTCGTCGAGCTGCTCGTGCAGCGTCTTCACCCGCCAGTACAGCTGAGCGTCGAGGCGGATCGCGTCCTCGTGGGCAGCCATCAGGGGAGCGAGCTCCTCATCGATTGCCTGGATCTCGGCCGTGGCATCCGCCGAACTCACGGTGTAGAACGCATGCGCCACGCGCTCGAGCATGGCGCCCGCCTGCTCGAGGGGCACCATCGTGTTCTCGAACGTCGGCATCGAACGCACCCGGGTGATGGCAGTGATCTCAGTGGTGTGCTCCTCGAACGCAGCACGGAACGCCGGGAGATAGTGCTCGGGGCGGATCGCCGCGTAGTCCGGAAGCGCGTAGGGGAGGACGGAGGGCGTGAGGAGCGGGTTCGCGACGTCGGTCATCCCCCGAGCCTAATCCGAGAGTATTGCAAAGAAAAGGTTGCAAAGAATGACTTGCAAAGATATCTTTGCACTATGGCTGAGAACGAGAAGAACCCCGCAGCTCCCGAGCGTCGTGTTCTGGATGCCGGTGCGCTGCGTGCGCTGTCGCACCCGCTGCGGGTGCGGATCTTCGACATCCTCGCGCAGGAGGGTCCGCAGACCGCCAGCACACTCGCCGAGATCCTCGGGGAGTCATCGGGGGCGACAAGCTACCACCTGCGCGCGCTCGCCCGGCACGATCTCATCCGTGAGGTCGAGGGCGAACGCGCCGGACGCGAACGCTGGTGGGAGCGCCCTGAGGGTGGCATCGTCTATGACTCTCGAGCGGTCGAAGGCTCACCGGCTGGCGAGGCTGCGCTCCAAGTCGCCGTGGCAGAGGCGATGCGTCGCCGCCACGAAGAGCTCATGGAGTTCTTCAGCGGTCGCATCGACAAGGAGCCGGCCGAATGGGTCGACGCCAGTTCGTCGATGACGAGCGGCATCAGCATGACCGCGGAGCAGACCGCCGACCTCATCCGCAGGATCGAGACCCTCATCGACGAAGCCGCGGACACGTACCGCGGACAGAAGGGGGAGGGTGTGCGCCGCGTCAGCGTGCGTGCCGACGTCTTCCCGTTGAGCAACCTCCCGAACAAGAAGGAGACCGGATCATGAGTGCAGTGGTGATGGCTCGCACCTACGCGGTTCCACGGGGCGCCACGGCGTTCGAGCGCGGGTCGATCCGGCTGGCCGAGATCGTCACGCGCTGGGCGACACGACGTGCCGAGCTCCGCCTGGATCGTCACGAGGCGATGCTCGCGGCGATCCAGGCCGAGCAGACCCGCAAGGCGGATCCGCGGGCGGCGGATCACATGCTGGCGCAGGTCGGGCTGTCCGGGCGGTAGGGGCGTTGAGGAGCCGACGTTTCGTCTCCGTCGCCTGCGGCGACTTCGCTCAACGCGTTTCGTCTCGCTCCGCTCGCTCAACGACCCGCATCAGCGAGCCCGCGTGAGGAAAGACCCTGCGCTCGTTGCGGGGCGTTGAGCGGAGGCGCGCAGCGCCGGAGACGGCAGATTCAGTCCTGGAACTCGCGGGCGATGACGTCGCCGGATGCTGTGAGCAGGACTTCCCATCCGGCATCCAGTTCGGCGATCGGACGGCCCTCCAGCCATGTGAGTGTCCACATGCCGGTCAGTCCGCGGCCTTCGACCTCGGCGATCGCCGGAAGCAGCGCAGCGGGGACGGAGGCCGGAGCATCGGCCCCGGCTGCCCATCGAGTACCGAGTTGCATCAGTTCTCCTCCACGGGGGCCAGTACGATCTCTGTGACGGCGAGCTCAGCGCCCTCCACGATCTCGAGCTCCGTGATGCGGCCCACGGCGCGGAGGTCGCCGGCCGCGGCACGCAGAGCCTCGAGGGAATCGGCTGGGCCGGCAACGACAGCCCGCGACACCGGAGTCTTCTGCGACACCTTCGCCTCGGTCTTCGCGCGGCGGATGCCGATCAGCGCGGCGCTCGCCACCGTCAGCACCGACGGGTCGCCGCCGGCGAGGTCACCCGTGGTGGGCCAGGATGCCGTGTGGATCGAACCCTCTTCGAACCAGCTCCACGCCTCTTCGGCCGCGAACGAAACCACCGGCGCCAGCAGACGCAGCAGCGTCGACAGCGCGATGCGCAGCGCGAGCGCAGCGGAGGGCTGGCCCACGTCGGTCTGGTCGTAGGCGCGTTCCTTGACGAGCTCGAGATAGTCATCGCAGAACGTCCAGAAGAACGATTCGGTGACTTCCAGCGCGCGAGCGTGGTCGAACGACTCGAACGCCTTCGTCGCCTCGGCGACCACCTCGTCGAGGGCGGCGAGCATCGATGCATCCAGCGCGTGTGTGACCTGAGCACTCTCGGGTACCGGGAACGACAGGACGAACTTCGCGGCGTTGAGGATCTTGATCGCCAGGCGGCGGCCGATCTTCATCTGCGTCGGGTTCTGGGGGTCGAACGCGGCATCCACTCCGAGGCGGCTGGAGGCCGCCCAGTAGCGCACAGCATCCGAACCGTGCTTGTCGAGGATGTCGGCGGGAGTCACGACGTTGCCCTTGGACTTCGACATCTTCTTGCGGTCCGGGTCGACGATGAAGCCGGAGATCGAGGCGTGCTGCCACGGCGAACGGCCGTCTTCGAGTGTCGAGCGCAGCATGGTCGAGAACAGCCACGTGCGGATGATGTCCTGCGCCTGCGGACGCACGTCGAACGGTGCGACGAGGTTCCACAGTTCCTCGTCCCGTTGCCAGCCGCCGGCGAGCTGCGGGGTGAGGGACGAGGTCGCCCACGTGTCGAGGATGTCGGTCTCGGCTTCGAAGCCGCCTGCGACGCCGCGCTGCTCTGCGGTGAACCCGTCCGGCACGTCGATCGTGGGGTCGATGGGCAGCTGGGCCGCATCGGGGAAGATGACGCGGTCGAAGTCGCGCTCGCCGTTCTCGTCGAGCCCGTACCAGACGGGCAGCGGCACGCCGAAGAAGCGTTGCCGCGAGACGAGCCAGTCGCCGGTGAGACCGCCGACCCAGTTCTCGTACCGCACGCGCATGAAGTCGGGGTGCCACTGCAGCTCGCGTCCGTGCTGGAGAAGCTGCTCGCGCAACTGCTCGTCGCGGGCGCCGTTGCGGATGTACCACTGGCGGGTCGATACGATCTCGAGCGGGCGGTCGCCCTTCTCGAAGAACTTCACGGCATGGTTGAAGGGTTTTGAGACCTCGAGCAGCTCGCCGGACTCTTCGAGCAGTTCCGCGATGCGCTTCTTGGCGCTGAAGACCGTCTTGCCCGCGAGCTCCGCATAGGCGGCTCTGCCGGCATCCGACTCGATGACATCCGGAGCCTCGGCGATCACTCGGCCGTCGAGCCCCAGGATCGTGCGGATCGGGAGGTCGAGCTCGCGCCACCAGACCATGTCGGTGACGTCGCCGAAGGTGCAGACCATCGCGATGCCGGAACCCTTGTCCTGCTGGGCGAGATGGTGCGCCCGCACGGGAACCTCGACATCGAACAGCGGCGTGCGCACGGTTTGGTCGAAGTAGGGCTGGTAGCGCTCGTCGTCGGGGTGCGCCACGAGAGCGACGCAGGCCGCGAGCAGCTCGGGACGCGTCGTCTCGATGTGGATGTCGCCGGAACCGTCGGTCTTGTGGAACGCGATGCGGTGGTACGCGGCCTGCTGCTCGCGATCCTCGAGCTCGGCCTGGGCGATCGCGGAGCGGAAGTCGACGTCCCACAGCGTCGGCGCGAGCGCCTGGTAGGCCTCACCGCGCTCGTGGTTGCGGAGGAAGCCGAGCTGGCTCTGCCGGATCGTCTCATCGGAGATCGTGCGGTATGTCTGCGTCCAGTCGACGCTGAGCCCGAGCTGACGGAAGACGTCCTCGAACTGCTTCTCGTCCTCGACCGTCAGCTTCTCGCACAGCTCGATGAAGTTGCGACGGCTCACCGGCTGCTGGTCGGCGGCCTTCAGGCTCTTCGCGTTGCCCTCGAAGGGCGGGGTGAAGTCAGGGTCGTAGGGGAGCGTCACATCGACGCGCACGCCGTAGTAGTTCTGCACGCGGCGTTCGGTCGGCAGGCCGTTGTCATCCCACCCGATCGGGTAGAACACGCTCTTGCCGCGCATACGCTCATAGCGCGCCTTTACGTCGGTGTGCGTGTAGGAGAACACGTGGCCGATGTGCAGAGAACCGGATGCCGTCGGCGGAGGCGTGTCGATCGAGTACACGCCCGCCCTGCCGAGCTCCGCTGCGCGCAGACGATCGAACAGGTATGTGCCCTGCTGCGTCCAGACGCCGTCCCACTTCGCTTCCAGGCCTTCGAGGACGGGCTTGTCGGGGATCTGGTTCTGAATGGTTGCCGACATGAAGGACTCCTTGCGCGATGTATGCGGCACGGTGTGTACGTGCCTGAGTGTGGGGTTGTGGTTGACAGTCTAACGAAACGTACGGCCGCCCGAAGCGCACCTAAATCGACCGAGTCCAAAAACCGTCGGTAGACTGGACCGACCCCCTTTCACCTTCCCGAGGATTCGCATGCCCACTCCGCTCGTGCGCCGTATTCTGCCCATCACCGCCTTCGTTGCGGCATCCGCTCTGATGCTGAGCGCTTGCGCCGGCACCGCCGAGGACGGCTCCGCGGATGCCGGGGGTGAGGTCGTCTGGGCCATCGAGGGCGCGAACCTCGCCGCGGGGCACATGGACCCGCAGACCAGCCAGCTCGACGTCTCCGGCATGGTGCAGCGCGTCGTTCTCGACTCCCTCGTCTTCCAAGAGGCCGACGGCACGTTCTCGCCCTGGCTCGCCGAAGACTGGCAGGTGTCCGACGACAGCACCACCTACACGTTCGAACTGCGGGACGATGTCACCTTCCACGACGGCGAGCCCTTCGACGCCGAGGCCGTGAAGGCGAACTTCGACCGCATCGTCGATCCCGAGACGGCGTCCGCTCAAGCCGCCAGCATGCTCGGTGCCGACTTCTACGAGGGCACGACCGTGGTCGACGAGCACACCGTCGAGGTGAAGTTCAGCCAGCCGTATGCGCCGTTCCTGCAGGCCGCGAGCACCGCGCACCTCGGGTTCTACTCGCCCAAGGTGCTGGAGGAATCGGTCGATCAACTGAAGGCGGGCGGCCCCGGCATCAACGTCGGCACCGGCCCGTTCGAACTCACCGAATACACACCCGAGCAGGAACTCGTCTACACCCGCAACCCCGACTACACGTGGGGTCCGGGCGGCGCGGAGGCCGCGCAGTTCGAGACGCTGCGTGTGGAGATCCTGCCCGAGGCGTCGGTGCGTGCGGGCGTCGTCGAGAGCGGCGAGGCGGATCTTGCCAGCAACATCCCGCCGAACCTCGCCGTCGACATGCCCGACTCGCTGACCGTCGACTCGGTCGAGTACCCCGGGCTGCCGTACTCGCTGTACCTGAACGAGGCCTACGGTGTCTTCGCCGATGAGAAAGTGCGCCAGGCGTTCGCCCGCGGCATCGACATCGACGCGGCCGTCGAGGAGATCTACTTCGGCCAGTTCCCGCGCGCGTGGAGCGTTCTGGGGTCCACGACCCCGGGGTACGACGCGTCGTTGGAGGACTCGTGGCCCTTCGACCAGGATGCCGCGAACGCCCTGCTCGACGAAGCGGGGTGGACCGAGCGCGACAGCGACGGCATCCGCATGAAGGACGGCGAGCGCCTCTCCGCGCGCTGGATCGCCTGGACGCCCGTTCCGGATGACAAGGCGGCGCTCGGCAACGCCATCCAGTCGGATCTCGCCGACATCGGCTTCGAGGTCGAGCGCGAGGTGCTCGAGCCCGGCGCCTACAACGAGCAGTACGAGCCGAAGACGTTCGACCTCACCGACTGGGGCTTCTCAGGCGTGGATGGGGATCTGCTGCGCAGCCACCTGCACACCGACGGGTTCCAGAACGCCTCACAGGTCTCCGATCCCAAGATCGACGGACTGCTCGAAGAGGGCATCTCGACCAGCGATGTCGACGAACGTGCAGCGATCTACCAGAAGCTGCAGCAGTGGAATGCGCAATACACTGCCATCGTGCCGCTCTACAGCCCGTCGATGATCACCGCATCCAACGACACCGTCGAAGGTCTCGAGTACGACCTGTACGGTCGCCCGCTGTTCTACGGGGTCACGGTCGGCTGATCCGCTCGTGACGTCGCAGCTTTCCCGGATCGCGGGCCTCGCGGCATCCGTCATCGTCGTCCTGTGGGGCGCGGCGACGCTGGCGTTCCTCGCGTTCCGGGTGATACCCGGTGACCCCGTCGCGGTGATGCTCGGTCCGCAGGCGCAGGTGAGCGACGCCGTCAAAGACGGGATCCGCGCCGAGCTCGGACTCGACCGGCCACCGTTCGAGCAGTACCTGGCGTACCTCGGTCAGCTCCTGCGGGGTGACCTCGGGGAGTCGTATCAGCTGCGGATGCCGGTGGCCGAGGTCATCGGCCGGCAGCTCGGCGCCACCCTGCAGCTGACCGCGCTCGCCCTCGTCATCGCCGTGGTCCTCGCGCTCGTCGTGGCACTGTTCGTCCGCGGACGCTTCTGGCGGGGCGTCGTCGCCGGCGCCGAGCTGATCGTGCTGTCGTCGCCGGTGTTCTGGATCGGCATCCTGCTCCTCAGCGTGTTTGCGTTCGGACTCGGATGGTTCCCGGTCTCCGGCAGCCGGAACCCGGCCACCATCGTGCTGCCGGCGATCACCCTGGCACTGCCGGTCGCCGCGCTCCTGGGGCAGGTGCTGCGCGATGGCATCGAGGCCGCGGAGCGGCAACCGTTCGCGACGACCGTCCGTGCGCGCGGGGCAGGGCAGGTGCGGCTGACCGCGCATCACACCCTGCGGCACGGTGCCGCCGGAGCCCTCACGCTCACCGCGTACCTGGTCGGCTCGCTGCTCGGTGGCGCTGTGCTCGTCGAGACGGTCTTCGCCCGACCGGGCATCGGCCGGGTCACGCTCGCTGCGATCACCGACCGCGATCTGCCGGTCATCACCGGCATCATCCTGTTCAGCGCGCTCATGTTCGTTGTGGTGAACGTGATCGTCGAGCTGCTGCATCCGGTATTGGATCCGCGCCAGCGCCGCGCCGCACGCACCCCGGAGCTGCGCCGATGAGCCTCTCCCGCCGCGTGCTGCTCGGTGCCGCCCTGCTCGTCCTCGCCGTCATCGCTGCGATGGCGCTGTTCCCGCAGCTGATCGCGACGGCTGATCCGCTGCGCACCGATGTGCGGGCCGCCCTCGAGGCGCCCGGCCCCGCCCATCTGTTCGGCACGGATCAGAGCGGGCGCGATGTGTTCTCGCGGGTCGTCCATGGTGCCGGACGCTCGGTCGGCATCGGCCTGCTCGCCACGGCTCTCGCCCTGGTCGTCGGACTCATCATCGGCGCGCTGTCCGGCGTCGCACCGCGCCCGGTGGATGCCGTGGCGATGCGCTTCAACGACGTGCTGATGGCATTCCCGGAGTTTCTCGTCGCGCTGGTCGTCGTCGCGATCCTCGGGCCCGGGCCCGTCAACGTCGCCATCGCCGTAACGATCGCTGCCGTGCCGGTGTACGTTCGGCTGGCCCGGGTGCAGACTCGCACGCTCGCACTCGCCGAGCACGTCGAGGCGGCACGCATCCTCGGGGTGCCGCGCCCGCAGGCGTTCCGTCGGCACGTGATTCCCGGGGTGCTCGGATCGCTGAGCGTTCTCGCGACGATCGGGATCGGTTCCAGCATCCTCGCGATCGCGGGGCTCAGCTTCCTCGGCCTCGGGCCGACCGAACCCGTACCGGAGTGGGGGCTCATGCTTGCCGGCGGGCGCAACGTGCTCGGTTCCGCCTGGTGGATCGCGGTGTTCCCTGGCATCGCCATCACCCTCACGGTCATCTCGGCGACGATCGTGGGGCGGACCCTGCGGGCCCGGGCGGAAGGACGGGATTCATGACGGCGCTGCAGGTGCAGGACCTCTCGATCGCCATCGCCGGGCGCGTGCTCGTCGACGAGGTGTCGTTCACGGCAGCTCCGGGGGAGTGCGTGGCGATCGTCGGCGAATCCGGGGCGGGGAAGTCTCTCACGGCGTCGGCGCTGCTGGGACTCGCACCCGACGGCGCCCGCGTCTCGGCGACCGCGCTGAGCGTCGACGGGGTCGATGCGCGCCGCTTCTCGGAGGGCCAGTGGCGCGGTGTTCGTGGCGATCGCATCGGCCTCGTGTCGCAGGACGCCCTGGTGTCGCTGGACCCGCTGCGGCGGATCGGAGCCGAAGTCGCCGAGCCCTTGGTGATCCACACGGAACTGTCGCGGGCCGAGCGCCGGGCACGTGCTCTCGAACTGCTCGAGTCCGTTGCGATGCCGTCGCCCGCCGTACGCGCCGGGCAGTATCCGCACGAGCTCTCGGGAGGGCTGCGCCAGCGCGCGCTTATCGCGTCGGCGCTGGCGGGGGAACCGGCCGTGCTCGTCGCGGATGAACCGACGACCGCACTGGATGCCACGGTGCAGGCGCACGTGCTGGCGCTGCTGCGTGAGATCGCGGATGCCGGTACCGCCGTCGTCTTCATCAGCCACGACTTCGCGGCGGTGCGCCGGGTGGCCGACCGGGTGCTGGTGATGCGCGCCGGGCGCGTGATCGAGCAGGGTGCGGTGACCGCGGTGCTGGACGCCCCGGTCGAGCCGTACACGCGCGAACTGATCGCCGCGACCGAGCATGAGCCCCGTGAGGATCGCTTCGGACTGGGGCACGCTGTACTCACCGCGGTCGAGGTGTCGAAAGCATTCTCCGGCGCCCCGGCCGTCGTGGATGCCTCATTCACGCTGTTGCAGGGGCAGACCCTGGGGATCGTGGGGGAGTCCGGGTCCGGCAAGACCACCCTCGCTCGCATGATCGTCGGGGTGGAGCCGCCCGACTCCGGCGACATCCGGTGGAACGGCGAGCACCGGGTGCAGCTCGTCCACCAGAACCCCCTCGGCGCCTTCGACCCCCGTTGGACAGTCGGACGGTCACTGCGCGAGGCGCTCGCCGCAGGAGGGGTGCCGCGTGGGATCAGAGCCGCACGCGTCGACGCCCTGCTGGCCGAAGTGGGGCTCGCACCGGAACTGGCGAGGCGACGCCCGTCGCGGCTGTCCGGAGGGCAGCGTCAGCGCGCTGCGATAGCCCGCGCGCTCGCCGCTGAGCCCGACGTGCTCGTGCTCGACGAGCCCGTCTCGGCGCTCGACCCCTCCGTACGCGAGAAGGTGCTGGCGCTGCTCGGGCGGCTCCAACGTGAGCGGGAACTCACCATGATCTTCGTCTCGCACGACCTCGACGTGGTCGCCGCTGTATCCGACGATGTGCTCGTCATGCAGGACGGCATCATCGTGGAGCAGGGACCCGTCGCGGCCGTGTTCGCTGCTCCGCAGCATCCGTTCACACAGGAGCTGCTCGCAGCATCCCGCACGTGAATCCGACAGGCCGGACCGGCGTCCTTTCAGGTGTTTCCCAGCTTTGCTACGGTGGGCACGAGAGGACGACGACGCTGTCGTTTTGAGAGAGGAAACACCACCATGAGTCCTGTCCTGTTGATGTTCATCGGTTTGGCATTGTTCGCCTTCGGCTATTTCGTGTACTCGAGATACCTGGCCAAGCGCGTCTACAAGCTCGACGCGGGATTCAAGACCCCGTCGCATGAGCTGAAAGACGGTGTCGACTACATGCCGACGAACAAATACATCCTGTGGGGCCACCACTTCACCTCGGTCGCGGGAGCCGCGCCGATCGTCGGGCCGGCGATCGCCGTCATCTGGGGCTGGCTGCCCGCCTTCCTGTGGGTCACGCTCGGCACGGTGTTCTTCGCGGGTATGCACGACTTCGGCGCGCTGTGGGCTTCCACGCGCAATAAGGGCCGGTCGATCGGAGCACTGTCGGCCCGCTACATCGGCAAACGCGGCGCGAACCTCTTCCTCGTCGTGATCTTCCTGCTGCTGCTCATGGTGATCGCGGCCTTCGCCGTTGTCATCAAGGACCTGCTGATCAGCACGCCGAGCGCCGTCATCCCCACCTGGGGTGCGATCGTCGTCGCGCTGCTCGTCGGCGTCGCGGTCTACCGGCTGCGGCTGCCGCTGATCCCGGTGACGATCGTCGGTGTCGTGGCGCTGTATTCGCTGATCGTGCTGGGTGACCAGGTTCCCGTCGTGCTGGCGGATGACTTCCTCGGCATGGGCCCGGCAACGTTCTGGATCCTCGCCCTGTTCATCTACGGGGCGATCGCCTCGCTGCTTCCGGTGTGGGTGCTGCTGCAGCCGCGCGACTACATCAACGGTGTGCAGCTGTTCGTCGGTCTCGCGCTGCTGTACGGCGCGGTGCTGATCGCCACGCTGTTCGCGGCGGATAAGCCGGAGATCGTCGCCCCGATGATCAACATGTCTCTGCCAGAGGGCACACCGAGCATGATCCCCTTGCTGTTCGTCACGATTGCGTGCGGCGCGATATCGGGCTTCCACGGCATGGTCTCCTCGGGTACGAGTTCGAAGCAGCTCGACAAGGAGACCGACGCACGTTTCGTCGGCTACTTCGGCGCTGTCGGTGAGGGACTGCTGTCGCTCGGCACGATCCTCGCCGTCATCGGTGGGTTCCGCACGGTCGCCGAATGGGAAGAGGTCTACAGCTCGTTCGGGGCTGGCGGTGTCGGTGCATTCGTGCAGGGCGGCGGGATGCTGATGGAGAACGGTCTCGGGCTCCCGGCATCCCTCAGCGCGACGGTGCTCGCGACGATGGCCGTGCTGTTCGCCGCAACGACCATGGACACCGGAATGCGATTGCTGCGGTTCGTGGTGCAGGAGATCGGCGATGCGATGCATATCAAGATCTCCAAGTTCCCGGCGACCCTGGTCGTGGTCGTCGTGGGGCTCGGACTGACGTTCTCGCAGGGATTCGGCGGAGACGGCGGCCTGAGAATCTGGCCGCTGTTCGGTACGACGAACCAGCTGATGGCCGCGCTGACTCTGTCGATACTCGCGGTGATGCTGATCCGCAAGCGGCGCAATGCGCTGCCGGCGCTATTGCCGCTGATCTTCGTGTTCGTGATGTCGTTCTGGGCGGCGATCGAGCAGCTTGTCTCGTTCGCGAACCCGGAACAGCCGGACTGGCTGCTGTTCGTGCTCGACGTGGTGATCATCGTGGCGAGCATCTGGGTGGCGGTCGAGGCGGTGATCGCCATGCGCAAGGCGGCGACCGACCCGCCGGAGCCCGAGGATCAGGATGCCAGCATCCAGGCGGTGCGCGAGGAGGTCTGATCTGTGATGCACCGCATGGCGGCCCGGCGCTTCTCGGAGCGCTGGGCCGCCTTCCGGGAGGGGCTGACGGAGTACTACGCCGGCCCGTACCGCCAGGCACTCGCGCGCGAGCGGCGCGATGAGGACGACCTGTTCACCCTCGTCGTGCTCGGCGAGGCACTCGGCGTACCGGACCCTGCTGCCTACTACAGCGCAGAGCTGATGCCCATGCTCGCCGAGGACTTCCACGCCTGGCATCGGCGGATGGGAATGCCGCGCTCGCCGCTGGATCAAATCTCGTGCTGCTGACGGACGAACGCCGGCGCATCCTGTTCGTCGGCGGCAAAGGCGGTGTGGGGAAGACCTCGCTCGCCTCGGCGACGGCACTCGCACGGGCACGCGAGGGCGGCCGGGTGCTTGTCGTGTCGACAGACCCGGCCCACAACCTCGGGCACCTGTGGGAGCGCGACGTCGGGGATGAGCCGGTGCGGCTGGTCGGCGGCTCGGGCGGCGGCTTCGTCGACGGGATGGAAATCGATCCGGAGCGGACGATCACGCGGCACTTGGCCGCGGTCGAGCAGACGATGATCGGGATGCTGCCCGAGCGCCAGCACGCGCAGGCGCGGGAGCACCTCGAGCGCGCGCGGCATGCGCCCGGCAGCCACGAATCGGCCGTGCTGGAACGCATCGCCGAGGCGGCAGAGCTCGCCGAGCGGGAGTACGACCTCGTCATCTTCGACACGGCGCCCTCCGGGCATACGCTGCGCCTGCTGGCGTTGCCAGGGCAGCTCGCCGGGTGGACCGACACGCTGCTGCGCAACCGTGACCGTTCGGAGCGGTTCTCGGCCGCGATGCGGGGGCTGACGGGGAAGGGCGACCAGGCGTCGTCGAGTGAGGCGGAGCTTCGGCGCACGCTGCTGCGGCGCCGTGAGCGCTTCGACCGGCTTCAGCACGCGATCACGGATGCCGAGACCTGCGGTTTCGTCGTCGTGTTCACCGCCGAAGCGCTGCCGGTCGCTGAGACGCTCGAAGTGGTCGAGTCGCTGAACGGCATGCAGGTGAAGGTCTCGGCGTTGCTCGCGAATCGTAGGTCGCCTGCGGATGCTGGTGAGCTGCTGCAGGCACGGCGCCAGGTGGAGGAGCGGCACCTGGGGGCGGTGCGGACGGCGGTGCCCGGGGTGCCCGTGCTCGAAGTGCCGCTCGTTGCGGGCGAGCTCACCGGTGCCGCGGCGCTG
The DNA here is from genome assembly GCF_052102115.1 of Microbacterium sp. Taxonomy (GTDB): domain Bacteria; phylum Actinomycetota; class Actinomycetes; order Actinomycetales; family Microbacteriaceae; genus Microbacterium. The sequence goes on from NZ_JBQDVP010000036.1 coordinate 23,791, forward strand.
GGTGCGCTCGCCGACCTTCTCGTCGACGCTTGAGTCGGGGGTTCGTTTCGACTCGCCTCCGGCTCGCTCAACGCGTTTCGTCTCCGTCGCTGCGCGACTGCGCTCAACGACCCGCGGGGTGCGATACGTGGGTCGTTGAGCGAGCGCAGCGAGTCGAAGCCGCCAACCGACCATGTGCTATGTTGCTAGCATGCAAGCAAACGAACCCGCCGCCGCGAAGGTGCAGTTCAACGTCTACCTGCCGCCGGATCTCGTGCGCAGTGTGAAGCATCAGGCGATCGATGAGGCGACGAGTCTGTCGGCGCTCGTGGAGAAGGCTCTGCGGGGATACCTGGAGGAGAGATCATGACGGTCGTGCAGCAGATCCTTTACACCGGCCAGCCCGAGCGCTGGTGGACACTCGCCGAGGCGCTCGGATTCGTGCCACCGTTCGCCCCGTCGTCGGAGTGGGCGGAGTTCCACGCCGACGGCGTGCTGGCCGTGCACAGCGCGACGGCCGAGCATCGCCCCGGCACGACCGATATTCACCTTCTCGTCGCGGATCTGGATGCCGCGGCATCCGCTCTCTCGTCGTTCGCTCCCGAGCGTGTCACGATGCAGGAGGTGGGGGAGATGCTCGTCGTGCAGGCGTCATCCGGGGTCTCGATCTCGGTGTCCGAGGGGGCGGTGCAGAGCGGCGTGGGCGACATCGCCGTGCAGCCGATCTGGTTCCAGGCCGACCTCGCGGAGCCGCGAGCGATCCTCGAGTCGCTCGGATTCCGCGGCGGCATCGCATCCGACCGCGGCGGGTGGGTGGAGATGCTCGGCGACGGCGGATCCGTCGGACTGCACGAGGGCGAGGCCAGGATCGGGCTGTCGTTCGAGGCGCGGGGCGATCTGGATGCGCTTGCCGCCCGCCTGCGGGATGCCGGGTTCGCGGCATCCGTGGTGGATGAGGCCTTCGCACGTACGACCCGCATTCCCGACCCCGACGGTGGTGCCGAGATCTGGATCAACGGCATGCAGGACGACCTGCACGGCTACCACCGCGCGTGAACGTCTTGCATCCTGCGGGGCATTGAGCAAGGGGAGCGCGGCGACCGCGCCGAAACGGATTGAGCGAGCGCAGCAGGTCGAAAGCCGCGGCGGCCGTTATCGCTTCGACTCGTCGCTGCGCTCCTCGCTCACCGCGTTTCGTCTCCGTCGCTCGGCGACTCCGCTCAACGCCCCGCGGGGCTGGAACTTTGGCCTTGCCCCCGCGGGGCTGGAACTTTGGCCTTGTCCCTGTGGGACTGGAACTTTGGCTTCGCCCCCGCGGGGCGTTGAGCAAGGGAGCGCAGCGACCGCGACGAAACGGGTTGAGCGAGCGCAGCGAGTCGAAGCCGCGGGTGCGTTTCGTGGGCCGTTGAGTGAGCGAAGCGCCCGGGCACGGATGCGGCGTACAATTGATGCAGCAGCTTTGATCCGGCCATCACCGGGGAGCTCTCGGAAGAACGGTCGCATGACCCACTAGAACCGAGCGGGGCAGGCCCGTCATCGCCGCAGTGAGAGTGGCAGCGCCGTGAGGCGCGGCACGCGGGGTGGTACCGCGGTCCTGAAGCACGACAGGGGATCGTCCTCGCAAGCAGCCTCCGCCCACAACACTGCGAGCTACAGATGACCTACCCCCGCAACTCCTCCGCCTTCGGTCCCGCCGCCAGCCCGCGGTTCCCCGAGATCGAACGCGAGACCCTCGAGTTCTGGAAGGACGATGACACCTTCCGGGCGTCGATCGCGCGGCGCGAGGGTGCAGACGAATGGGTCTTCTACGACGGCCCGCCGTTCGCCAACGGTCTGCCGCACTACGGCCACCTGCTCACCGGTTACGCCAAGGATCTGTTCCCGCGCTTCCAGACCATGCGCGGCAAGAAGGTCGACCGCGTCTTCGGGTGGGACACGCACGGTCTTCCCGCTGAGCTCGAGGCGATGAAGCAGCTCGGCATCACCGAGAAGAGCGAGATCGAAGACATGGGCATCGATGTCTTCAACGGCAAGGCTCGCGACTCCGTGCTCGCCTATACCGAGGACTGGAAAGAGTACGTCACCCGCCAGGCCCGCTGGGTCGACTTCGACCGCGGCTACAAGACGCTCGACCTCGGCTACATGGAGAGCGTGCTGTGGGCCTTCAAGACCCTGTACGACAAGGGCCTCGCCTACGAGGGCTACCGCGTGCTGCCGTACTGCTGGCGCGATGAGACGCCGCTGAGCGCCCACGAGCTGCGCATGGACGATGACGTGTACCAGGAGCGCCAAGATCCGTCGGTCACCGTCACCTTCCCCCTGACCGGCGCCAAAGCAGAGTCCCTGGGGCTGACCGCCGTCCGTGCGCTCGCCTGGACGACCACGCCCTGGACTCTCCCCACCAACCTCGCCCTCGTCGTCGGACCCGACATCGACTACGTCGTGGTCCCCGCCGGTCCGAACGGTGCCGCCGACATCCTCCCGGGCGACGACATCACTGAGAGCGCAGCGCACCGCTACCTGCTCGCCCGCGAGCTGCTCGGCGGCTACGCCAAGGACCTCGGCTACGAGTCGACCGAAGACGCGCTCGCCGCAGTCTCGGCATCCCACCGCGGAACCGACCTCGAAGATGTCACGTACGACCGTCTGTTCGACTACTACGCGGATGCCGAGACTTGGGGAACCGAGAACGCCTGGCGCATCCTCGTCGACGACTACGTCACCACCACCGACGGCACCGGCATCGTCCACCAGGCCCCGGCCTACGGTGAGGACGACCAGCGCGTCACGAACGCCGCCGACATCCCGACGATCCTCTCGGTCGACGACGGCGGCAGGTTCCTCTCCAACGTCACGGATGTCGCCGGCGAACTGTGGATGGATGCGAACCGTCCGCTGATCCGCCTCCTCAAGGAGAACGGCCGGATGCTGCGCGAGCAGAGCTACGTGCACTCCTACCCGCATTGCTGGCGCTGCCGGAACCCCCTGATCTACAAGGCCGTGTCGAGCTGGTTCATCCGCGTCACCGACATCAAGGACAAGATGCTCGCGAACAACGAGCAGATCACCTGGGTGCCCGAGAACGTCAAGGAAGGTCAGTTCGGCAAGTGGCTCGAGGGCGCCCGCGACTGGTCGATCAGCCGCAACCGCTATTGGGGCTCTCCGATCCCGATCTGGAAGAGCGATGACCCCGAGTACCCCCGCGTCGACGCCTACGGTTCGCTCGAGGATCTTGAGCGCGACTTCGGTACCTTGCCGCGCAATCCCGAGGGCGAGATCGACCTGCACCGCCCGTACATCGACGACCTGACGCGTCCGAACCCCGACGACCCCACTGGCAAGAGCACCATGCGCCGCATCGAGGACGTCTTCGATGTCTGGTTCGACTCCGGGTCGATGCCGTACGCCCAGGTGCACTATCCGTTCGAGAACCAGGAATGGTTCGACTCGCACTCGCCGGCAGATTTCATCGTCGAGTACATCGGCCAGACCCGCGGTTGGTTCTACGTCATGCACGTGCTCTCGACCGCGCTGTTCGATCGACCGGCGTTCACCGGCGTCAGCTGCCACGGCATCGTGCTGGGCAGCGACGGCTACAAGATGTCGAAGTCGCTGCGCAACTACCCGGACGTCTCCGAGGTGCTCGAACGCGACGGATCCGACGCGATGCGCTGGTTCCTGATGTCGAGCTCAGTGCTGCGCGGAGGCAACCTCGCCGTCACCGAAGAGGGCATCCGTGCCGGTGTGCGCGAGTTCCTGCTGCCGCTGTGGAGCTCGTGGTACTTCTTCGCGACCTACGCCAATGCATCCGGCGACGGTTATGAGGCGACGTGGCGCACCGACTCCACCGACGTGCTCGACCGGTACATCCTGTCGCGCCTGGGCGAACTCGTGCGCGACGTGGCCGCCGACCTCGAAGGACTCGACTCGACGACGGCGGCCGCACGCTTGCGCGACTTCGCCGAGGTGCTGACGAACTGGTACATCCGCCGCTCGCGCGACCGCTTCTGGATGGGCGCAGATGCGTCAGCCGAGGGCGCGACCGACGCGTTCGACACGCTCTACACCGTGCTCGAGACGCTGACCCGCGTCGCCGCCCCCCTCGTGCCGCTCGTCAGCGAACGGATCTGGCAGGGGCTGACCGGCGGGCGCAGCGTGCACCTGACCGACTGGCCGGACGCCGATGCCTTCCCGACAGCCAGCGACATCCGCGATGCGATGGATGCTGTTCGCGAGCTCTCCAGCGTCGGCAACGGCCTGCGCAAGAAGGAGAAGCTGCGCGTGCGCCTGCCGCTCGCACGCTTCACCGTGGTCTCGCCGCTGGCGGATCAGCTCGGACAGTTCGAGGACATCCTGCGCGACGAGCTCAATGTGAAGTCGGTCGAGCTCGTGCCGCTGACGGATACGGCCGCTGCCGAGTACGGGATCAGCCACCGCCTCAGCGTCAACGCCCGTGCTGCGGGTCCGCGTCTGGGCAGGCAGGTGCAGCACGTGATCGCCGGCGCCAGGGCGGGGATCTGGGAGGAGCAGAACGGCGTGGTCGTCGTCGACGGCATCGCTCTGGAGCCCCACGAGTACGATCTTGTGCTCGAGACCGCCGGGCGGCCCGAGGGCGAGGCGCTCGCAATCGTCCCCACCGGCGGCTTCGTCCTCCTCGACACCCAGACCACCCCCGAGCTCGAGGCCGAGGGGATGGCGCGCGACGCCATCCGCGTCGTACAGGAGGCACGCAAGAATGCCGACCTCGACGTCAGCGACCGCATCGTGCTGGCGCTGAACGTCTCGCCGGAGAACGCCGAGGCACTGCAGACCCACGCGGAGCTCATCGCGGGGGAGACGCTCGCCACCGCCTTGGCCGTGCAAGCCACCGAAGGCATGGATGAGCTCGTCCAGAGCGTCACAAGCCCCGGCGACGGCGTGCACCGCAGCGGTGCGACGGCGCTCGGATCGAGCAAGGAGCCCATCGTCGTAACGATCGACACGAACATCGGAGGATCGACGAATGTCTGACCGCGAACGCGCCGACGCCGTCTACGAGAGCCTGCTCGAACGGGCAGGGGAGCGGTGGGTACAGCCCCGCAAGGAGCGCACCGCGCGCATCCTCGAACTGCTCGACGACCCGCAGCGCACGTACCGCGTCGTCCACATCTCGGGCACCAACGGCAAGACCTCGACGGCGCGCATCATCGAGACCTTGCTGCGCGCGCACGGCCTGCGCACCGGCATGTTCACGAGCCCCCATCTGGAGCGCTTCACCGAGCGCATCCTCATCGACGGCGAGCCCATCGCGGATGCCGCGATCGCCGAGGCCTGGGACGAGATCGAGCCGTTCGCGGGAATCGTGGATGCTGAGCTGGAGGCCGCGGGCGACGCACCGCTGACGTTCTTCGAGCTGCTCACCGTGCTCGCGTTCGTCGCCGCATCCGATGCTCCGGTCGACGTGCTCGTGCTCGAGGTCGGCATGGGCGGCTCCTGGGACTCCACGAACACCGCCGACGGCGACGTCGCGGTGTTCGCACCGATCGCCATCGACCACGCCGATCGCCTGGGCGACACGATCGCGAAGATCGCCGAGGTGAAGGCCGGCATCATCAAAGAGGGGGCCGCGGTCGTCTCGGCGGAGCAGCCCGCCGAGGCCGCAGACGTCCTGCGCCGCGTCGCCGCGGAGAAGAACGCCACGATTGCATTCGAAGGGGAGGAGTTCGGCCTCGCCGACCAGAAGCTCGCCGTCGGCGGGCAGCTGCTGACGGTGCGCGGGCTCGCCGGCTCCTACGTCGAGGAATACCTGCCGCTCTACGGTGCGCACCAGGGGCACAACGCCGCACTCGCGGTCGCCGCCGTCGAGTCGTTGATCGGCGCGGGCTCTCAGCGCATCGCCGACGACATCGTCACCGAAGGGCTGCAGGGATCGACCTCGCCCGGGCGCCTGCAGCTGCTGGGCGTCGCTCCGACGGTGATCGTCGATGCCGCACACAATCCGCACGGCGCGAAGGCGCTGGCGCAGTCGCTGGACGACAGCTTCGACTTCGACGAGTGGGGACTCGTACTCGGCATCCTCTCCGACAAGGATGCCGCGGGCATCGTCGGCGAACTCGCACCGGCCGCTGCGCACGTGTTCGCCACCGCGCCGGAGTCCCAGCGCGCCAGCGACGCGGACCAGATCGCCGACCTGGTCGAGAACGCCGGTTTCCGCGCGACGGTGCACCCGTCGCTGGCGGATGCCGCGGACGCCGCGCGCGAATGGGCCGCATCGTCCGATCGCCGGGCCGTCGTGATCGCCGGGTCCGTCGTCCTCGCCGGCGAGGCGATCGCCCTTGCAGAGGAAGAGGACTGGAAGTCGGGGTGGCGCGCATGAGCGACGCTGCGCCGACACCGCGTCACGCGCGCCCGCCGCGCACCCTCGTGCAGAAGCTTGCTCCGATCGTGCTCGGTTTCGAGGCGATCGTCGTGCTGCTCGCCGGGCTCACGATCTTCGGACTGAAGACGCTCCCCGCGAGCATCCCGCAATGGTGGGCGATCATCGGCGGGCTCATCGTGGCTGTCGCGATGGTCGCCGTCGCCGGCATGATCACGAAGCCGTGGGCGATCCCGGCCGGGTGGGTGCTTCAGGCCGTCGTCGCCGTGTCCGCCATCTTCGTTCCCGCGATCCTTCTCGTCGTCCTGGTTTTCGGAGGCATGTGGGCGTATGCGACGATCATGGGGGGCCGGCTGGACGCACGAGCCCGTGCCGCTGCCACAGCGAACCTCGAAGACACCGACCCTCACACAGAGAGCGACTGACATGGCCACTGAAGAAACCCTCGTCCTCGTCAAGCCTGACGGCGTCACCCGCGGCCTCACCGGCAGCATCCTCGCCCGCATCGAGGCGAAAGGCTACGCGCTCGTCGACATCCGTCTCGTCGAGCCCGACCGCGAGCTGCTGGCCGCCCACTACGCCGAACACGAGGGCAAGCCGTTCTACGAGCCGCTGCTCGAGTTCATGATGTCGGGACCGTCCGTGGCGATCCGTCTCGCCGGAGATCGCGTCATCGAGGGCTTCCGGTCACTCGCCGGCACCACCGACCCGACCACCGCGGCGCCCGGCACGATCCGCGGCGATTTCGGCCGCGACTGGGGCCTGGCCGTGCAGCAGAACCTCGTGCACGGTTCGGACAGCACCGAGTCGGCTCAGCGCGAGCTCGGCATCTGGTTCTGACGAAGCGAGTCGAAACACTCCGCGTCAGAACATCAGGCTCGTGATTTCGCCGAGGAAGTCGATGCCCTTCAGCTGAGCCATCGCGATGATGATCGCGTAGGCCACGATGGTCGCCAGCGGCACCCAGGCCATCAGGCGTCCGGCGCGTTCCTGCACCTTCTCCGAACTGCTGAATGTTCCGTTGCGGAACAGATGGACGACGGTGGCGAAGAAGGTGGGGATCGTGACGGCCCAGGTCGTCATGCACCAGGGGCACAGCACGACGAGGTCGTAGATGCTCTGGCCGATCAGCCAGCAGACGAACACGAACGCGAACAGGATGCCGGCGCCGAACGTCGCCCAGAACCAGCGGGGGAACCGCGCCCCAGCGAGCACGGCGACGCCCACAATGATCGGCGCCATCCAGCCGGCGATGCCGAGGATCGGATTGGGGAAGCCGAACACCGAGCCCTGCCAGGAGTCGAGGTTCTTTCCGCACTGGATGAAAGAGCTCAGATCACAGCTGAGGGATGCGTCGGGATCGGCGAGCAGCACGAATTTCTCGACGGTCAGCTCGAACGCCGCCCACCAACCGATCACCCCGGCGACGATCAGCCAGATGGCATAGAAGACGGGGCGGGTGCGCTGCTCGCTCATAGGAGGATTATCTCAGCATCCGCTATGGATCGAGCGTGAGAGGCCCACTCGAAAGGCGCGATGGATGCTGCGATGCCACGAACTCGGCAACATGGTGCGATAA
>NZ_JBQDVP010000037.1:0-30685 GCF_052102115.1 Microbacterium sp.
GCCGGCGACAATGCCGCGATGGAATCGTTCTTCTCGCTACTGCAGAAGAACGTCCTGGACCGCAAGCGCTGGAGGACCCGGGAGGAGCTGCGGATCGCGATCATCACCTGGATAGAGAGGACCTACCACCGCCGTCGCCGGCAGGCTCGCCTGGGCCGATTGACCCCCATCGAATACGAGACCATCATGAACCCGGCCGTGAGCCTCGCGGCCTGACACCCCAACTGTCACCTAAACGTGCGGCAGCCCCCCACGATGCGAGGCAGCGCGGTCGAGCTCGGTCCCCGGGGCTGCGGCCGAACGACGCCCGCAGCCGGTACTCGCCACTGTGGTCAGTCTCCAAGTCCTGCGTTCCACGGCGATGGAGAAGCCGCCTTGAGCCGGGTCTGCCTCATTGGGATGCGACAAGTGTTCAACTGTGTCCGCCCGACGAGACGAATCGCCATGACTACCGCCCGCGCTGGTCAACCATTTTGGCATCGTGGGCAGCGGCCGTAGATCTCGATGCTGTGCCGGGTGACGGTGTAGCCGTGGTCGGCTGCGATGCGGGCGAACCAGCCCTCGTCGTCGGGGGTGACTTCGACGGCATTGCCGCAGTATTCGCATATCAGGTGGTGATGATGCCGGTCGGGTTGCCGACAAGTACGGAACAGCTGTTCGTCTCCGGTTGAGACGATGTCGGCCTCCCCCTCGTCTGCGAGGGCATTGAGCTGCCGATAGACCGTCGCCAGCGCGACCCGGCTCCCCTCGCCATCGAGGCGACGGTGCAGGTCCTGGGCCGAGACGAACCCTTCGGCGGAGGCGAGTGCCCGTCGGACGGCGTCCTTCTGCGCCGTGTTGCGCCTTGTCTTGCCCGCCTGCGTCATGTCGGAACTCCTGGACTCCTCGTGAGATCTGTTCTCATATACAATATCATATTGCAATACGTTGATATGAATGGTGTGATGGGGGCATGCACAAGGAAAACGGCCTCGATCGTGCGGCCCAGCTGTTCAAGGTACTCGGCAACGAGTCGCGCCTGTGGCTGGTCCGCGCGCTCGGCAACGAGCCGATGACTGTCGGCGCGCTCACCGACCTGACGGGCATGTCGCAGCCATTGGTGTCCCAGCACCTCAAGACGCTGCGCCAGACCGGCTTGGTCACGGCCAACCGACGGGGCAAGGCCGTGACCTACGGCCTTGCCGACGAGCACGTCGCCCACGTCGTCGCCGATGCCCTCGTGCATGTTCAAGAACCGGGCCCAGGCTCCGGGTCCCTTACAGAGAAGGAATGATCATGACCGACGCACACACCCTGGCCGAGCACACAGCAGCCGAGCACGCCCATGGCGAGGGCTGCGGGCACCAGTCCGTGGCCCACGGCGACCACGTCGACTACCTCCACGACGGCCACCGCCACGCAGTCCACGACGACCACTACGACGAGCACTGAGCCCTCGCTCGAGGGGCGTCGCCGACGCGCGTCGAAGTCCCGTGTTGGCGTTGAACGGCGCGGGTTCTCGACACCTCAGCGCCCGGTCATCATGACGGCCAGAGGCACCCCCGCGGTGGGGCGCATTCGGCCGGGGATCCATACCGAACAAGTGGCGTCCCCTATCTTCAGGTGCCTGCCCGTGTCAGCGGAGCCGCGGTCTGGCTCCGCTCGCCTCGTTAGTGGGCGACACGGCCGGGGGAAGGAGCCAGGCGGCGATCCACGTCGTCACAGGCACAGCCAGGACGAGGCCGATCCCGCTGGTGATGGTCCGGACCGCCTCGATGCTCAGGTCCTCCTGTGTGAGGACGTTCAGCATCGGCTGGTCGTAGAGGTAGAGCAGGATCAACACGCTCATGGCCGCACCGGCGTAGGCGAACACGATCGTGTAGATCGCCGAGGCGATGTGGTCCCGGCCGATCCGCATTGCCCGAACGGAGATCTCCCGCCGTGTCAGACCGGGAGCCGCAGCGCGCAGCTCCCACACCGATGAGGCTTGCGTGATCGTGACATCGTTGAGGACGCCCAATCCGGCGATGATGATGCCACAGGTCAGCAGGCCCCTGAAGTCGATCTCCGATGTCATCGAGGCGAGCACGTTCGAGGTCTCGTCGCCGAGGCCGCTGAGGCGGGTGGTGCTCACTGCGACTTGGGCGATGCCGGCCATGAGACCGATGCCAATGAGAGTGCCCAGCAGGGCAGCACTAGTGCGCATGGACACCCCATGAGCGAGGTACAGGACAACGACCATGATGGCGCTGGCCCCGACCAGGGCGATCGCAGTGCCCGAGCCTCCGGCGATCAAGGCGGGAAGGACGAAGTAGATCACCATCATCGCGCTGAAGCCCAGTGCGATGAGCGCGAGGAACCCGCGGAGCATGCCGACGGCTATGACGACGCCGATGAAGACGATCGCCAGGATGGCCAAAGGAACATTGCGGACCACACCGAGAACGCCATCGCTGCTGCGCTCGTTCTCGGTGACAGCCGAACCGAGGCCTCCCTCTTGGTCATCAGCAGCTGAGTCGGACAGGCTCATGAGCCGGAGCGTATCGTCGGGCCGAAGTCCCGAAGCCGTCAGCGAACCTCCCAATTGAACCGTGGTCCTCTCCCCCGCCCGGGCCCCGTCGAGAATGGTGACCTCGGCTATGTCACAGTGCTGGACCACTGATTGGCCCGAGAAGGCGGGATCGTCGCTGACGGCGCTTTGGTCCTCGCATTCACCCTCGTTGATCGCATCGATCCTCGCCGTTGGGTAGGTCATTCCCTCGACAGCGAACTGGTCCGCCAACGAGGCGTCGTCGACCGCGTCGCGGCTCGGCCATAGGAGCACCAGGCCGACGCCCGTTGAGAGGATCACTAGGGCGAGCACGGCCAGGACGATGCGTCGCGGGGCCAGGGCAGTCGGGACATTGCGGGCAGGTCGGGGCGGGTGAGAATGGGCCATTCAGTCTTCCGGTCGGCGAATCGACATACTTGCTTCGATCACATTCGATATATCATCGCTATGGCGATATCGAGAGTCATCGCTACTTCGCCAATGATACGTTCGCAGCTAGGTTATTTCCGTCCGCTGAAGTCACAGCCGAAGAAATCAATCGCGGAGGCTACCTCGCGAATTGTCCTCAGCGAGCTGCTGTACTTCGTCGCCCACCCATCTGCTGGCATCGGCCCGATCACCGTGGTCGGTCGTGGGATCGGTGCTGTTCATGCGTCCTCCGTGGTCGTCGTTCGGCTCTGGTTCGTGCTGATGCTCCGTCGGTGTAGCTGGCGGGGCCTCGACGGGTGCCGCGGGCAGGTGCCGGAAGCGAGAGTGGGTGAGGACGAAGACGGTCACGGCGGCCATGATCGCGGTGCCGACGATGACCGGCAGCGGCGGCCAGATCCCGTACAATGCTGTGCTCGCGGTGGGGGCGATGATGAAGGTCAGGCCCATGTTCGCCGCGCTGAGCCCGGCGAGTCCGCCCTGCTCGTCGCGGTCGACCAGCAGGCTCGGTCCGGCGGTGTAGCCGGGCATCGCCAGGCCGATGCCGAGCCCGATGATCCCGAGCGAGGCGAACAGCGCGACGGGTCCGATGTCCGGGATGAGGAGCAGGAATCCGGCTACGGCGACGCCGCCTCCTGCGCGCAGCAGGGTTGCCGGGCTCCAGCCGCTGCGCGGGACGATCACCGCCTGTGCCAGAACTGTGCCGGCTCCCGCGGCCAGCATCGCGGCACCGGTGAGGACGCCGGCCGTGCTGGCGTCGAGGCCGAGTCGGTCCTGGATGATGAACCCGGTAATGACCTGGATGAAACCGAGGGCGGTGAAGACGCCGAAACCGGCCAGTAGGAAGGGCCACACCCGCGAGTCCGTGGGCCGCACGCTGCGCGGGCGCTCGATGAGCGTGGTCCGCGGTTCTGGGCGCAGCCGTGCCGCGACGAGGACGAGACCTGCGGCGAGCATCGCCGGGACCACGACCAGTGGTGTGAGCAGCCCGAAGGCGGCCAGTAGGCCACCGACGATGGAGCCGCCGATCATGGCCACGCCTTGGACCGCCCCGACGCCGGCCATGCCCTTGACCCGGCTGGTCTCATCGGTGGTGACGTCGGCGATGTAGGCCTGCGCAGTGGGCGGGATCGCGGCAATGGCGACTCCGAATCCGATGCCACGCAGGATCACGAACAGGGCGAATAGCACGACCCCGGTGACCACGCCGGTCATGCCCAACCAGGAAACCAGAGCGAACGCTGCCGTCATGGCCACACCGAGTCCGAGGGCAGCGACCAGGACCGGCTTGCGGCCCCAGGACTGGGAGCGGCGGCCCCACAGTTGACTGGTGGTCACCAGCATCAGCGCCGCGGAGCTAATAGTCACCCCGACCTGCCACTCGGCCAGACCCACCTCCCGAGAGAGCGGGGCGATGATCGGGTTGAGCGTCATCTGCGCCAGGTAGACCAGGAACACGGCTGAGAGCACCAGCCGGATCTGCGGTGCGGGCGGTTGAAAGTGCGAGGTCGTGGGATCGGTGGTCATCGGGCGGCCTCCTGCCGTGTGGGTCCGAGGCCGGCAGCATTCTTCCGGGCCTCGGGCGGGGTGAGAGTCAGCTGCTGGTCGGCGGCCAACGAGAGCAGATCCTCGTCGTGGCTGATCAGCAGCACGACCGCGCCGGTCGCGGCGACCTGGCGGATCTGGTCGGAGATCGATTGCAGGTGGCGGCGATCGACGCCGGAGCTGGGCTCGTCGAAAACGACGATGCGTCGGCCGGCGACGCGCACGGCCGCGATGACGAGGCGCTGCTGCTGACCGCCGGACAGCGAAAGCGGGTGACGTTCGGTCAGGTGGGCGAGGTCGAGTGCGTCGAGGACCGCAGCCGTGTCGATGGCCTCTGTTGTGTCGGTGCCGGCGAGGTCGATCTCGGAGGCGATGGTGTCGGTGAACAGCTGGCGCTGCACGTCCTGCATGACGATCGCGCTGGCCCGTTGCCGGGCCCGCCGGCTCAGCTGCTTCCCGTCTAGCCGCACGGTGCCGGTGCTGCGCTGCAGTCCGGTCACGATCCGGGCCAGGGTGGTCTTCCCGGCACCGTTGACCCCGCGGACTGCAGTCACAGTGGACGCGGGGAAGGCGACGCGGTCGAGGTCGAGCACAGTCCGTCCGCCCAGGCGACACAGGATGCCCTCCAGTTCCAGCCCGCCGCTTCGCACCCGCCCGGCAGGGACGGGTGCGGCGGCACTGGCCCCGGCGACCGGCAGCGGGGGCAGCACCGCGGCGCTGACGTGGCCGCGCAGCCCCTCGCGGGAGAGGTCGGCATCGGTGACGGCCCTGAAGTCGGCGGCGGACCATTCGGTGTCGATGGTGCCCTCGGCCATGACGACGATCCGGTCGGCGAGGTCTTCCAGATAGCGCAGCCGGTGCTCGGCGACGACGATCGTGACGCCGTCCTCCTTGAGCCGGGCCAGCGTGGCGGCGAGGCGGTCGACCGCGTCGGCGGAGAGGTTGGCGCTGGGCTCGTCCAGCAGCAGGATCCGCGGCCGGTGGGCGGTGGCGGCGGCGATCGCGACCTGCTGCTGCTGCCCGCCGGACAGGCGTTGCAGGGACTGGTCGAGGGGCACCACTTCGGCCAGGCCGGCGAGGGCTGCAGCAACGCGGGTGCGGATGGTCTCGGGCGGGAAGCCGAGGTTCTCCATCGCGAAGGCGATCTCCTCAGCCGCGGTGTCGGCGAAGAACTGGCGGCGGGGGTGCTGCAGGACCGTGCCCGAGAGTGCGCCGAGGTCGTCGAGCTGCGCGGTGGCAGTGTCGATGCCGTCGACCGTGACGGTGCCGGTGAGCACTCCTTCGTCGTGGAAGTGTGGGACCAGGCCGTTCATCAGCCGCAGCGCGGTCGACTTGCCCGAGCCGGATGCCCCGCACACCACGACGCACTCCCCCGTCTTAACGTGCAGGTCGAAGCCCTGCAGACTTGGAACGTCGGCGTGCGGGTAGGTCCAGCTGACATCAGCAATGCCGATCATGCCAGCACCTGTGGCATCCAAACCGCGGCGGCCGCGAGGATTGCCACGGCGACGGCGAGGATGAGGTCGGGTACTCCGAACCGGGGCGGGACCATCGCCGTGGGCCGGCGGTGCGAGCCGAGCCCGCGCAGGATCGTAGCAGCGGAGAGGTCCTCGGTGGCGCGCAGGCTCGCGGCGATCATCGGGACGGTTAACCGTTCGATGCCCAGGACCGGGTGGCGTGCCAGGCCGCGGGCACCAACCAGGCCTCGTAGCCGCATCGCGTCCAGCACCGCGGCGGACTCGGATGCGACGACCGGGAAGACGCGCAGCATGACCGCGAGCGTCACCGACACCGCACGCGGCACCCGCCACGCCCGCAGCCCTGCGGCGAGCAGGGTCGGGGATGTCGTGGCGATCAAGTGCATCCCCAGCCCGATCGCCGCGGCGAAGCGGATCAGGTATGCACACGCTATGGCGGTGGTCGCGGTCAGCAGGTTCGGCCACCACAGCGGCAGGACCCAACCGAGAACCCACAGCGCGACGGCGACGGCGGGCAGTCCGACCGCCCTGACCCAGGACCGCTCCCACACAGCAAGGGTGGTGCCCAGAACGAGCACCGCTGGCACGAAACGTAACCCGCCCGAGCCCATCACCACCGCGCTGCAGAGAACCACCAGGACGATCTTCGTCCGCGGATCCAGACCCGGCCGGCGCGTCGGGGCCACGCCACCCTCTTCGAGATTCCCCCGCGCCGGTTTCCGGGCACCGGTGCTGACCGCGAGAGCAGCATCACCGTGGCCCCCGGATGTGTGCTCGGCCGTTCGCACTTCGACGTTGTCAGGTCTCATGCCAGTCCGGCTCTACGGAAGTGCTTGCGCAACAGCTTGGTTCCCAGCAGCGCACCGAGGAAGCCGCACACGATGGTAGCGGCGATCATCGCCAGGACGGCCGGGGCGGAGACGATCTGCTCGAAGGCCGCAAGGTAGCCATCGCCCATGCCCGACATGTGATCGGATCGGAGGTACTCGTCGGGGTTGGCGAAGAAGGGGATCCACGGGCCAATGAACCAGCAGGAAAAGACAGTGTAGGTCCAGATCGCCGCCCACGTGGAGCGGTATCTGCCGGCCCACAGGATCAGGTCGCCGAGCACGGACACCGCAATCATGACCAGCACCCCCTGCCAGGGATGGCCGATCATCAGGTTGAGTAGGCCGAGGACGATCCCGAACAGGGTCGTCATGCCGGGGTGGCGGGCCCTGGTGAGGAAGAGCATGTACGGGATGCCGGCGGCGATCGCGCTCAGCGGCAGGGTCAGCAGCATCACCAGCGGGCTGATGATCCCGAGCATCGCGATGGCGAAAGCGATGACGAAGTAGATGACCGCGAAAATCGCCACGCTGACCAGGTCGCGGGCGGAGAAGCGCACCGACAACGACGGGCGCGTCGCGCCCCCGGCAGGCATAGAAGTGGGCGGTTTCGGGGTGGTAGCAGGCATTGTTGGGCTTCTTCCGTCAGAGTCGGGGATGGGTGTGTGCGTCGGTGGGGGTCAGCTGCCAGCCGGTGGCGTCAACGCGTTCGGTCCAGTAACGGGCGTAGCTGCCGTGAGCGGCGAGCAGCTCGGTGTGCGTACCGGTCTCGCTGATGCTGCCGTCGCCTGCGAGCATGATGATCTTCTCGGCGGTCATAATCGTCTGCAACCGGTGAGCGACGACGATCAGCGTGCGGTCGGCACGGATCCTGTCGATCGCCTCGCCGATGGCGATCTCGTTGCCGACGTCGAGCGCGGAGGTGGCCTCATCCAGCAGCACGATCGGGGCGTCCTTGAGCAAGGCTCGGGCGATGGAGACCCGCTGCCGCTCCCCGCCGGAGAGGTTGGTCCCGCCCTCGCCGACCCGGGCGTCCCATCCGCCGGGCAGCCGGTAGGCGATCTCGTCCACCCGTGCCCGGCTGGCCGCGGCGATGACCTCCTCGCGGGTCATGTCGGGGTTGCCTAGCCACACGTTGTTCACGATGGTGTCGTCGAAGAGATAGACGTCCTGGGACACCGGTGCCACTGCTGCTTCGACTGTGGCAGTGCCGAGCTCGGGCAGCGGCACACCACCGATCGTCACGGTGCCCGACTCCGGATCGTAGAAGCGGGCAATGAGCTTGGTGATCGTCGTCTTGCCCGCCCCGGACGGACCGACGATAGCCGTCATACCCCCTGCCGGAGCATTGAACGACAGGTCCTGCAGCACCGGTTCGTCGCCATAGCCGAAGGTGACGTCCTCGAACCCGATGCCCCAGTCCGCGGGTTTCGCGGGCGTCTGCGGCTCGGGCAGGGCGGCCACGGCGGCGAGCCGGTCGAGCTGGTCCAGGGTGGTGCGGGCGACGGCGACGCCGCCGCCGAGGTCGCCGGCGGCGACGATGGGCTCGTTGAAGCGCACCCCGAGCACAAGCAACGCGATGAGCGTCGCGACGTCGACGGTGCCGCCGACGGCCAGATAGGCCCCGACGACCAGCAACAGCGTCAGCGAGAGCTGCACCAGCCCGGCGAAAGTCGCGATACCGGCTCCACCGGTGACGAGCAACCCCCGATAGGCGCGATGCTGGTTCTGTAGTGCGTCGGCGACCAGCCGGTCGGCGATCGACCCCTCGCCGGCCGTGCGCAGGGCCGGCTGCGCCCGGGCGAATTCGATCACCCGATTGGAGGCGTCGGTGACGGCCTCGGCGTGGACAACGTCACCGCGGCCGATCGCCCGCTGCAACCACCGGTACCCGAAAAGGATCACCGGCACCATCACCGTCATCGCCACAGCGAGCCGCCAGTCAAAGACATACATGCCCGCCAACACCGTGCCGGGCGTGATGAACCCGATCAGTATCTGGCGCAGGATCGCATAGGGCATATTGGAGACGAACATTGCGCCCTGCGTCGCGATCCCGGCCGCCAGGCCGGACCGGTCCTGACCGAACCACGCGACCGGCAGCTCGATCAGCCGGTCGCCGAGCCGCGTCAGCAGGGAGTCCAGCAGCGCGCCGCTAGCCTTCATCCCGATCTGGCTGGCGAACCACGTGGTGACCACGTATCCGGCACCCACGGCTGCCATGACGGTCAGCCACGACCATGCGGCATCGGTATCACCGCGCAGCAGCGCCTGCAGCAATGGGACGAGCAGGAGGAAGGCCGCCCCCTGCAGGACTGCGGTGGCGACGATGAACACCAATTCGGTGATCAGCAGGCGGCGGGCTCGCGGGGACGAGTAGTGCAGCAGGCGGCCAATCATGCCTGGGCTCCTTCCGGGAAAGTGCGGGTGTGGTTGTCCTGGTAGTCGGACCACATCCGGGCGTACTGGCCACCTGCGGCCACGAGCTGGGTGTGGGTGCCGGACTCGGCGATCCGCCCGTCGTCAAGGACGAGGATCTGGTCCGCGCCAGTGATGGTGTGCAGACGGTGGGCGACCACCAGCACCGTCCGGTCCGCAGCGAGTGTGGACAGGGCCCGTTGGATCGCAGCCTCCGAATCCGGGTCGGCGAAGGCAGTCGCTTCGTCGAGGACGAGCACGGGGGCGTCGGCGAGCAGGGCGCGGGCGATCGTCACCCGTTGAGCCTCCCCGCCGGAGAGGTTGGCGTCCTCGCCGACGACCGCGTCGTAGCCGCGCTCGAACCGTTCGATGCGGTCGTGGATCTGCGCGGCACGGGCGGCCGCCTCCACCTCCTCGGCGGCGGCGTCGGGCCGTGTCAGGCGGATGTTTTCCCGCAGGCTCGCCCGCAGCAGCTGCACATCCTGGAACACGAACCCTACCGACCGATACAGCTTGGCTGCCGGGACCTGGGCGACGTCGGCACCTCCGATCGCCACCGTGCCGGACTCAGCGTCGTAGAAGCGGGGCACGAGCTTGGCCAGCGTTGACTTCCCCGATCCGGACGCACCGACCAAGGCCGTCACGGTGCCCGGCGCGCAGGTCGCCGTGACCCCGTGCAGCACCCGGTGCTCACCGTCATAGCTGAAGGAGAGATTGTCGAAGACGACGCCGCGGCCCTGCGGGATGGATGGCTCGTCCGGCGGCGGCACGGGAGACAGGGCAAAGAACCCGGACAGCGAGGCCTGCGCCTTGGTGGCATCGCGCAGAAACTGGGCCGAGGAGCCCAGCTTCAACAGCGGGCCGGTCAGCCCGAGTCCCATCAGCAGCCCGGGCAGCACATCGATCGGGGCCGCGACTCCTGCACCCACGAGCCACAGGCCGGCCGCGAGCAGCCACACCAGGACGACCACCGGGGAGGTGATGATCTCGATGACGGTGAACATCGTCGCGGTCTCGCGGGTCCACTCGGCGACGAACCGGGAATACTGCTTCGTCTGGTCCCGGTAGCGGCGGTGGCTGCGGCCGACCTGGCCGAAGCGCTTGACCACCGCGATCCCGTGGACGAACTCGACGGTCGCCTCGGACAAAGCTGCGGTGGATTCGTCGTACTGCCGGTACTTCTCCGCCCCGCCGCGCATCAGCACCGGGTACAGGATCGCCGTGACCACCAATGGCACCAGAGCCGCCAGGGCCAGCTGCCACTGCACGACGAACAGGTAGACAAGACTCACCGCCGGCACCGTAACCGCGGTGACGACATCATGGATGGCGTGGGCCACCAGCTGGTGCAGCGCGTTGACGTCATTTTCCACCAGCTTGCGCACCGTTCCCGAGGCGCGACGATCGAACCACCCCAACGGCAACCGTCGCAGATGCCCCACGATGCGCCCCCGCAGCGAGTGCTGCAGCCGCGCATCCGCGAGATGGCTCACCAACCCAGAGGCGAACGCGGCCCCAAAACTCACGAACAACGCCACCACCGCCACGGCGACGATCAGCCACACCCGGCCGACGTCGATCCAGCCACCGGAGACCGCGGGCAGCAGCGTGCGGGCCAGCTCGACGATCGCGATAAACGGGACCACGCCGGTGACCGCGCCAAGCACGCTCAGCCCGATGATCCCGGCGAGACTGCCGCGCACCGGCGCGAAGAAACCTTGCTCCACCGACGCCTCCGTTGGCGTCTTCGGTTCTGCCCGCGTCACGGAGACGGGGTCATCGAGTCGCTGCGCCACGCGCACCACCTTTCCTTTACTGCACTTGAGAATTACTTACCATGAAACAATATCCAAGTGCACCGCTGCTCACACAGAGCGGCGAGGCGCTGCTGCTTGGTCTGCAATCTTGGACTGTCCGACGCCGCTCACACTCACGGGCCGTCGTCACGGATATTTGTGCCGTCGCATCCATGCTCGTGGTCGTTTGGGGTTCACGAGGATCGTCCCTCCTTCCAATAGCCGACGAAGGTGATGTTGCGCTTGGGCACCGCCCTGGCCTTGACGAGGTGTCGGCGGGCCCCCGTCACCAGCGCACTCTCCCCGGCGGCGAAGACATAGGGCTGGCCGACGGGGAACTCCAGGTCTTCCAGGGCCGGCAGGACCCAGGCCCCAGGGGATTGGCCGGCCCCACGGACCAGCCAGCGGACATCCATGCCCGCAGGGGCCTGAGCGGATTGGATGTCGGCCTCATCAAGGACCTCGATCAGGGCGTGCCCAGTGGTCTCTCGCGGCAGGTCACGCAGGATCCCGGCAACGGCCGGGAGAGCGGATTCGTCGGCCACCAACAGCGTCCGGTCGGCGGGAACGGGGGCAAAGCCCCGCCCCTGGTCGATAAACGCGACCGGGGCACCGGACTCGACGGTCCGCGCCCACGGCCCGGCGACGCCCTCGTCGCCGTGGACAACGAAGTCAATGTCCACCTCGGGACCGTCCCGGGCTGCGGCGCGGAACTGACGGAACGTGTAGTTGCGGATCACCGGGCGGGTTCCCTTAGGCAGCCGCAGGTACTTCAGATATCCCGTCAGGTTGAACGCGGCCGGTAGCCTGCCGAGCTGCTGCCCGCCGTGAACGGGCAGCGCCAGCCGGCACCAGTGGTCGAAGCCCAGGAACTCGAAGCCTGCCAAGTCCGCCCCACCCAGGGTCACCCGCATTATATTCGGCGAGACCTGTCTTCGACCGAGAACCTCGGCCTGATAGAGCGCCGAGGCGTCGTGGTCGATACGGATATTGGTCATGAGCATGTCTCTCTTCCTGCTCGTGGACCGGCCGAGAGGCGAGCCCAATCGCTACAACTTTAGCACACTAAGGTAAGCCTCACCTCAATGCACTGATTCGGTTGGGTGCCGGTGGCATCCGCATACGGGCCGGGGCGCGTCGTGGACCGGACGGCACTGCTTTAGCCGCGCACATCTGCCTGCGCCGCCGCAGGCAGGTGATTGAGGCAGGGGTGTACGAAGATGAAGACCGTGATGGTGGCCATGATCGCGTTGCCGACGATGACCAGCAGCGCGCCAAAGCCCGTACAGCACCGTGCTCCCGTGGGGGTGGTCACGGGGCGACAGTGACGTTCAGGTCCACGTAGGCGGCACTGAAGTCGATGGTCGTCCTCGTCCGACCTCTCGGTAGACTGGCCCGAACGAGGATTGGGTATCGGCCGAGTGCGAGCGTGGTGATCCCGCCGGTGGCTCGTCTAGGCGCTCTCAATCCTGTTGACCCGCGCCGTGCGAGCCAGCGATTCATGTCTGTGCGAGGCGAACAGTACGGTCCCGGGGAAGTCGGCGAGGACCTGGGAGATGTCGTGCTCTGTCGTCGGATCGAGGCTGGCCGTGACCTCGTCGACCAGGAGGATCCGTGGGCTGCGGGCCAGTGCCCGGGCCAGGCACAGGCGCGCCTGCTGCCCTCCGGACAGGCGGACACCGCCCTGTCCCAGCTGATCGTCCAGGCTGATCCACTCGGCCGCTCCGACCTGGGCCAGCACGTTCTCCAGTTCGTGGTCGGGCCGCGTCCGTGTACCTTTGATGAGGTTGTCGCGGACACTGCCATGGAAGAGCGTCGCCTCTTGGTCGACGACGGCGACCGCCTGCCTGAGGTCGTCGTCGTCGATCTCGGTCGCGGGCACGGTGGTCCCGTCCTCGGCTCGGAACTCGATCGCTCCGCCGTCGGGGTCCCAGAGCCGGGACGCCAGCGCGATGATCGTGCTCTTGCCCGCTCCGGAGGCCCCCGACAGGCCGACGTGCTCGCCCGGTTCGATCTCGGCGGTGAACGAGCGCAACGTCGGTTTCCTGTCCTCGTAGCTGAACGAGACATGATCGAAGCGCAGGCCCAGGGATCCGTCGGGCAGAGCTCGTTTCGTCTCGGGCGTGCGGACGACCGGGGCGCGGTGGATCCCGGCCGACACGCGTTCGGCGCTGGCAGTGAGCGGGTGCAGCTGCGTCACGGTCGTCGTCGCATCAGTCACGGCCGAGACACCCGCGATCGACAGCGCGATCAGGGCCGGGAGGACCGCCGCCGACATCGCTTCGCCACCGCTGCCGTCGAGGACTCCGGCGGAGATCGCGCTGGTGGCGATGACGCCGATGACCACGGCCGTGACGGTCAGCTCGCGCACAGAGGTCACCAGCTGGGCGAGCATCTCCCGGCGGCGGGCGATGGTCGTGGCGCGCGCTGTCGCTTCTCGGGTGTCGTGGACGACTCGAGAGGTCAGGTTGTAGGCGAGGACCTCGCGCAGCGCCCCCAGTGCGTCGACGATCCCCGCCGACATCTCGGTCCTCTCATGCTGCTCGGCAGCTCCGAGGCGGCGGGCCGTGTGGGCCCAGTAGAAGGCGCTGGTGGCGATGACTGCACCGCCGAGGACGACCACTCCCCCGGCTGGGGGCAGTATCGCCAGTGCGGTGATCGCCGAGGCGAGGAAGACAGTGATCGAGGTGGCGACCTGGGCGATGGTGTGGGCGTAGAAGAACTCCAGCTTCTCGATGTCGTCCATGGCCACGCTGGCCACGCGCCCGGAATGCTCGCGCTTCTTTCCAGGCACGCTGCGCGCGTAGGCGTCGAACAGCGCCATCCGCAGCCGGGCCAGCACCCGATAGGCCAGCGCGTGCGAGACGTCCATCTCCCTCCAGGTCAGCACCGTACGGGCGAGGACCAGGCCGCCGAGGCCCAGCCACAGGACGGGTCCGGGCAGGACGCGGTCGACGACGGCGTGGCCCACGGCCCAGGCCGAGAGCACCGTCAGGGCCACAAGGCTCATGGCGCTGATCGTTCCGATGACATAGCTGCGCACCATTCCCGGCCATTCCGGACGCAGGGCCGGCACCAGGGAACCGAACGCCTTCAACGAGGCCGGGACCCTCATGAGGCCTCCTGCGTGACCTGCGCCGGGCCGAGGCTGAGCACGTTCGGGATTCCCTCCAGGGTCTCCGGGCGGTGGCTGATCATGATGACGATGCGGTCGGCGGCGACTCGGTGCAGCGTGTCGACGACGGCCCGGGCCCTGCTCGAGTCCAGGGCACTGGTCGGCTCGTCGACCAGCAGCACCGGGCGCTTGACCAGCAGGGCACGGGCCAGGGCGAGGCGTTGCCGCTGACCGCCGGAGAGACTGGAGCCGGCCTCCGTCACCTCCGTGCCCAGCCCGTGAGGCAGGGCCTCGATGTCCGTCCAGATCCCCGCGGCCTGGCAGGCCTGCTCCAGTTCGGCATCGGTGCGCGCGGCACCGACGCACAGATTGTTCCGAACCGTGTCGGCGAAGAGCACCGGCCGCTGCGAGACGACTGCGACATCGCCGCTGCGCAGGAGGCGGCCATCGAGTTCGAGACTGCCCCCATCGGGGGTGAGGAACCCAAGGAGCAGATCGAACAGGGTCGACTTCCCGGCCCCGGACGGCCCGACCACGGCGCTGAGCGCACCCCGCCGGGCGGTGAATGCGACACCGTCTAGGACCGGCGTCTTCGCATCGGGGTACCGGAAGGACAGATCCCGGATGGCCAGCGCCTCCGCGCAATCCACGTCCGGGCAGTCCTGGCCGTCCGAGGCGGCCGCGGATCCGTCGTCTGCCGGGTCGAACGCGCCGATCCGATCGAGGCCGGGGATGGCCGTGAGACCGAGGAACCCGGCGTGCCAGTGCCGCGACAGCTCCCGGATCGGTCGGAACGCCTCTGCGGAGAGCAGGAGGATGAGGTAGGCCTCCATCGCGGGGCCGTGGCCGGTGACGGCGTGCACGATCGCCATGGCAGCCGCGGCGACGATGCCGGCCTGGATGGCGAAGTCGGTGATCCCAGTCTCGGCCAGCGACACCCGCATCACCCGTTCGGTAGCCCGGCGCAGACTCTCGGAGCGGGCATGCAGGCGTCGCCGCGTTCCCGGGACGTCGCCGAGGACCCGCAGAGTTCCCATGCCGCGCAGCGACTCGAGGAGATCGGCGCTGAGGGCCTCGTAGCTGTCCCAGTGGTCCAGTCCTCTCCGGGACATCATCCGCTTCCACACCATCGGCCCGGCCAGTGCCAGGACCACGCCGAGGCCGACGACCAGGCCCGCCCACGAGTCGAGGATGAACAGCACGACCACCAGGACCGGGCAGGCAATGAGGACCTGCACGATGACGGGGATGTACTTCGAGACATAGGCGTGCGTGCCGTCGATGCCGTCTGACAGGCTTGCCCGCAGAGTGCCGTCGCGTGCGGTCGTGTCATGGAGGCGGTCGGAAGTGAGTGCAAGCGTCATGGCCCGATCGCGGATCGCGGTGCGGACCCGCCCGCCGAGGCGTGCTGCCGCAGAGGTCTGCGCCAGGCAGAGCACGAGCCGGACCAGGGCGATGCCCACGATCGCGCCCAACGCCACCCATATGTGGCCTGCCTGCCCACCAAGGACCGCCGACATCGCCGAGGCGATCGCAATGGCCTGACCGACGTAGGTGCCCATGACCAGCACGAGCAGCCCTGCGCTGGCGGCGAGCAGGCCCGGGAAGCGGGAGGCCTGCCTCCACAACTGGTGCACGATCATCATGGCGCGGACTCCTCGTCGCCTGCATCGAGCAGGGCCAGGGCATGGATGACCCACGATTGCCCGGTGGCGGCGAAGCCCGACACCGGCCGGCACCTCCACCGATCGGACTCGGCAGCGTCGTACACCAGGCGGGCCGCGCATCGATGCGCGTTCCACACCGCCCGTGCGATCTGTCGGGGCGGGTCCTGGGGCGAGACGGTCCATGCTTCGATCCGGTCGGCCCCCAGCAGCCAGGCCTGTCCCGACCTCTGCGCCAAGTGGAGGGTCCGACTGCTCGCCGCCCCCGGTTCACCTGTGGCGAAGGTGGCCAGCGACGGTGAGCGTCTTCTCGCCAGCGCCGTGCTTCGAGGCCGGTTCACGCGGATGCGTCTGGGCAGGCGGATGGCGACCAGTGGCATCTCGGGGACGAGTCCCCGGGAGAGCCACCAGCCCGTGTCTGCGCCAGGGGCGAACGCGAGCAGATCGCGGAGCCCGGCGGCTGGGCCGATGAGCGTCTCGGCGGGATCGTCGAGGAGGAATTCGGCGGCGGTGAGAGCGTAGGCGGCATCGGCGATCCATAGCGGCCAGGCGCGGTGACGGTATCGTCCGAAGCTTCGCCCGGGCTGGACGGTGAACACCATCCAGGAATCCGCGGACTCGGGTGCCCCGGGGCGGCGGCCTGCTGGTCGTTCATCGTGGCGTCGGAGCAAGGTGTCGTGCTCGTGATCGTAGGCATAGAGGCCGGGATCGAGGCCCGCAGCACCGAGACTGCTGATCACGAGGTGCGTGTGGACGGGGTAGGCACCGCCTGCTGATGGGACCGGGCGTTGCCGGATCCGCGTCGTCTTCCCGTCCGGGCCGCGGTGGTATCCGGGACTGAGCCAGAGGCCCTCCAGCAGCGCTTTGACGCCGTCGGGCAGCGTGGTGACGGGCCGGGCTCCGGCCCGGTCCCAGGGGTTCATGCGGGGCCCCGGTGGGATCGGGGCACCGGGCACCAGGGGTCCGAGTGCCTGGCCCAGGAGTGGCGGGAGCCCTACGGCGCGGCTGGCGGTACCGTCGGAGGCAGTGGCCTGTGTTGGTTGCGAGATCATCTGGGTCCTACATGTGCGGTGGCGGGATCAGGGATACATCGGCCGGCGTGCCGGCCCATGAGTTGCGCCACTTCCGCTTGAGTGCGGCGTCGGGGAAGCGGCCCATCCCCAGATAGGAGAACGCCGCGGGCGCGTTGGGAACGAGTCCGGTGACGAACGTGCGCACGACCCGCAGAGATGTGCGCCGCACGTCGTCGGTGGTGAGGTCGCGCGTGAGCACCTGGTGCCCGGCGTCGGCCAGCTTCTGGTGTATCTCGGGCATGGACGTCGTCGGGATGTCGTCGATCGGCCGGATCCCCTGCGCCGGGGCGGTGAAGCGGCGCGCCTCGTGGTGGATGCGGGGGTCGAGCCACAGCTGGACATGTGCGCCTAGGTCGATGATGTGCTCGCACTCGGGGCCGGCGGCGTCGAGGTAGCTGGCGTCGTCCCGGAAGTCCAAATAGAGGCCCTTGGCCATCAGTCCCTGCTCGACGGCGCGGAACACCCATCCCTGCTTGTCGGTGCAGCCTTGGGTGTAGACCCATGTGTGGACGGCTTCGAGGACGGCTTTGCGGGCGGCACGAGCGGGGTCCAGCGCGGCGGAGAATCCTGCGGCGTAGATGCCGCGCGCGGGATCGAACACCAGGGCCGCGATCGCGGAGGCGAATTCCGAGGGCATCACTGCCAGCGAGACCTCGAGGTCGCTGCCGGCCAGGTCGTCGAGCAAGCCGGGCACGGTGGCCGGGTCGATGCCGATGGTAGGGCCGTCGAGGTGCCACCACAGCTCGAGTGCGTCGCGTTCGATGATCTCCAGCACGCCGCGGTCGCGGGCGTCGTCGACTCCCTGACCCGTGGCGATGCCCGCGTAGTTGAGGTGATGGATGCGCGGCAGGTCGCGGAACCGAGATTGCCGCCAGTTGAGGTACACCAGCGAGGCAGGCATCCACACGTCGGCACCGAGCAGGTCGGTGCATCTGGTCCACAGGGTCGGGGTGTCGGCGGTGAGCGGGGCGTAGGGGAAGCCGGCTCTCTCGTACTGCCAGGAGGCGAACGAGGGGAGATCGTCGAGCCCGATGAGGCTCAGCCCTGCCGACGTCAGCTCCTCGTAACTGCCGATGCGCAGCTCGCAGGCAGGCAGCTCGGCGGGCAGCCAGTTCCCGCAGTACCGTTCGATGCCTTCGGCGATCGCGGCGATCCGCGCCTGCGCTGGGTCGCTGAACGAGGTGCCCAGGGAGACCCGGTCGGCGGGCCACTCTCCCAATTGCCTGGCATCGGCGACGGCCGCGGTCAGGCCCAGGTACGCCTGCGGTGCGCCGGTGGGGTGCGGGACCTCGCGCACGGAGCGAATCACCCCGCACTCGCTGTCCACGAGGGCCTCGATTGGCAGTTCGGGCAGCGCATTGTCCTGTTTGGTCTTCGTTGAGTTGGCTCCCCCAGGAAGGGTGTCCGAGTTCGCGGAGCTCATGGTGAGGGTCCTTTCGTGATGCCACTGGCCATCTGCCGGGTCGAAGTTGGAACGGCTCCGTCTGACCCGACGGAGCTGTGCCGCCCATGGTGCGGGGCTGCCCGAGGGCCCGTGGCAGGCAACCCAGGAGTCGATGATGGTTCCCAGGCCTCCGGCGTCGCGGACCTGTTGGCGCAGTACCGGATCGGTGATCCCGGTGATCAGACGGTGTCCCCAGGGTCCGGTGACGATGTGGCTCTTGCCACTCCAGCAGGCTGCCAGGCGGTTCGCGTCGTGGTCGAAGAAGTCCTTCGTGCCGCTGATGACCAGCAGCGGCATGTGCAGTCCGGCGTAGCGGGTCGTGAGGTCGGTGCGCGCGGCCGTCCACAGCCTGGCCCAGGCCTCGCAGTCGGCCTCGTCCCACCCCCAGGCCCGGGCCGCGCCGGTCAGGCCGAGGGCGGCGACGTCGCGGGAGCGGGCCCGTAGCGCGTCGTCCGACAGTGGATCTTGGGTGCGTCGGGTACGGCCGTGTTGATGCCACCAACCGATGCGGTGTGTGGTCTGAGGACGCCCGTGTGCGTCCCACGCTGTTTCGGCCAGGCCAAGTGCGGGCACCAGCGTGATCACCGCGGCGGGCACGGCGGCGGTCCTCGAGGTTGCTGCTGCCCGGGCGGCCTCGAGCGCGGTGTGCGCGGCGTAGGAGGCCCCGAACGTGATCACGGGCAGGTCGGGGTGGTCCTCGGCGAGGACGCCCAGCAGGGCCAAGCCGTCGGCGGCCTCGTGCTGGTAGGGTTGCCAGATTCCGGAGGACTCATAGCGGCCTCGCACATCCTGGACGAGGCAGTGGTAGCCGCGCTCGACCCACGACCGCGCCGTCGACGCGTGGGCGGCGGCCTCGTAAGGGGTGCGGATCATGACCACGCCGGCCGGGTTCGGGCTTTGCCACAACAGGCCTTGGAGAACGGTGCCGTCATCGGCGCGGCAGGAGTGCGCGCGCGGGCCGTGGCCTGTCATCGGCGGGTGGCCCTTGCATCTGGCGCGTACGGAGTCGGGTAGGCGATCACCGGGTGCTCGCTTTTGGTGCCTGTGGCAGGGACGAGTTTCCATAGGGTCCGTCGGTAGCGCTCGACCTCGGGCGTGTCCTGGGCCCATGCCGCGGCGACGCTGAGGATCCGGGCCACGCACCAGGCGCGGGCCGCGACCGGCAGCGGTGCGTTCGACGTTGGCGCGGCGGCCTGCCAGGCCGCGAGCTCCTCGGGCACGAGGCTGGCAGCCAATCTGCGGCGGCGGACGTGCTCGCTGGTGGGATCATCCTCGGTAACGCTGACCGGGTCGACGAAACAGATCTCGCCTTCCCGATAGGCGCGCAGCCACGCCGTACCCGCCTTCGGCAGCCGGTCGAGCCCAGCCCAGGCATCGCGGTCGGCAGGCACTGCCGCGTAGGCGATCACGAGGTCGCTCCCCTGGTCCCGGGCGGCGTCGAACTCGTCGGCATTGCGGTGGCGAGTGACGCAGACCTCCCACTGCTGCAGCGCTGCTGCGACGTCATCGGGCACTTCGCCGGTGCCGATGAGCACGACCTGACGCCGCCGGGCCGGCCACCGGATCTGCGCGTCCGCGGCTTCTCGCGCTTGGAGCTCGGCACTGAGGTCCGCGGCATGCTCCCGCGACTGCGTCGTGCCCTCGTCGGTTCCGGCCAGGGTGCCGACGAGGCGCGGTGGCGGCGATTGCAGCCTGAGGAAGCGTCCGGACGCGGTACGCGCGACGCCGGCACCAGCGTGGTCGAGGAGGATCGAGGCACCCGTGTCGGGGACCTCGGTCAATTTGAGTTCTGTGAGCATGTGAAGCCTCTCGAACAGGCCCGGTCGGACAGCCCTGCGGCTGCCCGACCGGGACGGTAATGCTCACTGCCGAGGCAGCAAGCCTGACGCAGTCAGTCGAACGGGTTCTCGACGAGTGCGTTCGAGTGCGTGGCCGACAGGTGGGCCAGCTGCTCGGTCTCTTCGATCTCCGCCACGGTCTTCTCGCTCATGAGGGTCTCCTCTCAATTGGTGATACATGCCAGTCCTTGACCGACACGGTCCGCGGGTGCGGACCCTCACCACTCTACTTGCAAACGATTCTCACTTTCAACTATGGTGGGTGCATGTCGTCACAGCAGCTCGTCATCGCCGATCACCGCGCCGGCCGCGCCTACTCCCTGCGCGACTGCGTCATCACCGATCTCGGGTCGGGAGTCCTCGCCGAGCACGCGGGGATCCTCGCGCTCGAGGAGGGTGCATGGGCCGGGGTCGACGATCTCGGCGGCGCGGTCGTGATCCGGGGCGGCGATCGCGATGCCAGCGTCCCCGTGGCGATTCCAGCCGAGCACCTGGCCTGCGATCCCGCTGGCCAGCACCTCGTCGTGAGCACAGGGCTCGGAGCCAATGCCGAGCCCTGGAGCGATGTCGTCACGGTCATCGACCGAAGCGCCGGCAGTTCGACCCGATTCCGCACCCAGACCGGCGAACCCGGCGTCCTGGTCGCCCCGGATCAAGCCGATGGCAGCCTGCACGTGGTGCTGCGCCATCGGGAACCCGGAGCCATCGAGGCGATCCCGCTGCAGCAGTGCCTGCGCGTCGGGGCCCACGTGCCGCTCCTGGCGGGCAGAACCACCGACGATCTCGCCGATGACGGGCACGGCGACGTCGTCGACCAGGCATCCGGAATCTTCGCCACGGCCACTAGCCGCGGCCTCGAACGCTTCGTCGTCGACAAAGGGGTGCCTCGCCCGATCGGCGTCGTACCGTGGCCGGTTCCCGGACGCGCCTTCTACCTCCGCTTCGACCCCGCCACCGGCAGCGCTCTGGGCATCGTGCGCGGCGGGCCGGAATCGCCGACCAATTGGACTCAATGGTCTAATGCGCTCGTCGAGATCGACTTGGCTACGGGTGTGTCCACCAGCATCGGCCTTCCTGCGGGGCTGGCATTCCGGTTCGGACTCGGCGGCGGGCGCGCCGCCGTGGCCACCATCCACCCCGAGGCGGACACGCTCACGCTGATCGATCGCCGCGACCAAGCCCTCCAGCAGGACGGGGAGGTCCCGCTGCCGGCGATGTCGCGCCCACCGGTCCCCGGCCGACTGCCCTGGGACCCGGTCGGGGACTCTCCCGCGCAGCGCCGTGCCGTCGCCGTCGATCCCACGGGGGCCCTCGTCGCGGTCTCGCGGGGCGGAGATTCCGAGGTCCATCTCGTCGGCGAGGACCGCTTCGACACGTTCACTGTGCCCACTGCCCTTGACGAGGGCGGCCAGCTGTACTGGCCCGG
Source organism: Microbacterium sp. (assembly GCF_052102115.1). GTDB lineage: Bacteria > Actinomycetota > Actinomycetes > Actinomycetales > Microbacteriaceae > Microbacterium. The sequence continues at coordinate 21,581 of NZ_JBQDVP010000037.1, forward strand.
TGCCGGCCGCGACCCGGTCGGGAGGTGAGCGTGAACGCAGTCCCTCCCTCCATCCATCCCGTCATCGACGCCGCCCTCACCCGCTGGGAGCGCCACGCCCGGCCCGGCCTGCCCGATCACGGGTTCGCCCTGGGCAGGGCCGAGCACCGGCAGCGGCGCGGAGTCTACGACGTCGCCACCGACCGTTCCGTATTCGAGACCGAGGACCACATCCTGACGATGTCTCCCTCGCCGGACCGAGTCCACATCGCGATGCAGCTGGCCGAGCGCGCCGACGAGGATGCCCATCTGGCGGTGCTGGACACCGCCTCGGGGCGGCTGCGCCGTTTCACTGATGTCCGCTGCCGCTACGACCCGATGCTGTGGCGCGCCGATGCTTCTGCCCTGGAGCTCTTCGCCCGCCCATCCAGCAGCCATGTCGTCTACCGGCCCCGCAGTGGCGATGTCTGCGTCTCGGTCACGCCGGAGGCGGCCACCAGCAGGCTCTTCCCCGGAGGCGCGGCCGGGCTCGTCGCCATCAGCCGCCCCGGCGGCGTGACCCGTCTCATCGACCACTCCACCGGCCGGCAGATCGGGCAACTGCCCGCCGTCACCCGAGTCGCCGCGCTCACCGATGCCGTGGTCGTCGACGATGGCCGTCGACTGCAGGCTATGGGGCTCGAGCACGGCGACGTGCTGTGGACTTGGGAGGACCCCGAGGCGAAGATCACCTCCTGGACCATCGCCGGGAGCAGGGTCGTCGCCACCGCCGTGCGGGCCGGTGCCAGCGTCGTCCTCGAGCTCGACCAGGGACACGTCGTCACCGAACGGTCAGTGGTCTTCCGGGGCGAACCGGCCGTGGCGACCGGGATCGCAGTCGATGCCGGGCGGGTGGCGGTCATGGTGGAAGGACCCACGACTCCCCCGCGTGTCCTGTCCCTGGACGACGTCCACGATGCCCCCCACCAGCGTCGACTGGCGGCCGCGTCAGCCCCAGTGCGTACCCTGCGTCACGTCGCGAGAGCCGACGACGGTGTCCAGATTTCCGTCGTGGTGACAGGTCCGGGCCCGGACCGCGGACCAGGCCCCCTGATACTGACGTGCTACGGCGGCTTCGGGGTGCCGGCCTTGCCGATCTTCGAACCCAGCGTGCCGGCATGGGCCGAGGCCGGCGGCGGCTACGCGATCGCACAGGTCCGCGGCGGCGGGGAGCGCGGCGCAGCGTGGCGCGACGCCGGTCGAGGCGACCGCAAGCACCAGGCCATCGCCGACCTCGCCGCAGCGGCCCGCAGCCTCATCGACTCCGGGTACACGCGCCCAGACCAGCTCGTCCTCGTCGGGGCCTCCCATGGCGGCGTGATCGCGACCAGCTGCGGACTGGGCCACCCTGAGCTCTGCGCCGGGATCGTCAGCACCGCCGCGCCGCTGGACCTGCTCAACCTTGACGCTCATCCGCTCGGCCGGCACTGGATCGCGGAGTTCGGCACGTCCGACACGTCCCAAGGCCGCGAACGCCTCCGTGCGATCTCCCCACTGCACCGCGCCCAGGCCCTCGCCGCCTGTTCGGGTCCGCTGCCGCGCTTTTTGGGCGTCGTGATGGACGAGGACTCCCGCGTATCCGCCGCCGACACACGTCGAGTCATCGAAGCCCTTCTTGACGCCGGTGCAGATGCCGCGATCTGGCACGCACCGCGCACCGGGCACGGCACCAACCACCTCGACCGCGTCCACGACTTCGCCGCCGCCGTCCTCAGCTTCGCAGCCAGCACGACCGGACTACTCACCCGACATACAGAGAAGGCCGACCGCTCCTCATGACCTCAGCACAAACCGATCAGACACCCCTTTCACCGTCCACACCGGCAAGCGGCAGGAAGCCACAACCCTCCGGCACTCCCCGCGTCACGGCAGCAGTGGAGCGACGTCGAGGCAGTCTCGCCGTGCGGATCCTCGTGCCAGGCCTCGCACTGACGCTGGTGGCCGTGGTCGTGCTCTCCGCCAGCATCGGCACGATCACGGTCACGCTGGAAGACGCGGCCAAAATCATCACCGGGCACCTGGTGCCGGGCATGCCGTGGATGTCCGACGGGTCGCTGACCACGGTCCAGGACAGCGCCGTGTGGCAGTTCCGCCTGCCGCGCACGATCCTGGCGGCCATGACCGGTGCCGCGCTGGCGCTGGCCGGGGCACTCATGCAGGCTGTCGTCCACAACTCCCTGGCCGAGCCCTACATCCTCGGTGTCTCCGCCGGCGCTGGCGTCGGGGCCGTGTCCTCGATCGTGCTCGGGGTCGGGCTGAGCGGGCTCGGGATCGGCATCTGGGCGTTCGCCGGCGCGCTCGTCGCGACCGCTGCGGTGTACTTCCTCGCCCGCAAGGGAGGACGGATCGCCCCTCAGCGGCTCATCCTCGCCGGCGTCGCGCTCGGCTCGCTCTTCAGCGCCATCACCAGCTATCTGACGATCTCCACCGACGCGCAGAACGTCTTCAGCATCATGTTCTTCCTGCTCGGCTCCGTCTCCGCAGCGACCATGCACCACCTCGTCCTCCCGGCCATTGCCCTGGCCGCCGTGGGACTCTTCGCCGGCTTCCGCGCACGAGCGCTCAACGCCCTGCTCATCGGCGACGACGCGGCCTCGTCACTGGGCATCAACGTCAATCGCCTGCGCACCAGCATCCTCATCGCCGCCGCGCTCCTGACCGGTTCGGTCGTCGCCGTCGCCGGAGGCATCGGCTTCGTCGGGCTGATCATCCCGCACACCGCGCGCATCATTGTCGGAGCCGACCACCGAAAGATGCTCCCGGTCGCGGTCCTCGGTGGAGCCGCGTTCCTGGCCATCTGCGATCTGCTCGCCCGCACGCTCGCCGCACCCTCCGAAGTTCCCCTGGGCGTGCTGACCGCGCTCGTCGGTGCCCCCTTTTTCCTCTGGCTGTTGCGCCGCGACCGCGCTGACATTGTGGGAGTGGGCCGATGAGAGTCGATATCACGGGCCTCAGTGTCCATCTCGGCGGACGCCCGATCGTCTCCAATGTGACCCTCTCCGTCCCGTCCGGCACGGTGCTGGGGCTCCTTGGTCCCAACGGAAGCGGCAAGTCGACCCTGTTACGGGCCGTCGCCGGGATCGCGCCCCCTCCGCCCGGGCACGTCCGCTACGACGGCACCGACCTCACCGCAGTGCCCAAGAAGGAAATGGCCCGCCGTGTTGCGGTCATGACCCAGGAGCACGGCGAGGAATTCGAGGTCCCCGTCATCGATCTCGTCCTCTTGGGCAGGATCCCGCACGGCAAGGGGTTCGGCCGCGACTCCGAGAACGACCTGGCCATCGCGCACGACGCTCTCGCCCGGGCCGGGGCCGCCCACCTCGCCGGCCGCCCGTTCTCGGCGCTGTCCGGAGGCGAACGGCAACGGGTCCTCTTCGCCCGGGCCCTGACCCAGGACACACCCGTCCTGGTGCTCGACGAACCGACCAACCACCTCGACATCGCCCACCAGCTCGAGCTGCTCGACCTCGTGCGGGCCACCGACCGCACGGTCCTCGTGGCCCTGCACGACCTCAACCTCGCCGCCCGCACCTGCGACGCCCTCGCGATCCTTGAGGACGGGCACCTCGTCTGCGCCGGGCCGCCCGACGAGGTCCTCGACACCGGCCTGATCCGATCCGTGTTCGACGTCGAGTCCACCTTCGTCGCCCACCCGCGCACCGGGGCCCAGCACTTCCTCTTCGACGCACCATCCCGAACCGCCGAACAGCCAGCACCGCTATCGACCTCAACCCTGGAAGGAATCACCATCACATGACCACCACACCCCGCCGCAGCAGGATCACCGCCGCCATCGCTGCCATCGCGGCGGCACCACTGCTCCTGGCCGCCTGCGGCAGCGCAGTCAGCACCGACACCGCCGAGCAGCAGGGCACGGGAGGGGCCGTCACCATCGAGAATTGCGGACGCGAGCTCACCTTCGAGGCGACCCCCACCAGGGTTGCTTCACTCATGCCCACCCAGACCGAGCTGCTCCTGCGCCTGGGCCTGGACGACGCCATCGTCGCCCAAGCCCAGACCAGTGTCTCCCCCTTGCCCGACGACCTGACAGAGAAGGCCGACGACATCCCCGTTCTCAGCACCGACGCCCCGCCGACGCGCGAAGACCTCCTCGCCACCAAACCAGACCTCGTCCTCTCCCCGACGTCCTACGAGTTCACCGCCGAGCAGGGATATGCCAGCATCGACCAGCTCAACGACAATGGCGCTGAGGCCTACGTCGCCACCGGGGGCTGCGCGGACCGGCGCAACAGCGCCGAAGTCACAGACGTGTTCACCGACATCGAGAACATCGGAACGATCATGGACACCCCCGACGCCGCCGACGAGCTCATTAAGGACGGCGAAGACCGCCTCACTGCGGTCAAGGACGGCATTGCCGGGCACACCCGCCCGACTGTCGCGCAGCTCTACGTCGAAGGCAACTCGCTGACGGCGATCGGTGCAGGCGTTGAAGCAGACATCATCAAGACCGCCGGAGGCGACAACGTCTCCGACCCCGAGGACCCGCAGTTCTCAGACTTCTTCGCCGCCGAGATCAACCCCGAAGAAGTCATCAGCCGCAAGCCCGAAGCGATCGTCTTCGGAGTCACCGGCCCCGAACACGAGGAGCAGACCCGGAGCTACCTCAAGAAGACCTTCCCCGACGTCCCGGCAGTGAAGAACGACCTCCTCATCGCCATCCCCGAAAGCGATCTGCACCCGGGCACCCTGGGCAACATCGGAGCCGTCGAGACGATCGCCAAGCGGATCTACCCGGACGCGTTCTGATCGGACGTCGGCACGCAGGCCCCGAGCTGTACCGCTTCGGGGCCTGCGCGCCCGGTGCTGGGCTGGCCAGCCAATAGAGCCGCGGCGACGCATCGACCGCGATGGCTTGGCGGCACGAGTGGGCGACCGAGGTTCTTTCGACGGAGCTCGCGGAAACGAATCACCCTGGGCATCGGACCGTTTAAAGCTTACGTGCCGCGTTTTTGTTTGGGATACGAGCCGACGGCGGCTCGAGCCAGTCAGTACTAACCTGAGACCACTACATCCCTCACGCCTCTCCATGATGCGCACTTGGGGGATTTTGTCTGCCGGGCCCTCACACCCGTCGGCGCTCGACTCTATCCAGCGCCGCCAGCACGCGCGCCGGGTCCTCGATCAGCCCGAAAAGACGGATCGTCCGCCGCGCCCACAGCACTGGGTCGTCCCCCTCACCGAACGACACGGCCGACTCAAACTGATCCCGGAGATTAATGGGCAGCCGACCGGCCAGGGCAGCACCGAGCTCACGGGCCAGGGCGGCTCGCGGAGACGACGGTGGCCTGAACCGGCCCAACTTGCCGGGCTCCGGGCCCAAAGCGTCTGAAGCGCCCTCGAGGTCCGCGGCGGCTTCTCCGACCCAGTCGACGTCCCAGGAATCCAAGAGCGGAACGGCGACCCGTTGGACGCCGTCGATCGCTTCCCGTCCCAGCGCCAGGGAGAGCCCGCCGGGATCCTCGTGGTAGTTGAGGTAGCGGGCGACGTCGACTCCTGGAGGGCAGACCTCGTCGAGGACGACGTCGCCGAGCCAGTTGCTGGGATCGATGATCCAGCCCTCCCGCTCGACGACAGACGGCTTCAGGTGCACTCGGTAGAGGTAGAACTGATTGCCCCGGTCGGCCTGGTCGCGCATCCGACGCAGCATGTTGTGGACCGCGGCCTCGTACGTGCCGACGTGGAGCGCCTTTGCCCGCTGATGAGCCGCCCACGCGGCGACCCTCTCGTCGCCGCCCATCATCCGTCGGATCCCGGGCGTCAGGTCCGCCGCTGGGTCGAAGTTCCTCGTCGGCCAGTCCGGCTGCGTGCTCGTGTGGTACCAGAAGAAGGTCGCAACCTGGTCGTCGTCGAGGGCGGGATTGTCGTGGTCGACCGTGACTCGGGGCGCGTCCTGGTGCGCGCACGTCAGGCCGCAGCCGGGGCACTTCTCCCTGCCCTGCTCCCAGCGGTGGAGCCAGTCCAGGTCGATGACGAGACAATGGCCGCAGCCGCTGCACTGCATGCGCCGTTCGCGCCAGAAGTCGATGGGTCGTTCCATGGCTCCATTCTCCGTGAATGCGCGGCGAAAACGGGCGAATGACCTGGCACAGGGCGACCGGACGTTCTGTGGTCGTCGGTGCTCGCGCTCTAGAACGAATCTCAGAAAGGCTAACTAACCAAACTAATCGTCTCCGCCTTGAATGTACCACTCCAGATCGGCGAGCCCATCGCTCATTTCGACCACACCAAACGCGGACTTCTCTTCATGGACGAAGGCGATCCAATCGTTGACGAAAATGCCGACTGATCGGTGCACTCGGCGTATCGGGTGGCACCCCGGAGCAAGACGCGGGAGTCGCCCGCGCTGCAACGGGCTATGAGGTCATCCACCTCGGGGCGACGAAGCTACTCGTAGCATTCGTGACTTCGACTTCCAACTCGAATTCCTGCTCGGAGACTGAATACAGCAGGTCTCTCGGCGATCGATCCGAGCCGTCCGGGCCTTTCGGTAATCCAGAGTGCGGTGTCTGCCACCAGTCCAGCAACGCCGCGGCGAGTAGTGTTGGGTCCGTGTCTGCGTATGCGGTGGCGAACGTTTTGTTGATCTCGGCGAGGGCGTCGATGATCTTGCCGTCGCGGAACTGGAAAGCGGGATAGTGCTTGGTCTTCCCGAGTTCGATCTCAATCACGACCTGGTGCTTCCGATAGGCCCGCAGCAGGCTACGCTGGGCCGCCTTCATCGCCCGCGCCGCCTCCTCCGGGGTCCGATAATGCTCGGTCCCAGCGACCTCTGCCCGGGTCAGCGCGGCTCGCGTCTCGACTGCCGTCCACCACTTGGCGCGGTCGAGCAGGCTCGCCGTCAGCACGGGCGAGGGATCGAGCGAGAAGGCCCGGCCCCAGGTCGGGCTGCTCCGCCAGTCGTCGGGGAACCCGAGTTGGGTCATGGAGAATCCGATCTCGTTCGACCTGGCCTCGATGAGGTCGGCGAGGTCGATGACGTCGGACCGTTCAGGCGCGATGCTCAGCACCAGGTGGCGCAGGATAAGCAGCACGCCGTACAGCCGATTGTTAACGCCCTCCTCGACGAGCGGGGCCAGGAGGTCGCCCGCGTCCGCGCGCGCCTGCCCCGGCGCGTCGATGACCACATCGAAGCTGCGGTTCCACAGGCGGCCGTAGTGCGCGCAGATATTCCGGACGTTCCGGAGGTTATTGAGCCAGTTGCTCAAAGCACCGCGGTCGCCCTTGCCGTCGGCGGTGCTGATGTGAAACCGCGCTGCAAGGATCTCCTGATCGGCCTGGGTCATCAGGTCGTAGAGGCCGCTCAGGACACCGAAAGACATCACCTCCGTGGCCACCCAGATCGGCAGGTGCGGACCGTAGGTCTCGCGGAAATGCACGACGAAGTCGCCCCGTGCACGCTTCTCGTGACGCTCGTACTCCTTGAGCCATTCGCGGTAGGCAGTGGTCGGCTCGGGTGGCGCGCCCGGGTCCGCTGGCCGGAGCGCGCCGAGCTTCTCGGGACGCCGATGGGCGAACCGGTCACTCCTTCCGAGTCGGTGGCCGACGTGGAACCGGAACGATGTCTCGACCATGCTGATGATGTCGCCAAGACGGGTCCGCAGCTCGTGGTCGAACTCGTAGAGGGCGACCACGTGGGCCATGCTCGTGCCGGGCACGAACGAGTCCAGGCGGATCTCACGGCCGTCCTTGTCGAAACGATCCGCGGGAGGCTTGGGTCGAGCTCGGTGGAGGTGCCAGTATCCCGACAGCCGGTAGTAGCCGTAGCGCTCGAGGACGCCCGAAGCGAAAGTGCCTGTTCCGCAGTCCATGCCTCGCCCGCGCAGCCGCCTGATCTGTTCGGGGATCGTCAGGAACGGCTTGGCGTAGGTGCTCTCCGGCGTGCTCATGTGCTTATCGTCCTCGCGTCCCCGGCGCGGGGCAGAAAGAGAACAGGCCCGCGTCTCATCTAGAGAAGCGGACCTGTCGTGTTGGTACAAGCATACAGGGTCGCTGCACATGGGTCAAACGAACGGAGGAGGACCACTTCACGAGTCGTCGAGGCTCGCCTGGCCCAAGGGTTAGCCGGGCTCTGAACTGGGGATGAAGAGCGGTCGTGCACCTGTGAGACATCGGCATCCCCGACGACTGGGCCGACGACTCGTTCTGGTGTCGACACCTCGACTGAGCCATAGACACATACGCTCCGCCAGGCCGAAGCCTGACGGAGCGTATGTGTGAGACGCTGGAACTAGACACGGTCGGGCGTGTCAGGTTCTTTTATTCGAGCGGTTTAGCTCAACTACCGGCAAGTTGCCGAAGCACGTACTGCAGGATGCCGCCGTTGCGATAGTAATCGGCTTCACCCGGGGTGTCGATGCGGACCACTGCGTCGAAGTCGACGGTGGTTCCGTCTTCCTTCGCCGCCGAGACCTTGACGGTCTTGGGGGTCTTGCCCTCGTTGAGCTCGGTGATGCCGGAGATCGAGAAGGTCTCCGTACCATCGAGGCCCAGCGAGTCAGCCGACTCGCCGGCGGGGAACTGCAGAGGAACAACGCCCATGCCGATGAGGTTCGAACGGTGGATGCGCTCGAAGCTCTCGGTGATGACAGCTTCGACGCCGAGGAGCTTCGTGCCCTTGGCCGCCCAGTCACGCGAGGATCCCGAACCGTATTCCTTGCCACCGAGGATGACAAGCGGGGTCTCGGCCTTCGCGTAGTTCACGGATGCGTCGAAGATCGAGGTCTGCGGACCACCCTCCTGAGTGAAGTCGCGGGTGAAGCCACCCTGGACTCCGTCGAGGAGCTGGTTCTGCAGGCGGATGTTCGCGAACGTACCGCGAATCATCACCTCGTGGTTGCCGCGACGCGAGCCGAAGGAGTTGAAGTCCTTGCGCTCGACACCGTGCTCGATGAGGTACTTGCCGGCCGGAGTATCAGCCTTGAAGGAACCTGCTGGCGAGATGTGGTCGGTGGTGACCGAGTCGCCGAGCTTCGCCAGCACGCGTGCACCCTTGATGTCGGAAACGGGCTCTGCTTCCAGGCCCATTCCGTCGAAGAAGGTTGGCTTGCGCACGTAGGTCGACTC
>NZ_JBQDVP010000038.1:0-30592 GCF_052102115.1 Microbacterium sp.
ATCGCGGCGGCTACTCGCTCGACAGGCCCGCCTCCAACCGCTTGTAGTCGTGGCTGCGCTGGCAATCATGGGTGGTCTCAGCGCGGGTGCAGCGGTCGCCTTCCGTGTGGAATGCCCGCCAGGTTACCTCGCCAGTCGGCCAGGCTCCCGCGGCTCGGTGTGCGTCTTCCCAGCGGGCGACGGTCGCCCATTCTGGCCGGGTGATCTGAGCCGCGGGGCATCCGAGGGTTCGGGCGCGCTCGGTGAGCCACTGGGCGATGCGAACCGGATCAGTGCGGGCGCTGAGCTGGGAGTCCTCGAAGGTCTCGCCGCCTGCGGTCTCGATCCACCATGTCGGCCGAGTGCCGGTGTGATCAATTCCGGCGCGGTCGTGCGGGTCATCCTCGCCACCGCGCGATCCCAGGTCTACGACGAAGGCATAGTGTCCGGAGAAGTTCGCGCCCATGTCGGCCTCCAGTTCGACATCGAACGGCAGAAGGGCGGCAACCTGGCGCACATGCTCGTCGGTGCGCTCGATCTCCAGCGAATGCGCCGCGCCCTCCGCGCGGGCCAGACTGACGAAGCCGTTGTAGTGCAGCGCGTGGGCGAGGTTGTCGCCGCTGTGTGCCGCGGTGATCTCGTCGAGCAGCCGGACGGATTCCTCCGCGTTGGCTCCCTTGCGAACTCTGAAGGCGATGAGCTGTGCAGTCTGCGTCGTCGTGTTCATGGTCTCTGTCCTCTCAGCCGGGCGGGGCTCAGATGAGCCCCGCCGCCCACAGCCGCCCAGCGCGGGCGGCGTCCTCGAATCGCGGGAAGTTGTAGCGGGTCACGTCGCCCTCGACGTAGACGGCGAGCGTGTAGGGGTAATCCCCCGTGGCAGACATCGAGCGGTACGCCACGGTTCCGGCGAGACCGGCGCTCACCCACTCGTTGCTGGGCACCGGCTCGAACTTCTCGAACTTCTCATCGAGGTCGGCGTAGAGCCCGATGAGTGCGTAGAAGTCACCGATGCTCTCGTAGAGGCCGGGGACCATCGCCGGGTTGGCGTTCTCGGCGGTCAGCTCGACGTGAGCGCGGAAGTTGCGGGGGGTGGTGGTGTTCTTTGTCATGAGTACATCGTCTCACGTTTGCAAGCAGCTTGCAAGCATCTTGCAAGCTGCTTTTTCGGGTATACGGCGAGGCGCCCCTACGCCTCCGTTCGGGTACGTAGGTGCGCTCGGCCGTGAAGCTCAGCCCTTCGCGGGCTTGTGCTTCCGCATCGCTCTGCTGCTGCGGGAGGCGGTGCCTGCCCAGCCGCCACAGTGGGCGCAGTATCCGCCATTGCCTGCCATAAACCCGGTGCGCACCTTGCCGTCCTCCCAGTCGGTCGTTCCCGAGCCGGAGCAATACTCTGCGGCCTTCCGCTCGGCCTCGCGCTCATAGAAGTCCGTCCAGGAGAGAGGGGCGGAGGGGTAGCAGCTCGTGCACAGCACCGATCCGTGCGCGGCGACCGCTTCCGCTTCGGTCTGCCCGGACACCTCGGGGAGCCAAGCGAATGCCGTCGCCTTGCCGTTTCGGTTGCAGGTCGAGCAGTGCATCGACGAGTGGATGTGACCGCCAGGAACCAGGAAGAACCGCGACCAGGGACGGCGGTCATACTCGGCGTGCAGAGGCGCGGCTTCAGCGACGACATCAGCAAGTGCCGCGGTGGCCTTGTCGAAGGCCTCCAGTGCGTGAAGGTGACGACCGCGGAACATCTGGTCACCTTCGATGCGTGCACGAAAGGCGGCAACGTCGGCATCCGTAAGCGTGATCCGCTGCCGAGAGCTGGCGAGGCGGTTACCAAGGGCTCGATAGATTGCGCGGCGGCTCTGGGCGATTGCAGCATCGGAGGCTCCCTGTCGCCGGTACAGCTCGGCAAGCAGGGTGTCGATCTCGGTGGGGGTCGCGGTCGCGATATTCATGCCCGCACCTCAACCTCAACGAGCGCCCCCGCGTGGCCGAAGGCATCCGCGATCATCGCGGCGTAACCGGAGAGCTGCGAGAGCTGCGAGGTGGTGAAGTCGTCCGGCACGTTGGTGCAGGCGACGGTGGTCCCGTTGGTGTCGATCAGCTTGACGTTGCTCATGTGTTCAACAATAACCGAAGTGCAAGCAAGTTGCAAGCATCTTTATTGCTAATAATGTGAATGGTGCCGATAGTCACGAGGGGCATCAGGGGTCACTGTGGCGCATCGTCGGGTGGCGGCACAGAGCGACGGCGCCACCCCTTGCGAGGGTTGAGCTTCAGGGCTCGGATAACGAACAACGCCCCGAAGGGTGCCAGCACAAGCAGCAGTACGGCCAGCGTTCCGACCTCGGGAGGAACGACAAGCAGCACAAGGTATGCGAGGCCGATATAAGCCGCTACCGCCAATAGAACCAATGCGAGGCGCTTCAGTCGCGCCCCTCGCCCCTGCCCTAGAAAACCCATCGACTATGCCTCCCCGTGTGCGCCGCCACGTCGTGCGCTCCCTGTCAACCTGCGGATGCGCCGGATGATCGTGTCCGGCGTCACGCCGTACACGAAGGCGAGACCTTCCGGCGTGGCTCCAGCTTGCCAGCGCTCAACAATCTCCCCCAGCTCCACGTCTGAGAGACGCTGTGAGCGCTTCTGACGGACTTTCCCCTCCCTGCGGGCCTCCAGGTACTCATGGATGATTTCGGCGGCGAGAGAGGCCCCCGAGGCCCCCTCAGCCTCTCCGATGTCCACGAGGGCCGCGTAGTCTGCCGCGGGCAACGTGGCGGTCAACGGCAGAGTGCCGAGACTTGCAGCGTTCACGAGATCACCTCCGCGAGCCTGTGGAGCAGCCAGAGCGCCCGCGTCCGGTCGAAGTAGTCGAGGCGATCCCCGGCGTACTCGGATAGCTCAGCCTCCGTAACCCGTTCGTTGTCACGAGTGCGCAGGAACTCGTTGACCAGCGCGTAAGTGGGCTCCATCGAGATCAGGAAGTCGGGGTGCGTCGAGGTGCGCAGCACCGCGCCGTCCGAGAACTTGACCCGAGCAGAGGCGGGGGAGAGAACATCAATGACGAGCCCGGAGTAGTCGAGCACCGCCCCGCCGCCGAGGTCACCCCGCAGCGCTCCGACATGCTGACCGACCTTCAGAGTGAGAGTCATGGCTTCACCTTCCATCGTCGAACCATGTACCAACTGATTTGGCAAACTCAGTTTGACATATACCAACTCAGTTGGCAAACTTACTTGCATGAACGAGTTTGGAAATGTGATCTTTGCCTACACCGCCGCCGACGCCGTTGCCGATGGGCTATCCACCCGGCCATACCCCGAGGTTGCAACCGAAGCGGGCTACAACCTGCCGGTGATCCTCACCCGCGCCGCCCACACAGCGGTGATCGAGTGGACCCGTGAGGACTACCCCCAGGATGAGACCGGCCGATTCTGGGATGTACTCACCACGGCGCGTCGTGCCGCCCAGCGCGCCGCCGCTAACCCCGGCGATGCCTTCGGCTTCAACGTGCTCCGCGTCGCCAACACAACCGTGAACGGCAAGCACAGCCGCGCCGAGCTTCCTCAGCTCGTCGCACTAACCGTGCGCGTCGAGGTCTACGACAGGGAGCTGACACCCTGCCTGGTCATCGCCCTGCCAGGGGAGGACTGAGACCGTGACCATCACCGCAGCAGGATACGCAACCGACATCACCAACTCGGTTGCGTATCCTGGCGCTATGACGAGAGACAAACTGGAGAAGTACCGGGAGTCCCTGCGTGCGCTCGCCGCAGAGGCCGAACAGGCGCGGACGCTCCCTGAGCGTAGGACGAAGGAAGTCGCCCGAGCGAGGGCAGCAGGGATGACGTGGCGCGAGGCGTCCGTGATCCTCGGCATGACCGCTGAGGGCCTGCGCCGAGCGCAAGAGAAGCACAATCGAAACGACGACTGACAATGCCTCACAGCTCATCGATCGACTCGGCCGTGACTCTCGGTGTGTCGAGCCCGTCACAGCTTCAATTCGCCTATGCGTCCTCGGAGTTCGTCGAGAAGCGCGGTAGTGGCGTTTCGATGGCAAGGACGGCGCAGCCGTCCGCGGCAGCACCCGTTACGAAGCCCGCGCGCGCGCGTCGTGTGGTTACGTCAGGAACTCTTTTAGGTGGTTACTTGAGAGAACTACTTGAGAGAACTACTTGGGGGACCGCCAAAACTGCATCTGACCTGGATAAATCAGGATCGGGGCGTCGCAAGAAACCCCCACGGGCGTCGCAAGAAACCCCCACGGGCGTCGCAAGAAACCCCCACGACGCGCAGTTATCCACAGGGGCCGGCTGGGGGTATCTTGCGACACCCCGTCCGGCCCCGCTTGCTCGGTGCGTTCGCGTGCAACTTGCAAGCACCTCCCTGGGTGCTTGCTTGCAAGGGTCGGCACCACGGAAATTGCGCGGATCAGAGGCCGTTTCGGCGCGTCTGCGAGGCTCCGCGACAGGTGCCCGACTTTGTGCCAGGATCGCCCCACAGACCTAAACGGAATGGGCGCCGGAAGCGGGTAACTTCCGACGCCCAGAAAGGTTGTTTGACATGCCGAATGTAACACGCGACGACGGAAAGTCGCTGGACCCTCTCATCGAGTGCGCAGCTTGTGGGCAGCCCCTCACCCTCAACCGTCTCGCACCCCGCTGCAAGCATTGCGGAACTGTCGATCCCGGACGCACGAGCGGCGCTCTCTCGAAGGCAGAAATGAACCTCCTAGAGCTGCAAGACCGGCTCCACCGCCAGGGAGAAGAACGCGGCGATATCGCCTTCACCTCACCGCTCTGGGCCAGGTTCAGCCTTCCCCATCGCAACCCCGCCAGTGCCCCGGCCTGGGAGTCCCGCAACGGTGGCGTCTCGCTCATTCTCACGCCAGGGATGAAGCGTGACGAGAACGGCAAGCTGATCTCCGCGGGCTATCCCTTCGGGGTGATCCCGCGTCTCGCGCTCACCTACATGACGACGGCGGCTGTGCGAACCAAAGAGCCGGAAATCCACCTCGGGGACTCGCAGCGAGACTTCCTCTCTCGCATCGGTATGGATAACCCCGGGCAGAAGGACCGTCACCGCATCCGCTACCAGATTGAAGCGCTCGCCTCGTGCGACATCAAGATCGACCAGTGGGGGCGAAACGAAACCGGCTGGGGATACCGCTGGGAGCGACTGCCCATTACCTCGGGTCTCAGCTTGTGGCTCAACGCCGAAGGCGAAGGCCAGCCCGCGCTCTGGGGCAGCACCGTGCGGCTCAGCGACGAGTTCTTTCAGACACTCATCGACGCGCCGATGCCCGTCTACCTTGAAGACCTCGAAGCGCTCGGCAGTTCCTCGCTCCGGCACGACATTTACGTGTGGCTCGTCTACCGGCTCTGGAAGCTCGACAAGCAGACGCATATCTCCTGGCAGCAGCTCCACGCTCAGTTTGGATCGTCGTACAAGCAGCTCCGACAATTCAAGCCGCGCTTCCGCGATGCTCTGCGCCATGTCCTCATGGTCTACCCCGAGGCAAACGTCACCTTCGCTGACACCGACACCAAGCTCATTCTGCGACCGTCGAAGAAGCACATCCGGGCGCTGACGGAGCGCTAGCGAGGCAAGGCGAGCAACGCACCAAGTCGTGATCGAACGCCCCAGCGAAATACGACGCATCGTAGGACGGATAGCAGAGCCCGCCGTAACCGATCACGGCGCCACACAGAGACACCGTGGCCTCGAAATAGTGCACCGTGGCGGACTCCGCGCGAGTGATCGCCCAGCCGTGGGGATGCCGGACAGGCTCGCGCTCGCCGGGGCCTCCAGCTCGCCGCTGAAGCAGCTCTACCGAGTCGTCTGGAGAAGTGACGGCTGCGATCTCGGGGATGGTCGCCCATGCCTCCAACCACCGCCGCCCGTTGCGGACAAAAGGGAGCCCCCGCGTGCGAAGCTCGATGGTGAAACTCTCGGACACTCGGATGCTCACAAGGTCGTCCGGCTCAACTGCGGCCAACGGAATGCGCACCGCGCCCCTTTCCTCCAACCCCCCGGATATCTCACTGCTGAGTGTAGAGCTAGCGGCCTGATCGCCACGAAAGAGCCCGAGTCTTCGACTTCAAATTATGTAAGCAAATCGCTTGCAAGTCGCTTGCATAATCGGGTAAGCTGGAGATCGACAATCGGCACGACTCTCAGGAGCACTCATGCAGGGCGCACAAGCCACCGGACGAAACACCGGCATCACCTACGGCACGCGAATCCCGACGATTTGGGTGGACGTGAAGACCGGCCAGGGTGTGACGCAGGACGGCACTCAGGTAACGCCGAAGATCGGCTCGCGCCGCAAGTCCCCCAACCTCACTGACTTACTCGACACAGCCGCGAGCTACGGCGCCCGACGCATCATGCTCTGCGGGGAGAAGCCTGAGCCTGCTCCCGGCGTGCGCCATTGGTTGCTTGTGCAGACGCCAGGATGGAAGCCGACCGGCCACAAGCTGAAGGCTCCGATGGTTGGTCGGTTCGAGCACGCGCAGACCGGGCAGAAAGTAGATGTGAGGACCGCGGGGGAGTGGTTCCCCAAGGTTTCGGACCCTGACAGCGATGATGACACCGCTCTCCCGCTGAAGCCGTGGCAGGCGCGCGAGGCATGGAACCTCACAGAGTCCGTTATCCAGGAGATCGCGCCCAAACAGTTCCTGCTCTACACGCCATCGCGCACGGGCATGAGCGTGTGGTGGCAGTCGCTCCCGCGAGACAAAGACAAGCAGCTCATCATCCCGCCGCATATCGACCGCGACATTGCGGACGACCTGCACCGGACGAGCGGGCAGCACCATGTCGAGCACCTGGTGGCCGGAGACTACAGCTCAGCTCATCCTGACGTGGTGCCGCTGATCGACCCAGCTCAGCACCCCCGGATCGATACCTTCACCTATGTGGACGGTCGCTTCATGTACGCCGCGCTCGGCCGCGAGCTGGGCGTCGGGCCGGGTGTCCGACTCAACCGCTCCGCCGCCTACGACCTGATGGCGAACGAGCCCTACGCGCGAGCCTGGTATGAAGTCCGCTTCACCGTTCCCGAAGGGTGGCGCCACATCGGCATCTTCGGCGTGCAGCACGAGAACCCCGCTGATGGATGGTTCTACCCAAACCGGCCCGGCGCCCGGCATGTCACCTGGGCCGATGCGGCAGAGGTTGCCGTCGCGCTCGCGCACGGTTGGCTTGTCGAGCCGCTGCAAGCAATCCGCTGGCAAAAAGCAAGGCCCATCGATAACTTTATGAGCCGACTCAACAAGGCCCGCGAGGCCGTCGAAGGTAATGCGGAACTGCCCTGGATGCTCCGCAAGGCCGTCTCGGCAGCGTTGCGGCAGATCACTATTCAGACGGTCGGCTCGTTCGCCTCTCGTGGCACAACAAAGACGATCCTCGTCGAGTCGGCTCTCGATGTACCGGCCGAGTATCAGGGACGGGTCACCCGCCACGGCAAACTGTTCGCCTACGAGGCGCCCGGCGACCGATGGGAGTCGCAGAACTATCACCCTGAGCTGGCGATCCAGGTATGGGGACGCGGCCGTGCCAGGCTGCTCGACGCCCCTACCGCGACAGGGCTTCATGACGGTGGCGCGCTGCGCGTTCCCGGCGAATCGCTCATCGGCGTCAACGGTGACGCGATCTACACCACGACGGTGCCCCTCTGGTCACTCTCGGAGGCCCGAGGTGGTGGAGACGACGGGAAGACCGGGCGGCTACGGATCAAGGGCTCAGCCCGAGGTAACTTCCAGACCCCCGCGACGCGAGAAGCCAGAGACCGACTCCGCGACCGCGCCGAGAAGATCGGCCCGAAGGGCGCCATAACCGAACAGGAGACGAGCTGATGGCTGACGACAAGCGCACGGCGCGCGAGCTGATCCAAGACCTGCGCGGACGCGGGCTCAGCAACACCGAGATCGCTTCAGAGCTTCAGCGGTCACCGCGCATGGTGCGCAAGGTGCTCAACGGTGAGACGAGTGGCGCTGCATACACCCAGACGCTCCGAGAGCTGGCTTCCACGGGTCGAGCATCCACCGTCCCACCGCGGCGTCGCTCAAAGGACGGCAACCTCGTGCCAGTGCGTACCAAGGCGGGAGCTGCGGAGAAGAGTGCTCCCCCCGTGGACACCGGAGGCCGATACACGAGCGAACGACAGGGAGGCCGATTCACCGCGACGACCTACCTCGGTGGTGGCGGACGACAGCACGAGATCAAAGTCCCGAAGGGTAAGACCACAAAGGGCCGGGGTGCAGCCACGGCTGATCTGCTCACCAAAGTTCGCTCGGCAGCCCGTGGGCAGAGCAAGGACACGCAGAAGCGCGTTCGCCTCCAGGTCACTTATGCCAACGGCCGCGTGATGGAAGTCAACGACTACAACGCCTCGACGTTACTGAAGCGGATGAACGAGCAAGGCGGGCGAGACCCGCTCGGATGGCTCGCCGCGCAGTCTGCCAAGCGTTACGCCAACCTCGACACCTCGAAGACTCCGATCACAGGCGTGACCATGACTGTCTATGACAGCCCACGTAGCGACCGTTCTAGCCGCGACTACCGACCACGAAACGGCAACTAGACCTTGCAAGCAAAATGCAATAGGATTGCTTGCAACAAAGAAGTTCAATCACCCTCAAAGAAAGGCAGCGGAGATAAATGTCCGAAACACTGACTCCCGATGTTCTGGAGCATCTGAAGACGCTCCTAGCTGCACGCCCCGAGCCCGTCCGGCTGACAGTCGGATATCTGAAGGGCGGCACCGGCAAGAGCACCACCGCGGTCTTGCTCGCGATGGCCCTCGCCAGGTATTCCGATGAGAAGGTTCTGCTCGTTGATGCCGATGGCGTCAACGCTACGAGTTTCGAGTGGAGCGAACTGGCAGCCGACGACTGGCCTTCCAACATCAATGTCGTCTACTGGCCCTCGATCAACCTCGCCAAGCGTGTGAGGGAGTCCGGACACACCGGCCACATCATCATCGACACCGGCCCCAGCGACGCCGGAGTGCTGCGCCAGGCTCTCGCTGTCACCGACTACTTCGTGACCCCCGTGGCGGCGACGCCCGCCGAAGCAGCGCGCGTCCGGCCGACGCTCGAAGCCGCCGCGGAAGTCGGGGTCACGCGCGACATCGACCTGTCGATCCTCTTCACCCGTACCAAACCCGGCACACTGAGTCTGCGCGCCTCTCGTGAGGCCCTGGAGGGGCTTGAACTCAACGTGCTCCCGACTGACGTTCCGTTCGTCCTGCTCTACTCGCAGGCTTACGGGACGATGCCTGACGACCTGGGGGTTTACCCGCAGGTTCTTACCGAGATCATCGAAGGGAGCGACGCATAATGAGCGACGCAAAGCCCGCCCCGAAGCGGGGCAAGAAGCAACCGGACTGGGCAGCTCTCGCGACGGCCCCGGCGAGTGCCCCCAAGGTAGAGCCGGAGATCGAACAGAGCACATCTGTAGTCGTGACACCGAACTCAAACCTTGTCCGTCCGAAGCTGAAAGCGGGCACCTATCGCCTTCCGCTCGATGCCCATGCGATCATCAACGAGATCGTGGAGGAAGCCGCCGCAAACGGCGACCGGCTCAGCAAGGATGCCGTGGTCACCAATGCGCTCCGCGAGCTGGGAAAGGCACGCGCACGGCGCAAGAAATGATCCCCTGACAATGAGAGCGGGCGCCCGGATCGGGCGCCCGCTCTCATTGCTTTGTGCTGCTTAGTCGCTTGCAACCTGCTTACGAGTCATCAGCCAATAGACGAGCCCGACCGTGAAGAGCTGGCCGATCAAGAAGCCGACATAAAGGCCGGGTCCGAGAATAATCGGCATGGTCATGAAAACTCCCGTGATAATGCCGGTGATAAGCACAGGAATTGTCTGCTGGAGTGAGCCGCGTCGTCGAATCTGACGCAAGAGATCGAGCAACCCGAACATCACGAGAGCGGTTGAAACATATGCCGCAAAATAGGGTCCAAACGGATTTCCAACGAGCGACATGAAGACCACAAAGACGGTCAGCGCCACCAATACGACATAGAGCCGAACTGTCGGCGTGATCCGCTTCCTAACGGCTGTCGTGCTCATTCTGTGCCTCCTGTCTGACGCCGGGCGATACTCGCCCTCAACGCCTGCAATAGCTCTGCCTCGTTGTTCCCATGAAGGGCGGATCGGTGTTCGAGGACGATGGTCATACCGATGCGTACCAAGGTGTTGACGGTCATGCGCCGTCGCTCGCTGGATGGGGTCTGCCGGTTCTCTACTTTGAGCCGCGTGATGACTTCGGTGGCCTGTTGATACTGCCGGGGATAGAGCTGTCCCTCGAAGCGAGTGGTGGGCTGATCGGTCATCTTTCGCGGCCCTCTCTTCCTTGGCCGGGAAGGCTGCACGGCCGGTGTCGGGGCGTCACTGTGCTGGGACGACTCAGGGCTGTCATGTGGTGATGGTTCGGTGTGGGCAGCGTCCTCGGGGGAGGGCTGGCGGGAACTGTCGCTCACGTCTCTCCAATGGCTCAGGTCGGGTCTCTGTTGGTTGCACAGACTAACAGATTACGTGGGATTAGTGGTAGAGATGCAACCACGTAATCTGTTGGAGTTCCTGCCCGATGGGCTGAAGCAAAACGGGCTACACGACTACATAAAAAACACGTAATCTGTTACTTGAAACCCACCAAATCCGCACGTAATACGTTAGAATATAGAGAGTTGTCCAGCGCGTATCTGCCACGGACGGCCTTGAGTCGCTGAGTCCTTAGCGCCGAGAACGGCTCGGCCTCAGCGTACCAGGGTTGTCAAGTGGGGGAGGGGTCAAAAATGCAGCAATCAGCAAACAAGCAAGAAGAATCGAGCAAGCTCACTGCAAGCGACATGCTTCGGTGGGTACTCGCCATCGCGATCATCGTCGCCCTACTGGCGGGCGCCGCCGCATGGCAGTGGGGGTGGGAGCCTGGCCGCAATATCGCGATTGCAAGCGGATCGCTGGCGGTTCTCTTGCTCGTTCTCACTGTGTTCTCTCGTCGTCGCGAAGCTCTGCGAGCGCGCATGGGCGCCTATCTCCAGACCGAGCTGGGGTCTGACTGGAACCCTGCGACGGGACTGAAAGCGAGTCACATAAAAGACGGCAGCCCTCGGCGTGTCGAGATCACGTACCAGGACCGCCAGCCCGACCATGATCCGGAGTGGCGACGCAAAATTGAAGACCTCGTGAGGGCGCGTATGGGCGCTGACGAGATCGTGGCGAAGTGGAACATCAAGCACAACCGCCTCGTCGCCAAAGAGAAGCAGCTCAGCGCTCTCGACAGGTCGCGTCGATCCGTTGAAGAGCGCATCTGGGCCGTACTCAAGCCGCTCTTCCGCAACGTCGATCTGACCGTCAAAGTTGCTGATTGGAAGACCGAGGCGGAGACCACGCCCACGCGCATCGATCTCTCCTACGGGGTGACGACTCTCGACGGATCGGAAATGTGGGCCAAGCGCGTTGAGGCGATGGCAGGGCTGAAGTTGGGTGGCCGCTGGCGTTCAAAGTTCGACCCGACCCATGATCGAGGATTCCTCGAAGAGCGCCCTACCCTCAGCAGCAATGTGTCTCACTTCGGCGTACGTCTCTACAGCGATAATGAATATCGCCGTTCACTCGGCCTTCGCCCTCTAGACCCGGCTGCACCAATTCTCTATTACGGCATCGACGAGAATGGGAAGCCGCAGGGGTGGCAGCTTGGCAAGAAAAGCACTATGCCGCATGGTCTATTTATCGGTCCCACGGGTGGCGGCAAAACGACTGTTCTGCGCTCTCTCATCGTTGGCGCGGTAGCTCAGAAAATCCAGGTTTATTGCGCCGATCCGAAGATGATCGAGCTGACGCCGTTCTACCAATTCCCGGGCTGCTACATTGCGTCCGATCCTGCTCAGATCGCCACGATGATCGACCTGATGGATGCGCTCATGTACGAGCGTTACGACAAGATCAAGCGCAACCCCGGCCAAGCAGCATTCATGCAGCCGGTGCTCTTCATCCTCGATGAGTTGCTGATCGCACGTCAGGTTCTCAAGCGTTATCACGCCCGGACTGGAGGCAAGGGGACACCGCCCTGGTTCGAGGAAATTTCCGGGCTGCTCGCGCTCGCGCGTTCGGCTCAGATTCACGTCGCCATCGGCGTGCAGCGTCCGGATGCCTCGCTGTTCGACGACGGTTCCCGTGACAATCTCCGGCAGCGCGTCTCGCTCATGCGCCTCAGCTCTCAGGGCTCGCAGATGCTCTGGGGTAACCCCTACGTCGGCATCGATCTGCCGATGGTGCAGGGTCGTGCAATGGCCTCACCAGACGGTGAGAACCCCATCGAAATGCAGACGTTCTGGGTAGCCGACCCGATCACTGCGCAGGGCGCTGACCGAGAGGTTATCGAGGGCTTCCGGTTGCTCGGAGAAACCCTCTTCCGTGATGTGGAGCCCCTGGTCGATGTGGCTCCGTTCATCGAAGAGCCCGAGGACTTTGACCCCTCTGAGCTTCCGCAGGCCGCTACGGATGTCGAGCTGGGCGCCGCCGAAGACATCGCAGAAGTGCGCTCGGCGTTGTTGGACTTCGACACGCAGGACGTGTCTGCGGATACCCTCACAGAGGGGGACGAAATTATGCGCGACGATGCGGACGCTGAGCCGGTCACCGTGGTGGCCGTCGAGGAAGACGACTTCGACGAGGACAGCGTGACACTCACAGTGCGCACTCACAGCGGGGCGGAAGAGCTGATGTCCGTTCCCCGAGACACACTCTTGTCGCGCGTGATCTCGCTTGCGGAGGCCGCGTAATGGCGCCGTCGAAGTCAGCGGGTAGGCTCGTCGTCTTCGCTACCAGGGGGGAGGGAATCGTCGCTCAGGATGCGTCGGCTGAAGGCATCTATAGCAGCTCGCACCGCATCAGCGTTCGCTATCCAATAGATCACCGGGCCGCTCCCTCGGGGATGCGTCGCCCGGCGCTCCGAGAGCAATCCCTCGTCCGTCAGAATCGCGAGGTGACGGCCGAGCCCAGATCGACTCAACCCCAACTCGTCCATCAGCTCGGCAGCCGTGACTTCGTGCCTGGCAAGTGCGAGCCGCAGCACTTCGATCCGCGCGCGAGTCACGCCAAGCGCGCGCCCCAAACGGTCGCCCTCGGCGTCGGGGGGGAGTGGGGGAGTCATAGGCACCAATTCAATCACCTGAAGCTGTTTGCGCACTTTGAGCAAATAGCATAGTTTGTTCATTACAGGGCACACCACCCCAGACGGGAGACCAAGAGAATGTCCATCAACCTGATCGCAGCCGCGCAGACGAGGATCGTGGAGGCCGCCACAGGCGTGAGCGGGAACACGGTCGGCAACTGGCTTGCCGACAACGTGATCTTCGTGATGATCGTGCTCATCGCCATCGCAGTCCTTTGTTTCGCGCTCACCAAGAAGGTCCGAGACGCGATGGTCGCGTTCGGTATATGCCTCCTGGGCCTGGTCATCGTCTTCATCGGACTCAACTGGCGTCCACTTGCGGAGTGGCTGGGAAACACGTTCCTCGGCGGCTAAGCAATGTACGTCTACACCGACGACGACCTCTCACGGGTCAATCGCGACTACCTCGGGCCGAAGGGCAAGCGACTGCCCTTCGTGCTGAAGTACCGCACCTACGGGATCAGTTTCGCGATCCTCGCAGCGATGTGGGGACTGTTCGTCTTCGTCGGCCTCCCTGTCAATCAATGGACGCTGCTGCTGTTCTTCTTCGCCTCAGCGCTCGTCATCATCGGCGTCGTCAAGCGTCTTCAGCGAGAGGTGAGTGTGCTGGAGAGCGCCATAGCGGGATGGCAGGAAGTCACCGTCCCGCGGGCAGAGAAGCCGAATCCTCATGCCCACGTCGTGCAGGCCTCCGTGAGGATGCGCCCCTACGACATTGAACCCGAGCCGCGCTGGTGGGAGTTCCGTAAACTCCGCGCGGCTAGCGCGATGGAAACACCGTCGCGCCGCGAGCCGAAGACCCGCGCTGAGCGTCGGCGCGTCCGCAGCTAGGAGAACATTCGATGAGCGATCCGAGAGAAACCGGCACAACCTCCCGCTGGCTGGATGCCATGCAGGCGGGCGAACGCTACAACCTGGAGCAGGCTGAGGCAGCGAACGCTGAGGGGACGAAAAAGCGTCGTCGGAGTGCTCTGGAAACTGCCAGCGGTAGCGCCGGTCGGATGGCCGGTTCGCTATCCAAGGTTGCTCGTGAGAACCGGAAAGCGGAGCGCGCCGCACAGGCGGCAGAGCGTGAGGCGGCGCGTGAGCACGCCAAGCAGATCAAGCCGCGCAATGATAAGCCGCGCGTAGAACGTGACGATAAGCTCCGGCTGAAGGAAACACTCGGACACATCACGTTCGACTCGACCGAGGTATGGGCCTGGTACGTGGTCGCCGGAGTGAGCCTGGGCTTCTCTCCCATCGACGAGATCGAGTCCACGATCAACTCTGATGCCGTCGCGTATGCGGCTCTCCAAGGGCGTCGCATACGGGTGCGGACATCTACGCGGCCGTACTCGGTGCGTCAGTGGGCGCGGGACACTTACGACGACGCCAAGGCGGCGGGGAACCCCGTGGATGCCTTCGGGAACGTCTACCTGCCGAACACGCAGCGTCACATGCAAGCGATGAGCTTCAGCGAGAAGTTCGTCTATCTCGGAGTAAGGATCAGCACTTACCGGTCCTACAGCAACGATGCCCCACGCGAGCTGAACCACCTTCGCAGCACCATCGAGGGGATCGGGCAGGGCCTCGCCACATCGTCTTTGCGGACAACCCCCGCCACGCCCGAAGACATGGAATGGCTCATTCGCCGTTCGGTGGCGCTTGGTCTCCCCATGCCCCGGATCGGTGCCGTCGCCAACTACGAGCGCGAAGACATCCCGGAGCTGGAGGCGATGGCGCACTGGACAGGTGACCCGATGCGCAAGCACATCACCGTGAGCGGGAAAGTGCCTGGTGTGGACGACGAGCTCGAAATGAAGGTGACTGTGCTCACCCTCGGTCGGCTCAGCGATCAGGCGATCCCTCAGCAAAATCAGACCGGATGGATGCAGCGCACCGACAAGCTTGGTTTCCCGGTCGAGTGGGTAGCGACCATCGACGTTGTGCCCGAAGAGAAGACACAGAATTGGATTCGCGGGCGGATGGATCTCATTCGTGACCAAATGAAGCACTACGTCGATGAGCACCAGATCGAGGCTCCGCCGTCGCTCAACCGTCAGCTCGCCCTTGGTTCCGGCATCCAGGGAGAGCTGGAGTCCGATCACGGCGGGTCCGCGATTCGTACCGTGGGCTGGTATCGAGTTGCGATCTCGGCGCCGAACGAGAAGCTGCTTAGTGATCGTGTCGCGAAGGCTAAACAGGTCTATGGAGCGCGGGCTGATCTCGTCGAGACGCCCAATCAGTACCACTGTGCACGCGAGTTCATCCCGAATGAGCCGCTGGCGACGACTGCACACCGCCGCCGTATGTCCGTTGTCACGCTCGGCGCGGCCATCCCCCACGGCACGGCTGAGGTGGGGGACCGCTGCGGTATCACGCTCGGTTACACAGCCGGGAGCGCTATGCGCGCGGTCGCCTGGCATCCGCATTGGGACATGGAGCTGCGCCACCGCTCCGGGCTTCTGATCTGTGCCGGTGGACTCGGCTCGGGAAAGACCAACGTCTCCGGCTGGATCGTTGCGCAGAGCGCCATGTCCGGCGTGCAATGGAGCGTTCTCGACCCCTCCGACCGTCTCGGGCGTCTTTGCAAGCTCCCCGAGCTGGAGGGACACACCCGCTACATCAACCTCATGAAGGGCCGTGCTGGCGAGCTGTCGCCGTATCGCGTCGTAGCTGAGCCGCGTCGTGAACACTTCCCGGATGGGCAAGAAGGTGATGTCGAGTGGGAGCGCGAGATTTCGGATGCACAGGGTACTCGTCGCAGCCTCATGAATGACATCCTGTACAGCTTCCTCACTCGTGCCCAGCGTGAGAACCCTGTCACCGACTCGGTTCTCACCCGCGCACTCGAAGAGGTGCCGCCACTGCGTGACTCGTCGCCTACCCAGGTGCTCACAGCGCTGGAGAAGATCGCGAACGGCGAGATTCACAATGATCTTCAGTCCGAGCACCGCATCAAGGCGCGTGATCTCGTCTACATCTACAACCGGATCGCGCAGACGCCCACGGGAAAGCTGATCTTCCCGCCCGCTGATGCTCCGCCCCTCGACGAGTTCGAGGAAGACGACGTGTTGCTGACGGTCTACACACTCAATGGCATGGCGGTCCCGAGCGAGCAGGACATCGCTATGGACAAGATCGACGAGCGCACCCGGCTTTCCATGTCAATCATGACCCTCGCTGCATGGCTCGTGCAGTCCCGCATCTACCTCGGCAGCCCGAGTCGGAGGAAGGGTCTGCTGATCGACGAGGGCAAGACGATCACCTCGCTAAGTGCGGGGAAGACCCTCATGACCAAGACCGCCACCGACTCGCGGAAGTTCAACCTCCGGGCTATTCTCTGCTCTCAGAACGTGACCCACTTTGACGTGGATTCCAGCTCGGTTGATTCGCTGAGCAACCTCGTGGGCGCGGCCCTCATCGGGCACACCGAGGGCGAGATCGAAGCCGCCGCCGCGCTGAAGATTCTCCGGGCGCCGGTCGGGCAGGGCTACGAGGCCATCCTGAAGACACTGCGGCCTCCGAAGCAGCGGGAGCAGATCACCCGTGATCTCGACGGGAAGATGGTCAGCTCGACAGCCGAGGACGACTCGCCCCGGCACTTCATCTTCTGGGACGGTCGGCACTCGCCTGAGCGAATCGTCATTGATCTCAGCTCCTTTCCCGCCCTCAAAGCAGCTCTCGACTCCCGTCCTGGCGCCTATGACACACCTGTGGGGGAGAAGGAAGGCGATGCAGCATGAGAGCTGTCGCTGTCCCCAGCATCGCTCGCCGGGTGCTCGTCGCGCTCGGCCTCGTTGGTCTGGTTGTCGCCATCATGGTTGTCTTCGCTCCCTCCACTCCGGCCTTCGCTGAGTGCAAGCCTGATGGAGTCCCTGACCACGCCGGATCAGGCGTGCTCGGGATGATCGACCCCGACCCCGGAGTGGTCTACGGCGAATTGCCGGGCGGATACACGTACTCGGGGCTGAATAACTACGACGTTTACGGCTGGAGCGGTTTTCTCTGGCATACCTGCGACATCGCGGGCGACTGGAACATGCCCGATGTTATGGCCCTCATCGACACCTGGATCGGCAACGCCTTCATGGGCCTCGCGGTCGGAGAAGCCGCGATCCTCTCTGCGCTTCACAACTGGACGATGGACCCCAGCCCGATTCTGAAGCCGATTGACGACCGGATCACCGAGCTTTCGACGATCACTGTCGATCTTGTTTTCGGGGAGTGGGCTTGGGCGCTACTTGTCTTCGCGGGTATCACGGTTCTCGTGGCGTCGCTGACCCGAAGCGTGCGCACGTCGCTGATGACGGTTGTCGCGATCCTGGGCTCACTTGCGTTCATTTCGCTCGTGCAGACAGCTCCGCTCACGGTTGCGAAAGCGATGGACGGGGTTGCGGGGTCGATCATCGGCGCCGTGGATGCGGCAGCACTTCAGTACGCCCAGATACCCGAAGAGCGTGACAGCAGCGACGTGTGCAGCTTCGCGGCGGCGCCTTACGAGAGCGCAACCGCGGTGCTCTATAACGAGGGCATCCTGCAACCGATGTGGCGCATGGGGCAGACCGGCACAAGCGACTGCATGGACACCACGGTGTCGATGTTCCAGGCCGCGACTGTGGGCTGGCAAGAGGCGCGCGAGGGATACAGCGTGGATGACAAGCGCGATGAGTACAACGAGGCCGTGGAGGCCGTCAAGAACAACGACCAGATCGCGAATCAGTACCAGACGATCAAGGGGCAGTCCTACAACAGGGCCGGTGCGGGCGCGATCTCGATGGTCATGATGACGATTATCTTCCTGATCCGTGGCCCGGCTGAGGCATACATTTTCCTGGGCCTTCTCGTGCTCCGGTTCGTCCCGATCCTCGGGCCGATCTTCGCAGCGCTGGCAATCCCAGAGCCCACCCGTGGCGCCGCGGTCGGTGCTGTGAAGATCGTCGCCGCCTCGGTCTTCAACGTGATCGTGTTCGGCATCATCGCGGCGGTTCACACCGTGCTCACGATGCGGCTCTATATGGACACGACGAACATTATTGCGACCACGCTGCTATCGCTTCTGCTCACGTTCCTGCTACTGAAACTGAGCAAGCCCTACCGGTCGGTGACAAAGCTCGCGACCGGCAGCCAGGTCTCGGCGGAGCTGGCTAACGCTCCTGATGCCCCCGCAAATGCTGCTAAAACAGCCGTCGGCTTCGCCACAGGCACCGCCGTGGGAGTGGGCGCGAACATGTGGCAGAACCACCAGAACAAGCGCCGCGAGAAGCAACAGGAGAAGGCCGCAGAACGCAGGATTGAGCGCGTCGAGCGCGCCCACGGTGGACCCGACCGCGGGGGAGAGGTTCACCCCGGATGGAAACAGGCGCCTAACATCAATCCGGCATGGGCGAAGACCCCGGATCGTTCGCACGACACCGGCAAAAGCCAGTCGTCCGGCGAAGAGAGCACCGGACAGATCGAGGCCCTTGATGCGCCGAGTATGCGCCAGTCGCCGCAACAGATCACCGTCGATCCTGGCGAGACGGTGATGATGCCCAGCGATATCGGGAATAGCGAGCTGATCGAACCTGAGTTCGAGCAAGGCCGCATCGTGACCAACATCTTCGTGCCTGGAGAGTCCGCGACGACCGTCGAGACGCCCTATAACCAGAGCGCGGCCGACCAAGAGTATTCCGTGAGGGGGGACTGACATGCGCAGTTTCCTTGCCGAGTTCGCACGCTTCGTCGCGGCGCTCTGGGGTGACATTTGGCGGTGGACACTCCGCCGTAAGCGCAACCTCGCTATCACCGTCGCCGCCGCAGTCCTCGTGATCGTCGCTATCGCGATGGTGCAATCAGTGAGGGGTACAGAGACCGGTCCCACGGCTGGGCCGACCGAGACGCCGGAACCGACCCCGACCGTCAGATGGATCGAGGCGACCGCGACGCCTGCACCGGGCAGTTCGTCAGAAACCGAAGAGAAGACCGACCCCGAAGTGACAGCGGAGAACGCGATCAAAAACGTCTTCCTCGACACCGCTGCATGGCGCGGGTACATCGACCCCCTCGCAGTTGACGAAGTTGATCAGGTACGTCGTGATGTGTTGGCGCAGGCACAGGCGGACACGCTGACGGTCAGCAGCATCGAGTGGGCGGACGCCACTCCATCCGGACACACCTGGACGGGCAACGCGCGCGTGCAGTTCACCGATACCAACCTGACAATCGAGCTTCGCGTGACACTTGACTTCGTCGATCAAGAGCAGCGCGTCGCCCAGCTCGTCCAGGTGGAGCCGGGCTGATGAATATTTTTGCCCGCATCGGCCGTCTCAAAATCGCGCTCGTCATCGCGGCCGTCTTCGTACTGGCCGCTGGCATCCTCGGGCCGGTCTTTGTCATCGCGGCCGTCGCCTCGGGCAGCGTCAATATTTCCGTTCCGGATGGGCCTTGCACACCAGGAGGTGAAGCGGGGGAGCTTGTTCTAGAGGGCACAGAAGACGCCAAAGCAACCGCCTTCATGACCTGGCTGATGACCAATAGCTTTGAGGGTCTCAGCAGCAAACCCATGAGCAAAGAACAGGCCGCTGGCGTCGCGGGGAACGTCATGCAAGAGTCCGGGTTCAACCCCAGCGCCGTGAACGAGATTGGTGCATCCGGTCTCTTCCAGTGGCTCGGAGGGCGGAAGACCGGGCTTCAGGAGTTTGCCTCATCCAAGGGGAAGGCGTGGGACGACGCAACCACTCAGATGCAGTGGCTCGCGGAGGAACTGAACTCCACTCACAAGCATGTTTCGGAAGCGATGATCGCGAGCGACCAGAAGAGCGCGAGGGAATGGGCGAAGTTCTGGGATGACGAGTTTGAAATCTCTGGGAATGACCAGATCGAGAAGAGGATGAGCAACGCCGAGCGGTACTACAACCTCGATGTTGGTGGCGGGTCCGGCGGCGGTGAGGACTGTGACAAGAATCCCAATGTCGGTACAGACGGCTGGACATCGCCCGTTGCGCCCGGCACCACGGCATCCTCTGAATATGGACAGCGCAATGGCCGTCTGCATGAGGGGATTGACCTCCCGCAGGGCTGCGACGCGACCATCTATGCCGCTCAGAGCGGGACCGTGCGCGTGGCTGGAAGCTACTACGGCTATGGCAACGCCGTCGTCATTGATCACGCCGATGGCGCCGCCACCCTCTACGGGCACATGCCCTGGGACGGACGGAAAGTCTCGGTCGGTGACACCGTGGAGACCGGGCAGCCGATTGGGGCGGAAGGTAACACTGGCAACTCCTTCGGATGTCACTTGCACTTCGAGGTACACATCGACGGAGTTCCAATCGACCCCCGTCCATTCATGGCCGAGCGTGGGATCGACTTCGGCCCTAACGCAGAGTGAAAGAGAGCCCCATCATGATTCGTAAGACCATCGCCCTCAGCGCTACGGCCCTCCTGCTCGCACTCGGCCTCGCTGGCTGCACGATCCCGTCGTCGGAGCCTCAGCCCTCCGGCTCCAGCACGCCCGTGGAAGAGCCCGCCCCCACTCCGACAGTCCGTGCGCCCGAGACGACCGACGATCCCAATGTGCGCCTGGAGGTGAACGGCGGTCCGCTCGAAGAGGGAACCAGGGCGACCATCTATCGCTACCAGGCGGGCTGGGATGGGGGCGAGCCCGACTGCACATCCTCGAATGTGGAGACCAGAGAGCTGACGCTGGATGGCAGTGGAGAGTATCAGCCCATTGACTTCAGGACCATCACCGGCATGACGTATTGGGTGCTTTCAGCGGGGGATTACGTCACCCCGTGCGGCGATGCTTACACCACGGTGAAGGTCGCGACCAGCGTTAGTGTCTTCACCGGTCAAGAGACCACCCCAGTCGGGGAGGACCGAGAGATCACGGTGGAGATCACATCGACTCCTACGGATGTGCCGGTGACCGGAACGGCGACCGTTCTGGGGCCGTGGTCTTCAGCGCCAGAGGCGGACGCGGCGAGCTGCGAAAACTCGCCCGAAGTGATGGATGCTCCGCTGGAGTTCGATTACGGCCTGATATCTCCCACTGCTCGCTTCACCGTGACCCCTGACGCTCCCGGCGTCTATCGCGTCATCGTCGAGACTGTCGAGAACGACCAGAATGCGCCCGTGAACACCTGTACTAACGGCGACGCGAAGGTCATGACCTTCACCGTGGCGGGGGAATGATGGCTCTCGATTACGTTTTCGCGTCGGGAGAGGCACCCGACGCTGACACGGCCTACAGGATCGCTCAACAGCACCTTTGGGCGAAGCTCCAGCGGGCGGGCCTGGAGAGTGCCGTCCGTGGCATCGAGCACAGCACAGCGACCCGCGCGGTGACAGCGAAGGGGCTGGACATCGAGCAATGGCAGGTCGAGGAACGACAGATCAGCAACGTCATCGTGACGCTGCTCGCCGCAGTAAGTAACACCCGCGAGAAGGGGACGAGAAAATGACCACCACGCAGACCGATACAACAGCGACGGCCCTGCTCCGCGGTGACGGGACCGCCATCGTGACCATCGCGGGCGAGCACAGCACCGTCACGGCGAGTGACGAGGCCGAGGTGATGCGAGAGGCCATCAAGGTGATTGCAGAGCGTGCCCGTGAGCTGGGTCAGCCCATCACCGTACAAGCTATCGACGACAGCGGGACGGCCGTGCTTCAGGTGCAGCCCAATGGCGATGTCGTCCCCGTCGAGCTTGTGCCCCCGTCCCCGGAGCCCGAAGAGTCTCCTGTTGTCGCCTCCCGGCGTGAGCTGCGCACGGCGCGAGACTTTGCACGTTCCCGGCGCCCGGCGCCGCCCGCTCCGGCTGAGCACGGGTGGCAGGGATTCCTCAATCGACTTTCGCTCGGACGACTCCGCCTCAATCCTGGTGCCCCCGAGGTGGATGCGCGCTCTGGGAAGGCCTCTATCCAGCGTGGACTCCTTGGGCACAAGACGGTCACTCTGGCGAATTTGAAGGGCGGATCGTCCAAGACGACGTGTGCCTACCTGATCGGCGCCACGCTCGGCCGTGAGCGTGGCGGGAACCTGCTCGTCTGGGACAACAACGAGAACTCAGGGACGCTCGGAGAGAGGGCGATTCGCGCCAGTCATGAGCACACGGCCGTCGATCTCCTGGAGCACATCGACGACTTCGTGAGCCCAGCAAATGCGCAGCACCTCATCAATTACGTTCGCCCGCAGGGCGAGAACAAATTTCATGTGCTTGCCAGTCAGGACGAGGGGATGTCGCGCTCGGTGATCGATGGTGCGGCGTTCTCCCAGCTCCACAAGGTGCTGCGGAACTTCTACCACCTGACCATCGTGGACACGGGGAACGCGAGCAACGCCTCGACCTGGCAGGCGGCGATGGAGGAATCCGACGAAATCGTGATCGTCGCCCTCAACAAGGAAGACTCGACGACCATCGCGACGAGCACCGTGGATGTCTTGGTGAAGCAAGGGCACATGGACCGACTCGCGAGGGGAATCGTGATCATTTCCGAAATGCCCGTTACCTCGGCCGAACAGCGCAAGAGCGCAGCCGCTCGACTAGAGCGGTTCCGGGAACACATGCTCAACTACCTCCGTGAGGTGATTGTCCTTCCCTACGACCCTGCGTTGAACGAGGGTGGCGAGATCGACTATGACCGGCTGAGCCCCGCTACACGGGAGGCGTACCGGCGTGCCACCGCGGCCATCGTTGACGGTCTGTGAGGGGCGAGACCGTGGCTTCTACGCTCACCGCGTCGGCGATTCTCGAATCCGATGGCCGAGGGAGTCTCACCATCGGCAATCTCACCCGCGTCATTCAGGAGGCTGACGAGGCGGTAGCGCGTAGCGCGATCATGCGGGCTGTCTTGGCTCATGCGCAGGAGACACGCAGCGCCGTGGTTCTCGATGCAACCGACCGAGCGGGTAACTCCAAGGTGATCGTCTACCCGGATGGTCGCGCGGAAGAGGTGCGTGAGCGGGTGAGAGTCCCTGAGACGGCCGTCCTGCCGCCTCTGAGGCTCCAAACGATGCCACATTGGGAGGAAGTGCCCCCGAGGGCGGATCGGGGCTCACGGCCCCCTTCAGGGGCTCGTGCGTGGCATCTTCGGTTCGACAACGGGAATGAATCGACTATCTGGGGGACGGGGCTCGTCGGTCGCGCCCCTCACATCGAGGGTCAGTCGCCGGATCACCTTGTGGTCGTGGACGACCCGAGCCGCACCGTCTCGCGCACTCACCTGGCGTTCGGGCAGCAGCAGGACGGTCGGCTGTGGGTTCAAGACCTCGAATCGGCCAACGGCACGATCATTCATCGAGGCTCGGAGCGAGTTGAGTGCGATCCTGCGCTCACATACACACTCGTTCCGGGGAACGTTGTCGAGTTGGGGAGCGTCTACTTTCTCGTGTCGATATGAGCCTGCGCAAAGGGGACGAGAAAAGGCCGCAATAATGTGGACTTATGTGCCGACCTGGAGGCCCGCGATGTTCGACGGACACACGTCGCGCACGCGATACTGCGTTAGCGCGCCAGGCGGAGGTCGATGCGCTGATCCTGGCGGCAGGAGAAGAGCCCAACGCTCGCCTGCGGCAGCGCAAGGTGAACGTCGATCAGCGGGTGGAGCACTGGCAAACGCTCTACGACTCGACCCCGGCCGGACAACGGGAAATCGAATCTGCGCTGACAGAAGCCAGCGAGGATGCGAGAATCGAGTTGACGGAACGACTGGACCGGGCGCGAGAGCTGAGAGCGCACGAGCTGGCGAACGCGAGAGAACAGGCACGGAAGGCAAGGGAGGGCAGCAGCGATGACAACCACGGTGAAGGTGGCTACCGACTTCAGGGCGGGGACACTCTCGGACGAGGATCGCGAGACGTTCCTCCGGAGCTACGGGCTGACCCCGGAGACGGCGCCGGAAGAGGCGGATCGGATTCGGGCGGAGTGGCCGGACCAGAACATCCTCATGGCGATGGAGATGGGCGTCTACTGAATATCGGCGGCGTCGAGACTAGGGCTCGCCGCCGCATCCCCTCAAATGCTCGTCGGGATGAGCTGCGTTCTCGGGGCGAGGCATCGCCCGAGGTCTACGAGCTGCAACCGGACGCGGCTCCCGGGTTCCATCGTGCGATGGAAGAGCTGAGGCAAGGCAACAGGTTCCACGCCTCGGTCTACGTCTACGACTCGGACGAGTACCGCGACATGCGGATGTTCACGACCGATGACGGCAAGGCCGGATTCGCGCTCAAAGGGGACGAGATCGTGAGCGTGTTTGTCCACAGCGATAGTGAGCACCGAGGGTCTGCACAGGCGCTGATGGCAGCAGCCGTCGAGCAGGGCGGACGACGTCTCGATTGCTATGACACGATCCTCCCCAGCGTCTACGCCCGTGCGGGATTTGTCCCCGTCGCCCGCGTTCGATGGAACGATGACTACGCCCCGGATGGCTGGGACTATCCGACCTATCAGCCGTTCAACAACGGTCGCCCGGATGTCGTCTTCATGGCCTATAACCCTGCGGCCGTAGACGGAAGATATGACCGTTCCGCGGGTGCCTATGTCGATGACTACGACGACGGCTCCCCGCTCGTCGATGCTTACCTGGCCGCGATGCCGGCTAATGCCGATTAGAGCAATACGCGCAAGCAACTTACTTGCGAAATGCTTGCACGCATGACATGATGGAGTCATGGGAAATTGGTGGAGTGGCCTCGTGCCAGGACCGACGCGCAGGCGGCGCGCAAAAGTCGCCGCGAGCAGCGCCGCAGTAGCCGCCGCCGTCCTCGTCGGACTGATGCTCGCCCTCGCCCCGGATGGATCACCTGAGACGACTCCGAGCGCCCCGGTGACGCCTGCGCTTACAAGTGCACCGACAGCGACGGCAGACCCCACGACGGCCCCCGCCATTCCCGAGTACGCCGAGGGTGCCGCACTTGCCGCGCAGCTCCCGCTCATCGAGCCCGATCCAGACATGCCTGAGTACCGTTCGGATACGTTCGGGCAACGATGGGCCGACACGGACGGCAATGGCTGTCGGCAGCGCGACGACGTGCTCGCACGCGACATGGTGGACATCACGTTCGACGATGACGGGTGCACGGTGCTCACCGGAACGCTCTACGACCCCTACACCGCGACCACGATCACCTTCCAGCATGACCGCGTGGCTGAGCCGGGAAACCCCGGCAGCCCCGGCGTGCAGATCGACCACAAGGTGAGCAAGGAGAAGGCGCACGCTGGGGGAGCGTGGCGGTGGACCCCGGAACAGCGGCTCATCTTTGCGAACGACTTGGACAACCTCATCGCGGTGGACGGCCCGACGAACAACAGTAAGAGCAACCGCGGGCCGGGGCAGTGGTGGCCCCCCAATGAGGCCTACGCCTGCTTCTGGGCTCTCGACTACGCCGAGATCGTCAGTTCCTACGAGCTGGCCGTCACCGCAAGCGAACGTGACGCGCTGGTGAGCAAGCTCACCTCGTGCGCCGAATGACCTCACGAAAGGAATGCCATGCCAAATCTGCAAGGGGACGAGAAAATGCGGGAGCAGCGCAGAGAGCGCTTCCGGGCTTGGATGCGCGAGGTGGATTCGTGGCTCCACGAGTTCACCGGCAAACCCTCCGATCTCATGCCTGATGATCCGCGCTTCGTCTGGTGGACGTGGTTTGATGACGGGCTCTCCCCCGAGTCGGCAGCGCAGGCCGTCGTGGAGATCGTCACCGATGCCGAGGGAGAGCGCTATCGGCTGCATCGTGAGCGCGCCGCACGCTCCGACGACGACTAGGCGAGCGGATCGAGAAAGGGGGACCGGCTGATGATGGGAGCCTCGCACGCGCTCACGGGAGCCGCCGCGTGGATCGCGGTGACATCCACCACGGTGCCCGCGCTCGGGCTCATGCCGCTCGGCTCGGCCGAAGTGCTCATCGGGTCCGTTGTCTGTGCCGGGGCAGCCCTCCTGCCTGACGCCGATCACCCCAGCTCGACCGTCGCCTATGCCTTCCCCGGAGGTCGAGTGGTCACCGGGGCGCTCGGCGCTCTTGCCGGTGGTCACCGCAAAGGGATGCATTCGCTCCTGGCCGTGCTGGGGATCGCCCTCGCTGTCTACGGTCTGCGCTTTCTCACGATCACCCCGGAGGGCTGGGACCGACCGCTCCGGCTCGGCGCGGCCGTTGTCGTCGCGGTCTGCGTTGCCTTCGGCGTCAAGACCCTCGGCTTCGCGTCCTCGTGGCTCATCGCCTGGATCGCGGGACTGGCCTCGGGTGCCGCCCTCGGCTACCTGCTCCCCACAGTGCTTGTCTGGCTCCCGCTCTGCGTCGCAGTCGGCTATCTCGTGCACCTGATTGGAGACACCCTGACCGTGGGCGGCGTGCCGTGGCTGTGGCCTTTCATGCCTACCCCGCCCGAGCGCTTCAGCAAGCATCCAGTCTGGGGTTCGCTCTGGCTCTCCTATGGTGGCTTCGCGCTCCCGATCCTCGGCACGACCGGATCGTGGCGCGAACAGCTCGCGATGCTCGCCGTCGTGGCTTACACCGTCTGGGGGGCGAGTACCGCCGTTCTCACCCTTCTCGGGCTCATGTAAAAAGATGCAAGCAAAACACTTGCAAGATGCTTGCAGTAGTGAGAGTATCGAATCATGACCGAGACGACGAACGCTGAAGAGATCACCTGGACTCTTACGCAGGAAGAGTTCGCGGCGACGCAGGATCGTGCCGCTGCGATCAACCGCCGCGCGGTAAAGCGAGGCTTCACCGGCCGAATCGAGGTCACGGGGGTGACGCGCGAGATCACCGAGACTGACGAGGCAGGCCTTCCCCGGACTCGCGTCGTTGTGGATGTCGCGATCTCGGGAGAGGCCCCGAGGTACAACGGCTGGCAGTTTCTCGCGGCGGTAGACACCATCGAGACCGAGGACGGGCACGACTTCGTGATCCGCTCCGCTCCTGGCGTCGAAGAGACCGGCGTGGACCGCTCCACGCTTGGTCCTGGCCGCTGTGAGCACTGCAACACTGTTCGCGCCAATCGTCGCTACACCTACCTCGTCCGCCACGCCGAGACCGGCGAGACGCGCCAGGTCGGTTCGACATGCATCAAAGACTTCACGGGCTGGACGGGCAAGCCCGTCTTCATCAGTGACGACGAGTTGCGCCGCGACCTGGCTGACTTCCTCGGGGGCTTCACCTCCAGCGGCCCCGAGTACTCTCCTGAGACGGTCGTCGCGGTCGCGTGGGCGATCAGCCGTGAATTCGGCTGGGTTCCCGCTGCTGCGGCCTACCCCGGAAAGACCGCGACTCGCGATCTCGTCTCGTCCTACCTGTACGGCAAGAGCCGCGCTGACCGCGAGCTGCGTAAGGAAGTCGCCCCGGAGATCGCCACAGCCTCGGACATGGCGAAGACAATCATCCCAGCCTTGCTGGAGGGCCTGGACGGCAGTGGCGACTACGTGACCAATCTGAAGACCTGCCTGCGCGCCGCGCACGTCGAGCACCGCCACCTCGGGATCGTCGTCTCGGCCGTCGCCGCGTACGAGCGGATGACCGGCGAGACCGCCCGGCGCAAAGCTGAGGCCGAAGAGCGCGCCCGGCAGCGCGCTGAGTCGCAGTACGCGGGCACCGTGGGGGAGAAGATCGCCGTCACCGGCACCGTGACCCGCCTCGTTCCCATCAAGGGAAGCTACGGCTACAACCCGACGACCTCCATGCTCGTCATCGTCGAGGGCGGGACAACCGTCGCCAAGATGTTCACCGCCGCCGCGTGGGCGTGGGAAGTCGAGCAGGGCGACGAGATCACCGTCTCCGCCACCGTCAAGGCCCACGAGGACTACCAGGGCATCAAGCAGACCGCCCTCACCCGTCCCAAGCTCATCGAGAAGACCACCCCCGAGGGGAGCGCGTGATGACGGAGAGTGGAGACGGAGCGATGTCCGACCGGGACGGTAAGAACGACGCCATGAGTGAATACCTGCGCGGCGTCGATGCGGCAGCAAACGTGCTGCGCTCCGACCGCGACCCCCGAGAGCGCTTCGACTTGCTCGACCCGGTGCGGCAGAGGGATGTTCTCGACCGCCTCAACACTCAACGACGCTTCAGCGGTTTCGTAGCACTCACCTACGCCGTCGCCGTCGTTGGCTTCATCATCCTTCCGCTTCCGAACCTCATGGCTG
Organism: Microbacterium sp.; assembly: GCF_052102115.1. GTDB lineage: Bacteria > Actinomycetota > Actinomycetes > Actinomycetales > Microbacteriaceae > Microbacterium. The sequence continues at coordinate 28,261 of NZ_JBQDVP010000038.1, forward strand.
GCGCGCCTCTCGCCCTGAGCTGGGCGCTCGTCGCGATGGTTTTCATAGTGATCGCGCTCGTTGTGATGCACGCGACAAAGTGGTGGGGTGCCAGACGTGCGGCCCGCATCCTGTCGGCCAGCTTGAACGTCAGACGGATCATCGAGGATCGCGACGACGGGTCCGAACAGGCATGAGGTTCCCGCATGGTGCAGTTCTGGACGCCGCTGCGTGAGCTGACGCCTTCGCTCCGCCCCGGCGAGTGGCTGATGGCTGACAAGAGCCGCCGCATTGGATTCATCCAGCACGACCCGCAGACGCGCTCCTACCGCTGTCTGACGCCCGAAAGCTCCCCAGGTGACCGGATACGCCTGGGCAGCGCCCCTACGCTTCCAGAGGCCGCACAGAGGCTCTGGGAGTGGGGGAGGCGTAGCCCTCTCGGGTGGCGACCGTCGCATGATCTCGTCGAAGTGTGCTCCGGCATTTGGGTGATGCCGCCCCGCCCCGGCCATGACTACCCACAGGGATTCATCGAGGAGCAGACGCGAGGGGACGAAAAACGGTTTGAAGCATCCTCCGGTGGGACAGCTCACCATCCACGCGAGCTGATCGGCCACTATCCGACCTTCGACACAGCAGCGCGCGCGGTCTGGGAGTTTCCGATCAAGGGTTGATCTCAGGGCCAGCAAGCAAAACGTCCACGATGAGCGATAAGCTACTTGCGCAAAGTGCGTAAATAGCATCAGGAGGGAACCATGACCGAATACAACGACTCCAGCTCGCCGGGCGGGGAGGATTTCTCACTCAACGCGATCCGCGCACGGATCGAACAGGAGAAGGCAACTCGCGCCGCGACAGACGAGACCAAGGCCGCTATGCGGGAATACATCAAGCGTCAGCGGCGCCTAGACGCGGCCACAGCGAAGGACATCCGGCGCCTATTGCCGTGGACTCTTTGGCTCGCGGCAACCCCCACTCACTTGCTCGCCGGAGTCGGCGCTGCGGCTCTCGTCACCCTCGTCGTGATGTGGGCTATCACCTCCGCGCTCGCGGTCAATCTGATGTTCGCTGCGCTCGCCGCGGTGATCGTCGCGGCCGTGATGTATGTCGGCCTGACGGTCTATAGGAGCACCCCGGCCGCTCATCGCCGTCTTGAAGCGCTGAAGTATGGACAGGGGGTCGGCATCCTGCGCACTAAGGCAGGTAGGGCCGGTTACGAGACGCCCAAGATCACCCTGGGTCTCATCGGTGGCTGGACAGGGCTCGTCGAGAACGGAGACGATCTCGAAGTAGCCCATGCACTCATCACTGAGCGGGGCCTTCCTCCTGTCCGCACTGACGAGATCGCCGCGGAGTTGCCTGAGACTCGACGAGTGCTCGACGAGCTGACGCATGGCTGAGGGGACGAGGATGGGTGAGATTCAAGGGCGCCTGATGAGCTTCACATTCGCGGCCATCTACAACAACGGCCTGACGGCCGAGATTGTTGTCCGTGGCACCACCGTCACGGACGCACTGAAGCAAGCCCAGCAGGTCACAAGTGAGGCATTCTCCCGGACCACAGAGGCACCGCGCATCGAGCGGCACGAGCCCGTGCGCATTGAGGCCTGACGGGCGCTCATCCGTCCCGCTGCGCTTGGCAAAACGTCAAACTGAACTAACCGACCTGGAAGGGAAAAAGCATGACCCCTGAGACCGTTGACACCACGAGTTTCATAGGCACTACGCCCGTGGACGAGTACCAGAAAGCCCAGTCCGGCCACACTGCCGTGGAGCCGTATGCCGCCGCAGTTCGCATCAGATTGAGTGATGGAACTGTGCACAAATATGTCGGCGCCTGGGAGCGCACCGTCCGTGAAGAGGGGCGGACCGTACAGCACGAAAACGGCTATCACTTCTATGCCCTGTCTGGCGCGGGCGAGCTATACGTGGTTATGGCGTGGACGGTAACCCTCTACAAGCCCGGGGGCGGCAGGGCGAGCATCATGACCAACAAGGCTGTTGCGATCACATACGCCGCGCACGCCTGGGTATCCGCTGATGGCCCGCGCGGAATCGCCCCCGAGAAGGATGAGCAAGAGCGCATCTACCCGCCCGCTGATAGGGAAGGAAAACCAGAATGACTAAGCCAGAGCTGAAGGCCGTAATTCGCTCGGTGCGCCCAGCGCTCCAGAGCGTCGAGACGACTGAAGAGGACCGCGCGCAGTTCCTCTATGACCTCGTGCGCGAGGTCTATGACTACGTGAAGTTTGATGTCCACGGACACACGGTTGACGCTCCGGAACGCGCTTGGATTGCGGATGTCGTGGGGGCTGCGCTTCCGCCTCGCTCCTGACTGGAGAGCGTCAGCCCC
>NZ_JBQDVP010000039.1:0-29084 GCF_052102115.1 Microbacterium sp.
CGTCTTCGACGATGCCGAGGTCACCGGTGCGATACCAGCGGATGCCGTGCTCGTCACGCAGGAACGTGCTGTCCGTGAGCGCGGAATCCGCGAGGTAGCCGTCGGCGAGCATGGGACCGGCGAGCTGCAGCTCGCCGTCTTCGGTGCGCACAGCGACCGTCTCAAGGGGGACGCCGTCATACACGCAGCCCCCGCTCGTCTCCGTCGACCCGTAGGTGCGCACGAGGTTCACCCCGAGCCCGGCTGCACGGTCGCGCACGGACTGCGGGAGGGCCTGCCCGCCGACGAGGATCGCATCGTACGCCTGGAGAGCGGCGAGGCCCGGGGTGTCGTCGGCAGCATCCATCAGGGTGGCGATCTGGGCGGGCACGAGCGAGGTGAACCGCGGCGTCGACGCCGGCATCCCGAGCGTCGCCTCGGCGAAGGCGCGCGGGGAGAAGCCGTCCCGGAGGACGACGGGGCTCGTCCCGGACAGGATCGAGCGCACCAGCACCTGGAGGCCCGCGACGTAGCCGGCCGGCAGCGCGAGCAGCCAGCGACCGGAGCCGATGCGAGCCGCGGTGGCCTCGGCACCGGCCCGCAGCGCCTCGGCGCTGAGCACGACGCGCTTCGGGATGCCCGTCGACCCGGACGTTCCGATCACGACAGCCGTGCCGTCGTCGACCTCGTCGGATTGGTCGGGGCGGTCGCCCAGCATCCCGAGCCCGAGCGCCGGGCCGCCGCTGAGAGCACGCTCGAGGTCGCGCTGCAGTTGCACGGCGTCATCGGCCGCGGTCGTGATCAGAAGTGCCATGGGAACGACGACCAGTCCGCGTCGCGCTTCTCGAGGAACGAGTCGCGCCCCTCGACGGCCTCGTCCGTGCCGTAGGCCAGGCGCGTGGCCTCGCCAGCGAACACCTGCTGCCCGACGAGCCCGTCATCGACGGCGTTGAAGGCGAATTTCAGCATCCGGATAGCGGTGGGCGACTTGGTCAGCACCGTCCGCGCCATTTTCAGCGCCTCGCGCTCGAGCTCAGCATGCGGCACGACCCGATTGACGGTACCCATCTCGTACGCGCGCTGCGCGGAATACTCCTCGGCGAGGAAGAAGACCTCGCGGGCGATCTTCTGCCCGGTCTGGCGGGCCATGTATGCGGAGCCGTAGCCGGCGTCGAAGCTGCCGACATCGGCATCCGTCTGCTTGAACCTGCCGTGCTCGGCACTGGCGACGGTCAAATCGCACACGACGTGCAGCGAGTGCCCGCCGCCTGCCGCCCAGCCGGGCACCACGGCGATGACGACCTTCGGCATGAACCGGATCAGCCGCTGCACCTCGAGGATGTGCAGGCGGCCGGCGCGGGCCGGGTCGGCGACCGAGTCGGCCGCGTCGGAGTACTTGTACCCGTCGCGCCCGCGGATGCGCTGGTCGCCGCCCGAGCAGAACGCCCAGCCGCCGTCCTTCGCACTCGGGCCATTGCCGGTGAGCAGCACCGCGCCGATCTTCGGATCCTGCCTGGCGATGTCCAGTGCCCGGTACAGCTCATCGACCGTGTGCGGACGGAACGCGTTGCGCACCTCGGGCCGGTTGAACGCGATGCGGGCGACGCCCCCGTCAGGAGTGACGTGCGCGGTGATGTCGGTGTAGGCATCGGCGCCGGGTGCGAGCACCCATGCTGCGGGATCGAAGAGCTCGGAGACCATGGTTCCAGCCTATGCCGCGCGCTGGCATCCACAGGATGCTCGTTCCGTCGTCGAGTCGCAGATTCTGCCGCTCTTGTACGTGTCAGAGCGGCAGAATCTGCGACCTGAGGCTGGGTTCCGCGCGTCAGACGCGCTGCGCGCGCCGCGTCTTGCGCCAGCCGTCGATGATGTCCCAGACGGCGACACCGACGATGACAATGGCGAGGATGACGGCGAGGACGCCGCCGACGTCGGAGGGCGTATCGGCACGGCCGAGCGTGAACTCCAGGAACGCCGGGTTCAGCAGCTGTCCGCTGAACAGCAGGTAGAGCGCGCCGACTGCGAACACGATCGCGAGCCCGGTGTTGAGCACGGCGAGTGCGGGGCGCCACCCGCGACCGGCGTAGATCGCGATCGCGAGAGCGGCCTCGACGCCCATGAGGACCAGGGCTCCGCCGATCCACCACGGCCACAGCTCCGGGTTCAGCATCGACAGGGCCGAGGTCTGCGATCCGAGCCCGGCTTCGATATCTACAGTGCCATCGGCGACCAGCACGAACCCGATGAACCGGTCCCACAGCAGGGCAGCGGCCATCACGCCGAGGAATACCAGCGAGGCGATGAAGTCGCCGCGGCCGGCGCCGGTCTCCTGCGGCTCGGGGAGGGAGTCGACCGACCACTTCACTCCCGTGTCGGCACCCGTGCGCTCGAGGATGAAGAACACCAGGGTGGTCCAGAACGCCACGTGAAGAATCGAGGTGATGCCGACGACGACCACCTGGCCGATGATCTCGCCGACAGAGCTGTCCTGGAGCGCGTACGCGATCGCGACCCCTGCCATCGCCGTGACCGGAACGATCCACAGCAGCAGTTTCAGCAGCCGCCACCAGGCGAGGTAGTACTTCGGTCCGATGAGGTGCAGCGGGCGATCGGCGTAGCCGGCCGCGAGAGCCGCAGGGTCGCCGATGTCGGTGAGGACGGCGCGTTCGGCATCCTCCCGGGCCTCGCCCTGGTCGGTGCGTGCTTCTACGGCGTCGCCGATGGATGCTTCGAGCTCCGCACGCACGTCATGCTGCGATTCGGGGGCGAGAGATTTCGTGACGGCGCTGATGTAGCGCTCGGTGAGTGTTGCAGCCATGATCAGTACTCCTGTTCAAGGGTGTCGTCGGTGAGGGTCGCGATCGCTGTGGTGAGCGATGCCCATTCGGTCGTGAGGGTGTCGGCGAGACTGATGCCGGCAGGCGAGGTGCGGTAGAACTTGCGGGGCCGTGCCTCGTCGGTGTTCCACTCGCTCGTGAGGTACCCCTGCTTCTCGAGACGTCGCAGCAGCGGGTACAGCGTGTTGGCGTCGGTGGCGAAGCCGTGGCGCTGAAGGTCCTCGAGCAGGCCGTAACCGTAGCCGGGGGTGCGCAGCAGTTGCAGACAGGCAAGCACCACGGTGCCGCGCCGCAGTTCCTGCAGGTGCGTTTCGAGCAATTCGTCCATGTTCAATACATTACTGTGTGACACACACTATTGTCAATCACGCATCGATGGAGATTCTCGCCGGAGTACGGTTGCAGAATGCTCGAGCTCATCCGGATCGACCCGTTCGACGACACCGCGGTCGACCTGTGGTGGGACATCTACGCCGCCGCCGAACGTGCGGATCGCGGCGCAGAGACCGCCGTCTGGACGCGTGGCGAATCGCGGCATGAGCTGCAGCAGCACACCGAGGCGATCGAGCGGCGCGCCTACCTGGCCCGCTTCGACGGCGAGGTCGTCGCCGGCGGGCGACTCGCCCTGCCGCTACGAGACAACCGGCGCACCGCCAGCCTCGGTGTGCATGTCGCCCCGGACTTTCGGCGACGCGGCAGCGGAACAGCCGTGCTGAGCGCCCTCGAGGACGCGGCTCGCAGCGCGGGTCGCAGCATCCTCACCTCGAACGCGTCCTGGCCCTATGCGGCGGGCGACGACGGCGCCGGCGTCCCTGGACGCGAGTTCGCCCGACGTCACGGTTATGCTCTCGCGCTGGGCGACGTGCAGAGCCGCCTGCGCCTGCCGCTCGACGCCGAACTGCTCGATGACCTGGAGCGGGAAGCATCTGCCCGCCATTCAGGCTATGCGCTGCGCTCGTGGATCGGCAGCGTCCCGCGAACTCTCGTCCACGACTGGGCCGAGCTGGACGCCTCGCTCGAGACGGAAGCTCCCGTCGGAGACCTCGATATCGAGCCCGCATCGGTCGACATCGCTGCACTGCGGTCCGACGAGACACTGCTCGCCAGGCAGAATCGACGCAGCTACGGCACGGTCGCGCAGGATGCCGCCGGTCGCGTCGCGGCATACACGCAGTTGGTCGTCTCGGGCGATGACGGCAACGCGTACCAGTGGGGAACGCTCGTGCGGCACGAGGCACGGGGCAACCGGCTGGGCATGGCAGTGAAGGTCGCGAACCTGCGACTGCTGCAGCAGCACGCGCCGGTCGTCCGATCGATCTACACGTACAACGCCGGCGTGAACGAGCACATGCTCGCGATCAATCGGCGCCTGGGCTTCGCGCCCTCCGAGCACATGGCCGAGTTTCAGAAGCACGTGTAGGCGTCCGCGCCGGTCGCCAGACCCACCCCACCGCCCCTTCAGGTCGCGATTGTCGCCGCTCTGCGCGCCCCAGAACGGCCGAATATGCGACCTGGGCGAGGCGGCGGGGCACAATAAGGGGATGACAGTCGACGTTGCAGACCTGCTCAGCACCGCGCGCGTGGTTGCGCTGCCGATGACGACGCGCTTCCGCGGGGTCACGGTGCGCGAGGCGGTGCTGTTCGAGGGGCCGCAGGGCTGGGCCGAGTTCTCACCGTTCGTCGAGTATGCGGATGCCGAGGCATCCGTCTGGCTCGCAGCATCCATCGACTTCGCCTGGAACGCCCAACCGGCTCCCTTGCGCGACCGCATCCCCGTGAACGCGACGGTGCCGGCGGTCGAGGCCGCGCGGGTTCCCGAGGTCCTGGCCCGCTTTCCCGGATGCCGCACCTCCAAGGTCAAGGTCGCAGAGCCCGGCCAGTCGCTCACCGATGACGTCGCCCGGGTCCGCGCCGCACGCGAAGCGCTGGGACCGGAGGGGCGGGTGCGCATCGACGCGAACGGCACCTGGAACGTCGACGAGGCCGAACGCGCCCTGCACGCCCTGGCCGAGTTCGACCTCGAGTACGCCGAGCAGCCCTGCGCCACGGTCGACGAGCTCGCCGACCTGCGCACGCGCGTGAAGTACATGGGCATCCCGATCGCGGCAGACGAGAGTATTCGCAAGGCCGAAGATCCGCTCGCCGTCGCCCGCGCCGACGCCGCCGACCTCATCGTGATCAAGGCGCAGCCCCTCGGCGGCATCACGCACGCGCTGCAGATCGTCACCGCCGCCGGCCTGCCCGCGGTCGTCTCCAGTGCGCTCGACACCGCCGTCGGCCTCAGCCAGGGCGCAGCGCTCGCAGCAGCCCTCCCCCAACTCGACTACGACTGCGGCCTGGGCACCGGAGCACTGTTCACGGAAGACGTCGCCGAGCTGACCCCGGTCGACGGTGCGATCCCCGTCACCCGCGTGACACCGGATGCCGCGCAGCTCGACCGCCTGGCAGCATCCGCCGACCGTCGCGACTGGTGGCTCACCCGGCTGCGCCGCTGCCACGCCCTACTCCCCTCCTGACCCCCGTGGGTTAGTCGGGACTGGGGGAGATGAGGAGCTGGACCAGGGCAGATAATGCCTCGGTGCCGAAGCGATGCAGATCCTCACCCTCGGCGCCCGAGAGCACACCCCGGTTCATCGCACCCTCCCACTGCACCATGAGCATCTGCGCCGCAGCCGGCACATCGATCCGCAGCGAGAACAGACCCGATTCCACGATCCCTCCGACGATGCCCTCGATGCTCGCGACCATCGCCTGCTCCTGCGCGCGATAGGCCGCACCGAACGCCTCATCCCGCAGCGCATGGATGCGGATCTCGCTCATCATGAGGATGCCGAGGCGATCGTCGAATCCGGAGTCCATGATCCTCTGCACGAGCTCGACGGGGTCGACATCGTCCGCGAGTTCACCCGAGCCCACGAACTCGTCGATGCGCCCGCGCACCGAAGCCAGCCGCTGCGCGGCGATCGCTGAAGCCAGGTCGAGGAACAGCTCATCCTTCGATTCGAAGTTCGAGTAGAAGGCGCCGCGGGTGAAGCCGGCGCGGTCGCAGATCGCCTCGACGCTCGCCCCCTCCAGCCCGACCTCGGCGAAGACCTGGGCGGCGGCATCCATCAATCGCGCGCGCGTGTTCTCGCGACGCCTGGACACGGGGATGGACATACCTCTCACCTTCACATCTAGTGCACAGTTTCGCACCATCAACTCACCGTACGATACACATATGTATCGGATACATGTCTGTATCCAATCTCTCATCCGGCCCTCTCGGAGGAATCTGTGTCCACACTCCTGTCGTCCCTCGGACGCTGGTCGTTCCGCCACCCGTGGCGGGTGCTCGTCGCCTGGCTGATCATCCTCGCCGCGGCCGGCGGTGGCGCAGCAGTCCTCCAGCAGGGCACGGACAACTCCTTCAGCATCCCCGGCACCGAGTCGCAGGAGGGTCTCGAACAGCTCTCGCGCTCGTTCCCGGAGGTGAGCGGCACGAACGCGCAGTTCATCGTGGTCGCCGCCGATGGCGAGCAGGTGACGGACGACGCGTATCGCGAGCCGATCGAGGATGCCGTGGACGAGCTCGGCGACATCGACGATGTGCTCGCGACGACCTCCCCGTACGACGAGATGGTCGAGGGCATGGTCAATGAGGACGCCACCGCCGCCATCGTGCAGCTGCAGTTCGACGGTGAGGCGACCGACATCTCCGACGAGACGAAGGACTCGCTCACCGCCATGGTCGACGACCTGCGCGGCGAGCTGCCCGCGGGCAGCGAGCTGAAACTCGGCGGCGACCTGTTCGCGATCTCGATCCCCGGCGTGACACTCACCGAGGCCGTCGGACTCGTCATCGCACTGATCGTGCTGGTGGTAACCTTCCGGTCGTTCGTGGTCGCCGGCCTGCCGCTGCTGACCGCTGTGCTCGGCGTCGGCATCTCGATGGCCGGCATCTTCGCCGCCACGGCATTCGCCAGCGTGTCATCGACGACGCCACTGCTGGCTCTCATGCTCGGCCTCGCGGTCGGCATCGACTATGCCCTGTTCATCATGGCCAGGCACCAGGATCAAGTGCGCGATGGCGTCGACCCCGAGGAGTCCGCCGCACGCGCCGTGGGAACCGCGGGATCGGCCGTCGTCTTCGCCGGTATCACGGTGCTCATCGCCCTGATCGGCCTCAGCTTCGCCGGCATCCCGTTCCTGACGACCATGGGGATCGCAGCATCCGTCGCCGTCGCCGTCGCCGTCGCGATCGCCGTGACACTGACGCCGGCGGTGCTCGGCTTCCTGAAGGGACGCATCGTCGGGCGCCCGAAGAAGGTGCGCACGGGCAAGACGCCGAAGCGCGGCTTCAGCGATCGCTGGGTCGGCGGGGTGACGAAGCATCCGGTCATCACCTCTCTCTCGGTGATCGTCGGGCTCGGCGTCGTGGCCATCCCCGCGCTCAGCCTCAACCTCGCCCTCCCCAACGCCGGCGTGCTCCCCCAGGATTCCGAGGCCCGGCAGAGCTATGACCTCACCGCCGAGGAGTTCGGCCCCGGATTCAACGGCCCCCTCGTGCTCACCGGAACGATCGTCACCTCCACTGATCCGCTGGTGCTGATGGAAGACCTCGGGGATGCCGTGGCCGAGATCGACGGCGTCAAGGAAGTGGCCCTCGCCACGCCGAACGAGACCGCCGACACCGGCATCGTGCAGGTCGTCCCCGAAACTGCGCCGGATGACCCCGCCACCAGCGACCTCGTCCGCGAACTGCGTCTGCACCACGACGAATGGCTCGACGAGTTCGGCATCGACGTGAAGGTCACTGGCTTCACAGCTGTCGCGATCGACATCTCCGACCAGCTCGGCAATGCACTGTTGCCGTTCGGCATCTTCGTGATCGGCCTGTCGCTGATCCTGCTGACGATCGTGTTCCGCTCGCTCTGGGTGCCGATCACTGCGGCCCTGGGATATCTGCTGTCGATCGTCGCCGCGTTCGGCGTCGTCGGCGCCGTCTTCGAGTGGGGCTGGTTCGCCGATCTGCTGCACGTCGCGAAGGTCGGCCCGATCATCAGTTTCATGCCGATCATCCTGATGGGCGTGCTGTTCGGCCTCGCCATGGACTACCAGGTGTTCCTCGTCTCGCGTATGCGTGAGGACTTCGTGCACGACCCTGACTCGAAGTCGCCCTCGCGTGCCGACCGCCGGGCCGCAGCTCTGCGTGCCGTGCGGAGCGGGTTCACCGGGTCGGCGAAGGTCGTCACGGCCGCGGGGCTCATCATGTTCGCCGTGTTCGTCGCGTTCGTGCCCGAGGGCGATTCGTCGCTCAAACCGATCGCGCTCGGCCTCGCGGCCGGAATCGCCATCGACGCGTTCCTCGTGCGGATGACGCTGATCCCCGCACTCATGGCGATCCTCGGCGAGCGCGCCTGGCAGCTCCCGAAGTGGCTGGAGCGGATCTTGCCCAGCGTCGACATCGAGGGCGAGGCCGTCGAACGCGAGCGGCACCTCGCAGCCTGGCCCGGTGACGACTCGATCGTCGCCGCCGACGGGCTCGTGCTCAGCGCAGATGCTCCGATCGTCGAGAGCCTGTCGCTGCGCCTCTCCCCCGGAGACGCGCTCATCGCCACCGGGAGCGAGCGCCGGGTGCGCCGCGCCGTCGCGCTGGCGATCGCCGGACGCCTGGTCCCGGATGCTGGGAAACTCCGCGTCGGCGGGCACCTGCTGCCGGGGCGCGCCGCCTGGGTGCGCCGTCACGTCGGCAGCGTACTGGTCGACGACACGGATGCTGCGCTCCTCGACCTGCGCGAGGCGCTGCGCGGCACGTCAGCCCTCGTCGTGATCGACGGCATCGATCGCTTCACCGGCGGACAACGGGATCAGGCGACAGCCATGCTGCAGCGCGCTGCGGCATCCCGTCCGCTCGCGGTGTTCGCGACAGCATCCGATCAGGGCCTCGCCCGCACCATCCTGGCGGAGGCCGCCTGGCCAGCCGCCGACATCATCGACGTCGATCAGGCGTCGACCGCCGAAGATTCCACTCTTGACGACTTCGAGGTGAACGCATGAACCTCTCCATCGAGCGGGCACGCTCCCGCAAGCCCATCACCCTGCTGACGATCATCGGCGTACTGCTGCTGCCGGTGATCATCGGCGGCATCCTCGTCGCGGCCCTCCAGAACCCCACCGAGCGGCTCGACACGATGACCGCGGCGATCGTGAACGAAGACGAGCCGGTCACGATCGACGACCAGTACACCCCGCTCGGGCGCCAGCTCGCAGCCGGGCTGGTCGAGGGGTCAGATGACATGGACTCGAATCTCACCTGGGTCATCTCCAACGACGAGGATGCCGCGGCGGGTCTCGCCGACGGCAGCTACCAGGCCGTCGTGACGATCCCGTCGGAGTTCTCGACCGCGGCGACCTCGGCCGGTCAGACGATCTCGGACGGCGACGGCAACCCCGAGCAGGCCACGATCGAGGTGACGACTCCGGACGACGGTCTCGTCGCGGACGACCTGATCACCTCGCAGATCTCGTCCGTCGCAGCCGACACCATGGGCACCACGCTCAGCGAGGCGACCACGGAGAACATCCTCGTCGGCTTCACGACGATCGGCGACCAGATCGGTGAGGCCGCTACGGGTGCGGATGAGCTCGCGACCGGCGCACGGTCTGCCGCAGACGGCGCCGCCGAGCTGCCGGACGGTGCGACGCAGCTCGCCGATGGCGTCACCGAGCTCGGAACCGGAGCTGCGGGTCTGGCCACCGGAGCGACTGAGATCTCGGACGGCGCCGGACAGCTCACCGGCGGAGCCTCCCAACTCGCCGACGGAGCGACGTCGCTCGCGGGCGGCCTCGACACGATCGCGGGGAAGACGCGCGAGGCGGGCGCTGGTGCGACCCAGCTCGGCCAAGGGCTCCTCAGCGGTGCGGATGCTGTCGAAGCGAACGGCATCGTTCCGGGCGAAGTCGTCTCCGGTGCGCAGGATCTCGCCGCGGGCGCGGGCGCGCTGGCGGAGCAGTGCCGTCTGGTGTCGTCGTCTCCGGAGTTCTGCGACGAGCTCGACAACCTCGCCGCGGGGGCCGGGCAGTCTGCGGGCGGGATCGAGCAGGTCGCCGCGCAGGCGCCAGGCACGGTTGCCGCCCAACTGCGCGAAGCGGGCAACGCCGCCAACACGTTCGGCGGTGGCCTCGATCAGCTCGCGGCCGGCGTGGATCAGTCCGCTGCCGGTGCGCGCGACCTGAGCACGGGCGCCGCAGGACTGCGTGATGGAGCTGCCGGCATCACCGGCGGAGCCACGCAGCTCGCCGACGGCGCAACTCAGTTGAGCACCGGCGCCACGCAGTTGAGCGACGGTGCCACGGCCCTCGCCGACGGCGCCGACGAGCTCGCAACCGGTCTGGATGACCTGGCGACCGGGAACGCCGAACTCGCGGACGGTCTGCACCAGGCGACCGATCAGCTCCCCTCGTTCAGCGACCAGGAGTCCACCTCGCTCGCATCGGTGATCGCCGACCCGGTGTCATCCAACGGGCAGTCGAACACGATCTTCGGGCCGACGGCGATCCCGCTGCTCACCGCGGTGGTGCTGTGGTTCGGCGGACTCGCGTCGTTCCTCGTGATGCGCGCGCACACCACCCGCACCCTCACCTCGCGGCGCTCTTCTGCGGGGCTCACGCTCCGCGCCTTCTGGCCGGCCGCGGCGATCGGCGCAGGTCAGGGTGTGCTCGTCTCCCTGATCGTGCAGATTGTGGCTTCGTACGACGTCGCAACGTGGTGGGCGTTCGCCGGAACCGCGGTGCTGGCCGGGGTCGCGTTCGCCGCGGTGAACCAGGCGCTGGTCGCCCTGTTCGGTGGAATCGGACGCTGGATCAGCGCACTCGTGGGCGTCGTCGCCGTCGCGACAGGGCTGATCTCGACCGTGCCGGGGTGGCTCTCCGCGATCGGAGCAGCGCTCCCCACCGCGCCCGCATTCACCGGGCTGATCTCCGCGAACGGCAGTGCCGCGGCCGGGTTGGTGGTCTGGGGAGTCCTGTCACTGGTCGTCACGACGATCGCGATCGCCCTGCGCCGAACCACTTCGGCGAAGGCGGTGCTCGCCTAACCCGGGCATCCGCTCGTCTCCGCCTCGTGAAAGGAGAAAGATGCATGTTCCCAGACCGGGAGGCATGCATCTTTCTCCTTTCACCGTGCGGCGAGCGGCGCGCGGCGAGCGAGACGCGCGCGTCAGCTCAGGCCGCTGTATGCGTGCAGGCCCTTGAAGAAGACGTTGACGATCGTGAAGTTGAAGATGACGGCGGTGAAGCCGACGATCGACAGCCACGCGGACGGGTTCCCGCGCCAGCCGCGAGTCGCACGTGCGTGGATGTACCCGGCGTAGAGCACCCAGATGATGAAGGTCCAGGTCTCCTTGACGTCGAAGCCCCAGTAGCGGCCCCAGGCGTCCTGGGCCCAGATAGCGCCAGCGATCAGCGTGAAGGTCCAGAAGATGAAGCCGATGATCGCGAAGCGGAACGCGGTGCCCTCGAGCCGGTCGGCGACCGGAAGCGTGCTGAGGAACCGCGGCCCCGGCTTCTCCACGGACTCGGCCAGCCGGCGCTCGCGTCGCGACTGCATCAGTTGCAGCACCGACAGCGCGCAGGCGAGCGCGAAGAACGCGGTGCCGAGCGAGGCGACGAAGACGTGGATCACGAGCCACACGCTCTTGAGCGGATCCATCAGCGGCACCACGCCCACGTAGAAGCTGATCGCCGCGGCCCCCATCAGCACGACGACGAGGCCGGTGATGAAGGTGCCGAGGAAGCGCAGATCGACGCGAGTGAGCACTGCCAGGTACACGAGCACGACGAGCAGCGTGCCGGTCATCGCGAACTCGTAGAGGTTCGCCCACGGCACGCGTTCGGCCGCGATGCCGCGCGTCACGGTCGCGGCGAGCTGGAACAGGAACCCGAGCACGGTCAGCGCCGTGCCGATCCGCGCCATCACATAGCGCGGCCGCGACGGAATGCCTGCTGATGGATCGGATGCTGACGGATCGGATGCCGTTACCGCAGCATCCGCGTCAGATGACGCCCCCGATACGACCGGTGCACCGGCACCGACCAGCACGCCCTCGCGCACCAGGCGCGCATCCGCACTGACCTCGGAACGGCGGGCCAGATCGAACGCGTACGCGACGAAGGCGGCCGCGTAGATCGCGATCGCCGTCCAGATCAACAGGATCGAGAGGGAATCGAGATCGGGCATGGTGCCAGTCTACTTTCGGGGTGTCTCGGGTGAAGGGGCATCGCGTTGCGCGGGTGAAGGGGCATCGAGCAGCCGCGCATGGCCGGACGCAAGATCGTCGACGGCGGCGCCGAGGCTCGGGTCCTCACCGCGGGCGAGACCGGCGTACTCCAGTCGCACCTCGCTCTCGCCTGCAGTCCCTTCGGCGGCCGTGGCCTTCACCCACATGCGACGGCGCGGGATGAACAGGGCGAGCATGAGTCCGCCGAGCGCCAGCAGGGCGAACACGAGCACCCAGATCGCCGAGGCGTCGTGGTGGATCTGCAGCGAGACGAACCGCTTGACCGACTGGGTGTAGTCCGTGGCGCTGGCCGGCGACTCGTCTTCGAAGGTGACCGTGCCGCGTCCGTCCGGCAGCTCGGCCGTCTCGCCCGGCTGCAGTTCGATCGATTCGACACCGCTGTCGTCGCCGACGATCGGGGTGAGCTCCTCGGTGTCGAGCACGTACACGGATCGCGGCGTGCCGTCGTCGATGCCGAGGTCGCCCTCGTACACGCGGAGAGTGAGGAGGGGTGCCAGCAGGTCGCCGTGCGCCGACGCGAAGGCACCGGATTCGAGGGTGACAGCACTCGGGTAGAAGAAGGCGGCGATGCCGAGCTGCTCCGGCATCCCGTCGGTGACCTTGATGACCCCGAGCGAGGTGAGCGCGTTGTCCTGCGGCAGGAACGGCACGGAGTTGCCGTAGACGACGTCGCCGTCGGCGTTCCGCACCGTGATGGTCGGTGCGTATCCGTTGCCGAGCAGGTAGACCTTGTCGCCGGCGATGTCGAGCGGATG
Organism: Microbacterium sp.; assembly: GCF_052102115.1. Lineage (GTDB taxonomy): Bacteria > Actinomycetota > Actinomycetes > Actinomycetales > Microbacteriaceae > Microbacterium. The sequence goes on from NZ_JBQDVP010000039.1 coordinate 12,853, forward strand.
GTTGACGCGCACGGCATCCTCACGCGTCTCGCCGTTCTCACGCACCGAGACGTTGGCAGAGAAGTCCCCCGCCTGGCCGGAGGCCGCCGAGCCGTACTCCTGGTAGGTCACATCGAACGAGTCGAGCGTCATGGAGTACGGGCTGAGGGCGTCGTCGCTGACGAAGCGCCCGCGGTTCATCGACTCGTAGTCCAGCAGTGTGTTGACGAAGGTCTGCCCCTCGACGACCACGCGCTGTCCGGTGTACGCGAAGCTGCCGCCGACGCCGACCGCGATCAACACCCCGACGAGCGCGATGTGAAAGACGAGGTTGCCGGTCTCGCGCCAATAACCGCGCTCCGCGGAGACCGAGTACGTGCGTCCGGACTTCGAGGCGGTGTCGTACCGCTCGACGCGATACCCGAGGGCCTTCAGTTGTTTCTGAGCGACGTCGATCGTACGGGATGCCTCGGCCTCGGCATCCTGCGCCTTCTCCGGGAGCGGACGAGCGGCCTCGCGGTGATCCTCCAGCCGCGCCAGCCGCGCCGGCGTCCGCGGCGGGCGTGCACGCAGCGCCTTGAGGTGATGCTTGACGCGCGGGATGACGCAGCCCACGAGGGAGATGAACAGCAGCAGGTAGATCGCGGAGAACCATGGCGACAGGTACACGTCGAACATGTTCATCGCGTCGAGCACGGGGAACAGATCGGGGTTGTCGGTCTGCCACTGGGTCACGCCGTTGGGGTCGGCCATCCGCTGCGGGAAGATCGAGCCGGGGATCGCTGCGATGGCGAGCACGAGCAGCAGGATGATCGCCGTGCGCATCGAGGTGAGCTGACGCCATCCCCAGCGCAGCCAGCCGACGATTCCGAGGCGCGGCTGGTTGATCGCACTGTCGTCGCCGTCGACGTGGTCTGCGGGACGGAGCGGGTCGGAAGACGTCACGGCATCCTTCTGGTCGGTTCGGGGATCAGCGCGGGAATCAGAGCGGGAGGATGACACTGCCCATCACCGCCCCGAGGCGCGACATGATGTCGGTCCACAGGCCGGTGACCATGAGGATGCCGAGCAGGATGAGCAGGATGCCGCCGATGATGTTCACGACGCGGATGTGGCGGCGCAGGAAGCCGATCGCCCGGGTCGCCCAGCCGAACCCGAGGGCGGCGAGCAAGAACGGGATGCCGAGGCCGAGGCTGTACGCCAGGCCGAGGAAGCCGGCGCGAACGGGGTCTCCGACGTTGATCGACAGCGCCACGATCGCTGCGAGCGTCGGCCCCATGCACGGCGCCCAGCCGATGCCGAGTGCGACGCCGAGCAGCGGCGCGCCGATCATGCCGGCGGTGGAATCGACCTGAAAACGCAGCTCGCGCTGCGCGAATCCAAACAGCCCGAGGAAGACGAGCCCCATCAGGATGATGACGACACCCAGGATGCGGGTGATGATGTCGCCCCACTGCAGGAAGAAGATGCCGACCGTGCCGCTGAGGGCGGTGTAGGCGACGAACACGACGGCGAACCCGAGGATGAACAGCAGCACGCCCAGCACGAGGCGTCCGCGCGCGGGGGTTTCGGCATCCGCTGTGCTCGAGGATCGCGGCGCGACCGCTCCGCCGAGGAATCCGAGGTAGCCCGGGACGAGCGGGAGCACGCACGGTGAGAGGAACGAGACGAGTCCGGCGAGCATCGCGACCGGGATCGCGAGCCAGAGGGCGCCGGAACCGATCAGCTCCTGCGTGTTCACGCGCTCTCCGCGAGCGCGTCCTTGACGAGCGTGGACAGGATGGAGGGCCCATCGAGCGGCCCGACGATGCGCGCGGCGACGCGCCCCTGCTTGTCGAGCACGAGGGTCGACGGGGTGCCCTGCAGCGGAGCATCCTGAGCGAATGCAAGCTTCGCCTCACCGCTGTCGACGTCGAGGAGGCTCGGGTAGGTCACCCCGTACGTCTCGGCGAAAGCCCGGGCGGTGTCGGCCTGGTCGTAGATGTTGACGCCGACGAACGAGACGTCCTCATCGGCGTTCTCCTGCCAGACCGTCTCGAGATCCTTCGCCTCGACCCGGCACGGGGCACAGGCGGCGTACCAGAAGTTGACCACCGTGACGTCGCCGGCGATGTCCGCGCTGCTGAACTGCTCGCCGTCTTCGGTGACGCCGCCGAACTCGATCGGCTCGCCGCGCTCGGCCTCGGGGATCTCGACGAATGCACCGTCGGCCGAGATGTAGCCCTTGCCGTCGCCCTCGAGGTACTGCTGCGCGACGGGATCCGGGGCGCTGGCGCTCAGAGAGACGGCAACGAGCGCGGCGAGCGCGGCTCCGATCGCACGACGAGAGCGTCGAGTTCGGGAGGAGCGGCCGCTGCGAATCGGTCGAATCGTCGAGGCGAGTGGCACGTTCCCAGTCTAAACCGGGGATTCTATGGGTGATCTGGAAGGTTCAGACCTGCCGATCCCGCTCAGAACCGCGCGAGCACGTCCGCGACGCCGGCCCGGAACTGCGGGCATGTGGTGATGTCGTGAGCACGGCAGCGCACGGCGTGCTCGGTCATCTCCTTCGAGCGCTGCATCTCCAGCATCCGCCTGTCGAGGTCGGCGAGGTGCGCATACAGCACCTCGTGCCGACCCCGGCTGCTGTCGTCGAGCAGCACGCCGATCTGCTCGAGGTTCATGCCCGCGGCCTTGCTGCGCTGAATGACGGCGATGCGCACGATCTCGTCTTCGCCGTATCGGCGCCGATCGGCCGAGTCGCGCGCCGGCTTCAGGAGCCCGACGGATTCCCAATGCCGCAGCACGTTCGTCGGCAGATCGAACCGTTCGGCGACCTCGCCGACGGACCAGGGATGCGGGTCACTTGACTTCATGTTGACATGAAGTCACACACTGATTGAGAAATCAAGTTCAGGAGGACCACCATGTACGACGCGATCGTGATCGGCGCCGGCCCCGCAGGGCTGCAAGCAGCGCTCACCCTGGGCCGGATGCACCGCTCTGCGCTGGTGCTCGATTCCGGCCAGTACCGCAACGGACCGGTCGAGCACATGCACAATGTCGTCGCCGCGGACGGCACCGCACCATCGGCGTTCCGGGCGACGGCGCGCGCTCAGCTCGACGAGTACGCCACCGTCGAGCTGCGAGATGTCGCGGCTGAGCGAATCGACGGCGCCGTCGACGACTTCACCGTGCGGCTCGCGGACGGTGCGACCGAGCACGCGCGTCGGGTGATTCTCGCGACGGGCATCGCCGATGACCTGCCGGATGTCCGCGGGCTCGACGAGCTATGGGGGCGCCGCGCCTTCGCCTGCCCGTTCTGCGACGGCCACGAGTACGCCGGGCGCGACATCGGGGTCCTCGGCGCGTCGGCGCGCACCGCTCACCTGGCCTCGCTGCTCGCGCCGATCGTCGGAAGCATCACAGCATTCCCCATCGGCGAACAGCCCGCAGACGAGGATCGTGCGGCGCTCGATGCCGCGGGTGTGCGCATCCACCCGGCGCTCGTCGAGGCGGTCGAGACCGAAGGCGAGGGGGTGCGCGTCACTGCAGGCGACGAGAAGGTCGACCTGGCCGGACTGTTCGTAGCCGCCGGCACGATGCGGCAGCGGGCGCCGTTCGCAGACGACCTCGGGCTGCAGATGACGGCATCCGGAGCGATCGAGACCGATGACTTCGGTCAGACCTCGATGCCGGGCGTCCTCGCCGCCGGCGACCTGGCGCACCGTGCATCGCTGCCCGGCGCGATGGCCTCGGTGATCCAAGCCGCGGCCGCCGGTCAGATGGCGGCCGTCTGGGTGGTGCAGGGGCTCGCGACGCACGCGGCGTGAGCGGTGGCGCTCCTTCTGACTCAGACCGCGCCGAGGTCCACACCGGCGGCGGCCGGCTCGACGTAACCGACCTCGCGCCAGACGTCACCGACCCGCTCGAACGAGGTGATGCTCGACAGGGCGCAACGCCGGGTGCGCGGGTCGTGCCGCAGGCGGATGCCAGCGACGTGGAGGTGCGTGATCCAGATCGGCGCCTGATGCGAGACGATCACGGCGTCGCCGCCATCTGCCTCGTTCCACACGCTGTTCATCGCCTCTTCCATACGGTCGGCGATCGACAGGTAGGGCTCGCCCCAGGTCGGTACCGAGGGGTTCCGCAGATGCCACCAGTTGCGGGGATCGCGCAGTGACCGGCTCATCCGCGTGCCCTCGAACACGTTCACCGGCTCGATCACCCGCTCGTCGAGTACGGGTTCCAGCCCGAAGCGCTCGGTGAACGGCTCGGCAGACTCCTGCGTGCGCTGCAGCGGCGAGCAGTGCAGTGACGTAACCGGGCGACCCTGCTCTTCGATGTGCTCGGCGGCGGCTCGCGCCATCCGCCTGCCGTCCTCACTCAGCCGGTAGTGCGGCAGTCGGCCGTAGAGGATGCGCTGAGGATTATGGACCTCCCCGTGGCGAACCAGGTGCAGGCGTTCGGCGGGCATGCCCTCAGTCTAGGGATGCCGGCGACGGGCGCATACGCGCTCAGACCTTCTTGTACTGCGCCGACCCGAACCCGATGATGAGGTGTCCGATGAAGGGCAGGAACCACAGCAGGAAGAACGAGAACGCCCCGCCCTTGCCGAAGTTCTTACCTTCCTTGATGGCCACGACGATCGCGAAGATGATGTTCACGAACGGGATGAGGTAGAGCAAAGCGAACCAGCCGGACATGCCCGCGATCTTGACGAGGAACACCCAGTTGACGATGGGGATCAGGGCCAGGATGCCGGGGTACCCGGCCTTCACGAAGACCTTCCACATCGTGACCGCGTAGATCACGTAGTAAATGATTGTCAGCACGACCGAGCTCGTCGAGAAGATCTGCTCGCTGATCAGATTCGAATCCAATGTCCACCCCTCCGTCGTCAGCCGCGGTAGATGGCCGACTGCGCGAGAGTCTATCGACGCGTCGCTCAGAGCCGCAAGCGGCCTGCCGCGCCCCCGTAGAATGGCGGAATGCTTCGCACTCACACGACCGGCTCTCTGCGAGCCGAGCACATCGGTCAGACTGTCACCCTCACGGGTTGGGTCGATCGTCGTCGTGATCACGGCGGAGTCGCCTTCATCGATCTGCGCGATGCTTCGGGCATCGCCCAGGTCGTCATCCGTGACGAAGAAGTGGCGCACCCGCTGCGCAGCGAGTTCGTGCTGAAGGTCACCGGCGAGGTCTCCCGACGCCCCGAGGGCAACGCGAACCCGAACCTGCCCTCCGGCGACATCGAGGTCATCGCGACCGACGTCGAGGTGCTTAACGAGTCCGCTCCGCTGCCGTTCCAGGTCTCCACCGGTCTCGGCGACAGCGAGACGATCGGTGAGGACGTCCGGTTCAAGCACCGCTATCTCGACCTGCGGCGCCCGTCCGCAGCATCCGCTCTGCGCCTGCGCTCGAAGGTCTACAAGGCGGTCCGCGACGTCCTCGACGAACGCGAGTTCGTCGAGGTCGAGACGCCGACGCTCACGCGTTCCACGCCCGAGGGCGCCCGCGACTTCGTCGTGCCCGCGCGACTGCACCCGGGCAGCTGGTACGCGCTGCCGCAGAGCCCGCAGCTGTTCAAGCAGCTGCTCATGGTCGGCGGCATCGAGAAGTACTACCAGATGGCACGCAGCTACCGTGATGAGGACTTCCGCGCCGACCGTCAGCCGGAGTTCACCCAGCTCGACATCGAGATGAGCTTCGTCGACCAGGAAGACGTCATCGAGATGATGGAAAGCGTCCTGGTCGCGATGTGGAAGACGATCGACGTCGAAGTGCAGACACCGCTCCCCCGCATGACCTACGCCGACGCCATGGCGAAGTACGGCTCCGACAAGCCCGATCTGCGCTTCGGGCTCGAGCTCGTCGAGGCGACGGAGTACTTCAAGGACACGACGTTCCGCGTGTTCCAGGCGGAGTACGTCGGCGCGGTCGTCATGCCGGGCGGCGCCTCGCAGCCCCGCAAGAAGCTCGACGCCTGGCAGGACTGGGCCAAGCAGCGCGGCGCCCGCGGTCTCGCGTACGTCTTGTTCAACGAAGACGGCACGCTCGGTGGCCCTGTCGCCAAGAACCTGTCCGAGGCCGAGCAGGCCGGTCTTGCCGACTTCGTCGGCGCGAAGCCCGGAGACTGCGTGTTCTTCGCCGCTGGTTCCGCTAAGGACTCTCGCGCTCTGCTGGGTGCGGCACGCGTCGAGATCGGTCGCCGTCTGGATCTTCTCGACCCCGACACCTTCGCGTTCACCTGGGTCGTGGATGCTCCGATGTTCGAGCCTGCGGCGGATGCTGTGGCCTCCGGAGACGTCGCCGTGGGAGCGGGAGCCTGGACAGCCGTGCACCACGCCTTCACCGGCCCCAAGCCGGAGTTCGCCGACACTTTCGACACCGACCCCGGGTCGGCGCTCGCTTACGCGTACGACATCGTCTGCAACGGCTCGGAGCTCGGCGGCGGGTCGATCCGCATCCACCGCGAAGACGTGCAGAAGCGCGTCTTCGAGGTCATGGGCATCTCGGAAGAGGTCGCGAACGAGCAATTCGGCTTCCTGCTGGAGGCGTTCAAGTTCGGCGCCCCGCCGCACGGCGGAATCGCGCTGGGCATGGACCGCGTGCTGCAGCACCTCACCAAGACCGAGTCGATCCGCGAGGTCATTGCGTTCCCGAAGACCGGCAACGGCTTCGACCCGCTGACCAGTGCCCCTGCTCCGATCACCGACGCCCAGCGCGCCGAGGCCGGCGTGGACTTCGTCCCGGAGGACGACGAGGGCTGAGCCGCATTCGTGGAGGGGACGTTTCGAGTCCCTTCGGTCGGAGCGACGTTTCGACTCCCTTCGGTCGCTCAACGCGTTTCGTCTCGTCGCTGCGCTCCTCGCTCAACGCCCCGCGGTTGGGGCACGCGCTCAACTTCCCGCGGCATCGCTCTCGTGGGGCGTTGAGCGAGCGTTCCCCTGCGGGGCGTTGGGCGAGCGTTCCCCCGCGGGGCGTTGGGCGAGCGTTCCCCTGCAGGGCGTTGAGCGAGCGGAGCGAGACGAAACGGGTTGAGCGACCGAAGGGAGTCGAAACCGCCGACTCCGCCCCCGCCCCCACCTCGTCACCCCACAAGCGCGACGACCGCCGGGACGATGTTCTCGTTCCACACGTCGACGCCGAGTTTGCTGATCAGGGCGACAACGACCACGAGGAACACGACCCGGATGAACTTCGTGCCACGCGCGACGGCCATCCGCGATCCGAGGTAGCTCCCCGCGACGTTCGCGACCGCGAGGATGCCGCCGAGAGCCCACAGCACCGATCCGTGCGGGATGAACAGCAGCAGCGCCCCGACGTTCGTTGCGAGATTGACGATCTTCGCCTTGGCACTCGCCTGCAGGAAGTCGTATCCCATCAGCGCCACCAGGGCGATGACGAGGAACGTGCCCGTTCCCGGCCCGATCATGCCGTCGTAGAAGCCGATCACGAGGCCCGCGACCCCGGCCATGATGTGATGCCGATGCCCAGCGAACCGCAGCCTCGTCGCCGCGCCCATCTCGGGTTTGAACACGGTGAAGATCGCAACGGCAAGCAGGGCCACGACGATGATCGGCTTGAACGCGTCCGGCGGCAGCACGATGGCGACTGCGGCGCCGCCGAATGATCCGATCAGTGCGATCGCGGCCATCGGGAGCGCGGTGCGGATGTCGGGTTTCGCGCGGCGGTAATAGGTCACACTGCTGGTGGCCGTGCCGAACACCGAGGCGAACTTGTTGGTGGCGAGAGCCTGCACCGGCGCGATGCCGGGGATGAGCAGCAGGGCCGGCAGCTGCAGCAGTCCGCCTCCGCCGACGACCGCATCGATCCAACCCGCCGCGAAGGCCGCGACGACGACGAATATCAGCGTCCCCCAGGTGAGCTGTTCGAGCCCGAGCAGCTCACCGATTTCCATCAGGCAAGTATCCCAGGCGCCGGCCTCCGAGAATCACTCTGCGGCATGAGGATCAGCCCGACTGCGCGAGTCTCTTGCAGCAGGGCGATTCTCGCGAGTGACGTCGGCCATCACCGCGTCACCTCGCGTTCATCCGGGCCGGGAGATCCGGTAACTCTCGGGTCGTAGCTTCTGAGCTACCCGACTCCGGCGCGCGACGCCGGGCATCCGAGAGGAACCTCCCCTGATGGCAACCATTCCCCGCCGCGCGCGTCTCGTCGCTGGCATCGCCTTGGCAGCCTCCGCGGCCTTGGCACTGACCTCCTGCGCCGCAGACAGCAGCGCGGGCACCAACTCCGACGGCGGTGGTTCGTCCGGTGATGCAGCGACCGCCACTTCACTCGCCGACTTCGCCTCGCTCTCGGATCTCGAAGCCGCGGCCAAGGAAGAGGGCGCGCTGAACGTCATCGCCCTCCCCCGCGACTGGGCGAACTACGGCGAGATCCTCGATCTGTTTGCCGAGCGCTACCCCGAGATCACCATCAACGAGGCTTCCCCCGACGTCTCGAGCGCCGAGGAGATCCAGGCCGCCGAGACGAACCAGGGCCTGGACACCGCCCCCGATGTCTTCGACCTGGGCCTCGCCGTCGCACTGGAGAACACCGACGTATTCGCACCGTACAAAGTCGAGAGCTTCGATGAGATCCCCGACGCCCTCAAGGAGCCGAGCGGCCTGTTCGTCGGCGACTACGGCGGCTACATGTCGATCGGCTACGACTCGTCGAAGTTCGATGAGCCCACCTCGCTCGACGACCTCATGGGCGCCGACTTCAAGGGCGCCGTCGCGATCAACGGCGACCCGACCCAGGCGGGTGCGGCCTTCGGTGCCGTCGGTCTCGCGGCGGTCCAGTCGGGCGGCGACCTGGACGATTTCCAGCCCGGCATCGACTTCTTCGGCGAGCTGCAGCAGGCGGGCAACTTCCTCAAGGTCGACGTCACTCCTGCCACGGTCACCAGCGGCGAGACCCCTGTCGTCTTCGACTGGGACTACCTGAACGCGGCGGCAGGCGCTGACAACGAGAACTGGCAGGTCGTCGTCCTCGACGGCGTTGGCTACGCCTCGTACTACAACCAGGCCATCAACAAGGATGCTCCGAACCCGGCGGCGGCTCGTCTGTGGCAGGAGTTCCTCTACAGCGACGACGTGCAGAACCTGTGGCTCAAGGGCGGCGCGCGTCCGGCTCGCATGGAGGCCATGACCGAGACCGGCACGATCGACGCCGACCTCGCAGCCGCACTCCCCGAGGTGCCCGCAGAGACGGTCGTGCCGACCGAAGAGCAGTCCGCCGCTGCCGGCACGCTGCTCGGCGAGAAGTGGGCCGCGGCGGTCCAGTGACCGCTCCGACCATGGAGGTGGATGCCGCCGCACCCACCTCCGCCGCCGCCGGGCCGTCTCGCACGGTCCGGCGGTCCGGCATGTCCGCGGCGTGGCTGGGGCTGGTGCCGTTCAGCGTCTACGTGCTGCTGTTCCTCGCGGTACCGACGATCCTCGCCGTCGGATCCGGATTCTTCGACGCCGACGGGGCTTTCACCTGGACGAATGTCGCCGCGCTCGCCGACCCCGTCGTGCTGAACACCTTCGCGAACTCGGCGTGGGTGTCGCTGCTGACGGCCGTGGTCGGCGCTGTCGCCGGAGCTCTCGTCTGCTACGCCATGCTCGGCGTGAACCCGCAGGGGGTCGTCCGCCAGACCGTGGATGCCGTGGCCGGAGTCCTCGCGCAGTTCGGCGGCGTCATGCTCGCATTCGCGTTCATCGCCACGATCGGCGCACAGGGCGTGGTCACGGTGCTGCTGCGCGAATCGTTCGGCTTCGACATCTTCGCGAACGGCATGTGGCTCTACGAGATGCCGGGCCTGATCTTCCCCTACATCTACTTCCAGGTGCCACTGATGGTGATCACATTCATGCCGGCTCTCGCAGCACTGAAGCCGCAGTGGTCCGAGGCCAACCTCACGCTCGGCGGCACACGCCTGGGATTCTGGACCCGTATCGGCGTCCCGATCCTCGCTCCGTCGTTCCTGGCCAGTCTTCTGCTGCTGTTCGCCAACGCGTTTTCTTCGTACGCCACCGCCGCGGCTCTCGCCAGCCAAGGATCGCAGATCGTTCCCCTGCAGATCCGCGCCGCGCTCACCAGCGAGACGGTACTCGGTCGGGAGAACCTCGCCGGCGCCCTCGCGCTCGGCATGATCATCGTGGTCGGCGTGGTGATGACGCTGTACTCGCTCGTCCAGCGGCGAGCGGCGAGGTGGCAGTGAGGTGGCAGTCATGAACCGGCTCGGCCCTTCCCGCGCGACGCGCTGGGTCATCGGCATCCTGATCGGAGCGTTCTTCGCGATCCCGCTGATCTCGACTCTGCTGTACACGCTGCGTGCTCCTGAAGGCGGCCTATCGTTCGAGCGCTGGGCGGCACTGCTGGACCCCACGGCGTCAGCGGCGATCAAGCCGATTTGGACGGGTCTGGGCAACTCGCTGATCCTGGCGGTGGTGACCGTCGCCATCGTGCTGCTGCTGCTCGCACCGACCATGATCCTGGTGAACCTGCGATTCCCGAAGCTCAAGCCGATCTTCGAGTTCACCGCCCTGCTGCCGATCTCGATCCCCGCCATCGTGCTCGTCGTCGGCCTCACCCCCATCTACCTGCAGATCGGTCGCACTCTCGGCACCGGCACCTGGACCCTCGCGTTCGCCTACGGCATCACCGTGCTGCCGTTCGCGTATCGCTCGATCCAGGCGTCCATCGACGCCGCCGATCTGCGCACGCTCTCCGAAGCCGCCCGTTCGCTCGGCTCTGGTTGGCCGGTCGTCGTCGTGAAGGTGCTCGCGCCGAATCTGCGTCAGGGGCTGCTCTCGGCATCCCTCATCTCGATCGCCGTCGTGCTCGGCGAGTTCACCATCGCATCCCTCCTGAACCGCCAGGTGTTCCAGACAGCGATGGTCGTCGTCGGAAAACAGGATGCCTACGCCCCTGCGATCTTCACACTGCTCGCGCTGGTGTTCTGCTTCCTGCTGCTGCTCATCATCGGCCGCGTCGCCCGCGGCAACCGAAAGGCCACCCCATGACCACCCCTCTTCCCGCGACCAAGGACAATGTGCTTCTCGCCGAAGCCGGCGACGGAACGCGCGTGCAGTTCCAGAGCATCGTGAAGAGCTACGGATCGAACCGGGTGTTGCACGGCGTCGATCTCGACATCGCCCCCGGCGAGTTCGTGTCACTGCTCGGTCCGTCTGGCTGCGGCAAGACGACCGCGCTGCGTGTGCTCGCGGGGCTGGAGAACGCCGACGACGGCGCGGTACTCCTGGGCGGGCAGGATGTCTCGCGAGTGCCCACGAACAAGCGCGACATCGGCATGGTCTTCCAGGCGTACTCGCTGTTCCCCCACCTGAATGTCACCCACAACACCGCTTTCGGACTGCGACGTCGGGGCCTGGGCAAAGCCGCGGCTGCGCAGAAAGCACTCGATGCGTTGGCGCTGGTCGGTCTCGAGGGCTTCGCCGACCGCTTCCCGCACCAGCTCTCGGGCGGCCAGCAGCAGCGCGTCGCGCTCGCCCGCGCCCTGGTCACGGAGCCGCGCGTGCTGCTGCTCGACGAGCCGCTCTCCGCGCTTGACGCCAAGGTGCGCGTGCAATTGCGCGATGAAATCCGCCGCATCCAGCTTCGCCTGGGCATCACGACCGTGTTCGTCACGCACGATCAGGAGGAGGCGCTGGCCGTCTCGGACCGCATCGCCGTCATGAACGCCGGGCGCATCGAACAGATCGACACCCCTGAGGAGCTGTATCTGCGCCCGGCGACAGCGCACGTCGCGGGGTTCGTCGGACTGTCGAGCATCGTCGCCGGCGTCGCATCAAGCGACGCGGTGACGGTCTGGGGATGCGAGCTGCCGACGAACGCTTCGACCACCGGCGAGGTCGACGTGCATCTGCGTCCCGAGAACCTGCGATTCACGACCCAGTCCGATGGTGCGGTCGGAGGTGTCGTCGAGGAGAGCACTTTCCTCGGCAGCATGCGGCGCACGCTGGTCAAGACCGACGCGGGTGAGATCGTCCGCGTGCAGCACGACGCGCACCAGCATCCGGCCTTCGGCGAACGGGTCTGGCTGGCGATCGAGCCCGTCGCCGTCGCCATCCGCCCGCGAACCTGACTCGAGAATTACCTTGCGCGACGAGAATTGGCCTGCCAGCGCGATTCTCGCGCGGCAGGCCAATTCTCGCGGAAGGCGGCGGGCGGCGGCGAGCGGCGGGCAGGCGGATGCTGCGGCTAGAGCACGCGCGAGAGGAAGTCCTGCGTGCGCGGATGCTGCGGGTTCGCGAGCACCTCGCGCGGATCGCCCTGCTCGACGATGACACCGTCGTCCATGAAGATCAGGCGGCTTCCGACCTCACGCGCGAAGCCCATCTCGTGGGTGACGACGAGCATGGTCATCCCCTCATCCGCGAGCGAGCGCATCACCTGCAGCACCTCGCCGACCAGCTCGGGGTCAAGCGCAGACGTCGGCTCGTCGAACAGCATCATGTCGGGGTTCATGCACAGCGCTCGCGCGATCGCGACCCGTTGCTGCTGCCCGCCGGAGAGATGCCCGGGGTAGGCGTCGGCCTTCTCGCTGAGTCCCACCCGTGAGAGCATCGCCAGCGCGACGCTCTCGGCCTCTGCCTTCGAGCGCTTCTTCACCCGCCGCTGCGCGAGCGTGAGATTGCCCATCACATCGAGGTGCGGAAAGAGATTGAAGCTCTGGAACACCATGCCGATGCGGGTACGCACCCGATCGATGTCAGTGTCCTCATCGGTGATGTCGATACCCTCGATGAGGACCTCGCCGCCGGTGGGCTCTTCGAGCATGTTCACCGAGCGCAGCAGCGTCGACTTTCCGGAGCCCGACGGCCCGATGACGCACACGACCTCACCTCCGGAGACGGTGAGGTCGATGCCCTTGAGCACCTCGTTGTCGCCGAAGCTCTTGCGCAGTCCGCGCGCCTCAATGGCCGGGGCGTGGATGTCGATCAGATCGGTGCTCATCGCTGCCTCGCCATTCGTCGCTCAAGCCACGCGCTGAACCGCGTGAGAGGAATCGTCACGACCAGGTACAACAGAGCCGCCATGATCAGTGGGGTCGCGTTGCCGTTCTGAGTCGTCGCGTCGCGGGCGAAGGTGGTGAGTTCCTTCGACCAGATGAAACTTCCCGCGATGAACAGCAGTGAAGTGTCCTTCAACAGCAGCACGAACTCGTTCGTCAGCGGGGGGATGATGATCCGGAAGCCCTGCGGAATGACCACCCAGAAGGTGGTCGCCAGCGGCGACATGCCCAGCGAGCGGGAGGCTTCGGTCTGCCCCTTCGGCACGGCCTGGAGACCGGCGCGGATCGTCTCGGCCATGTACGCGGAGGCGACGAGGATCAAGCCGACCAGTCCGAGCATGACCGGGCCGCCAAGATCCTGATTGCGCATTCCGACGGCGATCGGCAAGATGTAGGCGATCGCGAAGATCGTCAGCAGCGCGGGGAGGCCGCGGAAGAGCTCGATCCACACCGTCGCGATCCACCGGAACGGCGCGATCACCGAGAGCTTCATCAACGCCAGCAGAACACCGAGCAAGAGTCCGCCGAGGAATGCCACGACGGTGAACCACAGGGTGTTCACGAGCCCAGTCGTGATGATCCCCGGAAGCATCTTGAGTGCGACCTCGGGGTTGAGGAACAGCGGCCCGAGCCGCGCCCAATCCGCCGTCACCACTGCCCATACCAGCAGTGCGATCAGCACCGCATACACGGTGTACCGGTACAGTTTCTGTTTCTGCGTGCGCCTCAACGCCATCGTCAAGGTCCTTCCGACCGCTGCTACGGCTCAGTTCGCGGAGAAGTAGGAGTCGTAGATCGTGTCGTAGTCGCCGCTGTCGCGGACCTCCTGCAGCGCACCGTTGATGGCCTCGAGCAGAGCGGTCTTCTCGCCCTTGGCGAATGCGAAGCCGTACTGTTCGTCGGTGTCGTACTCCTCGACGATCTTGTAGTTCGGGTCAGCCTTCTCGTGCTCGATGTTCACCGGCTGATCCTGCAGGATCGCGTCGATCGTGCCCGCCTGGATCGCCGGCCACAACTCACCATCGGAGGGGAGCTGGAGAAGTTCGGCGCCGGGCGCGTTTTCGGTTGCGTAGGCCTCGCCGGTCGTGCCCTGCTGCACACCGACGATCTTGCCGTCGAGGTCGTCGATGGACGTGATGTCCGAGTCGGCGGGAACCAGCAGCGACTGCAGTGAGTCGTAGTACGGGTCGGAGAAGTCGAGGTTCGCCTTGCGCTCGTCGGTGATCGTCATTGCCGACGCTCCGATGTCGCAGGTGCCCGATGCCAGGGTCGTCCCCGACTGCAGTGCGTCGAAGCCGACGTCCTGCACGGCGAGCTTCAGGTCGAGATTCGTCGCGATCGCATCGAGCAGGTCGATGTCGAAGCCGGTGTAGCCCGTCCCGTTGTCGCCACCTTCGAACTCGAACGGCGCGTAGGGAATATCGGAGCACACCGTCAAGGTGCCCGCCTCGACCAGAGCGTAGTCATCGCCGCCGGATGCCGGGGCGGTGTCACCGCCGGCGTCGCCGCTGGCGCAGCCGGCGAGGGTGAGGGTGGCGGTAGCCGCGAGGGCGATACCGAGGATGAGGTGACGGCGTCGGGTCATGACCGCTCCAGACTGCAGGGGCTCGGGGGCCCAGATTCGGGTATGCAGATCATCCTGGCACGGGTGAGCGGAATATCCTCACCTTGCACGTTACGTTTCCGTTTCGCTCCGCGTCGACGGCCGTCAGACCTCGAAGTCGACGGCGACGCGGGATGCGACGACGGTGCGGATGTAGCCCGCCACCTCTTCGTGCGCCGGATGCACCTGGTACTGCTCGAGCGCCTCGACAGATTCGACGTCGGCGATGAGGGTGACGTCCCAGTTGGCATCCGGGTAGAGCGTGTTCGCTCCAGCCGAGACCGACAGCAACTGCGGGACGACGCCGTGAAGCGCGTTCAGGCGGCGGGCGACCTCAGCCGCCTGGGCGCCGCGCTCGGCGACATCTTCACTCGCGAGCTTCCAGGTGACAACGTGTCGCAGGGTCATGCCTTCTCCAGTGTCTGGCGCAGTCGGTCGGGCGAGACCCGCCACTGCGCATGGAACTCGTCGTCGATGAGGACGACGGGGATCTTCTCCCACCACAGCTCGTAGAGCGCCGGGTCATCGTCGATGGAGCGCTCGACGATCTCGATGTCGTCACCGGTCTCATCGGGCAGCTCGGCGACGACTTGCTCGACGATGCCGAGCGCCGTCGGGCACAGATGACACCCCTGCTTGCCGATGACGGTGATCGTCGTCACGCCGACGGCTTCTCGACCGGATGGCCCGCGGCGATCCACTCGCCGGTGCCGCCTTCCACGTTCGTGGTGTCGTAACCGCGCTCCTCGAGGGCCTGGGCGACGCGGGCCGATCGTCCACCGGCCTGGCAGATGACATCGAAGGCCTCTGCGGGAAGCTCATCCAGGCGGCCGCCGATCTCCGACATCGGGATGTTCACGGCCCCGGGCACGTGGCCGGCGGCGAACTCGTCGCGCTCGCGTACGTCGATGAGCGGGGTGGCCTCGCGAGCTGCGAGATCGGCGATGGTGATCGACTTCATGGCATCCTCACGGTGGATCGGCGGTGAGCGCAGCAAAGACACGAAGCGCCCGTCCGAAGACAGGCGCTCGGTGTCTGGCCGCTTACTTCTTGTTGCGGCGCTGGTGGCGAGTCTTACGAAGCAGTTTGCGGTGCTTCTTCTTCGCCATGCGCTTGCGGCGCTTCTTGATGACTGAACCCACGGAAACCTCACTAAGTCAGGGGCTGGGCGTCGCAGAAAATGGACACCCGGGTACGGGCACGGAAAAATGCCTCGGATCAGTTTAGCAAATGCGCGGCCTCGCGACGTGCACGGGTCCGCACAGACAGTGCCGAGGCGTCAGCCGACGTCGGAGATGGGACGCTGCAGCGCCTCTGCCACCGCCGTCTCGGGTACACGGTAGCTGCGTCCGAACCGAATCGCCGGCAGGTCACCGGAGTGCACCAGCCGGTAGACAGTCATTTTGGACACGCGCATGAGCTCCGCGACCTCGGCGACCGTCAGGAATCGGACTTCGGGAACATCGGGCATCCCACGTACCCCTTTCTGCTGATGCCCAACTCTATGGGGAAGGCGGGACGCCTGTAAACCCACGGGGCGAATGTGGCTCTTCCCAGATGAGGGTGTAGGTCGGCCGGGAGCGTCGGTCCGCAGATAGACGTCGAGGTCTCCCGACGACGGAGGTTCCTACGCCA
>NZ_JBQDVP010000040.1:0-23192 GCF_052102115.1 Microbacterium sp.
AACCGACGAGAGGCACCATGGAGCTCAGCGACTACATCCGCATCCTCCGCAAGAGCTGGCTGGTGATTCTGGCGACGACGCTCATCGGTCTTGCGGCAGCAGCGGGATACTCCTTGACGCGCACGCCGATGTATGAGTCGCAGGCGGTCGTGTTCGTGCAGTCACAGGCCGGCGGCACCGCTAGTGAGCTGCAGCAGGGGTCGAGCTTCGCCGAGTCCCGCATCACGACGTACGTCAGCCTCGTCCGCGAGCCCGTGGTGATGAATCCGGTCATAACTGAGCTTGAACTCAACACCTCAGCGAACGAGCTTGCACAGCAGGTCGAGTCGTCGAGCCCTCTCAACAGCACTCTCATCGAGATCACCGTTCAGGATCCGGATCCGGTGCAGGCGGCCGACATTGCGAATGCGCTGGGCGAGAGCCTGGCAGCGGCCGTGGAACGCATTGACACCCCGGCCGGCCAGGATGCCAGCCCTATCAAGCTCACGCGAGTTCGTGACGCTCTTGCCTCCTTCTCCCCTGTCAACCCGAACGTCCCGCTGAACCTTGTGCTCGGTGTGTTCGTCGGGTTGGCGCTTGGCGTCGGCATCGCCGTGCTGCGCGCCGTTCTTGATAACCGGGTGCGTTCACCTCGCGACGTCGAGGCGCTGACGGATCGCCCGTTGATCGGAGCCATCCCGTACGATCCCAAAACGAAGGAGCGCCCGCTGATCCTGCACGCCGACCCGCACAATCCGCGGTCCGAGGCGTTCAGATCGTTGCGCACCAACCTGCAGTTCCTCGAGATGGACGGCGGCCACACGTTCGTCATCACGTCCAGCATCCCCACCGAGGGGAAATCGACGACGACACTCAACCTCGCGATTGCCCTCGCCGACAGCGGCAAGCGCGTCGCTCTGCTCGACACCGATCTGCGCAAGCCGAAGGTGGCCGAGTACCTGGGTATCGAGGGCGGCACCGGCCTCACCGACGTGCTGATCGGCCGCGCCCGTGTCGCCGATGTGCTGCTGCCGTGGGGTAATCGTTCACTGTATGTGCTGCCGGCCGGCAAGATTCCGCCGAACCCGAGTGAGTTGCTGGGGTCCGAGCGCATGCAGAAACTGCTCGAGGCGCTGGGACAGGAGTTCGACGTCGTGCTCTGCGACGCTCCCCCGCTGCTGCCGGTGACCGATGCCGCGGTGCTCTCACGCTCGACCTCCGGAGCGATCATGGTCGTCTCGGTGGGCCGTACGACGACCAACCAGCTCGACGGTGCCTTCGAGGCTCTCGAGACGGTCGGATCGAAGGTGGCCGGTGTCGTGCTGACGATGGTCCCGACCAAGGGTGCCGACGCATACGCCTACGGATACGGGTACGGATACGGCGGCTACGGCTCGTATCAGACCGCGCCCACGAAGGTTCAGAAGTCACCGCGCGGCAAGAAGGCTGCCGCGCCCGATCCGGGCCGTCAGGGCGGCGTGCGCCGCTCTGGCGGTGACGAGAGCGCGACCTTCGACGACCTGCTCAAGCCCGGTTGAGCGGACGGCGCGTGTCGGCAAGGCGCTCGATGGATCGCACCTCCGCGAAATGGGTCGCGGGCGGTTCCGTGGCCGTGCTCGCGATCGTTGCGGTCGTGCTCGTTGTGCTCGCCATGCAGCGGGTCAGCGGTGTGGATGCTCCGGAGCACGCTGCGGGGCCGGTTCCGACTTTTGGTGCCGAGACATCCGGGACGTCGAGCCCGACACCCGAGCCGACGCCGACCGCGGCGCCGCTGTACGACCGGTCACAGGAGCGGTTCCTGTCGATCGGCACCGGCGTCTTGTGGCGAGGTGTGGCGGGCGCGTGTGCCTCGGCCGAGCCGTTACTTGAACGCTCGACGGACGGCGGCGAGACGTGGACCGACGTCACCCCTCGATACCTAGAGATACGTTCACTGAGCGTAGTCAGCACGTTCGCCGGCGGTGAGGGCGAAATCGTCGCCTCGATGGGGGCCGAGTGCGAATTGCAGGCGCTTCGCACCTTCACCCAGGGTCAGTTCTGGGAGCCGTATCCGGACGTCCTCTCAGCATCGACGTATGTCGACCCGACGGATGCCGGCAGCATCGTTACACCCGGTGGACCGGTCGCGACCCCCTGTGCTAACGCGCGCAGTCTCCGTTCGGCGGGAGGCGTGACGGCGCTGGTCTGCGACAGTGTCGCGTATGTTCTGGATGCGAACGCAGCGTGGCAGCCCCTCAGCGCGGACGCCGTCACCGCACTGTCCGTGGGCAACGGTGGTATCGTCGTCTCGCATCACACGGACTCGTGCGCGGGGCTGACGATCACGAGTTTCGCTGACGCTACGGACGCCACGACCGAACAGCGGGGCTGCCAGGAGACTGCGGATGCCGCCGCGCCGACCGCGCTGGTCGTAACCGAAGACGCTGTTCTTGTGTGGTCGGGCGACCAGATCGGGAGTTTCCTCCTCTAAACGACCTCCCGCCTGTCAAGGGCGTGTTTCAAGGTCTATTCGCTCTGATAATGTTTGCGAACCGTGGGAGATTTACACAATCATGAGGGATGAACTGTGCCGTCGAAGACGCACACCGGCGCGACGCCGATGACGCAAAGGTCAGCGGGATCGACCGAACTGTTAGAAGAAGCGAGCGCGCCCCGCAACACGGGCGTTAATTGGCGACGCCGCTACGCGCGAAACCTTCGCATCACTGATTTCCTCGTCCTGGTCTGGGTTGTGTACGGCACGCAGATCGCTTGGCTGGGTCTGGATGATACCCGGGTGGCGACTGGAAGCTCAACTGCCCTCCCCGAAATTTCCTATTGGCTCTTCTCTGCCGGTCTCATCGCCATCTGGATGTGGGCGCTTGCACTCATTGATTCGCGCACCGATCGAGTAATCGGAACCGGTAACACCGAATATGTCCGAGTCACTCGGGCGAGCTTCAATGTCTTCGGCTTGATTGCCATCCTCGCTTTTCTACTACAGGTCGAGGTGGCACGCGGGTACCTTCTCCTCAGCCTTCCTTGCGGGGTCATCATGCTGGTGCTTGTGCGCTGGCTGTGGCGACAGTGGTTGGTGTCGAAGCGTCAGCGCGGTGAATACTCGGCGCGTGTTCTGCTCGTGGGATCTCACAATTCGGTCGCGCAGATCGCCCGCGACCTCGCACGCAACCTCGGCGCGGGATATAAGGTTGTCGGTGCGTGCGTGCCATCCGGCAGCCCTGGAACCACCATCCACGAAGCGAACGTCCCAGTCTTAGGAACCCTTGACGGCATCCCCGACGCGATGTCAACAAGCGGGGCGGACACAGTAGCAGTCACAAGCATCGGCGACCTTCCCCCGCAGAAGGTGAAAGAGATCTCCTGGGGCCTTGAGGCCGGGCGACAGCATCTCGTACTCGCTCCGAGCATCACGGACATCGCCGGCCCCCGCATTCAGACACGTCCGGTATCCGGCCTGCCGCTCATCCACGTCGAGACGCCGCGCTTCAGTTCTGGTGAGCGATTCATCAAACGAATGATGGACGTTGCGCTGTCCGCCATTGGGATGATCCTCATCTCGCCTCTTCTTCTCGTATTAGCTCTTCTTGTCAAGGTGACCAGCTCCGGCCCCGTTCTGTTCAAACAGACGCGCGTCGGATACCACGGGCGCGAGTTTGAAATGCTCAAATTCCGCTCGATGGTAACGAACGCCGAAGAATTGCTCGATGAGCTTAAAGCATCACAAGACTCCGGCAATGAAGTGATGTTCAAGATGACTAACGATCCTCGCGTTACTCGAATCGGCCGCGTGATGCGCCGATTCAGTCTCGACGAGCTCCCACAACTTTTCAACGTCATTGGTGGGTCGATGTCGTTGGTCGGGCCTCGACCACCGCTTCCCCGAGAGGTTGAACAATACGCCGACCACGTGCATCGACGATTCCTCGTCAAACCGGGAATCACTGGTCTGTGGCAAGTGAGCGGCCGATCCGCACTGTCCTGGGAAGACACCGTGCGTCTTGATCTCTCGTACGTTGAGAATTGGACAATGCTCACCGACGTTGTGATCATGGCACGTACTCTGCGAGCTGCCGCCAATCCCGGAAACACAGCAGCGTAGAAATCCGTCGTCACCGAAACGCACGTCACAGCGCAACACACGGACATATCGCGTCCCAAATATCCGTCGACGTACGGCTGTCTCGCTGGGAAAGACCGGCAATTTGCCCGCCCCAAAGTGGGCCTTCTGGCCTGGATCGTGTCAATTTGGTGCTTATCGCAGCACCTGGCGCTCGTCAATGTCGAATGGTGTACGACTTGCCGCGTCCGCCAGTCGAGCGATTGTGTCGGAGTTCAAGATCAGAAACACCAGTAGCACGGCATACGAGCTAAAGAATAGCCCTGTGATCGCGCGCAGCATCACCAGGATCAATCCAAGGTAAAGGATCTGGACTGCTCGTCGCTGGTAATAACGGTTCGCGTTTCGAGTCGCGAGAAGAATCATCACGACGAAAGGAACGAAGGCAAGTAGGCCACCTTGCATGAGAATATCGAGCTCGCCGTTGTGCGCGTGGACGAAATTTGGGTCGAAGTAGGTCAGACCGTTGTTCTGGGCGAGCTGGACGCCGTTCCCCCAGACAGGTGACTCTCGGATCATCTCAAAGGCGATGTCCCAAATGCGAGTGCGACCGGTTAGATCCGCAGACCGATCGAGCACCCTCGCGATGAATTCACTCGCTCGCTCTTGGACCTGAAATAGGACGATGCCGAGGTCGATCGCGACGTAGGCAGTAAGCAGCACGAATGGCCTGAGCCATCTGAGTCCCGTCTTGCTGAGGGCGACCAACAGAACCGCAGCAATAGCGAGGACAACGGTGACGACCGAGCTGGCCGACCACGTGATCGCAACGGAGCCAAAGGATACTGCGGAAATGACCAATGTGGAGACGCTGAGTCGGCGTCGCGCGAGAAGGTCGTAGGCTGTGCTCACAACAATTGCAGCGATGAGTGGGGTACCAAAGTTGTTGCGGTGCCCGAGCAGCCAAAACCCCTCAGTAGCGGTGTACCAAAGACCTCCGGGCCGCAGAACGACAGTGGTGAAGTTGAGCATTGCGATGGCGCCTAGCGCAATCTTCAGAGCCAGGAAGAGCTGTAGCGGTCGTTCTCGGATGTTCGCATCAACGAGCAGACAGACCGCGAAGAACCCGCCCCATACGATGAAGTATGTCTCGAAGCTGCCCAAGTTCACTATCGTCGAGAGCAGTAACGCGAGCAACACAAGAATCATCGGCCAGATGTGTGCCGCCGCGCGCTTTTTGCCGAGAAGTCGGTTGAGGTAAAGGAACACACAGATCGCGAGGCTGAGCAACTTCCACGCATTGATGACCGTATCGAGTGTTGGAGAGAATCTGTCGAGGTCCACCGAAAGAAACAACGGGAACGCCAGAAGAGCGAGAGCCATAGTGCCACGTCGCGTCGGGGGCTTCGCGCGGCCGACTCGCCCCCGCGATTGCACGCTTCTAGTCATGAGCCCTCAGCCGACGAGCCAAGCCCGTGAAACGCGTCCACAATTATCCAAGTACGAACCAGTTTTAACACAGGACGTCCGCTTCCCAGACGGCTACTAGCGCCTCCGGTGAAAACCTCGTCACCGACGCCCGCGCACCACTTGCGATCCGTGTGGCCAAGACGGTATCCGTTGCAACCTCCATCATCGCCGCTGTGAGCGATTCTTGATCTCGCACTGGAACCAGCATTCCACTCACACGATGGTCGATCAACAATGCAGCGCCACCTACTGGACAGTCTGTGCAGACGACTGGCAGCCCGAGCGCCATGGCCTCGGACATGGCGTTCGAGATGCCTTCAAAGTCGGAGGAGAGGACAAACATGCCCGCGTCCCGGATGCGGTCGGCGATGTCGTCGACGTAGCCGGCGAAGACCACCGACTCGGCCACACCGAGCCGGTGGGCGAGCGACCTCAGCTCGTCCTCCAGGGCGCCTTTTCCGTAGATTTCGAGGGTCCAGTCGGGGTTTGACTCGGCGAACTGCGCGAACGACCGCAGCAAGAGCGGAAAGTTCTTCTGCGCGCCGAGCCTGCCGATCGACACGATGCGCCGGGTCCGCGGCTGCTGGCGCGGAGCGACCCCTCGCGTCTCGATCATGTTCGGCACCACGACGCTCCTGCTCGCGAGTCTCGGTGGACAATACGCCTGGGCGTCACGGGTCTGGTAAACGATCCGGTACGCGAACCGGTATAACAGGTTCTCCAGAAGACGCGAGAGGCGGCTCCGAGTAGTTGTTCCCGGAAAGGCACGCTCCGAGACGATGACGCGCTTACGTAGACCGAGGGAGGCGACCAGGGTCGTGACGTTGAGATCCCACATGTAGCAGACCACGTAGTCGTAATCCTCGGCCTTGATCAACGCCCTGATCCGGCGCAGACGACCTAGAGACTTCCTGATCCTCCCCTTCGCGCCGTAGCGGAACTGAACGATCCGGATGCCCGGGTCGATGGGGTACGTGCGTTCCTTCTCTCGCACCAGCGCCATTGTGACGTCGTGGCCACGAGCCGCCAGCGCCTGGGCGACCAGGGACATCGCCTTCTCGGATCCACCGTCGGTGAGGCTCGCGTTCACGAAAAGAAGTTTCAAGCTCATACGTGTCTGCCGGCCTCCTGCACGTGAGGACACCTGCTGCCCTCCCATCAGCGCACACCCATTCTCTCAGGGCGCGCTGTCCTTACGTCACACCGAACGGAACACCGTCATCCAGGCGTCCAGAATGCGATCTGTACGGTGACGTTCCCGGACCCGCTGTGCGGCTTCGACGATGCCTCTCGGGTCCAGAGCGCCGGAGAGCACCTTGACCGCCGCGCTCACAACGGCATCCCGGTCTCGGGCCGGCACGATGTAACCGTTTACACCGTCTTCGACGATCTCCTGCGCTGTGCCCGGGGAGAAGTCCGTGGTGACCGCCGGGATCCCGGTCGCAGCCGCCTCCATAAGGGCGTTCGGGTACCCCTCGTGGTTTGACGTGAATAGGAACAGCGCGGCATCCGCGTTCTGGCGGATGACGTTCGGGATGACGCCCTCGAGCCTTACTGCGCCGTCGAGTCCCTCGCTCCTGATCAGCTCCGTCATCTCCTGCTCCAGCGGGCCGGATCCGAAGATCTTCAGGGTGAGGTCGGGGAAGGTCTCCCGAACCCGCCGAAATGCGCCGATGGCAAGCCGGTGGTTCTTCTGCTCTGACAGACGGCCCACCGCGATCACGAACGGCCCCCGGGTGCCCGCCCCGGCGTCGCCGATGCTGTCCTCGTTGAGCGGGTTCGGGATCACTGTAACTCGGGCGCGCGTGCAATTCCTGCGGTAGTACTCGGCGACGCTGCGGCTCTGGCACACGAGCGCATCAGACCACCGGTAGAGCACGTTGCAAGCAAGCTGCATCCGGCGGTCCCGGGTATAGGGATCGGCACGATCCGAGACGATGAGCCGGCCTCGTGTCCGGAAGAGAACCTTGGAGAGCAGAGCGATGATGTCGGACTTCGTCGAGAACGAGGCCACCACGTCCGGGGACTCCTGACGAATCAGCTTCCGGTAAAACCGGATGGCGCCGGGAAGGCTCCCGAATCCTGGCGAGAGGTTTGCCGAGCTGAGCCGCACTCCGGAGGCGAGATCGTAAGCGCTCCCCTCGCCCTTGACCATCGCGATCATGACGTCGAACCCGCGGGCGTCCAAGGCGTTCGCCAGCGTCGCGATGACCCGCTCGGCACCGCCGGCGGTCATACCGGTAGTGAAGAAGACTACCTTCCGTGTCATCGCGCAGCCCTGACCGGGTTTTCCGGCGCGGGCAGACTCAACCAGCGGCCCCAGACTTCGTCCCACTTTGGCGGCGTGAACGGAGCGAATCCGCTGAAGTGGAAGAACGTCAGCTCGCCGAAAAAGACCCGTCCGTCGACCTCGTAGAGGTCGACTCGCAAGTGCGGATGCCCCTTCGATAGCTTCCGCGAGATGTCGAGCATCTCCTCGTAGCGCTCGGGTTTCGCAGGAGGAACCGCCGAGTTCGGGTACGACTGCCGGATGTCGAGTGGGGTGAAGTCGGCGTCGAAGTAGTCGAACTTCACGTTCCCGGAGGCGCGATCCGACGCGATGAACATCGCCTTGACGTCGCCGTCGAAGCAGAAGAACTTGTAATCCAGCAGCTGCTCATGGTTCCTGTCCTCGATGTAGGGCTCCGCGATGATCCGCGGGGGGATGCCGCGGTAGTGGGGCTCGCGCCCGATGTGGAAGAAGTTCTGCTTGAGCGCGGCGCGGAGATGCTCACGGATCGCGGCCTCGTCGGCGCGGCTCTTGTCCTTCACCAGCGCGACGCCCTCGGAGTCGTGAGTGCACTTCAGGACGAAGGAGTCCGGCAGCGCATCGAAGTCGATGTCGTCGGCCGACTCGTAGACCGCCAGTGTGGGGATGACGTACTCGTCCCCGATCTCGGCCGCGATGATCTCCTTCACCGCCTGCTTGTCCACTAGGCGCGAGTGCGCCGGGATCCGGTAGTTCACCTTGAGCCACTGCAGCTTCTCGTTGTATGTCGAGGGGTTCCGCAGGTCGCAGAACCTGCGGAACTTCGCGAGGTAGTAGAGCTGGATGTACGCTCGGTCGGGAAGGACGCGAAGGAACTGCTTCACCGGTTTCAGGATTCTGCTGCTGCTCATGGTCGCCTTCGATCGTAGGTCATGATGCCCGCCTCAGCCGTTTGAGCCCGGACGCGACGAAGTCGACGATGAGCGAGCGCGTACGCGGGAAGCAGAGACACGCCAGGCCGTAGAGGACGGCACAGCCCAGGACACCGAGCGAGGACCAGCCCCAGTGTCCGTCGGCGAGGTCCGCGAGCCACCAGGCCGCCACGGCCATCAACGCCGACGCCAGCAGAGGCGCGTAGAGGTTCCTCATCACCTGGAGGAATCCGATGCCGGCGACGAGATACGCCAGCAGCTGGCTGATGGCGATGGCGACGAAGCGCACGGCGGCGTTGACGATCACCAGCGTGACGAAGCCGTCCAGCGCCGCGAAGTACAGCGCCGGGATCATCACGGCCATGTAGAGGCACTGCGAGAGGAACGAGACGCGCGGTCGGCCCAGCGACCGGAAGATCTCGCTGCAGTAGTGCGAGAGGACGATGCTCAGGCTGCTGGTGAACGCCCAGGCGCCGAACATCAGCGCGGCCTCGGCCCACTTCGGTCCGAAGAGCAGATCGGTGAAGAAGTCGCGGTAGAAGAAGGCGCCGACGCCCACCGGGAACAGCACGACCGCCACCGAGAACTGGAAGCGGAAGAAGAACCGACGGTACTCGTCCGGGGTCGCCTGTAGTCGCGACAGCGCCGCGAACAGGATCGGGGTCGTAGCGCTCGTGATCACCGCGAAGGCGGAGTTGACCACCAGGATCGGTTGCCGGTAGAGACCGAGCTCGTGGGGCGTCAGGATGCTCCCCACGATGAAGGTGCCGGCCCACACCGTCGCCCAGATGGAGATGGCCTCCAGCAGTGACCAGCTGCTGAAGGCGAACATCTCCTTCAGCAGCGGGAACGAGAAGAAGATGCCCGGCTTCCACGGAGAGATCACGGTCATCGCGACCGCGTTGACGAGATTGGCTGCGAGAACGCCGATGATGAGCGACCAGAAGCCAAAACCCGCGTGCGCGAGCGGGACCGACACGGCGAGCGGAATGATGGCCACCGCGACCCGGATCGGAAGCAGCTTCTTGTACTCGAACGCACGGCGGAACAGCGCCTGCTGCGTGCTCACGAACACCGACATCGGCAGCGACACCGCGGCGACCGCGATCGGAACGCCGAGCCCGGGCGTGCCCACCATCGATGCGATGCCCTCGCGGAGCAGCACGATAATCAGCAGCAGCAGCACAGCGATGGACATGCTCGACCAGAACGCGACGTTCGCCGAGCGGTACAGACTGTTCTTGTCGCGGAACTCGTGCTGGACGAGATACTTCTGGAATCCGGCGTCGGCGAGCATCTCCGCAAAACTGGCGACCATGATGACGGTCGCTAGCACGCCGAAGGCCTCAGGCGCCAAAATCCTGGCGAGGACCAGCTGCGTGACCGGCGTGATGATCTTGGCGATCACCTCTGTGATGAGGGACCACTTTGCCGCGTTGCGGGCCCTGCTCCCCAGCTCATCTGTCACTTCGTCTTATCCTGTCCATGCCGAAACGGCGTCAGTGCGCAGCGAGCTCGTACACAAGCACGGCGATCCAGCCTCAGTACCCTCGTACTGGCGTCGGGAGTGTCAGCCAGTCTCCCCATATCCGATCCCACTTTGAAGGATGGAAGGGCTGCATCCCGCCGAAATGAAAGAAAGTCAGTTCCCCGAAGTACACATGACCGTTGACCTCGTAGAGATCGATACGCACATGGGGATGACCTGCTGAGAGCTTCTGAGCAATATCGATCATGTCTTCGAAACGATCAGGCAGTTCGGGCAGCAGCGCCGAGTTGGGGTACGGCTGATGTATATGCAGCGGGTTGAAGTCGGCATCGAAATAGTCGAACTTCACGTGTCCGGTGGCGCGATCGGTGGCCACGAACAACGCCTTCACCTCGCCGTCGAAGCAGAAGAACTTGTAATCGATCAACTGCCCTTGAGTGTCGTCTTCCAGAAAAGGCTCTGCGATGACGCGGGGGACGATCTCGACATACTGCGGCTCCCGCCCGCCGTAGAAATAGTTCCGCTGCAGTGAGCGACGCAGCCTGCAGCGGATCTGTTCTAAATCGGCACTCTTCTTGTCGCGCACGAGCACGATTCCACCTGAATCATGAGTGCATTTCAGCACAAAACGATCAGGGAGCGAGTCAAAATCGACCCTGTCTGCGGAGTCGTACACCCCCAGAGTCGGAATGACGTGATCCTCGCCGATACGTTCCGCGACCCACGCCTTGACTTCGAACTTATCGACCAAGCGCGACTGTCCAGGGACTCGATAGTTCAGCTTCAGCCACTGGAGCTTCTCGTTGTAGGTTCTCGGATTCGACAAATTCAGACGTTTACCGAATCGAAGTCGATAGATCAGCTTGAGATATCTCTCGTCGTCCCAATGCCGCAGCCTCTGGTCGAGCTTGAGGATGTACAGTACTTTGCCTTTTGCCTTCTCGTAGAAGCTCATGGTCTTACTCTCTCTGCGCCACCGAACTCATCGCGTTCTTGTCGCCTGATCACTCGGCCGTCCCCACCAAGGACAGATCCAGATGCTTAGCGATCTCGTAATCGGCCGACTGCGGCTCGATCGGCATCAGTCCCGACACCGGATGGAACGTCATCTCGGAGAACAAGACCTGACCCCGGTGTTCGAAGAAGTCCACTCTCACAAACGGGATTCCTGCCGACAGCGTCCGCGAGAGATCGCTCATCTCGCTCAGAGAAGCAGGCTTCGGCGGGACCTCGTCGAAGTGCAGATAGTCCGGCCGTACGAACTCTTCCGGCGTCCAATCACAGGACAGGAAGGCCATCTTTGCCGTCTGATGGTCGTGCAGTCCTTGCGAGACGTAGAGAAACTTCGGTTCTCCGTGGAAACAATAGAACTTGTAGTCGAACACTCCGTTCCGCTCCACGGATTCTTCTAGAGCACGCTGCTGGTCCGCATCGGCTGCCGTGAGATTTCTTCGATCCTGCACGTTAGCCGGCGGATCCCACGTCGGAAAATATACCTCGGCGATCACACGCGGCTGGACGTCGCGGTACGGCCACTCTCGACCGTTCCTGTAGAAGTTGCGAGAGAGCGACCTATTGATCTTTCTGCGAGCGGCGCGAAAGTCGAAGGCAGCGCGGTCTTTGCAGATCACCAAGCCACCAGAATCATGTGTGCACTTCAGCACGAACTGATCAGGGAGGGTGTCAAAATCGATCTCATCGAAAGAATCCCAAACTCCCAAGGTCGGAACGATGTGGGATTCGCCAATGCGCTCCGCGACCCATCGCTTCACCTCGTACTTATCGACCAGCCGGGTGTAGACAGGTTGGCGATCATAGAGCTTCAACCACTGGATCTTCTCGCTGAAGGTCTTCGGTGCACCGAGATCGAGCGGCCTGGTGAAGCGAGACCAGTAAAGGAGCCTCAGATACGCCTCGTCGCTGACCCAACGGAGCAAGATGTTCAGCCGGAGAAGGCGCCAGATCCGCGTCTTGCGATTTATATAGCCTTCGGCCGACGTCATCTCCGTGCCCCCGTCAGGGCTTCGCGCCGGGTGTAGCGGACGAGCCGATAGAAGGCGTATGGGTTGGTCCAGAGATACCGCCAGGCGAGTCGCTTCGGGTCGTCCATCAGCCGGAACAGCCATTCTAGACCGGCCTTCTGCATCCACTCGGGGGCGCGGGGTGCGTCCCCCGCGAGGAACGCGTAGAGCCCCCCGCAGGTCTTCAGCCAGCCGACTCCGCGCAACCGCTCCCGATTTCGCAGGCACCATTCCTCTTGGCGGGGCTTACCCAGGGCTATCCAGACCACGTCCGCTCCGCTCTCGCGGATCAGCCGGCAAACCTCCTCATCCTCGTCCTCGCCGAAGTAGCCATGGTGGCTGCCAGAGATGTTGAGGTCCGGATAGCGCTCGCGGATCGCCGCGACGGCAGCGTCGTTCTGCTCTTGCTTGGCACCGAGCATGAAGAAGCGGAGTCCCGTCCGCTCCGCCGCTCTAGCAGCGTCGTGGAAGAAGTCCGTCGTTGGAATGCGTTCAGGGAGCGGCGCAGTGGTCATCTTCGATGCGAACACAACTGGCATCCCATCGGCGTGAACGACGTCTGCTTTCGACATGATCTCCATGAACCTCAGAGATCTGCCTGCGAGCGCCACGCCCTGACCGTTGGACGAGAAGACAAGCCTGGACAGCCATGAGTCGCGCCGATCACGTGCCCGGAGGCAATCCTCGACCATCAAATCGGCGAGGTCTGACCTGGTGCATGAGATCGTTTGGAAGCCGCCGATGACCACCTGCGGATGCGCGAGCTCAGGCTGCGCCACGCTGGTACTCCGTGTACCAGTCGACGAAGGCCTTTACGCCCTCGTCGATCGGCGTGCTGGGCTTGAAGCCGGTCAGCGAGACGAGTAGATCCGGGCTGGCGAGCGTATCGGTGACGTCGCCGGCTTGCATCGGGAGCATCTTCTTCTTCGCCGTCACACCGAGCGTCTGCTCGATCGCGGTGATGAAGCGCATCAGCGGAACGGGCTGGCCTCCGGCGATGTTCACGACGCGCCACGGCGCGACCGGTGAGACGGAGTCCATCTCACTGGCATCCGTGCCTTCGCCGTTCGCTTGCGGCACGATCTCGCTCAGCCGAGCAACACCTTCTACGAGATCGTCAATGAAGGTGAAGTCGCGTGACATCTCCCCGTTGCCGTAGACCTCGATCTCCTCATCGCGCAGCATGGCGTCAACGAACTTAAATAGCGCCATGTCGGGGCGCCCCCAGGGGCCGTACACGGTGAAGAATCGGAAGCAGGTCGTCGGAATGCCGAAGAGATTGGCATACGAGTGGCTGATAACCTCACAGGCGCTCTTGGTCGCGGCGTAGAGCGAGACGGGGAACGCAGTACGTGCCGTCTCGGCGAACGGGAGCGTTCTATTGCCCCCGTAGACGGATGACGTGGACGCGAAGAGCAGGTGCTTTGGCTTGTTGTGCCGGAGCGCTTCCAAGAGGTTGAAGGTGCCCTGAACGTTGGCACTGATGTATGCGCTTGGGTTCTCGATGCTATAACGCACACCGGCCTGGGCTGCCAGATGGATGACGATCTCCGGCCGGAAGTGCTCGATCGTTTCGGTGAGCAGCTTCGAATCCTCTAGCATCCCCGTCACGGATGTGAACGCTTCGTGGCCAAGCAGAATCTCGTTTCGCCGGCGTTTAAGGTCCGGGTCGTAGTACTCCGTGAACCCGTCAAACCCGAGAACTTCATGGCCATCTTCCAAGAATCGCTTCGAAGTGTGGAAGCCAACGAAGCCCGCGGAACCTGTCACCAGAACTCGCATGTGCTACCCCTCAATCCCGACACGTGGGAGAATTTCAATGACGACTACCTACAGTCCGTCTCTGACGTCTCGCTCGACACTCGTAATAGCGTCCGAGCTAAGGGTAACCAATGCGGCCGGACAGGAACGACACGTAACGCTAGGTGGGGAGCTTTCTCCGGTTCCGCGTTTGCGCGTGACCTGGCTCTGGTATGAAGGACTAGCTGTCGCGCCCGCGCCCTCCGTCCCCTCATCGTCCCCCAGTCAGTCGAGTCGGCGTCAAGTCCACCGCGATTTAAGGAGCCCCTATGCGTCTGTCCGTCATCGGTTGCGGTTACCTCGGCGCCGTCCACTCAGCCGCCATGGCGTCCATCGGCCACGAAGTCATCGGAATCGACGTCGACGCGCGCAAGATCGCGTCGCTCTCGGCGGGCGAGGCTCCGTTCTTTGAGCCGGGGCTGCCGGAGATCCTCTCTGAGGGCATCGCGTCGGGCAACCTGCGCTTTACAACCGACATGGCCGAGGCTAAGGGGGCCAAGGTGCACTTCATCGGAGTGGGTACACCGCAGCAGGCAGACGGATACGCCGCCGACCTCACCTACGTGAACGCTGCTGTCGACGCGCTGCTCCCCTACCTGAACCCGGGCGACATCGTCGCGGGTAAGTCGACCGTTCCGGTCGGAACAGCCGCGGAGCTGGCGCCACGGATCGAAGCCGCCGGAGCAACGCTCGTCTGGAACCCTGAGTTCTTGCGCGAAGGGTGGGCGGTGCAGGACACCATTGACCCGGACCGGTTGGTTGTGGGAGTGGCGTCGCGCCCTTCGACAGGCTCAGGGATCGACGATGGGTCGGACGCTTCGACAAGCTCAGCGACCGATCCGGCGGAGGTGCTGCGGGAGGTGTACCACCCGGCGATCGCCAAGGGGACGCCGTTCATCGTTACTGATCTCGCAACCGCAGAACTCGTGAAGGTGTCGGCGAACGCGTTCCTGGCGACCAAGATCTCGTTCATCAACGCGATGGCCGAGATCGCCGAAGTCACCGGCGCCGACGTCACGCAGCTCGCCGACGCTATCGGCCACGATGTGCGCATCGGGCGCCGCTTCCTCGGCGCGGGCATCGGTTTCGGAGGCGGCTGCCTGCCGAAAGACATCCGTGCCTTCTCTGCGCGCGCAGAGGAGCTCGGTCGCGGTGAGTCCGTGTCGTTCCTGCGCGAGATCGACGCCATCAACCTGCGCCGTCGCGAACGCGCCGTGCACCTGGTCGTCAGCGCGTTCGACGACGGCGTCGTCGGCAAGAAGGTAACCGTGCTCGGCGCGGCGTTCAAGCCGCACAGCGACGACATCCGCGACTCCCCCGCCCTCGACGTCGCCGTGCGCCTCAAGGGCCTCGGCGCCGAGGTCACCGTCACTGACCCTGAGGCGCTCGAGAACGCCCGACGTCAGCATCCGCAGCTGAACTACGTCGACGACCGTGACGAAGCCCTGCGCGGAGCGGACGCTGTCGTGGTCGTCACCGAGTGGGACGAGTACCGCCGCCAGCTCTCGCCGGAGCATGCTGCGTCGCTCGTCGCCGGCACGATCGTCGTGGATGGGCGTAACTGTTTGGATGCGAGTGCGTGGCGTGCGGCGGGGTGGACGTACTACGGGATGGGGCGGCCGTAGGGCCGAGGCCAGCTATCGTGGCAGGGTGAGTTCTGAGAGCCTGTCCGCGCAGCGGCGACGTCGCGCTGGACGGGTCACGGCATGGGTGCTCGGCGGCATCCTGATTCTCGCCATCGTCGGTGCCGCGTGGATCGGCATCCGCGGATTCCTCGCCTACCAGCACCTCACCAGTGCCCAGCAGACGGCAGGGGACGCGGCATCCGCCCTCGCCGACCCAGCGACGGCTTCAGATCTCATCAGCGAGATCTCGGCTGACACCTCCGCCGCGCGCGATCTCACCAGCGATGTGATCTGGAAGGCCGGCGAACAGCTGCCCTGGGTCGGACCGCAGCTGGCCGCGGTCGCCACCGTTGCGAGCGCGCTCAACGACGTCGCCTCGGAATCGCTTGCTCCGCTCGCCTCGGTCGCCGGATCGTTCTCGCTCGACAGCATCCGACCGCAGAACGGTGCGATCGACCTCACCGTCTTCGGTCAACTCGGGGAGGCGGCATCCGATGGCGCCGCGGGGCTGGGGGCTGCGGTATCCGTGATCGACGGCATCGACGCTGCTCCCCTGGTCTCTCCGTTGCGCGATGCCGTCGGCGAAGTCTCGACGCTGCTCGCCCAGGCGCACGGCGCAGCCGATGCGCTCAACCGCACCACCGCGCTGCTGCCGCCCATGCTGGGCGCAGACGGACCGCGCAACTATCTCATCGTCTTTCAGAACAACGCCGAATGGCGATCGCTCGGCGGAATCGTCGGCGCCATGGTGCTCGTACATACCGAGAACGGGCAGATCACCCTCGGCGCGCAGGCGTCGTCGTCGGACTTCACCCGCTACGACGAACCGGTCGTGCCCCTCACCGAAGACGAGATACGCCTGTTCAGCGAGCGCCCGGCGACCTACGTGCAGAACGTCACCCAGATTCCCGACTTCACGCGCGATGCGCCGATCATCCAGGCGATGTGGCAGCGCGAGACCGGCACCGCGATCGACGGCGTGCTCTCGCTCGACCCTGTCGCGCTGTCGTATCTGCTCGAGGCGACCGGGCCGATTGCGCTGCCCACCGGAGACGAGCTGAACAGCGAGACCGCGGTGGAGCTGCTGCTCAACGAGGTGTACCTGCGGTACGAAGACCCCGCTGAGCAGGATGCCTTCTTCGCTGCGGCTGCCGCATCGGTGTTCGCCTCGCTGACGTCGGGCAGCGCCGACCCGGCCGCGCTCGTCGCAGCGCTGGGCCGCGCCGGTGACGAGCACCGGCTCATGATCTGGAATGCGTCGCCCGAGGAGCAGGCCGTGCTCGATGGCACCACCCTGCAGGGCGTTCTCGGGTCGCCGGATGCGGATGTCACCGAGTTCGGCGTCTATCTCAACGACGGCACCGGTTCGAAGATGGATTACTACATGCAGGTGGGCGCCGGCGCCGAGTCGTGCACGCCGGGCGAAGTGACCCTGCGCGTCACACTTCGCAATGCTGCGCCGGCGGATGCTGCGTCGCTGCCGAGCTACATCACGGGCGGTGGCAGCTTCGGCATCCCTCCCGGTGAGGTCGATACCGTCTCGTACATCTACCTGCCCGCGGGGGCCGAGCTCGTGTCGGCGACTCTCGCCGGGAGCGACGAATCACCGGGGCTGGGCGGCGGAACAGACGACGGAAGACAGGTGCTCACCTGGACGACGCGGCTGCCTCCGGGAGCGGAGATCACCATCGATGTGACGGTGGCTGCGCCCTCTGCTGGCGAGGTTGTTACACGCCTGACACCGACTGTTCATGGAAATAATGCGCCTCCGGTTTGCCAAAACCTATGAACTTGCTCAATAATCAAATGAATGATCTCCGTCGGAGCCACCCAGGCCCCGGCGAACGGGGGAGACTGGCGCGCGTTTCGCGAGCTGGTAAAGATTCTTGCAATTAGTCCGAGGGGGACTCATGAAGCGCACTTTCACCAAGGCAGCAGCCGTGGCAGCGATCGTCGCGGGCGCCATGTTCGCCGTTCCGACCGCAGCATCCGCCTACACGCCCGGCCCCGGCGCCGGCGTCAGCGACTCCACCGTCGCACCCGGGGGCACGTTCACGTTCCTCGTCGAGGCGGGCGTCTTCGCTCCTGGCGAGACCGTCAGCATCTCGATCACCGGTGAGAACGCCAGCGGCGCCTCGCTCGCATTCGTCAAGTTCGCCGTCGAGACGCAGGCACTCGGCACCACCACGGCTAACGCCGAGGGCGGCGTCGACGGAGCCCAGATCACGCTGCCGGCCAACGCGACCGGCACCTACACCGTGACCGCCACGTCGGCCTCGAACCCAGTCGGTACCTCCGCCACCGTCACCGCCGTTGCCGGTGACTCGGGCGAGACCCCCGGCGACGACGACCTGGCCACCACGGGTGCTGACAGCGAAGCGCTGCTCGCCCTCTGGGTCGGCGGCGGCGCCCTGCTGCTCGCCGGCGGTGGCATCGCAGTTGCGAGCGCCGTGCGCCGCAACAAGCAGAACGCAGCCTGAAGCTAATACATTCGATGGCCGCAGCCCCTGTGGGGTTGCGGCCATCGGTGGTTTCTGGGGGTTGGTGGCAGAAGTCTTCGTTTGTTAGTTGACCTCCTCGTCGGGTGTTAGCTAGTACTGCATTAGTATCACCTGAATGATACAATCGCAGACATGGGGATCAGGGAGACTGCGGGGCGAGTATCAGAGCTGGCGGCACGCCAGTGGGGCCTGCTCACCACCGCGCAAGCTGAAGGCGAAGGCATCACCCGTCTTCAGCTCGCACGTCTTGCCGACGCGGGCGTGATCAAACGCATCGACCGGGGAATCTACGCAGCCCCCGCGGCAATAGACGAGCACACAACGCTGCGCGCCGCATGGCTGTCGCTTGAGCCAGCGAAGCTTGCCGAGCAGCGACTGGGCGCCGCTGTCGAATCAGGTGTGATCTCGCATGCTTCCGCAGCGGCACTCCACGGGATCGGAGACCTGGCAGATGACGAACCCGAGATCACTGCGCCCGGCAGGAAGCAGAGCCGTCGTGGCATTCGCCTGCACCGCGGCGCCCTCCGCGCCGACGAGGTGACGATCATAGAGGGGCTTCCGGTGACGACACCGGCCCGTACTGTCGCAGATCTTCTTCGAGACGGGCACGACCCTTCCCATATCGCAGAGATCACCGGTGAGGTGCTCCGACGCGATCTCGCGTCACGGCACGATATGGCGCTCGCACTGGAGCCGCTTGCACACAGGAACGGACAACCGAACGGTGCCGCGATGCTTGAGCACCTTCTCGACCTTGTGGGACTGAGTCGTGCGGCGCTGGCGGCAGACCTTGCCGCCAGCGCCCTGGGAAAGACACTCGTCAATGCGGGTCAGATCAGTGCGATCAGGGGCATGATCGAAGCCGTCTCGAAGCTCGACGTTCCGAATCTCGACGTGTCTGCGATCGTCGAGGCTGCGAAGTTCCCCGTTCACATCGATGCCGAGGCATTCCAGACGACGCTCACTGTCCCCACGTGGCTCCCCGAGGTCATCCGATCGATCTCGACGGAATGGGTACCATCACCACTGACCACGACGAACACGGACAAGACCGAGGCATCCCCATGACGGGCCCACTCCCCTACCGGGATGGCAACGCACTCTGGGACCCGCACGAGGTCCCGCAGGAGTAGGTTGAGCGCATGACGGGCGCACTGGCGGAGTGGAGCGAGTTCAACGTGGCCATGTCCGGCGCCAGCGCGGCCCTCGCCGGACTCGTCATCGTCGCAGCCAGCGTCAACATCGACAAGATCATCCGCGCCCGCACGCTCACCGCGCGACTGGGCGCGGCCATCGCGTCGCTGGTGCTGGCTCTGACAGCATCCGCCGTCGCCCTCATGCCCGGAATCGACCTGACCTGGTACGGCATCATCATCCTCGTCAGCGCCCTCATGGCCGGCGTCTTCACAACCCACGCGACGCGCAGCATCGTCAGCGACCCCGATCCGCAGCGGGGCGCACGCGTCGCGAAATCGGTGCTCGGGTTCTTGCCGATCGTCGCGTACGTCGCGGCGGGGGTCGCGCTGATCGTCGGGAGTTCGAGCGGACTCGTCGTCGCCGCCGTGGGATGCCTGCTCGCAGTCATTTCGGCCCTCGTCGTGTCGTGGGTGGTGCTCGTCAAGGTGCTGCGCTGAGTTCTCCACAGATCTACGAATCTTTGTTCGAATGTCTGAGGTGGATGCCAGTATGAAGTATGGCCATTTTCAGCGAGTTGCGCGACACCCTCGAGGGGTTGGAATCGCGCATGGGCGACGTCGATATCGACGTGCTGCTGACGGCCATCCGCGGGCTCGATGACGACGAAATCGTCGGTTCGCTCGCGGGCGCGGCCGCCGTCGTGAACTGTGCAGAACGGATGCTGACGGTCTGCGCCGGCGTCGTCGCAGAGCGGTCACGGCGCGAGGCCGGGCATTCCGGGTTGGCGGCGTCGCGCGGGCACCGCAACCCCGTCTCGCTGGTGCAGTCGATCGTCGGCGGCACCCGAATGGATGCTGCGCGCGCCGTGCGCCTGGGCGAGTCATTGGTCGAGGGGGCGGATGCTGCGGAGGCGGCGGATGCTGCGGATGCGGACGCCGATTTTGCGGGCGATAGCGCGCCGGATATTGATGACGTGGATGCTGCGGAGGGGGCGCCAGGGAATGCGGACGATGCTGACGGGCTTTTCGGCGATGACGGGGCGGGTGCCGGGGAGGGGGCTGGTGCCGGGGCTGGTGCCGGGGCGGAGGGTTCTGCGGACGATCGCCGGGTGAGGATGCCGTGGCACGAGCCGCTGCGGCAGGCATTGTTCGACGGCAGGATCACACCCGCACAGCACGACGCGATCTACCGAGGACTCGGTCAGCCTCCGGCGCGCGATGGCGATGTTCCTGCTCAGGAGACCGTCGAAGTGTGGTCGCTCGCCGCGACCCAGCTGATCGGCGAAGCCGCCGAGGCGTCGATGGAAGACCTGGCGCGACGGGCCCGGCAGGTGCGCGATTCGCTCGACCCGGAAGGTGTGCAGGAGCGGTTCGAACGCTCCTATGCGGCCCGGTCGTGGCGGTCGTGGCGCAACGCCGACGGTCAGCACCACACGCACATCATCTCCGACGACGAGAACGGCGCCTGGCTCGATTCGATACGGGATGCTGCGCTCCGGCCCCGCCGCGGCGGGCCGCGGTTCATGACCGATGAAGAGCGAGCTGCGGCGAGCGCACTCGTGGATGATTCCCGCACGAACGACCAGCTGGCCTATGACCTGTTCATGGACGTGCTGCGCGCCGGGGCTCTCGCGAACGCGCCGGATGTATACGGGGCTCGACAGCCGGGCGTCCGGATCATCACCGTCGACGGAGCCGCCGGCGTACGCGATGCGTTCGGGCGGATGCTCGCGACCGGGCACCTCGAAGACGGCGGCGACGCGCTGCCCGGCGCCGTGGTCGACCGGAACCGGTGCACCGTCGGCAGCCGCAGCATCACCGTCGACAACTTCGGCAACCCGCTCGACGTCGGCCGCGAGCAGCGGCTGTACACATCGACGCAGCGCATCGCGCTGGCTGTGCGCGACGGCGGGTGCATGTTCCCGGAA
Source organism: Microbacterium sp. (assembly GCF_052102115.1). GTDB lineage: Bacteria > Actinomycetota > Actinomycetes > Actinomycetales > Microbacteriaceae > Microbacterium. The sequence goes on from NZ_JBQDVP010000040.1 coordinate 21,187, forward strand.
TGCCGGGTGCCCGCGTCGTACTGCGAAGCGCACCACTGCGACCACTGGCAAGAAGATCACGGGCGCACCGACATCGACCGCGGCATCCTGCTGTGCCGACATCACCACATGCTGCTGCACAACAACGGTTGGAAGATCGCGCGCGAGGGGCTCGAAGCGTTCCTGCTCCATCCACCGGGTGGAGGCGGCGGCGGCGGAAAGGCCGGTGGCGGTGGCTCGCCGGAGCCGATACCGCTCACGAGCAGATCAGCGATCCGGTGGGCGTGGGATCCTCCGCCCGACCGGCCGGGATGGCGCAGCGCGCCTGTCTCACCTCCTCCCCCGAGGGTGGCCGAGTCCCCAAGGGTGGCCGAGTTCGCATGACCCGGATATCAGATGTTTATCTGAGGTACGATGTCGTTATGAGCACCGCGACGTTCACCGACCTCCTGCGCAAGCCCAAGGATGTGCTCGCCCACATCGATGAGGGGCAGGTACGGATTACTCGTCGCGACGGAGACGACTTGGTCATCCTCCGCGGGCACGACCTCGACGTCCTCGAGAACGGCGTGGCACTTTTCAGTCAGTTGCTCCGCGCGATCGGGCGCAACAAGGGTGATGTCGAAGCTGCACTGTCGGAGATGTTCGCGTGGACGAGCAAGTTCAGCGCCGCGGAACTGACCGAGTATGCGCACGAGATCGAGCGGCTGGTCTATTCCGCCAGCGAGCTCGGCTCCTTCGGGCAACTGTTGCGAGCTCAGCGTGAGTGGCAGGAAACTGCGGCGGCCTATGCGATGGGCGTGACCCCGGTCGAGCCCATCGACGGAGGCGCTGAGCTGCGGCGAGCAGAACGTCCGTAGTGGCAGGAAAGCGCGGAGCTGCCGTTCCACGGCCGCCGAAGGCCAGCGAGTGTGAGATCGTCTTCGGCAGCTCCGAGGCCGAGCGAGGCCGGCGCGATCTGAAAGCGATTGCGAAGAATGCTCTCGCTGATGCATGGGACTATCTGACCGCGCACCCGGCTCGATATGACGCGGCACGTTGCTATCGACGCGATCGACGAGCCCGCTCCGCAGTCGAAGAAGAACGGGCGCGTGATCATCACGCGGGCCTCACCGGGGCACCCGAACGAGACAGATTCGGCGAAGAACTTCCGGTAGAGGGTGGGTCTTCCAACTCCGGGGCGTTGAGCGAAGGAGGCGAAGCCTCCGAAGACGAAACGGGCTGAGCGAGGAGCGCCAGCGACGAGTCGAAGCCGCAGCACTCGCGAAGGACTTGGATGCTGATGGTTTCGACTCGCTGCGCTCGCTCAACGACCCGCGGGACGGAGTGCTCGGCGACCGACCCGCGTCAGCGGCTCTCCATCCCGCGTCGTCGGCGGATCAGTAGACCCGCCCCGAGCAGCAATGCGAGCCCGCCCGCGATCGACCAGGCGATCAGAGCGCCGGCGTCGCCACCGGTCGTTGCGAGGTCGCCTGATCCGGCCGAAGCATCCGTGCCGGCGGGGTCGGAACCACCCGCGCCCGAACCACCGTCGCCATTGTTGCCCCCGCCGTCGCCGCCGTTGCCGCTTCCGGGGCCGTCAGCATCCCCGCCGTCGCCGGGCTCCTCCGGCTCGTCCGCGGCGAGCACCGTGAACAGCTGCACCGGCGAGTAGTCGACCGCGCCGTACGGGTCGCTGGTGCGCACGTACCAACCGCGCTCCCCTTCCTCGGCGAGCGGCCACGTGGCCGACAGGATCGACCCCGACTCGACCTGCTCGAACGACGCGATCTCGCTCGACGTGAGGATCTCGGCCGAGAAGGCATCCGTCCCCAGCATCCGATCGACCGTCTGAATGCCGAGCTCGTCGAACGTCAGCGCGAACTCCTGCGGAGCATTCACGAGCGTCGGATCATCGGAGTTGTGCTTGCCCAGCGCACCGCCGTTCTCGGGGTCCTCGAGCGACGGAGAGTAGGTGCGCACGACCATGCGCTCACCCACCGTGTCGAAGTGCAGCAGTCGCAGGAAGCCCTGGCCGCCCTCGGGAA
>NZ_JBQDVP010000040.1:23292-28273 GCF_052102115.1 Microbacterium sp.
TCACCCACCGTGTCGAAGTGCAGCAGTCGCAGGAAGCCCTGGCCGCCCTCGGGAAGACCCTGGTAATCGAACAGCATCGAGTAGACGTTCCGGTCGAACGTGCCGTCGCCGTCGTCATCGAACTGATCGGTGCGGGTCAGAGCGCTGTGATAGTGCCCGGAGAACACCATCTTCACGTTCGGGTTGGGCGCCACGACCTCGTCGAGGATGCGCTGCGGCGTCGCCCCGAGACCACCCGTGGTGAGGATGAACTCGTGCTGCGCGATGATCGCGACGCGGTCGGGGTACTTCGCGAGCACCTCGTTCATCCACGCGATCTCGACGTCTCCGGGACCCCATCCGGAATACACCATGACGAAGTCGATGCCGCCGGCCGAGATCAGGTCGTAATGGCTGCGGTTGTTCTGATCGCTGCCGCCGTACCAGGGGTTGCCCGCATACCGCTCCTCGCCGAAGTAGGCGCCGTAGTTCGAGTAGTCCATCAGCTGGTGGCCCACGTCATGGTTGCCGGCGAGCACGCCGTACGGCAGCCCTGCCTCGTCCAGTCGGCGGTACTCGGGGTCGGCGTTCTCCCACTGATAGATCTGGTCGTAGTCGTCGACGATGTCACCGGTGTGGAACAGGTACTGCAGGTTCATCGCCTCACGCTGCTCGAGCAGATACGTGTGGATCGCCTGCTGGTGCCGGTAGCGATCCTCGCCCTCGACACCGTCCTCGTTGTAGTACTGGGTATCGGATTCCCAGCCCAACGTGAAGTCGTACTCCGAGCGCGGGGTGTCGAGCGGATGCTGCTGAGCAACAGCCGACTCGCGCGTGCTGAGATCGTCGCCTGCGAAGCCCTCCGAGTGCTGCACGAGCACCCGCACGAACCCGTCCTGCGCGTGCTCCGTGACGTCGACGGCCGCGGCGAGCTCGAACGACCCTTCGTCGGCGGCGACGTGCCGGGTCTGCTCGACCCACGCCGTGCCGTCTGCGGCGAGCGCGTACAGCACCACCGTGGCTCCGGCGTTGGCGTGCCCGGTCCACGACACCCGTACGAGCGAGCCGTCACCGGCGTCACCGGTGGCGACGTCGAACAGCTGGTACGGGAACTCCGCGCTCGAACTGACGTCTGCGGCGAGGCCGTCGGCTTCGGACAGCGTCCGCACGTCGTCGTCGCTCAACGATTCCGGCTGGTCGCGTTCGAGGTCGCGAGCGTCATTCACCGTGCCGGACTGCAGGGCGATGTCGCCGTCGGAGAGGTCGACCCGGCGGCCCTCGAGGAAGACGGCATCCAGCACGTCGCCGGTCGGGTCCTCGACCTTCGCCTGCAGCGTCACGTCTCCCGCTTCGACCTCGGCACCCTCGACGGGGGCGAGCGCTCCGGCTGAGGGCTGCTCCTCGTAGGTGATGAAGGTCGCCGTGTACGTGGAGGCGTTGCCCAGAGCATCCGTCGCCGTGATCTCGACGATGTGGTCGCCGGCGGCGAGGTCGACCGACGAGGTCTCGTACGGCAGTGGGATGTCGGTGCCGTCGAGCGTCGCGGTCGCGGTGACGTCGCCGATGCCGGCATCCACGATCTCGGCGTCGATCTCGATCGCGCCCTGGTAGGCGGTGCCGTCGATGATCTCGGTGGTGACCTGCGGGCCGGTGTTGTCGACCTCGACGGTGCGCGAGACGCTGTTGTCAGCATCCGTCGCGGTGACGACGGCCGAGCCGTCCGCGTGCGCGGTGGTGTCCCACTCCGCGGTGACCGCCGCGAACGCGTCGGCAGGAAGCGTGAAGCGCGCATCGTAGAAATCGAGCTTGCCGGTGCTGTCGCCCATCTGCAGCACCGTCGCCGGGTCGTCGTACCCCTGCGGGGTGAGCGTGCGACCGTCGGGCAGGATCAGGCGCAGCCCGCGGATCGTGAAGTCGTCGTTGTTCTCGAGCTCGTCGATCTCGGGGGCCTTCTTCGTGCCGGCCCAGACGCTCACGACGAGCTCGTCGCCCTCGCGCACGTACGACAGCGGAACGGGGGTAGTGATCGTCTCCCAGTTCGCGTAGGTGCCCTCTTCGAAGATGGTCAGCACGTCATCGCCGATGCGCACACCGTTCTTGAAGTAGTAGTCGGTCTGCGAGGTCTCGAACGCGAACACCGGCTCGGCTTCCAACGACGTGTCGGTGATGAGCTGTTCGCCGTCGACGTCGAGGTCGATGTCGGCCGGAACCTTGTCGCCCGCGCCGATCACCGTGGTGCTGCCGCCGACGAAGCCGCCCTCGTCGAGGTTCAGACGCAGCGGGTCAGTGCTGGCCCCGGCAACCGCGACGCGCACGGTCTCGATGCTCGTGACGTTCGTGCCGTCGGTCGCCGTCACGGCGTACTCGAACCACGATTTGCCGATGATGTCGACCGCGTTGATCGTGTGGGTGTAGCTGCCCTCGCCCGCATCGCTCAGGTTGATCGGTGCGAAGGTGCCGTCGATGTCGTTCGCGAGCGTCAGTGTCACCGTGCGCGGCAGCACGTCGTCGGTGATGGTGAAGTCCAGGGCGAAATCGGATGCCGGGTCGATCTCCCCGGCCGTCAGGTTCTCGATCACGGGCGCGACGCTGTCGGGCTCGGGGATCATCAGCCCGGCGGGCACCTGGTCGGACTGCACGGTGCCGGGTGTGGCGGCGGCGATCCCCAGCATCCCCTGCAGGGTCAGGTCGTCCTCGCCGATGGCGTAACGGATGCCCTGGTCGGGCAGCGTGTCATCGGTTTCGCCCATGTTGTAGTAGCCGCGGTTGACCGAGTGACCCGTGTTCGTGATGATCTCGATGCCGCGCGGCGAGGAGTTCGCCATGCCGCCGGAGAAGATCTCGACGAGGTCTTCGCCGAGGGTCAGCGACGAGCCGAAGTTGGCGTTGAAGTCGGCCGCGCCCAGGTCGTTGTTCGGCCCGTTCTTGATCCACAGCACGAGGGTCTTCCCCGCAGGAATCACGACGTCGGCAGGAGTGGCGGCCCAACGGCTGGTCTGCGTGTTCTCGTGCTCATCGACCGGATAGAGGTAGTTGATCGAGTAGTCGCTGAAGTCGATCGGCTCGCTCGTGGCGTTGTAGACCTCGATGAATTCGAAGCCGTCGGATCCGCCGACGTTCGTCGAGTCGGGCAGCACCTCGGTCACCTGCAGCGGCGCCGTCACGACCGCGGGGTCGGGCTGCGGGTCGAAGTCGGGCTCCGGCTCGGGCTCGGGTGCGGTCAGGGCGGCGTCGGTGATCGCGCCGGGCGTCGGGGCCGCGGCCTCTTCGAGGAGCGGCATGCTGAGCTCAGCGACATCGCCGGGGATGCGGAAGTGCGCGGTCAGGTCGACGCCGACGGCACCGGCCGGGTAGTACGACCAGCCGACGGTCTCTTCTTCGCCTTCGTCATCCTCGTGCAGGACCCGGATGCCGCGGCCGCCGCCGTTCGCCATGCCGGCCTGCCCCTCGACGCGCAGGATCTTCGTGTCGTCCGACGCGTCCCACTGCGCGCGGAAGTCACCGGCCGTGCGGGCGAACGAGTCGACCGAGGTGCCGTTGTCATAGCTGAGCCAGAGGACGACGGTCTCCCCCGGCGCGATCTCGGTGCCCGCGGCCTCGTCGGTGTCGGCGTCGGTCGTGACGGTCAGCGGCACGTCGCGCGCGCGGTCGTCGGCGTCGATGTACGTGTACGCGAACGAGTACCCGTCGGTGCTCTCTGCCGTCTGCAGGTCGACCGGCTCGTCGGTGGTGTTGTGCACCTCGAAGAACTCGAAGTCGTCGCCGCCGACGTTGTCCGGCGCGATCTCGGTGACGATGAGCGGCCAGTTCGAGGCCGGGCCGGGCTGCGGCTCTTCGGGCTCGGTCGGAGCCGGGCGCTGCAACGCGATGGGCAGGACGCTGCCGGGCGAACGCTCCGCCTGCTGGCCGAGGACGGTCAGGCTTTCGGGGCCGCCGGGCGTCTCCGGTTCGGCGGGAAGGCGGAAGTGAACGGCGAGATCTTCGCCCATCGAACCGGACGGGTAGTGCGACCAGGCGAGCAGCGCGTCGTTCTTCAGGACGCGGATGCCGCGGTCTCCGCCGTTGGCCATGCCGTTCTGCCCGGAGAGGCGGACGACCTGCGTCGCAGCATCCACGCCGTGATAGGTGCGGAACTCGTCGGCCGTGCGCGCGTAGGAGTCGACCTGGCCATTGGTGTAGCTCAGCCACAGGATGGCCGTCTCGGCGGGCGCGAGCGTCAGCGGCTCATCGACGGTGAGGGCGATGTCGCGGGTGCGGTCGTCGGAGTCGACGTACGAGTAGGCGAAGGAGTAGCCCTCGGCGGCGAGGTCGATCGCCGCGCTCGTCGTGTTGCGGATCTCGACGTATTCGAAGTGGTCGTCGCCCGCCGTGTTCGCCAGGATTTCGGTGACGATGACCGGCGGGGCGGGCGTGGGGGTGGTGGCTGCCGGGGCGAGGGCTGCCGCGGCCGGTGCTGCTGGCGCTGCTGGCGAGGCCGCGGCCGGGGCGACCGGGAGCAGGGTGGCCACCAGCACCGTGGCGCCGAAGAGGGACGGGAGGACGAGAGAGGAACGGCGCAGGGGCACGGACGACACCTAAGCTTCGACGGCGAGCAGGACACCCCGAAGCTATTGAGGTCCCCGCAACTTCCGGTGTCGCCTTGCCCCGAGATGCATGGCCGCCCGGTAACCGTCTCGTTAACGCGGGCGCCGCTGCGCCATCCGCCAGGGGATGCTGGAAGCTTTTCGCGGCTTCCCACGCTTCCGAAGCCGCGAAAAGCTTCTCGTCCGGCCCCGGCTCGCGGGCGCGGCTCAGAGCGCCAGGCGCTCCTTGACGACAGCGGCGAGCTTCTCGGCGTACGACTGCGCCGATTCGGCATCCGGTGCCTCGACCATCACGCGGACAAGCTGCTCGGTTCCGGATTTGCGCAGCAGCACGCGCCCGGTCTCGCCGAGTTCCGCCTCAGCGGCGGCGACAGCATCCTGCACGCCCTCGTCATCGGCGCAACGATCCTTGTCGACGT
>NZ_JBQDVP010000041.1:0-27989 GCF_052102115.1 Microbacterium sp.
CACGCAGTCGACCTGAACGGTTCACGATGACACCCGTCGCGATCGTGCTTGCTGTCGCGGCCCTGATCATCGCGATGACATGACTAGCGGCGAGCGCGAACACCGAACTCGAACATGATCTGTGATCGGTAGCCTCGCGCGATGCGACACTGCGCGAGACGCCAACCCGCGCGCTGGCACCGGCGACACCGCCGCGGCACGAACAATTACGGCAGTAGGGCGCAATCCGAAGCGGATGCCGCGAGCCGGGCATCGAGAGTCAACAGCGAGCATCGTGCCGCACGTGCGAGCACGACATACATGGCGTCATCGGCGCTGACGTTGTGCCGCAAGGCGTACACGGCGGGCAGCATGGACATCATCGGCACCTGCTCGACGCCGAGCGCGTCGAACTCGTGGAACGCGCGCGACGCTTGCTCATCGGTGATCTGCTGACTGAGGGACCATCCGCGGACCACAGAGGCGACTTCAGCCGTGAGATGCTGCGGCGCGAGCAGTTCGTGCCCATCGATCAGCACGGCGGCCCGCCGACCCGCTTCGGTTCCGAACAGGATCTCCGCGACCGCAGATGCGTCGACGACCAGTGTCATCGACCAGGCCGCTGCGCTGCGAGCACCAGCGCCGCCGGTTCGAGCGAGGCGACGTCACGGCTCACGATCCGGTCCAGCAGTTCGGCTCGGCTCGGACGCGTCGCGAGACGATCGAGCTCACGCAGCAGGTAATCGCTCAGCGAGCGGCCCTCGAGCGCGGCCTTCGCCTTGAGCGCTCGGCTTGTCTCATTGGAGACATTGCGGACCTGGATCGTCGTCATGTAACGAGCATACAACGCATGCATTTTGCATGCAACTATTCAGTGGCTGAAGCGCCACCGCTGGCCCGCAAGCGACTGGTCTCTTGGATGTATTCACCGCCAGAAGGTGCCACCATGAAACCATGGCCCTTCACATCACCGGAGACACCGCCGCCGACGACCTGCTCACGAACAACCCGCTCGCACTTCTCACAGGCATGCTCCTCGACTAGCGTGTGCGCTAACCATTGGTAGAGGGCCACCCGAAGCGAGCGCATCGCGGCGCGGGGATGGCGACCAGCGTAGCGGAGTAGCTGCCCCGCGATCGGTTGCGACGTGAACGACGAAGGTGCTCTTCACCACCCAGGCTCTGCCCCCGATATGCTCTCAGCAAGCGCGCCGTTCACCGGACGGATAGCCCTCTGGAAATGGAGCGTCTTGGAAAACACACATTCCGCCAGCTCACCGCGCACGAATCCCGAGCAGTCGAAGCCTCGAGGTGGGTTCAGGTTTGCGGCCGCCACGCTCCTCGTGCTCGGTCTGGTTGCCACGTTCGCTCCATTCCTCGCGGCTTCCTTTTTCGGGGTTGCGATCGTCTGGGACGGCCAACGCTCATCGGGTGGCGTTGTGGCGCTCGTCGCGAGTATCGCGATGTGGATCTGGTGCCGCAGCTGGGAGGCGTGGCGTCGGTGGATCTGGTTGCCAATCGTCGCGACGGTGATCGCTGCTTTCGCACTCGTCGGTTCCAATGCCGCAGGCAACGGCACAGGGGGAGCCTCATTGGAGGATACCTCGACGCATCAGCAGTCCGGCGCAACCGGCGGAACGATAATGACTCCGCCCCCGGTGAGTGACGCGCAAGCAACCTGCGAGTCCCAGGGCTATACGTGGGACACATCACTGAAGTGCATCACAACGGTAGGACAGCAACTCCGCGATCAAGGGTGGGGCTCAACAGAAGCCGCGGTGGGCCGCATCTACTACAGTTTCGGCGGTGACCCCGTACAGTGTGGCGATCACCTCTGTCAGACACTGATCTTTCACAGCGATAATCTGTCATCCTGCCCGGACGGAATCGTTATCTCGCCCACCTCCGGCCACGAAGGGATCGAGGGCACGAAGATCGACCAGCTCGCAGTGAATTCGGAAGTGCAGATCAGCCTCAAGGTACCGCTCGGCGAGAAGGACATCTACTTCGCATACGAATGGGCCTGCCGCTGATCGGGTTCGGGACATGTCGAAATGAGCGTCAGCGACGAGGAAGTAGCCATGATGATCGCTCAACGCACAAGCGCGCTTCGCGCCGAACTGGAACGTACCCGCGCCGACTACGAACAGATCATGGTTCACCTGTCGGTGCTGTCCGCGACTGTGGCCGACCCCATGAAGCGCCGCGCGCTGGAACTGTTTGCCACTGTGGTCGCCACAGACTACGAGTTGAAGGTACTTCTGCTGCGTGAATTCTCCGATCCTGCCGACCGCGAGGTTTGGGAGAAGTACCTGGCTTTGCTGCTGTGGATGGTGATCGACGAGTTACCGACACGGATCGGTGGGGATCTCCGGAGCGCAGGAAGAGCTTTCAAAGCAGCCTTGAAACCTGTCAAGGCGGACTCGGAATTCATCAGGAACCTGTCCGAGATCCGGAATCGGATCGTCGCCCATCGAGACCTCATCGCAGGTGATCATTGGCTTGCCCAATGGCACCTCTCGGCGATAGCCAACAAACACAATCGACGCACCGTCGCGGGCAACAAGATCGTCACTCATGCGCTCACGGTTCTCGACGCTCTCAAAGTGTTGGGCACTGCACTCCGACGCCAGTACCCGGAGCTCTTGCCGACTCGCGACTGACCGCGCGCGGCAACTACTTGGCCACGACGATCGCCAAGTTCCGGCTTGAGGCCAGGCGGTGAGTACCGACCAGATGCGGTAGTGCGTCTTTACCTGCATCGGGGCTCGAGCGCGGGCACCCCTGACACGTCGTCGTCCTCGGTGCGAGACTGTCAGCATGGCCCTTCACATCACCGGAGATACCGCCGCCGACACGCTGCTCACGAACAACCCGCTCGCACTTCTCACAGGCATGCTCCTCGACCAGCAGGTGCCGATGGAGACCGCATTCGCCGGGCCGCTCAAGATCGAGCAGCGCACAGGCGCCGTGGATGCCGCGACGATCGCGAGCATGGACCCGGAAGCCTTCTTGGAAGCGTTCAAGCAGACCCCGGCGGTGCACCGGTTCCCCGACTCGATGGCGACTCGTGTGCAGACGCTCTGCCAGGAGCTCGTCGACGCGTGGGGCGGGGATGCTGCGGCGCTGTGGACGCAGGGCAACCCCGACGGGCGCGAGGTGCTGAAGCGTCTGAAGAAGCTGCCGGGGTTCGGCGAGCAGAAGGCGAAGATCTTTCTCGCGCTCCTCGGCAAGCAGTACGGCTTCACCGGTGAGGGCTGGCGCGAGGCCGCCGGAGACTACGGCGAAGAGGGGTCGTTCCGCAGCGTCGCCGACATCGTCTCCCCCGATTCGCTCACGAAGGTGCGCGAGCACAAGAAGCTTATGAAGGTTGCCGCGGCGCGGAGCAATGCGCCGAAGGCGCGTTGATGCGTGCCGGGGCAAGGTTGAGCGAGCGCGGCGAGTCGAAACCCAGAAGAGGCGGCCCAGTGAAGCCCACCGGAGGCAGCGTCGCCGCTTTCATCGCCGACGTCACCCCCGCCGTGCGGCGACGGGATGCCGAGACGCTGACGACTCTGCTGCAAGAGGTCTCGGGCCGCGAACCCGAGCTCTGGGGCACGATCATCGGCTTCGGCAGCTGTCACTACCGCTACCCGACCGGCAACGAGGGCGATATGCCCGTCCTCGCCTTCGCCCCGCGCAAGAGCGCATCGACCCTGTACCTCGACAGCACCGCCCGGCACGCCGACGCGCTCGCGACGCTCGGGCCGCACACGATCGGGGCCGGATGCCTGTACATCAAGGACCTCGAGAAGGTCGACCTCGGTGTGCTGCGCCCGATCCTCGAAGACGTCCTGGCCTGGACGGAGTCGGGCGGTGACGACTACGCGCAGATCACTGTCACGGGCTGAGCGCCGCAGTCAGCGGTTGCCGTAGCGGGTGACGATCTCTTCGGTGAGTGCGGGCCAGATGCGCTTGTGGTCGTCGCCGAAGGCGACGCCGGAGAGGAACGCGGCAGCGAGGTCGTGGGTGCGATCGATGAAAAGGAAGCTGCCCTGACCGCCGAAGTGTCCGGCGGTCTCCGCGGGCATGGTGTCGCTCAGCCAGTGCGGGCTCTTGGTGCCCTTGAGCTCGAACCCCAGTCCCCACTGGTTGTCGTCGAACGAGCCGTACCCGGGTACGACGCCGCGCAGCCCCGGCCGCGAGACCATGAGCGCGAGATCACGCAGCTCGATGGGGATGAGGGTCGGGCGCAGCACCTCGCGGCCGAAGATCAGCAGGTCGTCGATCGAGGCGCGATAGCCGGCTGACGGCCGCCCGATCACCTCGATGTCGGTCATCCCGAGCGGGGCGGTCACCTCGTTCGTGATCCAGTCGGCGAACGGCATCCCCGCCGCCTCGGCGACATGCGCGCCGAGCGCGTCGAACCCCGCGTTGGAGTAGATACGGCGCGTTCCGGGTGCCGCCTGCGTCTGCTCGCCCTCGAACGGCAGCCCGCTGGTGTGATCGAGCAGGTTCAGCAGCGTCGAACCGTCCGGTCCCGCAGGTTCGTCGAGGTCGACGAGACCGCGTTCGACGGCGATCAGCACACCCCATGCCGAGATGGGCTTCGACACCGACGCCAACGGAAGCACGGCGTGCGGGTCGCCCTGCACCGCCAGCGTCTGCTCGGGCGCGGTCACCCCCACCAGAGCGGTGTGCGGGAAGCCGTCGGTCGCTGCGAAAGTCGTGGTCTCCACCCTGCCATCGTCCCATGCCCCGGCGCCCCGTCATGCGGGAACCGCATGCTGCGCAGTCTCAGGCGCCCTTGAGCCGCTCTGCCAGGTAGTCGCCTAGGGCGTCGACCGGCACACGCTCCTGCGCCATGGTGTCGCGGTCGCGCACGGTGACCGCGTGGTCGTCGAGCGAGTCGAAGTCGACGGTGACGCAGAACGGCGTGCCCACCTCGTCCTGTCGGCGGTAACGTCGTCCGATCGCACCGGCATCGTCGAAGTCGATCGCCCACCGTCCGCGCAGCGAATCGGCGACCTCGCGCGCGAGCGGCGAGAGCTTCTCGTTGCGCGAGAGCGGCAGCACGGCGACCTTGACCGGCGCGAGGCGCGGGTCGAGCTTGAGCACCGTGCGCATGTCGGTGCCCCCCTTGGCGTTGGGCACCTCCTCTTCGACATAGGCGTCGACGAGGAACGCCATCATCGAACGAGTCAGACCGAACGACGGCTCGATCACGTACGGCGTGTAACGCTCGCCGGAGGCCTGGTCGAAGTACGTCAGGCTCTGGCCGGATGCCTCGGAGTGGCTGGACAGGTCGTAGTCGGTGCGGTTGGCGACGCCCATGAGCTCGCCCCACTCCTTGCCGGGGAACCCGAACCGGTACTCGAAGTCGATCGTGCCGGCGGAGTAGTGCGCCCGCTCGTCTTCGGGGACGTCGAATCGACGCATGTTGTCGGTGTCGATGCCGAGATCCTTGAACCACGCCCAGCACGCCTCGACCCAGTGCTCGAACCACTCCTGCGCCTCGGCGGGGGGAACGAAGTACTCGATCTCCATCTGCTCGAACTCGCGGGTGCGGAAGATGAAGTTTCCGGGGGTGATCTCGTTGCGGAACGACTTTCCGACCTGACCGATGCCGAACGGCGGCTTCTTGCGGCTCGCGGTGAGCACGTTCGAGAAGTTCACGAAGATGCCCTGCGCGGTCTCAGGGCGCAGGAAGTACAGGCCCGATTCGTCGTCGACGACGCCGAGGTAGGTCTTGACGAGACCCGAGAAAGCCTTCGGCTCGGTGTACTGGCCCTCGCCCTTGTTGCCGCAGTTCGGGCACGGCACCTCGGCCAGGCCCCCCTCGGCCTTGCGACCCTTGCGTGCCTCGAAGTCCTCGATGAGAGTGTCGGCGCGGAAGCGCTTGTGGCAGGTGAGGCACTCGACGAGCGGATCGGTGAAGGTGTCGAGGTGTCCCGACGCCTCCCACACGCGCTTGGGGAGGATGACGGAGGAGTCCAGCCCCACCATGTCGCCGCGTCCACGGACAAAGGTCTGCCACCACTGCCGCCGGATGTTCTCCTTCAGCTCGGTGCCGAGGGGCCCGTAGTCCCAGGCCGAGCGCGACCCGCCGTAGATCTCACCCGCTTGGAACACGAACCCGCGGTGGCGGGCGAGACTGATGACCTTGTCTAGACGGGACTGTTCGGCCACGGTGGCTCCAATGGTCGGGTGCGACGGATTGTGCCCGTGAGCACGGGCATTCCAATCCTATCCGCGCACCCGCTGTCGATCAGCCTCGGCGATCAGGACGGCATCCGCGTAACGATCCCCATCTCTTCGGATGCCGCGGCGAGACGCTCATCGTATGTCCAGATCTCCCCGGCGCCGACGGCGATCGCCGTGGCCAAATGGATCGAGTCAAGCGAGCGCAGCACCGGCGGGCCGAGGATGCGCGCGCTCTCGACGACGGCCGATGACATCGGCGCGAACGCGATGTCGCCGGTTGCGAGGTCGAACGCCGACGTCAATCGGTCGCGGCGCTCGAGATCGATGCGCCGACGGATGCTGCGCGCCAACTCGACGCGCATGAGACTTGAGGAGATCATTCTTTTGCCGGCGGCCATCACTGTGTCGATCGCCTCGCTCAATGCACCGGACTCCGCTTCGTCGAACACACGCTTGAGCGCTGCACTCGTATCGATGTAGATCAGCACGTCAGATACGGTCCTCGCGGTCGAGAAGGTCGGCCGTCGTTGTGTCCTCCGGGAGACGAAGAATCGGCTTGACGGTCCGGTACGGCCGCTCCGGCGGGATCACCCAGTCCGGGTAGGGCGTGGGACGAACGGAATCGGCGCGTCCGAGATGCTCGTCGACGGCCCGTCTCAGGATCTCCTGCTGGCTGAGGCCGGTGCGCTCTGACTCGGCGCGCAGTGCCTCTGCCGCCTCATCCCTCAATCGGAGGTTCATCGCCATACTTCATGGTACCAATCCGGCCTAAGGACGGTACCGACTGTTGCCGTCGAACCATGTCGGATGCTGGTGCCACACTGTCGGTATGGAGCAACGAGTGAGTTTCATCACCCTCGCGGTCGCCGACGTCGCACGATCACGCGCTTTCTACGTGGACGGTCTCCGATGGCGGCCGATCTTCGAGGCAGACGATGTGCTCATGCTGCCCGTCGCCGACCGGCTCATCCTCTCGCTGTGGAGCGTCACCGGCTTCACAGCCGAGATCGGCGCCCTACCCGCACCCGGCGTCGCACCGATCACGCTGGCCCACAACCTCGCGACGGAGTCCGAGGTCGACGGCGTTCTGACAGAGGCCGAACAGCTCGGGGCGCCGGTGAGTCCAGCAGTTCACCGTGAATGGGGCGGGTACTCCGGGTACTTCGCCGACCCCGACGGCTTCCGTTGGGAAGTCGCGTTGAACCCCGGCGAAACAGGAGACTTCGTGCTTCCGCCCCGTCCGCGCGCCGGCGGCTGAACACCAGCGCTACTCGGTGAAGAGGTAGCCGCGGTTCACGTCGAACCCGGCGACGTGCAGTCCGCGACCGTGCAGCTCCTCGATCTCGCCGCGCAGGCGCATGCGCCATTCATGCGCAGCATCCGGATCCGTCTCGCGCATCACCTCGACGTCTGAGGGAATTTCGAGCGTCGCGACCACGGCATCATCCGCCGGGGCTTTGGCGATATCGGCGAGGGCCCACTCGACGTCGAGCCGATCGCTCTCGTCTCCGGCATCCCCACCGCCGAAGATGCCGTAGTTGTTCACCGAGTACCCGATCACCCGGGCGCCCAGCACGGTGAGGAAGAAGTGCGCGTTGCGCGCGACGAGCGGATCGAACGTCCACGTGACCCGGCCGACCTCGCGCGAGAAGGCCCACTGGCGCTGGTGCTCCTTGAGCTCGCGACCCCACCCGCGGCCCCGGTACTCCGGCAGCAGCGCGGTGATGTGCGAGTGCATGGTGCGCTGTCCGGGAACGCCGAAGAAGGCGACGGATGCCCCGACCATGCGCTCCTGGCCGCTCTCGTCGTCGAACAGCCCGACGACGTAGTTTCCCGACTGCTCGAGGGCGCGCAGGGTGCCGGCATCGATGACGCGCTCCGGGCCGCGGATGGCGTCCAGCAACGACTGCGCTTCGATGATGAGTTCAACGGTGTCCAGGTCACGTATGGTTCGCACGCCCCCAGTCTGCCTCTCCTCAGCGCGGATTCTGAAATGAAACTGTGGTCAGGGTGCGAGCAGGCGGCTTTCCATCCGCGTGATGACACCTTCGTCGCTGTGCAGCAGGAGCAGCGAACTGGGCAGACCGCCTACGGATGCGAGCACCGCGAGTTCGTCACCGAGTTCGACGATCGCGAACTCGTACTCGTTCGCGAAGCGATGGAACTCTGCCGCCTGCGATGCGACCTGCTCTGCGCCGCGAACGATGTGCAGTCCGTCTGGTCCGCGGTCGACATGGAACTCGACGTCAGGGTGCAGAACTCCGACGAGCCGTGTGAAATCGCCGCTGCGGGCGGCAGCGAGGAACGCGTCGACAACAGCTCGCTGCTTTTCCCGGCTCACGCGAACGGATCGCGACATCGGATCCGCGCCCTGCACCCGCCCACGCGCACGACTGGCGAGTTTCCGCGCGGACTGAGGTGTGCGTTCGACGACGTCGGCGATGTCGTCGAACGGCAGCCCGAAGACGTCGTGGAGCACGTAGGCAAGCCGCTCGTCAGGTGCGAGCTGTTCGAGCACCAGCATGAGCGCGTAGCCGACGAGATCGGCTCGCTCTGCGACCGCTGCAGGGCCGCGCTCTTCTGGGACCGACTCGACATCCGGCAATGCGTCGAGAGAGTTCTCCTGCCGCCGTGCGCGCGTGCGCAGCTGATCGAGGCATATCCGGCTCACGACGCGAGTGAGCCACGCGCGCCGGTCATCGATCGCACCCTGTGCGCGCTCCAATCGGAACCACGACTCCTGCACCGCGTCCTCCGCGTCGGCGTGGGAGCCGAGCATGCGATATGCCACCGTCGTCAGGTATCGCCGGTGCGAATCGAACTCTGCGGCCAGAACGCTGCGGTCCATCAGGATTCCTCTCTGCCCAGCGCAGGTTACCGCGTGGGTTCCGGCACTGCATTCTCCGGCGAGGTCACGAACGTGCGCGAGAAGAGGTTCGAGGGATCGTAGGCGTGTTTGATCGACTCCAGCCGCCGCCGAGTCGATTCCGGATAGACCGAAGACACGGCATCTGTCGCTGTGCCGTCCAGGGAGTTCGCGTACGCGCCGTCGGTGAGCGGCGAGAGCGTGCTCCAGACCTCATCCATCCGCGCGCTCATGTCGGCGTAAGCGGCCTCGGGAACCGCCGCAAAGGTGCTCACCATCAGCTCGGCGCTGCGATGAGCGAACGCGGTCGCGTCCTTCGATGTCGTCCCGAATACTCCTCCGAGACTGTGCAGCACGATCGACGCCGGCTGCGCCTCGCCGGCGATACGCGCGATGGCCTCAGCTGCAGCATCCGCCGATGCGGACGCGACGAAGCCGCTACGAAGTGCGATGCGCAAGCCGGCGGGCAGGTCGTTTCCCGGATGCAGGATCTCGGCGTACGGCAGCTGCCTCACATCTTCTGTCGAAGGCTGTCCCGCCCTGCGCAGTGCCGCCAGCGCGTCGTCCACTGCTCCTGCATCGCACCGCACGAACGTGACCTCGATCGGCGCATCGACCCCGCCGGTGAACGGGTTCGACAGCGCCAGTGTCGAACTGATCGCCTGCGGCGCGGTGCGCATGAAACGAGTCCACGAGGAGACGAGCTGTTTGACACGGTCGGCGGGAAAGGTGAGGGTGGCGAATGTGACCTGCGCGGCGGGCTGCGCCTCGAACTCGAATGCCGTCACGATGCCGTACGCGCCGCCACCACCGCGCAGTGCCCAGAACAGATCGGCGTGATGAGTCTCGTCCGCGATGAGGACGTCGCCGGTTGCCGTCACGACCTGGACGGCGCGGAGATGGTCGATTGTGAGCCCGTGGCGACGGACCAGCCAACCGATTCCACCGGAGAGCGTCAACCCGCCGACACCGACGTCGGCCGTGTCGCCCGACGAGATCACAAGGCCGTGCGGCGCCAGCGCGTCGGCCACGTGCTGCCAGCGAGCACCACCGCCCACGCGCACTCTTCGATCCCCGAGCATCTCGACGGAGTCGAGTGCGCCAAGATCGATGACGATGCCGTCGTCGACGGTGCTGAGTCCCGCAGCGGAATGCCCGCCGCCGCGCACCGCGAGCGGAAGGCCGGATGCTGCGGCGAAGCGCACCGCGCGCTGCACGCCGGCGACGTCGACCGGACGCAGAACAAGTGCGGGTTCGGCGAAGGCGAGCGCTGTGCGCGCCGCCTGCGGATAATCGGACGATTCAGGATCGATGATCGCCCCGGTGAAGCCTTCGAGCTGTTCTTCTCGCATGACAGGCATGTGTGGTCTCCTTCGTTCTCGCCGTTGCGGCGGTTCATGAAGGAGACGACCCCGGATGAGAAAGTGTGACCGATTCGTCCGTCGGGCTGAACTCCGGTGCCCCGAACGCCTCCACGTCTGAGCACCGATACTCTTGGATAGTGGGAGATAGCGACGACAGAGCCAGGAAGCGCCTCTCCCGCACCCCGAACCGCGGCCTCCCCGTCGCGGTTCTCGCATTTGCGGGCCTCTGCTCGTCGTTCATGTTCACGCTGGTCGTGCCGCTGCAGGCTGAGCTGCCGGAGCTCCTGAACGCCTCTCGTGAGGACACCACCTGGGTCGTCACGATCACGCTGCTGGTCGCCGCGGTCGCCACCCCGATCTCCGGACGCCTCGGCGACATGTACGGCAAACGCCGCGTCGTAGTCGTCCTCATGATCATGCTCATCGTCGGCTCGGTGATCGCGGCGCTGTCCGGATCGATCATCGGCGTGATCATCGGCCGCGCTCTCCAGGGCGGCGTCACGGGTGTGATCCCCTTGGGCATCGCGATCATGCGCGACATCCTGCCCGCCAAGCACCTCGGCACCGCCGTCGCGCTGATGAGCGCGACGATGGGCGTCGGCGGTGCAGTCGGGATGCCGCTGGCCGCATACCTCGCTCTGAACGCCGACTGGCATTCGCTGTTCTGGCTCGCAGCCGGCCTCGGCATCGCCGGGCTCGTGCTCGTCTTCCTCTTCGTCCCCGAGGACGTGCTGCTCTCCCCCGGCCGCCTCGACGTCGTCGGCGCCATCGGGCTCGCAGTCGGACTGACGGGCCTGCTGCTCTACGTCTCGCGCGGAGCAGAGTGGGGGTGGACTTCTCCGATCGGCCTCAGCCTCGTGCTCGGCGGAGTGCTCGTACTGCTGGTGTGGGGCTGGTATCAGCTGCGCACGAAGGACCCGCTGCTCGACCTCCGGGTCGCGGCCCGCCCCGCCGTGCTCCTGACGAACATCGCCGCAATCGGCATGGGCTTCGCGCTGTTCTCGTCCAACGTGACCTTCCCGCAGATGCTCGAGCTGCCCGTCGAGACCGGCTCCGGGTTCGGACTCGACATGATCGCAGCGGCCTTCATCGTGATGCCTGCGGGCCTGGTGATGATGGTGATCTCGCCGCTCTCCGGCTGGTTGGAGCGGACCATCGGGCCGCGCCCGCTCTTCACCGCAGGAACCGCCGCGATCGTCGTGGCCTACGGGTACGTGCTCATCTGGTCGTCGGAGTGGATCCACATCCTCATCGCCAACGCCATCATCGGCGTCGGCATCGGATTCACGTTCGCAGCCATGCCGATGATCATCATGCGCTCCGTGCCGGCCAACGAGACGGGAGCATCGAACGGCCTGAACGCCCTGTTCCGCTCGGTGGGAACGTCGAGCGCCTCGGCCGTCATGGGCGGGGTGCTCGCGGCGATGAGCGTCGAGGTCGACGGCGTCGCCGTGCCGACGCGAGAAGCTTTCAACGTCTGCTTCTGGCTCGCGATCGCCGCCGGGATCATCGCACTGGTGCTGTCGCTGTTCATCCCTAAGACCCGCCCGATCGAGAAGCACCCCTCGCTGCCCAGCTGATCGGCTCGCTGACCCGGTCACCCGGTCGGCGCGGTCACCGTGTCAGAGTCCGCCCGTCGGGATCGCCGTCGCGCACCGGACGCAACGTCGTCGGCGCGGGCCAGGGCAGCACGAATCTCTCGGACGGCGGCGCCTGCATGTCACCGAAGTCTTCGACCTTCACCACGATGCGTCCCTCCACCTCCGCGGACGAAGGCGTCACCTCGACGAAGCTCACCCGCAGCGGCGTGGATGCCTCTCGCTCCAGCATCCACGGATCGGCGAGCCACGCGAGGCCGTGCGACTCGAGCGCTTCTTCGGCGACGAGCCAATCGACCGCGCCCGATACCGAGCGCCCGAGCACGTCCACAGCGGTCCAGTCGTCGCCGGCGGGGTGGATCCAGCCGAGCAGTTCGCCGTCATCGCGGCGGTGCGGGGTCCAGTCATCCATCCGACGAGGCTACACGGACAGGTGCCAGCCCAGCTCACGGATGTCAGCCGGAATCGCGCGGTTCCGACTGACATCCGTGAAATCGACCGACAAGTGTCAGGCGCGAACGGCGAAGCCGCCGGTCCAGCCGATCTGCTCGCGCACGGCGAGCACCATCTGCAGGTAGCCGAGCGCCTCGAGCTCGCGCGCACGCTTCAGAGCGCCGGCGTCGGCGACCTTGAGACCCGCCGCGACGATGACGTCGGCGAGCAGCTTCTTGGCAGCTTCGTCGTCGCCCGCAAGCTGCACGACCGTCGGCTCGCCGGCGAACTCACCGGCGACGAGGGTCGAGGCGAAGTTCGTGTTGAACGCCTTGACGATTTTGGCCGCGGGAACAAGGGCCGCGAGCTCTGCTGCAGCCGAGGAGTCGGCTGGAACGACGAGGCCGTCGAAGGTTGCGAAATCGACAGGGTTGGTGATGTCGACGACGACCTTGTTGGCGAGCTGGTCGCCATAGGTGCTCGCGATCTCCGCGAGAGCCGGGTAGGGCAGCGCGAGAACGACGATCTCACCCGAGATCGCGTCACCCACGACACCCGCGGTTGCCTTGATGGATGCCGCGGTGGTGCCTGCCTTCTCGAGGTCACGTGCCAGGATCTGCACGTTCGCGCCGGCTTGTGCGGCGATGCCGGCGATTGCCTGGCCCATGTTTCCTGTTCCGATGACGGTGATCGCAGTCATGTCTTGCCTTCCTCTGTGCGTGTCGTTTGAGCCGTCGCATTTGGTTGCTTCGGCAACTACTCAGGTCAACCTACTTGCCCTGACAACTATTCCGGTAAGAATGGAGAACATGGCCGCACCCCTCTCTCGCATGACTCCGCAGCAGTCCAGAGCCTGGCTGGCACTGATCAGCACCGCCGAGCTGCTCCCCGCCGCGCTCGACGCACAGTTGCAGCGGGACGCATCGTTGACGCACTACGAGTTCATCCTGCTGAGCACACTGCAGCGCAGCGGCGCGGTGCGTCTGAGCGCCCTTGCCGCGGCCACGAACGCGACACTCCCCCGCACGTCCAAAGTCGTCAGCCGCCTCGAGCAGCGCGGTCTCGTCGAGCGCACCGAGAGCACGGAAGACCGCCGCAGCGTGCTGCTCAAGCTCACCAGGCAGGGGCGTCGCCAGCTCGTGCTCGCGACTCCCGATCACTTCGACACCGTGCACCGCCTGGTGCTCGACAGGCTCGCCCCCGAGCAGCTCGAGCAGCTCGCCGATGCGCTGGAACCGATTGTCGAAGCACTCGATCCGCAGCGGAAATTCGGGGTGTTCTGAGGGGAAGCGGGGGCAGGCTTCGACTCGCTGCGCTCGCTCAGCCCGTTTCGTCTTCGGCGGCTGCGCCGTCTGCGCTCAACGACCCGCGGTGATCCCCCGGGCGTTGAGCGGAGGCGGTGATCCCCCGGGGCGTTGAGCGAGCGCGGTGCCCCCGGGCGTTGAGCGGAGTCGCGGAGCGACGCAGCCGAAGCGGGTTGAGCGACGAGCGCAGCGAGGAGTCGAAACCTCCTCCGCCTCTCAGTGTGCGTACTCCATGAGCTCGACTCCGAGCACGCGAAACGCGTCGTGGGCGCGCAGGCGGTGCGCGATCGAGAGATCGTCGAACCCGACGGCCATGGCGTAGGCGACACCCGCACGCGGCCCCGCGAGCACGCCGGCCTCAGCACGCACGCCCCGATCGCGCCCGGTCTTGTTGATGAACAGCAGCCCGTGCGCGTCATGCTCGTGCGCGAACGGGTCCAGGCCCGTGGGCGCCGCCACCAGGCTCAGGTCATGATTGAAGCTCAACCACTCGGCGACCTGCGCGCTCACCGCGGCATCCACCGCTTTCGCGTTCACCAGCGCCGAGAACAGACTGGTGAGCTCTCGGGTGGTGCCCACCGCGAGGTGCGGGGCGTCGTCCGGCCCCCGCTCGTCGCGGAACCGGTCGAGCAGCGCTGTCTGCACGAGCCCGAGCGACGCGATGCGGTCGCGCACTCGGTGATGACCGACCTGCTCCAGCAGAATGTTCACGGCGAGAGGGTCGCCCGTGGTCGCGGCAAGGACGGCGAGGTCGACGAGCGGAAGCACCGGCGTGCGCAGGCTGCGCCAGAGCCCCGACCCGGTGACGGGTTCGGCGGCGGAGCGATCGATGATCGTCAGCGGGTCGAGCGTGCCCGCTTCGAACCCGGCTGCCACTTCGATCAGCAGCGGCACCACACCGAGCCCTGCGATCGGCAGCGTTACGTGCGCGTCGCCGCCGAGCACCTCCGCGCCGGTGTCGAGATCGGTCACGTGCACCGAGACCTGGGCACCGGCCTCGGACAGTTCCTCGAGCGCGCGCATGGTCGTCGAGAACGACCTGCGTCCGATGGCTGCGCGGCGCGGCAGACGGCGGGTACTGCGCTGTGAACGTCGCAGCATCGCAGGCTCGGGGGGAGTGCCCACGCATGTTCCTTCCCAGGAAGGTCGAGGGATGCCGTCGGGACGCGTCCACGACGACCTAGGTCATCCTAACCCCGCGCGCCCCGCTCGATCACCGGGTGTGGACAACGGTCACCAGATCGTCACGCGCTGGTCGCTCGGAAGGTGCAGTGCGTCGTTCTCGGTCACCCCGAACGCCTCGTAGAAGACGTCGAGGTTGCGCACGATCTGGTTGCACCGGAACTCGTTCGGCGAGTGCGGGTCGATCGTGAGGAGCCGGATCGTCTCGGCATCCCGGCTCTTCTGCTGCCACACCTGAGCCCAGCTCAGCAGGAGCCGTTGCACACCGGTGAGCCCGTCGATGACCGGCGCCTCCTCGCCGCCGAGCGACAGTTCGTAGGCCTTCAGAGCGATGCCGAGCCCGCCCAGGTCGCCGATGTTCTCGCCGATCGTGAGAGCGCCGTTGACCTTGTTCTCCTCGGGGAGACCGACCGGAACCAGTGCGTCGTACTGAGCGATCAGCGCCTTCGTGCGCTCCTCGAAGGCTGCGCGATCGGCATCCGTCCACCAGTCGTCGAGCTTGCCCGTGCCGTCGTAACGGCTGCCCTGGTCGTCGAATCCATGCCCGATCTCATGACCGATGACGGCGCCGATCCCGCCGTAGTTCGCGGCGGCGTCGCGCGAGACATCGAAGAAGGGGTACTGCAGGATCGCCGCGGGGAAGACGATCTCGTTCATCGACGGGTTGTAATACGCGTTGACCATCTGCGGTGGCATGTGCCACTCGTTGCGGTCAATGGGCTTTCCGACCTTGTCGACGTTGCGGTCGTGCTCGAAGATGTTCGCGCGGCGGACGTTGCCGAAGATGTCGGCGGCGTCGATCTCCAGAGTCGAGTAGTCGCGCCACACCTCGGGGTGCCCGATCTTCGGCGTGAACGCATCGAGCTTGGCGAGCGCTCGCTGACGGGTCTCGGGGCTCATCCACTCGAGCGTCGTGATGCTCTGCCGGTACGCCTCAATGAGGTTCGCGACGAGTTCGTCCATCGCCGCCTTCGCCGCCACCGGGTAGTGCCGTTCGACGTACACCTTGCCGATGGCCTCGCCCAGCGCGCCTTCGGTGAGCGAGACGCCGCGCTTCCAGCGCTCGCGGATCGTGGGTACGCCGGTGAGCTCGGTGCCGTAGAACGAGAAGTTCTCCTGCACGATGTCGTCGGTGAGGAAGGCCGCTGCCGCGTGCACGGCTTGAGCCCGCAGCCACGCCTTCCAGTCGTCGAGACGCTCGGCGATGAGCAGCCCGCCCAGGCCCTCGAGGGCGCTGGGCTGGCTGACGACGACCTCTGCGAAGGCATCCGGGTTGGCGGGGCCGACAGCATCCCGCCACGGCGTGAGGTCGACACCGGCGAGTGCCTGCAACTCATCCCAGGCCTTGAGGTTGTAAGTCTCGACGGCGTCTCGGCTGCGCACGTTGTCCCAGTGGTGCGAGGCGATCTCGGTCTCGAGCGCGAAGGCCCGCTCAGCGTTCCCGGCAGCATCGGCGACACCAGCGAGAGCGAGGAGGCGCTCGAGGTGGGCGCGGTAGGCGGCGCGGGTGGCCTCGAAGCTGTCGAGACGGTAGTAGCTCTCGTCGGGCAATGACAGACCGGCCTGCACGAAGACAGGCACATACCTCTCCGGGTCGCCCGGGTCGCCGTCGATGTAGAGGCCGATCATGTGGGCGCGGCCGTCGCGCTCGTAGGCCCCGGCCGTGGCGAGCAGGGCAGGGATGCTGTCGATCGCATCGATCTCGGCGAGCGTCTCCGCCAGGGGCTGGATGCCGGCGGCGTTGATGCTCGCGGTGTCCATGAAGCTCGTGAAGAGGTCGCCGATCTTGCGCTCGAGAGTGCCGGCCGCGGCATCCTGCGATTCCTCGATGATCGTGCGCACGTCCTTCTCGGCCTGCTCGGCGAGCAGATGGAACGAGCCCCACCGCGCCTTGTCGCCCGGGATCTCAGTTCGATCGAGCCAGGCGCCGTTGACGTGACGGTACAGGTCGTCCTGCGGGCGGATGTCGGAGCTGAACTCTTCGGTCGCGAGACCGGCGGGAAGCACATCAGTCATACGTCCACCCTATGCGCGGTGGGTAGGAGATGCGCGGCGAGCGGCGAGCGGCGATGCTGGATGAGATTCGCCGGTTATGCGGGCGTCAGAACCGGCAGAAAGCATCCAGCTCGGCGAGTCCCGCGGCCATAGGGGACGGGAATCGACAAAGTGGGATGCCATGACCTCGGATCTATGGATCACCACGCCGATCACTGCGATCGGGCTCGTCCTCTTGGCCTGCGGGGTTTCCGGGGTCGTGAACCTGGCCACTCTGTACACGATCCGCCTGCCTCGGCGAGTGCCCTTCCCGACGATCCGCCGTCGGGCGTTGTCGATGCGGGATATCATCGTCCCCGGTGTTCTCGCCCTCCTCACAGGCGTGCTCATCAGCCTGGCTTCGGCCTTTCTCTTCGACGGATTGACCCGAGGCACCACGGGCTCGCTGGAGACGGGGGTCGTGATCTTGTTCGGAGTCATCGTGGCCTTTGCGATCGTCAGCGCTGTCTGGTTCAGGAGCGGTATGGAGATCGGAGACCTCGCGAAGGACCCCTCGACGATCGCAGCCGCGGCGAAGTCGCTGCACGGGGCATCCCCCGATGATGCGAACACACTTCGGGACCTGCACCGCAATCATCAGGAGTGGAATGAACGTCAAGGCGCGATCGCGCTCAACCCGGGCACCGGCCGCGCGTCCACCGCTGCCAACGCCGCAATGGCTCGCGTGCTCCCCCGAGGCAGGCGGCCGCAGCGGACGAGGTGGGCACTCCTGGGACCGCTGCTGCGCATGCGACCGCTGCTGTTATCCGGGCCGATCGTCACCGTCGCCGGGGTCATCGTCGCCCTGAGCGCCGTACCCGCGCACGCCGTCCCCGCGCACGCCGTCGAAGCCGCGGCGCTCCGTGCGGCGATCATCACGGTCGCGCTGATCGCTCTCCTGGCTGTTCTCCTCTTCTGGTGGAGCGAGATCGTGTGCAGTGCCCGCCGCTACCGCATCGGTCGGGCAAGCTCGGCCGCAGCGGACATCGCCCTCGCTGCGGCGCAGTCCCGGATATCGTCCGCCCGCGACCACGACCGCGCGATGAAGGCGCTTCCGCGTCGCATCGACCGATGGGGCGTGGCCGCTGCGGCGGTAGCCCTCACGAGCTCAGCTTCACTGGGCCTCACGCTACGTATCGGACGCAGGTGACGACACCGCGAGCGCGACTCTGCCCGGGCGCGGCGGGCGTCAGGCGCGGCGGCGGAAGAGTCGGGGGCGCGGCGAACGCGCGGCCTGCTCCGCAGCCGGGGCGGATGCCGCGTGAGCGGCCCTGCGCTCGCGCCAGGCCTGCACCTCGGCATCCACGTCTCGCGTCTTGGTGACCACCGGTGGTCCGCCCATCAGCTGGCGCCGGGCGGCGATGACACGGCGGTTGAAGTCTTCGAGCACCTCGCGAACGTCGCTCTCGCGCCCGAGCCGGTCGAGGTTGTCGCTCAGCTCGCGGTCCTCGGTGCGCAGCAGGATCGCCGGTGGCCCGAGTCCGGTGAGGTTCTCGGTCTCGATCTTGCGACGGATCCACCAGTCCGGGTCGTGGTGCGAGCCGAGTCCTTCCAGCGGCTTGCCCGCGCCGGGCAGATCGTCGAACTCGCCGCGGCGCATCGCGACCTGGATCGCACTCTCGACGAACTGGTGCTTGTTCTCGGCGGTGAGCTGCGTCGGCGCCGGCTCGGCCTCGGCATCCGATTCGTCGCTCTGCCGCGCGCGGTAGCGGGCCGCGGCGTCTCGAGGATCAGTCATCGTCCACCTCCGGATGCCGGTTCTCCCACCCTACGACGCTGGTGGCCGACGGTGAAAGGAGGTTTCTGTCGACTATTCCGCGCCATAACCGGCAAGTTCCTCCTTCGACCCGGCATAGGCTCGAACGGTGACCGCGCACCTGACCCTCAATCGAGAGATTCTGCGTCTCGCGGTCCCTGCGCTCGGTGCGCTCGTCGCCGAGCCGGCGTTCCTGATGGTGGATGCCGCGCTCGTCGGCCACCTCGGCGTCACACCGCTCGCCGGTCTCGGCATCGCCAGCGCCGTGCTGCAGACGATCGTCGGTCTCATGATCTTCCTCGCGTATTCGACGACGCCGGCCGTCGCCCGGCGGTTCGGCGCGGGCGACAAGCAGGATGCTGTGAGCGTCGGCATCGACGGCATGTGGCTGGCGCTGGGGCTCGGAGCAGTGCTCGCCATCGCCGGGGCGCTCGCATCACCCTGGCTGGTCTCGCTGTTCGGTGCATCCGTCGAGGTCGCCGAGCAGGCCGACATCTACCTGTCCATCTCGATGTGGGGCCTGCCCGCGATGCTCATCGTGTTCGCGGCCACCGGGCTGCTGCGCGGCATGCAGGACACCATGACCCCGCTGTGGATCGCCGGGGCGGGGTTCGGCGCGAACGCGCTGCTGAACTGGGTATTCATCTACGGATTCGGCTGGGGGATCGCCGGCTCCGCCGCCGGCACCGTCGTGGCGCAGTGGGGCATGGTCGCCGCCTACGCGCTCGTGATCGGCCGATTGGCCCGCCGGCATTCGGCTTCGCTCCGTCCTCAGCGCGACGGCGTTCGGGGATCGGCTCGTTCGGGCGGCTGGCTGTTCCTGCGCACGGTGAGTATGCGCGTCGCCCTCCTGGTCACGGTGGGCATCGCGACGGGCATCGGCACCACGGAGCTTGCCGGCTGGCAGGTGATCTTCACGATCTTCTCCGCGGCGGCGTTCGCGCTCGATGCGCTCGCGATTGCCGCACAGGCGCTGATCGGCAAGGGACTCGGTGCCGGTGACGTCCCCGGCGTGCGACGGGTACTCGCTCGCACGGTCGCGTGGGGCGCGTGGTTCGGCGTGATCGTCGGCGGACTGATCGCGGCGCTGTCCGGTGTGATCGGACTCGCCTTCACCGGCGACGCCGCCGTCGCGGCTCTGATCCAGCCGGCCCTCATCGTGCTCGCCGTGGCGCAGCCGGTCGCCGGTGTCGTGTTCGTGCTCGACGGGGTGCTGATGGGGTCGGGAGACGTGCGATACCTGGCGATCGCCGGCGCCCTCAACCTCGTACCGTTCCTGCCCGCGCTGTGGATCATCACGCTCGTCGGAGTCGACGGCACCGCAGGAGTGACCTGGCTCGCCATCGCGTTCTTCGGGGTGTACATGCTCGCCCGCTTCGCGACGCTCGGCTGGCGAGTGAAGACCGGCGGGTGGCTGAGCGCCTCGGTATAGGCGACTCATGCTGCACAGGCGCGTCCGAATCGGAGTTATCCACCGAACGCGGGAACGCGTGGATGCCTCTGGCATTCTGGAGCACACACGACGACAATGGAGGGGTGCTGACGATGACCGAACCGCAGGTATGGACGCTGATCGGCGTCTTCGCCGCAGGCCTGTTCGGCATGATCACACTGATGTCCACGATGTTCGTTCGGGTGATTCGTACAGAGATGGGATCGTTGCGCAGCGAGATGTCATCCGAGTTCCGAGGGATTCATCAGCGGATTGACCGCCTCGACGCCGACGTCAACGCCTTGATGCGGCATACGTTCGGGATTCAACGCGACTGACATCTGCCTTCCGTGCGTCAAGATGTTCGTATGACCACAGCCTGGCCCGGCGACAGCGCCACCGTCGAGCGTTGGGTGCGATCCACGCTCCTTCGCGCCGCGCAGGATTCCGATGAGATCGACCTGAAGGGGCTCGAAGGCGTCAAGGTCACAGCCTCCCTCTCCGGCAACGACCTCGATCACCTCACCCTGAATGCCACCGGCACCAAGCTCACGCTCGGGTGGAACGCTGCCCCGAATCCCACCAACGCCGCCACCTCCGACGACACCGCAGCGAACCCCACCGCCGACGACACCCTCGAACCGGAAGTCATCTCGCGCGATTCCGGCATCGTGCGCAACTTCCGCATCTCTGCCCGCCCGATGCGGATCGAGCGCACCCCGCTCACCATCGATATGCAGATGTTCGACGTGCCGATCGTGTGGCTGACCGCCGCCGAGCCGGCCGAACCGGGTGTCCCCGAGAGCGCTCACGCACTCGTCCCCGACGATGACCTCGGCGATGTGCGCGGCACCTTCTTCGCCGCGATCGCCACGAGAGACCTGGTTCCGCTGATCAAATCCGTCGCACGACCGATGCTGAAAGAGGGTGGTGTCCACCTCGGCCGGTTGCGCATCGAGATCGTGCAGGACGGCGCAGACGGCATCCGCGTCACCGCATACGCCGGCATGCGATGGAAACTGATCATGGCGTCGGCGCGAGCCGAGGCACGGATCAAAGTGACGAGGGATGCCGTAATCGAGGTCCGCGACCTGACACTCGGCAGCCGCAACCTTCTGGTGAAGACCGCGCTGCTCTTCGCCCGAAAGCGTGTGCGCGCACTCATCGGCAGCCGGATCGATCTCAACGAGTCGCTCACCGCCGACGGCACGAACCCTCGTCTGCACGATGTGCGCGTCGGCACCGGCGAGCAACTCAGCGTCGAGTGTCGATTCGGCTGAGCGGCTGCGACTCCTGCGGGACGACTGGTGCGGCATCCGCACGACGAGCCATGGCGTAGCCCCACGTCGCCAGTGCGAGCAGCGGACCCCACAGCCAGAACGGGAACATGAGCATGAGCTCGAGAACCTGTTCGGTGCTTCCGTCACCCATCGCACCGTCCTGCACCGAGAGCACGAGGTCGATCCCACCGGCGGTGAACAGCGCCGCGACGACGGATGCCGGCACCACGGCGAGCGCGATCGGAACGGGGCGTCCACCCACGCCCGCCATCCATCGCGGGAACCGCCGACCCCACGGCAGGATGAGTCCGAGGGTCAGCGCACCACCGCACAGCATCGCTGCTCCCAGGCTGAGCCCGGTGAACAGCGTGCCCGGGTCGTCGGCGAAATCGAGGTCGCTCGGCGCCAGCAGCGGCCACGGCGTCAGCCACGATGCGCGAGCGATCGAGTACGGCACGGCGCAGAATGCGGCGACGACGGTGACCGCGGTGCGATGGCGCAGCACCCACGGGGCAAGAGCGCCGCGCTGAGCGGTTCCGCTGACCGCCATCCGCACAATGAGGGCGGCAGCCACAGCCAGGTACGCGCCGGCGTACAGCACCCCGGGAAGCTGTTCGATGAAGGCGGGACCGAACCGGCTCGCGACCTGTGCAGCGTCCAGACGGACGATCACCCAGGTCGCGATGGCGGCGATCGCGATGACTGCGACCACACCCCACCAGATATGCCGTCGCATGAGCAGCACGGTCATCGCGATGACACCGACCATCACGACCACGGCGAATGAGTATCCGGCGAACGGGATGAGTTTGCCCGGCGTCAGCAGCAACAGCAGAATCGCCACGACGATGGTCGCAGCCCGCAGAAGTGCGGCTGGACGACCGACGCGCGATGCCGCGTATCCAAGCAGACCGATGACGACGCCTGCGAGCCCGGCAGCGAGCCCGAGCGCTGCGTCGACGGCGTCGGGAAGCACCCGCCCGGCAAGCCCGGATGCGACGGTTTCCATCCACCCGAGCGATCCGGGTGCGATGAGGCGAATGGCCCCGAGAGCGGCCAGCGCTGCGGAGCATATGACGATAACGAACGACAGGATGGAGTGGATTCGCGATTTCATGCCTTCACGCTATGAATCCGCTGACGTCGCCGTCATCGCCCGGTGCGGTGGCTTTGCTCACCCGCGCGGGTGAGACGCGGCTGTCACCCGCGCGGGCGCAGAATGCCGTGCTCGTATGCCCAGATCACGACATGAATGCGATCGGGCAGGCCGAGTTTCGCCAGCACCGCCTTCACGTGCGTCTTGACGGTGTTCTCCGAGAGGAACAGCCGGTGGGCGATGTCATCATTGGATGCTCCGGTCGCGAGCAGCCGTGCGATCTCCTGCTCTCGGGGGCTGAGAGCGTCAAGCTTGTCACCCCCGCCGCTTCCCTGCGGTGCGCCGTCCCGCACGAACCCGAGCAGCGCCCGCGTCGCGCTCGATGACATGACCGCCTCACCCGCGGCGACAGCGACGATGGCGTCCGCGAGCGCCTCGGGCGTCGCATCCTTCGTCAGAAACCCGCTCGCGCCCTCGCGCACCGCGGCGTACACGTACTCGTCGAGATCGAACGTCGTCAGAACGAGAACGCGGATGCCGGGACGCAACCGCAAGACTTCCCTGGTCGCGGTGATGCCGTCTGTTCCCGGCATCCGAATGTCCATCAGGATGACGTCGACAGCGTGCGCGCGGACGAACGAGATCGCCTCGTCGCCGCTGGAGACGGATGCGACGATCTCGAGGCGGGCGTCGCGTGCGAGCATCGCCGCGACCGCCTCGCGGAACAGCGCCTGATCGTCGGCGAGCAGTACGCGAACGGTCATGGCGCGTTCTCCGTTCCGGCGTCCGTGTCCGTCCGAGGCAACTCGACACGCACGATCCAGCCCGGATCGGCTGCCGCAGCGCTGGTCGCGCCGCCTGCGCTGCGTATCCGCTCGGCCATGCCGATCAGGCCGATGCCCGATCCCGGACTTTCAGTCACCGCTTCCTCCGACCCCGCACCGCCATCATCTGTGATCGTGGTCACGACCCGCTCGGCCGACCAGTCCATTCGCACATCGATCCGCCGGGGCGCCGCCGTATGGCGGATCGCATTGGTGAGAGCTTCGCGCACGGCGTGGCGCAGAGCGATACGCGCTGGCGCGTCGAGAAGGCCGCGCCGGCCATCCTCGGTGAAGGTCACGGCGGTCTCGATACTGCGCGCCCCCTCAGCGTCGGCCGCGATCGTATCGATGTCGGGTACGGGCTCGCGCGGCGCATCCGATTCCGCGGTGACGATTCGGCGCATGCCCCGGAGCGCGTCGCGCCCGGTGTCGACGACGACCGACATCGCCTTCGTGCTCGCATCGGGGTCATCCCGCACGTACGCGCGCGCAACCTCAGCCTGCGCGATCATCACCGTCATCGAGTGAGCGACGACGTCGTGCAGGTCGCGGTTTATCCGCATCCGCTCCTCGGCGATCGCCTGCTCGACGCGTGTCCGCTCACGCTCGTCGGCCCGCTGGCGGCGCACCTGCTGCAGCGTCCCGATCGCCCACGCGACCGAGACGAGCGCGATGAGCCCGACAAGAAGCCCCCAGAGCGTCTGCAGTTCGAGAGCCCTCATCGACATCAGCGTGATCAGTGCAGAACCGATCACCCCGACGGTCAGCGCTGCGAGTCCGAACGGCCGACTGCAGTGGATCGCGACCTGGGCGAGACAGAGGAGGAACGCGACCGACGACGGATACAGTGCGGCCGGGACGCCATCGGAACCGGGCAGGACGGCGAGGACGAGCATGATCAGGCTCGCGACGGCGAAGGAGGCGACGGGGAACCTGATGGCGGTGAACGAGAGCGTGTGCAAGACGGCGAACAGCGCCGCGAGGACGGCGAGGACCGGAGCGGCGACCGGCTGCGTCCCCTGCACGAGCGCGAGGAGAGTCGCCGGGAGAAGCACGACCGCGAGCGCCGCGGCGAGGATCACATCGGGTCGGCCCACGCTCCGCCATCCGCCGGCCGGGATGCTTCTGCGCTCACCCACCGGCACGCCCCACTTCTGCACGGCCCACTGAGTCACGGCCCATCGTTTCACGGGCCCATGGTGTCACAGCCGCTCCGGCGGCGGATCGCCCGCTCGGGTGAGTCAACTCGCGTAGCGGCGGCACCATTCGTACATGACCACCGCTCCGGCGGCGCTCGCGTTGATCGAGCGTGTCGAGCCGTACTGGGTGATCTCGATGTGGCCTGATGCCGCGGCGATCGCCTCCTCGGTGAGGCCGGGGCCCTCCTGTCCGAACAGCAGCACGCAGCGCTCGGGCAGATCGGCGCGGTCGACGGGTACGGCACCCTCGACGTTGTCGACGGCGATGATCGGGATGCCCTCGCCGTCCGCCCATGCGGCGAACGAGGCGACGTCCTCGTGGTGGACGACGTGCTGGTAGCGATCGGTGACCATGGCGCCGCGCTTGTTCCACCGGCGGCGTCCGATGATGTGCACGGTGTCGGCGAGGAAAGCATTCGCGCTGCGCACGATCGAGCCGATGTTCATGTCGTGCTGCCAGTTCTCGATCGCGACGTGGAACGGATGCCGGTGCCTGTCGAGGTCGGCGACGATCGCCTCCATGCGCCAGAACCGGTAGCGGTCGATGACGTTGCGGGTGTCGCCGTGCGCGAGCAGTTCGGGGTCGTACTGGTCGCCCTCGGGCCACTCCCCCTCCCAGGGGCCCAGGCCGTGGGTGCTGCGCTCGGGGGTCTCGGTCACTCAGCCAGCGTAGTCGGCCAGCGTAGGCTGGAGCCGTGGCATCCCCAGCGGCAGACGACTATCTGAAGACCGTCTATGCGCACACCGAATGGCAGGACTCGCCGATCACCCCGTCGCAGCTCGCCGCGAAGCTGGGCATCGCGCCGTCATCGGTGACCGAGATGGTCAAGAAGCTCGCCGCGGCTGGCCTCGTCTCGCACGTGCCCTACGGAGCCGTGCGCCTGACGACGGAGGGCGAGGCGCGTGCCCTGCAGATGGTGCGCCGACACCGCCTGATCGAGACGTGG
Organism: Microbacterium sp.; assembly: GCF_052102115.1. Taxonomy (GTDB): domain Bacteria; phylum Actinomycetota; class Actinomycetes; order Actinomycetales; family Microbacteriaceae; genus Microbacterium. The sequence continues at coordinate 25,476 of NZ_JBQDVP010000041.1, forward strand.
CTCGTGCAGGAGTTCGACTACTCCTGGGACGAGGTGCACGATGAGGCCGAGGTCCTCGAGCACACCATCAGCGACCGGCTTCTCGAGGGCATCGATTCTCGTCTCGGACACCCGCGCTTCGACCCGCACGGCGATGCGATTCCGGATGCTGCCGGCGCGGTCGTCCGCACGCCCTTCGTACTGCTCGCCGATGCCGCCGTGGGTCACATCGGGCGCGTGCTGCGCGTCGCCGACACCGACCCGGAACTGCTGCGTGCGCTGGAGAAATCCGGTCTGGATGTGGGTGTACTCATCACGGTCACCGATGGCCGCTCGCTCATCGACGGTGTGCCCGTCGACCTTCCTGATCGCGCGCCCGACGTCGTCTGGATCACGGCGTAGACAGCGTACGCGCGCTGCGCCGACGACACCCCTGCTTTTTGTAAGTGCGCTGTACTTTCTTCGGGCCCTTTGGTAAAACTCTTTAGATGTGCCTGTGCACTGAAAATAGTTAACGACGACTGATCGAGGACTCGATGTTGAGAAGACCCGCCGCCGCAACCACCGCCGCTCTGCTGTTGCTGGGAATCCCCACTGCCGCTGCGGCCGCCAGCGACGACGAGGCGGTGCTGCACACGTACACCCAGAATGCCTCCGGCGAATACGGCTACAGCGACACACCGGTGGAGACCTATCCCGGGTCGGGCACGCAGGTGTCGATCCCCACCGAGGACTCCGCTGAGAACCGCCGGTTCTCGAGCGCGTGGGTTGCGACCATCGCCAACCTGAACTTCGGCAAGCCTGCCGATGCCGCCGACTTCGACGCACGTTTCACCTCGGTCCTCGATGACTTCGAGGCTTGGAACATGAACTCCGTCATCTTCCAGGTGCGCCCTCTGCTCGATGCCTACTACCCCTCCGACCTCAATCCGTGGTCCGAGTTCCTCACCGGAACGCAGGGGGCCGACCCCGGGTACGACCCGATGGCTCGCGCGATCGAGGCGACGCACGCACGCGGGATGGAGTTCCACGCCTGGCTCAACCCGTACCGCGTGACGAACGTGAAGATGACGGCGCCCGACATCCTCGATGCGCTGGAGATGACCGCAGAGGAGGTCACGGCGCTCAGCATCCCCGACTACATCGCCGCACTCAACGGCGCGGGCATTCTCGCCGACGACAATTACGCTGCCGCCCACCCCGACCAGGTGCTGAGCTTCGACGAGAAGCTCATCCTCGACCCGGGGCGCTCGGAAGTGCGCGACTACGTCGCCGCGACCGTCACCGAGATCGTCAAGAACTACGACGTGGATGCCATCCACTTCGACGACTACTTCTACCCCTATCGGATCACCGTCGACGGCGAAGACATTTACTTCGGCGACGAGGACGAAGACCGCCACACCTTCGAAGAGTTCGGGCTGTCCGCTGGCTACGAAGACACCGAAGAAGGCATCCAGCAGTGGCGTCGCGATAACATCACCACTCTGGTCACTGACGTGCGCGACACGATCAGCGCCCACAATGACGAGGCCGGCACTGCGGTGCAGCTCGGTGTGAGCCCCTTCGGCATCTGGGAGCACAGTGAGAACGATCCGGCCGGATCCCACACGCCGACCACTTCGTCGCAGAGCTACAGCGACCAGATCTTCGCCGACACCCGCGGCTGGGTCCAGGACGAGCTGGTGGACTATCTCTCGCCACAGATCTATTGGAGCTTCGATCAGCCGGCGGCGCCCTACGGCGAGCTCGCCCAGTGGTGGAGCGACACCGCAGCCGACAGCCGCACCCAGATCTATGTCGGCCATGCGCTCTACAAGCACGTCAACAACGGCAGCTGGGAGTCGGCGTGGATGAATCCCGAGGAAGTACCCAACCAAATGCGCTTCAACCAGAAGCTCGATGGGATCGACGGCAGCGTGCTGTTCAGCTACAACGACATGCAGCCGAGCGACGTCGCCTCTCTGCCCGCAGAGGAGCAGCCGAAGAACGAAGCGAAGAACTCGGCGATCGATCTGCTGAAATCCTCGGCGTTCGATCACCCGACGCTCGTACCGGCAAAGCCGTGGCTGTCCGACGGCGACGTCGCCAGCCCGATCGATGTCGTCCTCGAAGACGACCGACTGGAGTGGACGGCGGCCGATACCACCGGAGCCCGCCAGTACGCCGTCTACCGCGGCACAGGAACCTCCGAGGAGATCGTCGCGGCCGAAGGCACGCTTGTCGATACGGTCTGGGCTGACAGCGCCGATCAGTTCACCTTCGACCTGCCGGCAGCGCCTGCGGCAGCTGTCGCTGCGACCGAGACCTGGGTCGTCACCGCCCTCGACGCGGCAGCGGTCGAGAGCGCCCCGGTGGCCGCGGAGGCTCCGACCGACCCCACGAATCCCACCGACCCGACGGACCCCACCGACCCGACCGACCCCACGGACCCCACGGAGCCGACCGACCCGACGGACCCCACCGACCCGACGGACCCCACCGACCCGACGGACCCCACCGACCCGACGGACCCCACCGACCCGACGGACCCCA
>NZ_JBQDVP010000042.1:0-27677 GCF_052102115.1 Microbacterium sp.
GACCAGCAGATGTCGACCATGTGATCGGTGAAGACCGTGCCGAAGCCCGGGTTCTCGAGGATCTCCTCGCGCTGTGCTGCGGACTTCGCTGCAAGGTTCTTGGTCACGGCGAACTCGAGCGGGGCGAGTTCGGTGTCGGTGGTAGTCATTGTCACATCCTGCGTTCGTTGCGGTGGCGCTCGCGTGCGTCCAGGTTACGCCTGGAGCCGGGCGATGATGGCGTCGCCCACCTCAGTGGTGGTTCGTGAGCCGGTCCGAGCGGCGATGTCCGCCTCGACCGCGCTGGTCACGCGGCCGGCTTCCTCGCGGAGCCCGAGATGGTCGAGCAGGAGCGCTGCGGACAGGATCGCCGCCGTGGGGTCGGCTTTCTGCTGGCCTGCGATGTCGGGCGCCGAACCATGAACGGGCTCGAACATCGAGGGGAACGTGCCGTCGGGGTTGATGTTGCCCGAAGCGGCGAGGCCGATGCCACCGGTGACGGCGCCTGCCAGATCCGTGAGGATGTCGCCGAAGAGGTTGTCGGTGACGATCACGTCGAAGCGAGAGGGGTTGGTGACCATGAAGATCGTCGCCGCATCGACGTGCAGATAGTCTACGACCACATCCGGATGCTCCTGCGCCACCTCGTTCACGATCCGCTGCCACATGCCGCCGGAGTGGACGAGCACGTTGGTCTTATGGACGAGGGTGAGCTTCTGCCGGCGGCGCTCCGCCGCATCGAACGCGTACCGGACGACGCGCTCGATGCCGTACGCAGTGTTGACGCTGGTCTCATTCGCGATCTCGTGCGGCGTGCCGACACGGATGGCGCCGCCGTTGCCGACGTACGGCCCCTCGGTGCCCTCACGGACGACGACGAAGTCGACCTCGCCGGGTTCGCTGAGCGGCCCGGGGGCTCCGGCGTAGAGCTTGGACGGACGCAGGTTCACGTAGTGGTCGAGGGTGAAGCGCAGCTTAAGCAGCAGCCCGCGCTCGATGTTCGCGTTCTTCAGCCGCGGGTCTCCCGGCATGCCGCCCACAGCTCCGAGCATGATGGCGTCGTTGCTGCTGATCGCATTCAGATCGTCGTCCGTCAGCGTGTCGCCGGTCTCGAGGTACCGTGCTGCTCCGAGCGAGAAGCGGGTCTTCTCGAACGTCACATCGCTGGCCGCGGTGACGGCGTCGAGCACCTTCTCCGCTTCGGCGACCACCTCAGGACCGATTCCGTCACCCGGGATGACGGCCAGCTTCACGACACGCGACATTCGCACTCCTTGCATCGGGATCCCGCGTGACGGCTCCGCGCGCGGGTATCCCCAGCGTACTGTCAGCGCGAACGGGGCGTGCGCAGGGTGACGGCGGCGATGACACCGGCCGCGACCACGAGACCCGCACCGATCAGCGAAGTGACCATCACGCCGGACTCGAATGCGGCAGCCGCGGCCGTCCACAGGGCGTCACCGGCCTGCGTCGAGAGATCCTGCGCTGTCGTGTACGCCCCGGCGAGCGTCTCGCGCGCGGCATCCGCAGCATCCGCCGGCACGCCATCGGGGATCACCAGCGCACCGCGATAGAACGCGGTGAGGATGCCGCCGAGCACGGCCGTCCCCAGCACCGCGCCGAGCTCGTATGCCGTCTCGGACACCGCGCTGGCAGCCCCCGCTTTCGCGGCCGGCGCGCTGGACAGGATGAGCTCGTTCGAGATCGTCTCGGCCGCGCCGATCCCGATGCCGAGCACCACGAAGGCGATGATCAGCGGCAGCGCACCGTGACCGGCGGCGGTGAACGCGACCAGCAGGTACCCGATCACCGTGAAGACCAGCGCCGATGGGACGACGATGTGCGGGGCGATCCGCCGCGAGATCGGCACCACGGTGAGCCCAGCGATGATCACGGCAGCCATTCCGGGGACCAGTGCGAGCCCGGCGACCATCGGCGACAGTCCCAGCACCAGCTGAAGGTGCTGCGGGACGAAGTACAGGAATCCGACCAGCGCGACCACGCTGAGCAGGTTCACCAGGATCGCGCCGGAGAACGTCCCGCGCCGAAACAGTGCCATGTCGAGCATCGGGTTCGGCGCTCGCTGCTGGCGGCGCACGAACAGTACGCCCATGAGGATCCCGAGCAGCGCCAACGCGAAGGCGCCGATCGTGACCCCGTCGACGGCGAACGACTTGATCGCATAGACGATGGGAATCATCGTGCCCATCGACAGCAGGATGCTGAGCGGATCGATGCGTCCGGGCGCAGGGTCCCGGCTCTCGGGCACCAGCAGCGGCGCACCGATCAGCAGCGGGATGAGTACGGGTACGGCGATGATGAACACCGAGCCCCAGGCGAAGTGCTCGAGCAGGAAACCGCCGACGATCGGGCCGAGCGCCGAGCCTGCTGAGAAGGCCGACGCCCACACCGCGATCGCCATCCGCCGCTGATCGCGGTTCAGGAAGATCGAGCGCAGCAGCGAGAGCGTGGAAGGCATCAGCATCGCGCCGAAGAAGCCCAGCAGAGCGCGAGCGGCGATGAGAAGGCCTGCGGTCGGCGCGAAGGCTGCCAGCACGGACACGGCGGCGAATCCGGTGGCGCCGATCAGCAGCATCCGGCGCCGCCCGAACCTGTCGCCCAGGGTTCCCATCGTGACGAGCAGTCCAGCCAGCACGAGCGGGTAGGCGTCGATGATCCAGAGCTGCTCCGCACCGGAGGGCGACAGCGCGATGGCGATCTCGGGCAGCGCGAAGCTCAGCACCGTGTTGTCGACCGAGATCAGCAGCACCGGCAGCATCAGCACCGCCAGCGCGAACCACCCGCGCACACCAGCGCGAGGCGCGCGCGTGCCCCCGGTCTCCACAGACTCGGTCATGACACACCTTCCGCAGGTCCGAGGACCCGATAACTAAACCGTCCGGCTGGTATAGTAACAGACATGTCCCGACCTCCCCTCGCCCGCGAACGCGTGCTCGACGCCTTCGAGATGATCCTCATCGACGACGGCGAACGGACGGCAACCATCGACGCCACAGCGAAGAGCGCCGGCGTCTCCAAGGGAGGCCTGCTGTACCACTTCGCGTCGAAAGAGGACCTCGTCACCGGCATCATCGAGCGCCTGGAGCGTCTGGTCGACGAGGACCTCGTGGACATGGCTGCTGCAGCCGACGGCCCGGTCTCGTACTACCTGCGCACCTCGGTGATGGAGAATCATCCGCTCGACCGCGCACTCATCGCCGTCTCGCGCCTCGCGCAGGGCGGTTCGACCGAGGCTGCGGCCGCGCTGCGTCAGACCAGGGCGAAGTGGGGCGATGCGATCAGGCCGCACGTGCGTGACGAGGCGGGGCTCGATCTGGTGCTGCTCGTCAGCGACGGGCTGTACTTCAACAACGCCCTGGATCCCGCAGAAGCGCAGGTCAGCGGGAGCGCCGACCCCGTTCCCACGGGATCTCAGCTCGACGAGCTGATCGCCCTGGTGGTGCGGGCGTCGTCGTAGGTTGACTCCCCCGCCCCGGGCCCGGCGTCAGACCTCGGTGATCTCGATCTGCTTCATGGCACTGGCCTCGATCGCCTCGCCGACCGCGACGAGCAGGTCCTCTGGCACCCGCGAATCGACGGTGAGCACCGTGAGAGCCTCGCCGCCGGCCGTGCGCCGAGCGACCTGCATCCCGGCGATGTTGATGCCGGCATCGCCGAACTTCTGACCGTAGACGGCGACGACGCCCGGGCGATCGATGTACTGCATGACGATGTGGTTCGTCTCGATCGGCACCTCGATGTCGTGGCCGTTGATCCCGACGATCTTCTGCACCATTCGCGTGCCGGCGAGTGTCCCGGCGACCGTGAGGACCGTGCCGTCGGCCAGTGCGCCGCGGAGGGTCGTCAGGTTGCGGTATTCGGGGCTGTCCTTCTCGACGATGAGTCGCGCCTCGAGGCCGCGCTGCTCGGCGAACAGCGGCGCATTGACGTACGACACGCTCTCGCTGACGACGCCCGAGAGGATGCCTTTGAGCGCTGCGAGTCGGTAGACGCTCACGTCGTAGTCCGCGAGCTCGCCGCGCACCTCGATGTCGAGGTTCGTCACGGCCGAGCTCGCGAGTCCGCTGAAGACCTGGCCGAGCTTCTCGACGAGCGCGATGCCGGGGCGGACGAACGGATCGATAACGCCGCCGGCGACGTTCACGGCATCCGGAACGAGGTCGCCCTCGAGCGCCAGTTTCACCGATCGAGCGACCGAGACGCCCGCCTTCTCCTGGGCCTCATCGGTCGAGGCACCCAGGTGCGGCGTGACGACCACATTCGGCAGGTCGATCAGATCATGGGCCGATCCGCCCTCTGCCGGCGGCTCGGAGGTGAAGACGTCCAGGCCCGCGCCGGCGACCTCGCCGGCAACGAGGGCCTCGCGCAGCGCGACTTCGTCGATCAGACCACCGCGGGCGACGTTGATGACGTAGGCGGTCTTCTTCATCGCCGCGAACTGCTCAGTGCTGATCATGCCGGTGGTCTCGGGGGTCTTCGGCATATGAATGGTGAGGAAATCGGCCTCGGCGACGAGCTCGTCGAGGCTGCGCAGCTCGACGCCGAGCTGCTGGGCGCGCGTGCTGGTGACGTAGGGGTCGAAGGCGACGACATTCATGCCGAAGCTCTGCATACGCGCGGCGACCAGCGCGCCGATGCGGCCGAGGCCGACGATGCCGAGGGTCTTCTCGAAGAGCTCAGCGCCGGTGTACGCGCTGCGCTTCCACTGTCCGGCAGCCAACGAGGCGTGCGCCGCCGGCACGTGACGGGCCAGGCTGAGGATGTGAGCGCAGGTGAGCTCCGCCGCGGAGATGATGTTCGACGTCGGAGCGTTGACGACCATGACACCGGCTCGAGTCGCGGCAGGAATGTCGACGTTGTCGAGCCCCACACCCGCACGGGCGATGACCTTCAGCTTCGGAGCATGCTCGAGTGCTTCAGCATCCACTTTCGTCGCCGAGCGCACCAGAACCGCGTTCGCGTCTGCCAACGCCGAGAACAGTGCCTCTCGATCCGTGCCGTCGACCTGACGGACATCGAAGTCGGGCCCCAGGGCCTCGATCGTCGCGGGCGAGAGAACTTCGGCAATGAGCACGACGGGCTTGGGCACAGGCGGATCCTTCGGGTTGGCTGCAGACAGCACGGATGGGGATCGATGCGCCGCACGCCGTCGGGGCGCGATCGCCTCCACCCTACCGGAGCGCGAACCGTGCTCCGCGACGTGTGACGGCCCCGATCAGGTCGTCAACGACGAGATGTTCAGTGCGCTCAGCGCCACGACGTTCATCCAGAACACCGCCACCAGCGCGAGGCCGGCGACCAGCACGATCGCGAACTCCGGCGCGCTGCGACGACGACCGAGACCGTATGCCGCCGCGAACACCAGGATCGGGAACAGCACCGAGAAGATGAGTACGAACCAGCCGTACGCATTCAGACCGAACTGCGCGACGGTCACGAGGTAGGCCACCGCATTCCAGACACCGTATGCGTAGAACAGTCCGGCCAAGCCGAGGATGATGGTCTTCAGGATACCGAGGGCCGGGCCCCCGCCCCGCGAGGCGTGCCCATCGACTGTCTGCTCGCTCATGCGCCCACCACTCCCGTCATGACGAAGGGCCACGGCACCAGCAGCGCCGCGCCGACGATGAATCCGACCACCCGCACCCATCCGGGCGAACGCCGGGTGAGCAGCCAGACGGCGGCGAACCAGAGAGCCGGGGCGAGCACAGCAGCCCACACGGCGACCTGGTACATGATGGCCGGCACGAGGAACAGTGCGCTGCCCTGCAGGTTCAGACCGCCAATGATCCATCCGACCGTATACAGCAGGTAGACGCCTCCGATGACGCCCACCAGCAGCAGCATCGGCGTGCTCAACGGCCGCGGGTCGTCGGCGGCGATCACCGTGCCGTCGGCGGCGATGCGCCCGACGGTGTCACTGTCTTTGCCGACAGGCTCCCAGCCCTCGGGCAGCGCCCGCTCGGGCTCAGACCGGTCCGTGCGTTTGCGCGCGGGCGGGTCGTCGTCGCCGTCCCAAGACAGCGCGTCGTCAGCATCCGATGTCATGCCCCCAGCGTAGCCATCGCGACACGGCTCCCGATATGCTCAGAGCGTTCATAGCAACCCGAGGGGATCCACCGTAGCCGAGTCCGAGAAGAACACCGTCGCGTCACCGGGCGGAGGGGCAGCCGCCGACGAGCGGACGTGGACTCCGACGGCGGAGTCCAAGCGCAAGGCGACGATGTTCCGTTGGATCGCCGCCGCACTGTGGGTCGTCGCTATCGCCGCCGAAGCCGTGGCGATCTTCTGGCTGCTGCGTCAACGCGAGTTCACCGGCCCCGACGGCGGCATTGTCCGCAACCCCGACACCGGGCTGCTCGAGAACCAGGAGGCCACGGCTCAGTTCCCGCAGTGGGCCTTCATCACGCTTCTCGTGATGCTCGTCGTCATTGCAGCGTTGTCGATCACCGGTTCGATCCTGTGGAAGAAGGCGAATCGCCTGGATCCGGCGAAGAAGTCCGACACGGTGCGTTTCTTCGTCCAGAACCAGCTCGGCGCGATCATCGCGGTGATCGCCTTCCTGCCGCTGATCATCCTCATCTTCCTGAACAAGGACATGGACAAGGGGCAGAAGGCGACGGCCGGCATCATCGGCATCGTTCTCGCCGCCGGGGCGGTCGCGCTCGGCATCGATTACAACCCGCCCTCCGTCGAGCAGTACACGGCAGACCAGTCCACGGTGATCCAGCTGCTCGGTGCGGATGAGGTCGTCTGGGTCGACGGCGGCTCGGTCTATCACGTCTGCGAAGAGGTCTCCGACATCCAGACCGGCAGCGAGAAGCGCACCGGGACGACGGCCGAGGCCGTGGAGGCAGGCAAGAACCGGCTGACGTTGAAGTTCGCCTCGGAGCTGCGCACCTGCGACCTGGCTGTTCCCGAGAACGCCGATGAGATCACCGAGGCTCTCCGCGCCATCCAGGACGGACAGGCCGACACGCTGCTGCCCGCGCCCGTCTGGGCGGACCCGGCGGACGCCCCCATCGAGATCGACGAGGCTCAGGCAGACGAGACGGAGTAGTCCCGCTCCCCCAGCGCCTCGATGAGGCGCTCCTCTGCCGAGCCGAGGTGTTCGGCCAGCAGGTCGGCGGCGCGTGCGCCGTCTCCGGCGGAGACCGCGCTGAGGATCGCCGCGTGCTGACCGCCGATGACGTCAGCGGCGATCAGTCGTCTGCCCTGCACCTGCGCCATGCACAGGCGCACCTCGTCGAGCACGCTGCCGTACATGCGCGAGGTGCGCGCGCTGCGGATGCCGTCGATGAGTGCGGTGTGGAAACGGAGGTCGGGGTCGACGGTCGCCGGGTCAGGACCCGGAGGCATGGCGAGGATCTCGGCGTTCGCCGCGGTCGCGGCATCCGGCACAGCCCGGCTGACGGCCAGCTCGCGCAGCGCCGCGCTCTCGAGCCGCGTGCGCGTGCGATAGACATCACGCACCATGTCGGCGTCGATGGCGATGACGCGCGCGGAGCGGTGCGCCGTGCGCACCAGCAGGCCAGAGGCGACCAGCTGCTCGATCGCGGCCTTCGCACTGGGCCGGGCAACCGAGAACGAAGCAGAGACCTTCGCCTCCGTCAGCGCCGTTCCCGCGGCGATCTCCCCGGAGAGAATACGCGCGCGGAGCCGGTGCGTCACCGCGTCGACGATGCCGACGACACCGAGTGGAGCATCCGAGATGGTCATGGATTCAGCGTAGACGAGACTACACTCGGCAGTAATCTTGTCTGGCAATTTTGGAGGAGATCGTGTCCACGATGATCGCGACCCCGCTCGACGCCGACGTCCTCGGCAGCGACACGACGATCTCTGCCCGATCGATCGATCGATTCGCCCGTGCGCACGACGCCTCGCACTACCTGCTCATCCCTGACGCCGTGCTCGAACCCCGTGATGCCGACGGCGTCGCCCGGGCTTTCACGGCCGTGCGCGCCGCCGGACGCACGCTCACCTTCCGCTCCGGGGGCACGAGCCTCTCGGGTCAGGGTGTCTCGGGCGACATCCTCGTCGACACGCGCCAGTTCTTCCGCGGCATCCGTATCGAGGACGACGGCCGGCTGGTGCGCGTGGAGCCCGGCGCGACCGTGCGGCAGGTCAACACGCGGCTCCTCCGACATGGTCGCAAGCTCGGCCCCGATCCGGCCAGCGAGATCGCCTGCACGATCGGCGGAGTGATCGCCAACAACTCCAGCGGCATGGCCTGCGGCGTCGTCGAGAACTCGTACCGCACTGTCGATTCTCTACTGCTCGTCCTGCCCAGCGGCACGGTCATCGACACCGGCGCCCCGGATGCGCTCGAGCAGCTGCAGTCCGCCGAACCGGCTCTCTGCGATGGTCTGCGAGAGATGCGCGACCGGTTGCTCGGCTCGCCCGACGCCGCAGCATTCGTGCGGCGGCAGTTCTCGATGAAGAACACGATGGGCTACGGGCTCAACTCTCTGCTCGACTTCGACGACCCCGTGAAGATCCTCGAGCACCTGGTGATCGGCTCGGAAGGGACGCTCGCCTTCGTCGCCGAGGCGCGGTTCCGCACCGTTGAGATCCGCCCGCAGATCGCCACCGGACTGCTCGTGTTCGATACTCTCGCCGATGCGATGGCCGCGCTCCCCGGTCTCGTCGCGCAGGGGCTCGCGACCATCGAACTGATGGATGCTGCGTCTCTGCGCGTCGCGCAGGGGCTCAGCGACGTCCCGGCATCCATCGCCGCGATCGAGGTGCAGGATCACGCGGCGCTCCTCGTCGAAGTGCAGGCATCGAGCACGGACGAGCTCGATGAGTCTCGAGCGGCGGCGCTCGCCCACTTCGGAACGCTGTCGCTCGCCGTCGCGCCGGCACTGACGACCGAGGTCGCTGAACGCGCGTCTCTGTGGCAGGTGCGCAAGGGGCTGTACACCGCAGTTGCCGGCGCACGCCCGTCGGGCACCACCGCACTGCTGGAGGACATCGTCGTTCCCGTGGACCGGCTGCTGCCCACCTGCGAGCGATTGATCGAGCTGTTCGAGGAGCACGAGTACGAGGACTCTGTGATCTTCGGGCACGCCAAGGACGGCAACGTGCACTTCCTGCTCAACGAACGCTTCGACGATGAGGCGAGCATCGCACGCTACCGGCGCTTCACAGCCGACCTCGTCGACCTCGTGCTCGGGCAGGGCGGGTCGCTGAAGGCGGAGCATGGCACCGGGCGCATCATGGCGCCGTTCGTGCGGCGGCAGTACGGCGATTTCCTCACGGACATGATGTGGGAGGTCAAGCGGCTCGTGGATCCGGCCGGCATCCTCAACCCCGGGGTCGTGCTCTCTGAAGATGCCGAGTCGTACCTGCACGACCTCAAGCGCGTGCCGACCGTCGAGAGCGAGGTCGACCGGTGCGTGGAATGCGGCTACTGCGAACCGGCGTGTCCGAGCAAGGACATCACCCTCACCCCGCGCCAGCGGATCGTGCTGCGCCGCGACATGGCCTGGGCCGAAGAACAGGGCGATACGGAGCTTCTGAACCAGCTGCGTGCCGACTACGACTACGAGAGCGTGCAGACCTGCGCGGTCGATGGCATGTGCGCCGTCGCCTGTCCCGTCGACATCAACACCGGCGATCTGGTCCGCCGGCTTCGGGCCGAAGAGGCGTCGAAGGCCGAGGACGGGCTGTGGGATGCTGCGGCGAAGGGCTGGGGCGCGGTGACCCGCATCGGCGGCGCGGCACTGACCATCGCCGACGCGCTGCCCGCCCCGCTCGTGACCGGTGTCACCCAGGTCGGGCGCGCTGTGCTCGGCGCCGACACCGTTCCCTTGTACGACCGCGGCCTCCCCCGCGGCGGATCGGCCGCGCCGAAGCCAGTGTCGCCCGCGAATGCGCAGGCGGTGTTCTTCGGCGCGTGCATCGGGACGATGTTCGGCGCGGAGGCCGACGGGCTCGGTTCGCGCGACGCTGTGCGCACCCTGCTGGACCGCGCGGACATCCCGGTCGTGATCCCCGAGGGGGCCGGCGGGCTCTGCTGCGGCACGCCGTGGAAGTCGAAGGGGCACCTGTCCGGCTACGACCGGATGAGCGATCGGGTGCTCTCGGCACTGTGGGAAGCGAGCCGGCACGGCGTCCTGCCCGTGGTATGCGATGCTGCCTCGTGCACCGAAGGACTCCACGTGATGCTCGCGCGAGCCGTCGCCGAGCATCCGGAATATGCCGGATTGCGCATAGAGGACGCGACGACGTTCGTTGCCCGAGAAGTGCTCCCCCGGCTCACCGTGTCGGCGAAGCTGGATTCGATCGCCGTGCACCCGACGTGCTCGACGACGGCGCTCGGCGCGACCGGAGCTCTCGAAGTTCTCGCCGCTGCTGTCGCCGACGAAGTGTATGTACCCGACGGCTGGGGCTGCTGCGCGTTCGCGGGCGACCGAGGGATGCTGCATCCGGAGCTCACCGCCAGTGCTACCGCGGCGGAGTCGGCCGAGGTCGCAGCGGCCGATGAGGCGCGGGACGGGTTCGACGCGTTCGTGTCGGCGAACCGCACCTGCGAGATCGGGATGACCCGCGCGACGGGGAAGCCGTACCGGCACGTCATCGAGGTGCTGGAGCAACTCACGCGCTAGAGGTACGTTTCGACTCGCTGCGCTCGCTCAACGCGTTTCGTCTGCGGGGCTTCGCCCCTACGCTCAACGACCCGCAAGAGATCCTCCCGAAAGCCGTCCGTTCGCCCCTCCGCTCAACGACCCGAGAGGGCACAGGCCGGGCGTTGAGCGACGAGCGGAGCGAGGAGACGAAACGGGGTGAGCGAGCCGAAGGCGAGTCGAAGCCTGCACCGCCAAAAGACGCGAAAGGGCGCCCCGAGGGGCGCCCTTTCTGTAAAGCCGGGATCAGCGCGCGGCGGAACCGTCGACGTAGTCTTCGTCCTGCTGCTTCCACGCGAACAGCGAGCGGAGCTCCTTGCCCGTGGTCTCGATCGGGTGCTGCTCTTCCTTGGCACGGAGCTCCTGGAACTCCGTGGCGCCGTTGTCCTGGTCGTCGATGAAACGCTTCGCGAAGGCACCGGACTGGATGTCGGCGAGCACGCCCTTCATGCTCTCCTTGACCGAAGAGTCGATGACGCGCGGACCCGAGACGTAGTCGCCGTACTCGGCGGTGTCGGAGATCGACCAGCGCTGCTTGGCGATGCCGCCCTCCCACATGAGGTCGACGATGAGCTTGAGCTCGTGCAGCACCTCGAAGTAGGCGATCTGCGGCTGGTAGCCCGCCTCGGTCAGCGTCTCGAAGCCGGCCTGCACGAGGTGGCTCATACCGCCGCAGAGCACAGCCTGCTCACCGAACAGGTCGGTCTCGGTCTCTTCGGTGAACGTCGTCTTGATGACGCCGGCACGGGTGCCGCCGATCGCCTTGGCGTACGACAGCGCGAGCGCCCAGGCCGAGCCGGAGGCATCCTTCTCGACGGCGATGATGTCCGGGATGCCGCGACCGGCGACGAACTCGCGACGCACCGTGTGGCCAGGAGCCTTGGGGGCGACGAGGATGACGTCGACACCCTCAGGAGCATCGATGTAGCCGAAGCGGATGTTGAAGCCGTGCGCGAAGGCGAGGGTCTTGCCCTCGGTGAGGTTCGGGGCGATCGACTCGGAGTAGATCGTGCGCTGGTGCTGGTCCGGCGCGAGGATCATGATGACGTCGGCCCAGGTGGTGGCATCCGCTACGTTCTTGACCGGGAAGCCGGCCTCCTCGGCCTTGGCGGCGGACTTCGAGCCGTCCTTGAGGGCGATGGTGACCTCGACGCCCGAGTCGCGCAGGTTCTGCGCGTGGGCGTGGCCCTGCGAGCCGTAGCCGACGATGGCCACCTTCTTGCCCTGGATCAGGGACAGGTCGGCGTCGTCGTCGTAGAAGATCTCAGTACTCACGTGTGTTTCTCCTTGATTGTGGTTCAGAGGCGTTCAGGGTCAGCCGCGCAGTACGCGCTCGGTGATGCTCTTGCCGCCGCGTCCGATGGCCAGCAGGCCGGACTGCGCGATCTCTTTGATGCCGAAGGGCTCGAGTGCACGCAGCAGTGCATCGACCTTGCCCTGGTCACCGGTGACCTCGATCACCAGCGCGTCGGGAGCGTAGTCGACGACGGCGGCGCGGAACAGATTCGCGACCTCGATGACGTTCGACCGGGTGGCGCTGTCGGTGCGCACCTTCACCAGCACATGCTGGCGCTGCACCGAGGTCGCCGGGTCGAGCTCGACGATCTTGATCACGTTGATCAGTTTGTTGAGCTGCTTCGTCACCTGCTCGAGAGGCAGCAGATCGACGTCGACGACAGCCGTGATGCGGGACACACCGGGCACCTCGGTCACGCCGACGGCGAGGGACTCGATGTTGAAGCCGCGACGGGCGAAGAGCCCCGCGACGCGGGTCAGAAGGCCAGGTGTGTCCTCGACGAGAAGACTCAGCACGTGCTTCGACATGTCTCAGATCTCCTCATCGAACGTGGGCGCGTGATCGCGTGCGTACTGGACGTAGCTGTTGCTCACGCCCTGCGGCACCATCGGCCACACCATGGCGTCCGCGGAGACGACGAAGTCGATGACGACCGGACGATCGTTGGTCTCCAGCGCCAACTGGATCGCGGCATCCACCTCGTCCTCCTTCTCAACCCGGATCGCGAGGCAGCCATACGCCTCGGCGAGCTTGACGAAGTCGGGGATGCGGGCGGTGCCGTGACCGGTGTTCAGATCCGTGTTGGAGTGGCGCCCGTCGTAGAACAGGGTCTGCCACTGGCGCACCATGCCGAGCGAGGAGTTGTTGATGATCGCGACCTTGATCGGGATGTTGTTGATCGCACAGGTGGCGAGCTCCTGATTGGTCATCTGGAAGCATCCGTCGCCGTCGATCGACCACACCACGCGGTCGGGCTCTGCGACCTTCGCGCCCATGGCTGCAGGCACCGAGTAGCCCATCGTGCCCGCTCCCCCGGAGTTGAGCCAGGCGTTGGGGCGCTCGTACTTGATGAACTGCGCGGCCCACATCTGGTGCTGCCCGACACCGGCGGCGTAGATGCCCTCCGGGCCGGTGAGCTCACCGATGCGCTGGATCACGTGCTGCGGAGCGAGCAGGCCGTCCTCGGTCGGCGAGAAGCCGAGCGGGAACTCATCGCGGAGCCCGTCGAGGTATGACCACCAGTCCGAGATGTCAGGCTTGCCGTCGCCGATGGCGCCGCGGTACGCAGCATCCAGGTCGACCAGCACGTCGCGCACGTCACCGACGATCGGCACATCCGCGTTGCGGATCTTCGAGATCTCCGCGGGGTCGATGTCGACGTGGACGACCTTCGCATGCGGGGCGAAGTCGGCCGACTTCCCCGTGACGCGGTCGTCGAATCGCGCCCCGAGCGCGACGATGAGATCGGATTCCTGCAGCGCGAGCACGGCCGGAACCGTGCCGTGCATGCCGGGCATTCCGAGATGCTGCTGGTGCGAGTCGGGGAACACACCGCGCGCCATCAGCGTCGTGACGACGGGAGCGCCAGTCGACTCGGCCAGCGCCAGCAGTTCGGCGGCCGCACGACCACGAACGACACCGCCGCCGACGTAGAGAACCGGCTTCTTCGCTTCGGTGAGCAGAGTGGCGGCCGCCTGGATCTGCTTGCCGTGCGCCTTCGTCACTGGACGGTAGCCGGGCAGATCGACCTTCGGCGGCCAGACGAACGGCGCCGACAGCTGCTGGGCATCCTTGGTGATGTCCACGAGCACGGGGCCGGGGCGGCCCGTCGAGGCGATCTCGAACGCCGCCGCCAGAGCACCGGGGATCTCCTCTGGATGCTTCACCAGGAAGGAGTGCTTCGTCACCGGCATGGTAATGCCGACGATGTCGGCCTCCTGGAACGCATCCGTTCCCATCAGGTGACTGAAGACCTGTCCGGTGATCGCGACCAGCGGCACCGAATCCATGTAGGCATCGGCGATCGCGGTGACGAGGTTCGTGGCACCGGGGCCCGAGGTGGCGATGGCGACGCCGACCCGGCCGCTCGCCGCCGCGTATCCCTCGGCAGCGTGACCGGCGCCCTGTTCGTGACGGACGAGGATGTGCCGCACGGCTTCGTCATCGAGGAGCGGATCGTAGACGGGCATGATCGTGCCGCCGGGGATGCCGAACACGTCAGTGACGCCCAGAAGGGCGAGTGCGCGGACGACAGCCTCGGCGCCGGTGATCTCGGGCGCGGTGGTCTTCGTGGATGGTGGCCGTGGCACGGCCGATACAGAATCAGCAGTCATGTCATTCCTTGGAGATCTGCGTGTGCGCAACGAGCGCAGGCGAATCGAAGCGGCGGATCAACCGGTGGTCGCACCCTCCGCGGCGGAGCGGACGAGCTTCGAATATTTGGCAAGAACGCCACGGGTATAGCGCGGGGGAAGCGGCTCCCAGTCGGAACGCCGGGAGGCGAGCTCTGCCTCATCGACGAGTAAGTCAAGAGAGCGAGCTGCGATATCGACCCGTATCAGATCACCATCGCGCACGAATGCGATAGGACCTGCGTCCACCGCTTCGGGTGCTATGTGGCCGATGCACAGGCCGGTTGTGCCGCCTGAGAATCGTCCGTCTGTCAAGAGTAATACATCTTTCCCGAGACCAGCGCCCTTGATGGCCGCGGTGATCGCGAGCATCTCCCGCATGCCGGGGCCACCCTTGGGGCCCTCGTAGCGGATGACGATGACCTCGCCGGCGGCGATCTCGCCGTTCGCGACGGCATCCATGGCCGCGCGCTCACGCTCGAAGACACGCGCGGGGCCCTCGAACACGTCGGCGTCGAAACCGGCTGACTTCACGACCGCGCCCTCGGGCGCGAGCGATCCGTGCAGCACGGTCAAACCGCCGGTCGCGTGGATGGGGTTGTCGAAGGTGTGGATGACTTCGCCGTCGATCGGGTCAGGGTCGATCTCAGCGAGGTTCTCGGCGAGGGTGCGGCCCGTGACAGTCAGCGCGTCGCCGTGCAGCAGGCCCTCATCGAGCATCGCCTTCATGATGACCGGGATGCCGCCATGACGGTCGACGTCGTTCATGACGTACTTGCCGAACGGCTTCATGTCGGCGACGTGCGGCACCCGGTCGCCGATGCGGTTGAAGTCGTGCAGGGTGAGGTCGACCTCGGCCTCGCGGGCGATCGCGAGCAGGTGCAGCACGACGTTCGTCGAGCCGCCGAGTGCCATCGCCAGGGCGATGGCGTTCTCGAACGATTCCTTCGTGAGGATGTCGCGGGTCGTGATGCCCTGGCGCAGCAGGTTCACGACGGCCTCGCCCGAGCGGTGCGCGAAGTAGTCGCGGCGACGATCGGCGGACGGTGGGGCGGCGGAGCCCGGCAGGCTGAGCCCCAGCGCCTCGGCGACAGATGCCATCGTGTTGGCGGTGTACATGCCGCCGCAGGCGCCCTCGCCGGGTGCGATGGCGCACTCGATGCGCTTGAGGTCCTCCTCGCTCATGAGGCCGGCCCGGCACGCGCCGACGGCCTCGAACGAGTCGATGATCGTGACGTCCTTCTCGGTGCCGTCGGACAGCTTCACCCAGCCCGGTGCGATGGATCCGGCGTACAGGAAGACGCTGGAGAGGTCGAGGCGGGCGCTGGCCATCAGCATCCCGGGGATCGACTTGTCGCAGCCCGCCAGCAGCACGCTGCCGTCGAGGCGCTCGGCCATCATGACGGTCTCGACGGAGTCGGCGATGACCTCGCGCGACACGAGCGAGAAGTGCATGCCCTCATGGCCCATCGAGATGCCATCCGACACGGAGACGGTGCCGAACTGCAGCGGATATCCCCCGCCGGAGTGCACGCCTTCCTTAGCGCCCTGAGCGAGCCGATCCAGGCTCAGGTTGCAGGGGGTGATCTCGTTCCAGCTGGAGGCGATGCCGATCTGCGGCTTGTCCCAGTCTTCGTCGCCCATCCCGACGGCGCGGAGCATGCCTCGGGATGTCGTGGCCTCGATGCCGTCAGTGACGACGCGGCTGCGGGGCTTGATGTCGGTGGACGCGTTCGAAGAAGGATCTTGCGAGGACATGACGGCAGTCTATTCCCGTCCGGCGGCGCGCTCGGTCGCGAGCGCCTCCAGAAGGGCTGCGATGTCTTGTGGAGTGTCCACACGCACGCCCGCCGCGGTCTCTCCCGGCCCGACGCGCACGCCGAGGTCATCCGGACCGAGAACCTGCATGGCGTCCTCGTCGGTCACATCGTCGCCGGCGAACAGGATGCCGGTGGCGCCGAAGTGATCGCGCAGCACCGCCATCGCAGTGTCCTTCCCCTCCGCACGGGACGAGAATTCCAGCACCCGATGGCCCGAGCGGCGACGCCACTGCGGGAAGCGCTCGGCGACCAGCGCGTCGATCTCCGCGAAAGCCGCGGCCTCGGCTTCCGGTGTGGCTCGTCGGGTGTGGATACCCATGCCGAAGGTCTTCGGCTCGAGTCCGACACCGTCGTAGCGGTCGACGATCGGCTGCGCGGCGGCCCAGAGCGCCTCACGCGCTCCCTCCTCCGTCGCAGCGCCCGGAGCGTCCTCGTCTCCCGCACCGGGGAACCAGTACTGCGCGCCGTGCGAGCCCGCCAGCGCAACGACCGAGTCCTCGTCGTGCTCGGTGATGATCTTCAGATCATGCATGCTGCGTCCGGAGACGTAGGCGACGAACGTGTCCGGCAGCGCGGCGAGGCGTTCGACCTGTACCGCGACCTCGGGAAGGGCGCGAGCCGACATCGGATCCAGGACGAGCGGCGACGCCGTGCCGTCGAAGTCGAGCGCGACGACCAGTCGCGATGTGGCGGCGATGGTGCTCAGGGCGTCGTCTGCGGTTCCGGGCGTCCAGGTGCGGGTCACGGCGATTCTCCTCGTCGGGGGTCGATTCCGACCAGCCTCTCACGCGTGCGGGGGTCGGAATTCACGCATGACGAGCACCCATTCACGAATGACGGGCGCGCACGTCCGAGAGCGCCTCGAGGAACGATGACGACCAGGCCCGCACGTCGTGCTCCAGCACGCGCTTGCGCAGCGAGCGCATGCGTCTGCTCTGTTCGGCGGGTTCCATCTCGACCGCGGTCATGATGGCGTCCTTCAGCCCCTCGATGTCATGCGGATTCACCCGGATGGCCTGGCGCAGTTCGTCGGCGGCACCGGTGAACTCGCTGAGCACCAGCGCTCCGCGGTTGTCCGCGCGGGTGGCGATGTACTCCTTCGCAACGAGGTTCATGCCGTCACGGAGGGCGGTGATCAGCATCACATCGGCGGCGAGGTAGAGGGCGACCATCTCCTCGCGCGGGAACCCCTGGTGCAGGTAGCGGATCGCGCTGTGGTCCATGGTGTCGGTGTCGCCGTTGATGCGGCCCACGGCGAGCTCGATCTCGTCGCGCAGATGCACATAGGCGTCCACCCGCTCACGGCTGGGGCTGGCGACCTGGATGAACGTGACGTCCTCGACGTGCAGACGACCTTCGGCGAGCAGTTCGCCGTACGCCTTGATGCGGTGCCGGATGCCCTTGGTGTAGTCGAGCCGGTCGACGCCGAGCAGAATGTGCTTCGGGTTGCCCAGGCTCTCACGGATCTCGGCCGCGCGGGCCTTCACCTCGGGTTTTGCGATCAGTTCGAGGTAGGGGGCGGTGTCGATGGAGATCGGGAACGCTTTCGCGAGCACCGGTCGCGTCTCGGTCTCACCGGGAACGTCGACCATCGATCCCTTGATGTTGTACTGCAGCCGGCGCCGCACGGCGGCCAGGAAGTAGTTCGCATCCTGCGCCCGCTGGAACCCGATCACGTCCGCTCCGAGGAGCCCGCGCAGCACCTGATCGCGCCAGGGCAGCTGTGCGTAGAGCCCGTGTGCGGGGAACGGGATGTGGTGGAAGTAGCCGATCGTGACGTCGGGGCGCAGCGCCCTGACCATCTCTGGCACGAGCTGCAACTGGTAGTCGTGCACCCACACGGTGCCGTTGTGCACGACGGCGGCAGCTGCCGCCTCGGCGAATCGTCGGTTGACGGTCACGTAGGCGTCCCACCATTCCCGGTGATACGCGGGCGGAGCGATGACATCGTGATAGAGCGGCCAGATCGTGTCGTTGGCGAAGCCCTCGTAGTATTCCGCGACCTCCTGCTCGCTGAGTGTGATCGGGATGAGGCGGAGACCGTTCGCCGTGAACGGCTCCAGCTCGAGGTCGGCCTGCCCTGCCCACCCCACCCAGGCTCCATCGACGGATCTCATGACCGGCTCGAGCGCGGCGACGAGACCACCGGGCGAGGGGCGCCAGATCTCCTCACCAGGCAGGTCCACCACCCGGTCCACCGGAAGCCGGTTCGCGACGACGACGAATTCTGCGGTGTTCATGGAAGCTCCTCGCTGCCCGTGGGTTCTCACCCCAGGCTAGCGAGTGCCGGTGCGGGTGCTGCTGGCGATCCAGTTCAGGATGCCGGCGATGAGCACGATCGCCGCGGCGGCGATCGGCAGCAGCAATGCAGCGGAGGTGCCGCTGTGCTGCGCGACCTCGCCGGTGACGGCGGAGGCGATCGACTGCCCGACGATCACGCTCGACCCGAGCATCGTCATCACCGTCGCCGAGCGCCCGAGCGGACTCCGGGCAGCACCGAAGCTGTACTGCGTCACGAGGGTCGGCCCGATGCCGATGCCCAGTATGCCCAGCACCCACCCCATGCCGGCCGGCGAGTCGACGAACGGCAGCAGCAGGCTGCCGAGGAGCAGGATGCCGGCGAATACGAGCCAGCGTGCGCGCATCGAGAACCGCGGCGGAAGCCAGGCCACGCCGAGCGCCAGGATGGCCGACCCGACGCCCATGATCCCGTACAGTAGCCCCGCCTGCTCCGGCGCGCCACGATCGGCCATGAACGCGGTGAGCGAGGTGAGCATGGTGCCGAAGAACAGTCCGACGCCGAGGATGCCGACGACCACGACGAGCAGGCTCGGCCGGAACAGCGCGGATGCCGGCGACGGCGCCCGGCCGTCAGCATCTCGCGCCGCAGAGACATGCCTGCCGCTGGGGTGCAGCGCGAATGCGCCGACGAAGATCAGCGTGAGCACGGCCGCGCCGACCAGGGGCGCCCACGGCGCGATGGCCGCAGCGAGGATGCCGACGAGGAACGGACCGAACACGAACACCGTCTCGTCGGCGGCCGACTCGTACGACATCGTGCCGGAGAGGACGCGGCTGCGCTGCTTCTCCGGCATCCGCTCGTCGATGATCGTCACCAGCCGTGAACGAGACATCGGCGCGACCTGCGGAGCCGAGGCGCC
Organism: Microbacterium sp.; assembly: GCF_052102115.1. Classification (GTDB taxonomy): domain Bacteria; phylum Actinomycetota; class Actinomycetes; order Actinomycetales; family Microbacteriaceae; genus Microbacterium. The sequence continues at coordinate 19,261 of NZ_JBQDVP010000042.1, forward strand.
GATGCCCACCGCCGCGAGCAGCACGACGGCATCGTCTGCGGTGCTGTACACGACGACGGCGAGCACGACGAGCATCGCGCTGTTGACGACGGCGAGGATGACCAGCACGGGGCGCTGACCGACGCGATCGGCCGCCGCGCCGAGCAGCGGCCCGAAGCACGCCGCGCCGAGCCCGACGGCGGCCGAGGTCAGGCCGCCCAACGACAGTGACTCGCGAGCCGCGACGACGAGGGTCAGCACACCCACCACCATCATCGCGAACGGCAGACGCGCGATGAACGCGATGACGAAGTACGGCAGACCAGCTTCGCGGAAAACGCTCGGCTGCGGAGCTTCGGGGGTATGGATCATGGCTTCATGCGCACACGGCGCTGCGTCGATCCTATCGACGCCGGGGTGCCCCAGGTAGGTTGGAAGGCATGCGCTATCTGTTCAGCACAGGCCTCATCGGAGCGATCACCGCTGGTATGTCACTGCTGCGCGGCACGAAGGACGCCCCCATCACCTGGCGCGCGGTGCTCGCGTGGCTCAGCTGGGGCATCACGCTCGCGCTCGCGATCGGCGCTGCGATCGACATGCGCCGCGAGAGCCACGGCGTCCCCGTCTCCGAGGATTCCCCGCTGGCGCCGAAGCAGTCCAAACGTGCGAAGAAAGAGGGCAAGCGCGTCGAGAAGCAGCTGAAGGCCGCGCAGAAGCGTTGACCTTCAGCCCGCTCTCGTCACGCTGTGCGAGCACTCAGCGCGTGAGGATCAGCGCCTCGCCCTGACCGCCGCCTCCGCACAGGCCCACCGCGACCGTGCCGCTGCCGCGCTTGGCGAGTTCGTGCGCCATGTGCACGACCATTCGGTTGCCCGAAACGCCGATCGGATGGCCGATCGCGATGCCGCCGCCGTGGACGTTCACGATGTCGCCGGAGACGCCGAGTTCGGTCTGTGAGCGGGCCACGACCGCACCGAACGCCTCGTTGATCTCGACGATGTCGAGGTCGGCGGCGGTGATCCCCTGCTTGTCGAGGGCGCGGGCGATGGCCTGGGCCGGCTGCGCCTGGAGCGAGTTGTCGGGGCCGGCGGTCTGGCCGTTCGCCCCGATCACGGCGAGCACGGGCCAGCCCTGCGCCTCGGCATTCGCGCGCGTGGTGACCACGACGGCCGATGCTCCGTCGGAGATCTGCGAGGAGTTGCCCGCAGTGATGGTGCCGCCCTCGGCGAACGCTGCGCGGAGCTTTCCAAGTGTCTCCACGGTGGTCTCCGGGCGGACGCCCTCGTCCTTCGTGACGATGACGGGCTCGCCACGCCGCTGCGGCACCTCGACGGTGACGATCTCGGCGTCGAAAGCGCCGGCGTCGGCGCCTGCGGCGGCGCGCTGGTGAGACAGCGCGGCGACCTCGTCCTGCACCTCGCGCGTCAGCTCGAAGCGCGGATTGTGCCGCTCGGTGGAGGCGCCCATGCTCTCTTTGTCGTAGGCGTCCGTAAGGCCGTCGTAGGCCATGTGGTCGAGCACTTCGACACTGCCGTAGGTCCATCCGTCGCGCGATCCCATCAGCAGGTGCGGCGCCCGGGTCATCGACTCCATGCCCGCGGCGACGACCGTTGTGGCGTCCCCGGTGCGGATCATGCGGGCGGCGTCGATGATCGCGGTGAGACCGGATAGGCACACCTTGTTCACTGAGTGGGCAGGGACCTCCCAGCCGATGCCCGCGCCGATGGCAGCCTGGCGGGCGGCGTTCTGACCGGAACCGGCGGCGAGCACCTGGCCGACGATGACGGCGTCGATCGCGGCCGGGTCGACGGATGCCTGCTCGAGTGCGCCCCTGATTGCGAAGGATCCGAGCTGCGGGGCGGTGAACGATGCGAGCTGGCCCTTGAGGCGCCCCTGGGGTGTGCGGGCAGCGGCGACGATGACGACGTCGGTCATGAGTTCTCCTTCAGGTCTTCTGAAACGGCCAGCGGCGGTTCGGTCGCGTCGATGACCTCCTGCACGCTCACGCCGGGCGCCGTCTCTGCGAGGACGAGCCCGTCAGCGGTGACGTCGATCACGGCGAGGTCAGTGATGATGCGGTGAACGACGCCCTTGCCGGTCAGCGGCAGGGAGCATTCGTTCACGATCTTCGGGGAGCCGTCTTTGGCGACGTGCTCCATGAGAATGATCAGGCGCCGGGCACCGTGGACGAGGTCCATCGCACCGCCGGGCCCCTTGACCATCTTGCCGGGGATCATCCAGTTCGCCAGGTCTCCGGCGACGGAGACCTGCATGGCTCCGAGGATCGCGGCGTCGATCTTGCCGCCGCGGATCATGCCGAAGCTCGTCGCCGAATCGAAGAACGCCGTGCCGGGCAGAGTCGTCACCGTCTCTTTGCCGGCGTTGATCAGATCGGGGTCGACGGCGTCCTCTGTCGGGTACGGGCCGACGCCGAGGATGCCGTTCTCGGACTGCAGCACGACGGTGACATCGGCGGGCACGTAGTTCGGCACCAGGGTGGGCAGACCGATGCCGAGGTTGACGTAGGAGCCGTCGGTGAGCTCGGCGGCGGCGCGGGCGGCCATCTGCTCGCGGGTAAGTGCCATGGTCAGGCTCCTTCGCTGGTGGTGACGGTTCGGCGCTCGATGCGCTTCTCGATATCGGTGCCGACCTCGATGATGCGGTGCACGAAGACGCCGGGCAGATGCACCTGATCGGGGTCGATCTCGCCGGGCTCGACGAGGCGCTCGACCTGGGCGATGCAGATGCGCCCGGCCATGGCCGCGAGCGGGTTGAAGTTGCGGGCGGCCTTGTTGAACACGAGGTTCCCGTGCCGGTCGCCGATCGCCGCGTGCACGAGCGAGAAGTCGGTGGCGATGGCGTCTTCGAGGACGAAGTCCTTCGGCGTGCCGTCGACGTCGAACGAGCGCACATCCTTCACGGGTGACGCGACCGCGATCGAGCCGTCCGGGTTGTAGCGGCGCGGCAGTCCGCCATCGGCGACCTGCGTGCCGACGCCGGTCTGCGTGTAGAACGCGGCAATGCCCGATCCCCCGGCGCGCAGCTTCTCAGCGAGGGTGCCCTGGGGCGTCAGCTCGAGCTCCAACTCACCGGAGAGGAACTGCCGCTCGAATTCCTTGTTCTCGCCGACGTACGACGAGGTCATCTTGCGGATCCGCTGCGCATTCAGCAGAACGCCGAGCCCCCAGTCGTCGACACCGCAGTTGTTGCTGACGACGCTGAGGTCGGTCGTGCCCTGGGCGAGCAGGGCGTCGATGAGGGCGATCGGATTGCCGGAGAGCCCGAACCCTCCCACAGCCAGAGACGCGCCGTCCGGGATGTCGGCGACGGCTTCGGCAGCCGATCCCCATTGCTTGTCGATCACGTGCTTGTCGCTCACGCAGCACTCCTTCGTGTCAGGTCTTCCTTCCAGCATCCGCCCTCGACGGCGCCGTCCGAAACCCGGTCTTGCGATGTGGTCGATTCGCCGAGTAGCGTCCACATTGTGGACACCCCATCGGTACCCGGCGCTCAGGCCGTTGCGCGCGCCGCCCGCCTGCTGCGTCTGGTGACCGCCGCCGCCGGCGACGGCGCGAACCTGCAGGATCTCGCGCGCTCGGCCGAACTCTCGCGCTCCACGGTGCACCGACTGCTCAGCGCCCTGCGCGCCGAAGGACTCGTCGACCGCGACGAGCAGACCGCACGATGGATGCCGGGCCCAGAGCTTTTCCTGATGGGATCCGTGGCTGCGGCTCGCTACGACGTGACGGCTCTCGCCCGCGACATCGTCCGTTCACTGGCGGTCAAGACCGAGGAGAGCGCGTTCCTCTCGGTGCGCCGTGCCGACGAGACCGTATGCCTGCTGCGCGAGGAGGGCTCGTTCCCGATCCGCTCCTTCGTGCTCAGCGAGGGTGTGCGATTCCCCCTCGGTGTCGCGAGCGCCGGTCTGGCGATCCTGTCGTTCCTGCCTGACCACGATGTGGATGCCTATCTCGATCGTCATCCCGAGCTCAGCGAGAACTGGGGACGCTCTCATGGCCTCACTCCCCTGCGCACCCGACTGGCCGAGACCAAGGAACGCGGCTATGCGGTCAACCCCGGTCTGATCGTCGAGGGCAGCTGGGGCATGGGTGCTGCGGTGTTCGACCGCAGTGGGCGCCCGGAATGGGCACTGAGCCTCACCGGTGTCGAGTTCCGGTTCGGTCCTGACCGCCTCGCTCACCTGGGCCGCACACTGATGGCGCACGCGCACCAGCTGTCCTCCCGCATCGCGAGCCGCACCGGTCATTGAGGCGGTCTGGTCGCGCGAGCCGCCGCCACCAAGCCACACCAATACATGCCAGTAGGTATATACTTTCGGGTATGAATCATGACGAGATCATTTCCTCGATCGTGATGTCCGCACACGCACTGGGCCGCATCGCCGCCCAGGATGCCGAGAACGATGCCCCCGCCGCGCAGTGGCGAGCGCTGACGCTTCTCGAGCGCGAGTCCGGGCAGCGGGTCGGTGCCCTCGCGCGGGCATCGCGCACGACGCAACCGGGAATGACACGGCTACTGGGAGACCTTGCACGCGCAGGCCTCGTTACCCGCTCCCCCGATCCTTCGGACTCGCGGGCGACGGTCGTGGATATCACGGAGGCCGGGCGTACGGCCCTGACGCAGTGGCGCGAAACGTTCCGCACCGCGCTGGCCCCGCGCTTCGCCGATCTGGGTGCAGCCGATTGGGAAGCACTCCATCACACCGCCGAGATCCTCGCGGCACACAGCATCGAACCGAAACAGGAAGCAGGAGGACGCGAATGAACAGCACCGCGACGACGGGATCGATCTGGCGACAGCCGGCACAGGTCTGGGCGGTCGCATTCGCCAGTGTGGTGGCGTTCATGGGCATCGGGCTCGTCGATCCGATCCTGCCCGCGATCGCCGAATCGCTTCAGGCGAGCCCCACCGAGACCGAGCTGCTGTTCACCAGCTACCTGCTCGTGACGGGGCTGGCGATGCTCATCACCAGCTGGATCTCGAGCCGGATCGGCGCCAAGGCGACCCTGATGATCGGGCTCTCCCTCATCATCCTGTTCTCCCTCGCATCGGCTCTGAGCGGCAGCGTCGACGCGATCATCGGATTCCGCGCCGGATGGGGACTGGGCAACGCACTGTTCATCTCGACGGCGCTCGCGACGATCGTCGGCTCGGCCTCCGGCGGCAGCGGTGCGGCCATCGTGCTGTACGAAGCCGCGCTCGGACTCGGCATCGCGATTGGACCGCTGCTGGGCGGTCTGCTCGGCGAGGTCAGCTGGCGTGGACCGTTCTTCGGCGTCGTCGCGCTGATGGCCATCGCGTTCATCGCGGTGCTCACCCTGCTGCGCGGACCATTTGAAAAGCGCCAGCCGGTTCCGTTCTCGGCGCCGTTCAAGGCTCTCGGTCGCCCCGCGCTCGCCGTCCTCGCCGTCGCAGCGTTGTTCTACAACATCGGGTTCTTCGTGCTGCTCGCCTTCTCACCCTTCCCACTCGGGTTCGGGGCGATGGGCATCGGGCTGACATTCTTCGGCTGGGGAGTCGCGCTCGCGATCACCAGCATCTGGGTGGCACCGTGGATGATGCGGCGCATGACGCGCACCGCGATCATCCTCACGATCCTGCCCCTGCTCGCCGTCGACCTCGTCGCGGCCGGACTGGTCGCCGAGACGGCGCCGTCACTGGTCGTCTGCATCATCATCGGCGGCCTGCTGCTCGGCGTCATGAACACGGTCCTCACCGAGGCCGTGATGGAGGCGACCGACCTGCCGCGTTCGGTGGCGTCATCGGCGTACTCGGCTGTGCGTTTCATCGGTGGGGCGATGGCTCCCCCGATCGCCGCACTGCTGTGGCACGCGTTCAACTCGACCGTGCCGTACCTGTTCGCCGCGGCGTCGGTGCTGGTGGCGACGCTGACGGTGTTCCTCGGCCGAAAGATTCTCGCGCACATCAACGACGAGCCCGCAGATGCCGTCGTCGAGGACGCAGAGGCGATCACGGTCGGTGACGCCTCGTGAAACGAGGCATTGGATAGCGTGGACGCATGAGCGAGACCACCCCACTCCCCGAACGCAGTCGCATCGTCGAGCAGCACCTGGAAGCCGCCGGCGTCACCCCGGAGATCCGCGTGCTGCCCGACTCGGCGCGCACGGCAGTCGAAGCCGCAGCCGCCATCGGGTGCGAAGTGGCCGCCATCGCCAACAGCCTCGTATTTCTGGCCGACGGCGAGCCGGTGCTGGTGATGACCAGCGGTGGTCACCGGGCCGACTTCGCCGTCGTCGCGGCCAGTGTCGGCGCCGACCGGGTGGAGATGGCCCCAGCATCCGTCGTCCGCAGCGCGACCGGACAGGCAATCGGTGGCGTAGCGCCGGTCGGCCATCCCGAGCCGCTGCGCACGTACATCGACGAAGCGCTCCGTGACATCGACGAGATCTGGGCCGCGGCGGGCCATCCGCACACGGTGATGCCGCTGACTTTCGACACCCTGCAGCAGATCACGGACGGTCGGATCATCGCCGTCGTCTGAGGCCTCCGCGATTTCGCATGCGTCCGGGGAACTGGTAATGTAATTCCTCGGCCGGGAGTGATCTCAGCCATGCGCCTCTAGCTCAATGGCAGAGCAATTGACTCTTAATCAATGGGTTCCCGGTTCGAGCCCGGGGGGGCGCACGGATAAGTCCTGGTAGATCTCGCCATCTACCAGGACTTTTCTGCTTGCTGGTTGGCATCGCGCACGATGAGTGAGATGACCCTGAGTCAGGATTTGGTCAGGATGCGTTTGGACTGGTCAGGATTTGCCCTGACTCTTCGCGGCTTTTCGGAGGGCTCGATCTCGTGCCTTCGTCATCTTCGCGGTGACGTCGTCCATGCGGTCGGGGAATAGCTTGGCGTAGGTGTTGAGGGTTTCCTTAGCGTCGGAGTGGCCTAGCATTCGCTGGACCATCAGGACATCTGCGCCGGATGCGATGGCCAACGATGCTGCTGTGTGTCGTAGGCCTTTCGGGGTGAGTCCAGTCGGCATCTTCGCGGCCTCGGTAGCTTTCTTCCACTGCCGGTTGCGCCAGTTGGCGGTGCTCTGGTGCTTGCCCCGACGATTTACGAACAGTGGAGTCGTCTTCGCGCGCTTGCCCATCTGAGTACGGAGATCGTCTATTAGGTGCGGTGGAATGGGCACATCGCGGATGCTCGCATGAGTCTTTGGCATCTTGCCGATGATTGGTTTCTTCTCGCCGTTGACAGTGAACGTCTTCGTGATCGAGATCCGACGTCGTACGAGATCCACATCTCCGACGTCCAGTGCGAACGCTTCTCCGGGGCGTAGTCCGATGTTCCCCATGATGGCGACGAGTAGAGCATCCTGGGATGTCTCGGTGGTCCGCATGGTGTCGATCAGGCGCTCTAACTGGAGGTGGTCCAGGAAGATGACCGGATCAGTCTCGATCCTCGGCGTCTCGATTCCGGAGGATGGGTTTCGTCTGATCCATCCCTCTTGGACGGCCAGTCCCAACGCGGCGTTGAACGGCACGAGAACGCCCTTGATGGTCGCGGGTCTCAGTGGTCCCTGTGCGCCTCTCACGTCCGCTCTACGGGGCGCTGTGCCTTCCTGAAGGGCTGATACCCACGTGTCAACGTCGGTGCGTTTGATTGCGTTCAGGCGCGTGCTGCCCCACCTGGGCAAGACGTAGTTCTCTATGCGGTTCTGGTAGGTGCTGCGGCTCGCCTCTCCGGGCTTCTTCTTTGAATCCATCCACGCCTGCACAGCATCGGCCAAGGTCATGGATGCGACTTCTGGCGCGGTGTAGTCGTGGGAGCGGAGAGAGTTCTCCAGCCAAGTCTTGTGAGCTTCAGCATCGGGCTTCTTCTTGAAGCTCTTCGAGCGCTCTTTGCGCGTCTCGGGCTCGATCCAGACAACACGCCATCGATTCCCGGTACCGGTCTTCGCGCCCTTCCAGCGATCCGCAATCCAAACTCTTGTGCTCATCCTTGATCTTTCTTCTTGGTGGGCGTACCACGACTATGACGAACGATAACGCTGAGTCCCGACTTCTCACGCCGCGTGACGTGTCCCGTTATCTGGGGCGCTCGGTTTCTGCTCTCGCCCAACTTCGATATCGAGGCACCGGACCCCGGTTCATCCATGCAGGGGGTCGCATCAGATACAGACAAGCCGACGTTGAGTTGTGGCTCCAGTCTGGAGAACGCGATGCAACCTGATTATGAGGGTGACGCTGAGCTAGAGGCTGAGTTCTACCGTGCAATGGCGGCAGATCCAGGGATACTGATCGAGATGGCGCGAGATGCTCGCATCGCGGCGGAGAGGGATGAGCGGATGCGAGCCAAGAGGGAGCGGGAACTAGAGCGCGGAGCACTCCGGCGTGCCAAGGCACGAGCTGCACGCGCTGCTGCTCAGAGCTAACGGCTACTTGGCTGCTGCGATGTAG
>NZ_JBQDVP010000043.1:0-27620 GCF_052102115.1 Microbacterium sp.
CGAGCACGGCCTCGCGCTCCTGCTGCGCACGGAGAGCGAGCTGCTCCTCGAGGCGGCGCCCCCTGTCCAGTGCCGCACGGAGGAGGAAGCCGATCGCCCCCGAAACGGCCGCGATGATGAGATAGATCCCGATGTTGACGGGGGGTCCCGCTGCATCGAGCCCCACGATCGCGGTGCCCACCAGGAATACGCCGGCATAGGAGAGGATCAACCAGGTGCGCCCCAAACGGGTGACCAGGCCGGTTGCAACGGCGGCCGCGAGTATCACCTCGGAATCGGCGCCGGTAACGAAAGAGAGGGTGAGCACGAACACCAGTGCGGCGGTGGCAACCCAGGGCAACCAAAGGTAGAGAGCGAACACGGCTGTTGTCGCGACGCTGAACGTCAGCGCAAGCGGACCAGGGCCGTACGCGAAGACGACCCCGAGAACGTCGACGGCGATCAGGCCGACGATGACCACGAGCAGCACGATCTTTTCGAGGGTGGTCAGTTCTCCACCCCGGGTCAGTCGCAGAAGGCTGGTAGCGCTCTGCGTCGACCGACCGAAAGCCATAGTTCAGTATCCCCTATTCGCCAGGTACGCTAGCGTCAGAGACCGAGAGCCTTTGCAAGCATCTGCCAAAAAGACATATTGATTCACCTCCGTTGTTGGTCTTTAGTTGAACAGCTATATACAGCTTCGTGACAACGCTCAACAACCACATCGGACTCTTGATCAGTTCTGGCTAGCCGAACGTCCATATATCTCGCGACCACTGGCGCCGCGATTAGGCTTCTGACATGCCGCACATCCGTGTTCTCATCGTCGATGACGATCCCCTGGTCCGCACTGCACTGTCGCACTTCGTGTCACGGGACCCCGAGATCGACGTCATCGGCGAGGCCGAGACCGGTGCGGAGGCGATCTCCTTCGTCGAGAAGGACCGCCCGGATGTCGTCATGATGGACGTGCAGATGCCAGAGATGAACGGCATCGAGGCCACCACCGCGATCTCGGAGCGTTGGCCCGGCGTGCGCATCCTCGCGGTGACGACGCTCGAAGGCAGCGAAACGGTACTTCCGATGCTGAGCGCCGGCGCATCCGGCTACATGCTCAAGGATTCCAGCGCGGAGAGCATCCTCGAAGGCGTTCGCGAGGTGCACAGCGGCGCGAGCTCGCTCTCGCCGCGGATCGCGTCGATGCTCGTCCAACATGTGCGCGACTCGAACCCCACCGGGGCCGGGACGGCCGCACTCGAGACACTCACCGATCGTGAATCCGAGGTGCTCGACCGGCTTGCGCAGGGGATGTCGAATGCCGAGATCGCACAGGCGCTCATCGTCTCAGAAGGCACCGTGAAGGCCCACCTCGGTCGCATCATGTCGAAATGGGGCGTGCGCGACCGGGTGCAGATCCTTGTCGCGGCCGCCCGGGCGGGGCTCGTCTCGTTCGGCTGACGCACGACTCCAGCGCGGATACGATCGAAGGCATGGTCGTCACAGCAGCATCCCTCTCGCACGCCGAGGATCTCGCCGACTTCGTCGCCGCCTCGCCCTCGAGCTACCACGCCGCCGCCGAGGTGTCCCGGCGACTCGAAGAAGCCGGGTTCACCCGGCTTCACGAAGAGGACCACTGGCCGGCGCAGCCCGGCGGACGGTTCGTCGTCGTCCGCGACGGCGCCGTCATCGCGTGGGTCGTACCGGCGGATGCCGCACCGACGACGCCCGCGCAGATCTTCGGCGCGCACACGGACTCCCCCGGTTTCAAACTCAAGCCGAAGCCCACCACCGGATCGCGCGGCTGGCTGCAGGCCGGCGTCGAGGTGTACGGCGGGCCGCTGCTGAACTCGTGGCTCGACCGTGAGCTGCGCCTGGCCGGCCGGCTCGCACTGGCCGATGGCCGCGTCGTGCTCGCCGACACCGGGGCGCTCCTGCGCCTGCCCCAGCTCGCCGTGCACCTGGACCGCGAAGCGAACAGCGGTCTGACGTTGGACAAGCAGTTCCAGACGCAGCCGGTGTGGGGTCTCGGCGATCCGCTCGAAGAAGACCTGCTCGGCGAACTGGCGGCATCGGCCGGGGTTGATGCCGCGGATGTGCGCGGGTTCGACGCCGTCGTCGCTGATGCCGCCCGCGGTGCCGTGTTCGGCAAGGACGACGCCTTCTTCGCGAGCGGACGACTCGACGACCTGGCATCCGTGCACGCGGGAGCCGCAGCGCTGACGGCGCTTCCGAAGAACCCGAGCAGCATCGCCGTACTGGCCGCGTTCGATCACGAAGAGCTCGGCTCCGCCTCGCGGTCGGGCGCCGCAGGCCCCTTCCTCGAAGACATTCTGGCGCGCGTCTACGCCGGCGTCGGAGCGGATGCCACGGAGCAGCGCCGTGCGTTCGCGGCATCCTGGCATCTGTCGAGCGACGTCGGGCACTCGGTGCATCCGAACTACGCGCACAAGCATGACCCCGTCGTCCAGCCGCTGCTCGGATCCGGCCCGATCCTGAAGATCAACGCGAACCAGCGCTACGCGACCGACGCGGTGGGATCTGCCGCCTGGGCCGGATGGTGCGAATCGGCCGGCGTCGCCTCACAGGAGTTCGTCTCGAACAACGCGGTGCCGTGCGGGTCGACGATCGGCCCGATCACGGCCACGCGCCTCGGCATCCGCACGGTGGATGTCGGCATCCCGATCCTGTCGATGCACTCCGCGCGCGAACTCGCCGGCGTATCCGATTTGCATGCGCTCACCCAGGTAGCGGAGGCGTTCTTCTCCGCCTGAACTGTTACGAACGTCGGAGCATGTGACCGACGTCGGAGGAATCACCAGATTCGGTCCGACGAATGTGCGATCCTCCGCCGTCCGTAACGCCCACAGTGCCAATATGGGGGCATGTCAGAGAAGATTGCGGCGTCGCCCGCACTGATCGAGCGCGCCGGCATCGAGATCATCCCCGAGTCCGAGCGGACGGCGAAGCCGCGCGACCTGTTCTGGCCGTGGTTCGCAGCCAACGTTTCGGTGTTCGGCATGTCGTACGGGTCGTTCGTGCTGGGCTTCGGCATCTCGTTCTGGCAGGCGACGATCGTCTCGATCGTCGGCATCGTCGTCTCGTTCGCGCTGTGCGGGCTGATCGCGATCGCCGGCAAGCGGGGCTCGGCACCGACCATGGTCCTCTCCCGCGCCGCGTTCGGCGTGCACGGGCAGAAGGTGCCCGGCATCGTCTCGTGGCTGACGTCGATCGGGTGGGAGACGTTCCTGGCGATCATGGCCGTGCTCGCGACCGCCACTGTCATCACGCAGCTCGGCGGTGACGGCGACAGCATCGCCCTGAAGATCATCGCCACGGTGGTGGTCGCGGCGCTCATCGTCGCGGCATCCGTTCTGGGATATCACACGATCATGAAGATGCAGTCGGTCCTCACCTGGATCACCGGCGCCGTCACGATCCTCTACGTCATCCTGACCATCCCCCACATCGACCTCGCCGCGGTCATGGCACGCCCAGCCGGCGGCATCGGTGCCGTGATCGGCGCCCTCGTGATGGTGATGACGGGGTTCGGGCTGGGCTGGATCAACATCGCCGCGGACTGGTCGCGGTATCAGAAGCGCACAGCATCCGACGGCGCGATCGTCTTCTGGAACACGTTCGGCGGGGCGGTCGCCCCGGTGCTGCTCGTCGTCTTCGGTCTGCTGCTCGCCGGTTCCGACGATGAACTGATGGCGGCCGTCGGCGCAGACCCCATCGGCGCGCTGGCGACGCTCCTGCCGATCTGGGTACTCGTGCCGTTCCTGCTCACCGCGGTGCTGGCACTCGTCTCGGGCGCCGTTCTCGGCATCTACTCGTCGGGGCTGACGCTGATCAGCCTCGGCATCCGTATTCCGCGACCGTCGGCTGCGGCGATCGACGGCGTCATCCTCACCCTCGGAACGATCTGGGTAGTGTTCTTCGCGACCGACTTCCTCGGGCCGTTCCAGTCGTTCCTCATCACGCTCGGTGTTCCGCTGGCGTCGTGGGCGGGCATTCTCATCGCCGACATCCTGCGCCGTAAGAAGGACTACGACGACGAGGCGCTGTTCGACGCGAACGGGCGCTACGGCTCGTGGGACTGGACGTCGATCGTCACCATGGTCGTCGCGTCGGTGATTGGGTGGGGGCTGGTGGTCAACAACTTCGCCGCCGAGGCCGCCTGGAACAACTGGCAGGGCTATCTGCTGTTCCTCATCGGCGGACGGGAGGGCGACTGGGCCTTCGCGAACCTCGGCGTCTTCTTGGCACTGGTGCTGTCGTTCCTGGTGACGTGGTTCGCGCGGGCCGGGAAGATCCGGCGGCAGGAATCATGAGCTCGCCCGGCGCGTCGTGGCTGATCGTCATCGATCCGCAGAACATCTTCGCCTCACCCGATTCGCCCTGGGGCTCGCCGTTCTTCGCCGAGACCATGCCGCGCATCCGCTCGCTGGCCGACGCCTTCGGCGAGCGCGTGCTCGTCACCCGCTGGATGCCGACGGCTGACCGATCGACCTCGTGGGGCGACTACTTCGCCGCGTGGCCGTTCGCGGATCAGCCACCGAAGGATGCGCTGTTCGACCTGGTGCCGGATGCCGCGGGTCTGTCATCGCGCCCGACGCTCGATCTCCCGACGTTCGGCAAATGGGGCCCGGAGCTCGAGCCCCTGGTGGGTCACGGCAGGCGTATCGTGCTCGCCGGCGTCTCGACGGACTGCTGCGTGCTCTCGACAGCCCTGGCCGCCGCGGATGCCGGAGCACGAGTGACCGTGGCGACCGACGCGTGTGCGGGTTCGACGGCCGAGAACCATGCTGCAGCGCTGCACGTGATGGGGCTGTATCCGCCGCAGATCACACTGGCGACGACGGCCGAGGTGCTCGCGAATACCATCTGACCGGGCGGCGGGTACTTTGCTATCGTCGGTGCCAGTACGCATCGATGATGATGACCGACACTGTTCGCACCCGACGAAACTGATGTGATGCCCGAAGACACCTCGCCGTCCCTGCCCGCCTCCACCCGAAGCTCTGCGCCACCACCGCGCTGGCCCGTGCTGATCGGCTCGGCTGTCGCGATCCTGGCGATCGCGCTGTGGGCGATCTTCGCTCCCGCTCAGGCCGGTGATGTGATCGGCGTCATGGTGGGATGGATCGCGACGAACTTCGGCTGGTACTTCGCCCTCACCGCAGCGGTGGTCGTCGTTTTCGTGCTGATCCTGGCGTTCTCGTCGGTGGGACGCACCAAGCTCGGCCCGGATCACTCGAAGCCGCAGTTCAGTATGTTCACGTGGGCGTCGATGCTGTTCGCGGCTGGAATCGGCATCGACCTGATGTTCTTCGCCGTGTCAGAACCCGCCGCGCAGTACATGAATCCGCCGACGGGTGAAGGCGAAACCATCGCCGCGGCCCGCCAGGCGATCGTGTGGACGTTCTTCCACTACGGTCCGGTCGGCTGGGCGATGTACGCGCTGATGGGCGCAGCGTTCGCCTACTTCGCGTACCGCCTCAACAAGCCGCTGAGCATCCGCTCCGTGCTCTCGCCCATCTTCGGCAGGTTCACCAACGGCTGGGTCGGACACAGCGTCGACATCTTCACGGTGCTCGGCACGGTCTTCGGCATCGCCACCACGCTCGGCATCGGTGTCGTGCAACTCAGCTACGGCATGCACGTGCTGTTCGGCACTCCGGACGGGGTCTCGATGCAGATCGCGCTGATCGTGCTCGCCGTGGCGATGGCGACCATCTCCACCGTGTCCGGAGTGGAGAAGGGGATCCGTCGCCTCTCGGAGGCGAACGTCGTCCTCGCGATCCTGCTGCTGCTGTGGATCACGATCACCGGCCAGACCCGTCGCATCCTCGACGGCCTCGTCATGAACGTGGGCGATTTCTTCGCCACGTTCCCCAGCATGCTGATGGACACCTTCGCATGGAGCCGTCCGGATGACTGGATGCAGGCCTGGACCCTGTTCTTCTGGGCGTGGTGGGTTGCCTGGGCCCCGTTCGTCGGGCTCTTCCTGGCCCGCATCTCTCGCGGCCGGACGCTGCGCCAGTTCATCGTCGGCGTGCTGGTGATCCCGTTCGCGTTCATCGCGATCTTCGTCTCGGTGTTCGGCAACTCCGCCCTCGAGATCATCCTCGGCGGCGATACGGCCTTCGCTCAGACGGCGATAGACACACCCGAGCGCGCGTTCTTCGATCTGCTGCAGCAGTACCCCGCCGCGCCCGTGGTGCTGGCCGTCGCTCTGCTGACCGGCCTGCTCTTCTACGTCACGTCCGCCGATTCCGGCGCCCTGGTGCTGGCGAACCTGACCTCGAAGATGGAAGACCCCCGGCAGGATGCCGGCAAGCTGCAGCGCGTGTTCTGGGCGCTGGCGACCGGGCTCCTGACCCTCGGGATGCTGCTGGTCGGTGGTGTTCCGACGCTGCAGGCGGCGACGCTGATCATCGGCCTGCCCGTCTCGCTGCTGCTGTACCTGGTGATGATCTCGCTGTACCGATCGCTCGGCGCGGAGAAGCAGCGTCGCGCCGGTTACCTCGCCACGATCCCCGGCCGCTTCGGCCCCACGCAGACGAACTGGCGACAGCGACTGAAGCGTTCAACCACCTACCCCAGTCGCACGCAGGTGATCAGCTACCTCGACGACGCGGCGACGCCCGCACTGCAGGACGTATGCGACGAACTGCGCGACGCAGGAGTTCAGGCATCGGTCGAGCGCGTCGAGATTGACAGCATCGACATGCCGTCACTCGTGTTCACCGTTCCCTTCGACGACGGCGAAGACTTCAGGTATCAGCTCTACCCGGTCGCCCATGAGCTGCCGGCATACGCGTATCTGAGCGTCAGCGACGCCGGCCACTACTTCCGGCTCGAGGTGTTCTCCGCCATCGGCTCGCGCGGTTACGACGTGTACGGCTACACGACCGACCAACTGATCACCGATGTGCTGAGCAGCTACGAGTCGCACCTGGAGTATCTGCGGCTCACGGAGGATGTGTCCGAGCCGGTCTTCACCGAAGCCCTGCCGGTGATCACCGACTGGCAAGATGATTTCCTGGATCCGGCACCCGCCCCGGACGGCGCCGCTGGCGGTACGGCCACTACTGGCACTGATGAGAGCACTCCGAAGGGAACACCATGACTGCGACACTCTTCATCGATGGCACATGGACCTCGGCGATCGACGGGGGCACCAGAGAGATCCGCTGCCCCGCCGACGGATCGCTGGTCGCGGTCGTCGACGAGGCGACCGAGGTCGACGCGATTGCGGCGATCCAGGCCGCGCGCCGCGCATTCGACAGCGGCGTGTGGAGTTCGACACCGGCCCCTGAACGCGGTGACTTCGTGCTGCGCGTCGCTGCTCGTCTGCGTGAGCGCAAAGAGGAGTTTGCCCGCGCCGAGGCGCTCGACACCGGCAAGCGCCTGGTCGAAGCGCGCATCGACATGGATGACATCGCCGCGTGCTTCGACTACTTCGGCAAGCTCGCGGCCCAGGATGCCGGACGCGTCGTGGATGCCGGCAACGCTGATGTCCTCAGTCGGATCGAGCACGAGCCCGTCGGCGTCTGTGCACTCATCACGCCGTGGAACTACCCGCTGCTGCAGGCCGCCTGGAAGATCGCGCCGGCACTGGCTGCGGGCAACACTTTCGTTCTGAAGCCTGCCGAGCTGACGCCGCACACGGCGATCCTGATGATGGATGTTCTCGATGAACTCGGTCTGCCTGCGGGTGTCGCCAACCTCGTTCTCGGCGCGGGCGCGACAGCCGGCGGCCCCCTGTCTACGCACGAGGACGTCGATATGGTCTCGTTCACCGGCGGGCTCGTCACCGGGCGGCTGCTCGCGGCGAACGCCGCAGCGACCGTGAAGAAGGTCGCACTCGAGCTCGGCGGCAAGAATCCCAACGTGATCTTCGCCGACGCCGATTTCGATGCTGCCGTCGACAACGCGCTGAACGCGGCATTCGTGCACTCCGGGCAGGTCTGCTCGGCGGGGGCACGCCTGGTCGTGGAGGACTCCATCGCCGAGCGCTTCGTGGACGAGCTGGTGCGCCGTGCAGAGGCGATCCGACTCGGTGGGCCGTTCGATGACGATGCGGAGACCGGGCCGCTCATCTCGGCCCAGCACCGCGAGAAGGTCGATGCGTACGTGCAGGCGGGAGTTGCTGAGGGCGCCCGACTGCGCACCGGTGGCAAAGCGCCCGGCGGCGACCTCGCCGATGGCTTCTACTACCTGCCGACGATCCTCGACCAGGTGCAGCGCGGCATGTCGGTCGTGCGCGATGAGGCGTTCGGCCCCGTCGTCACCGTCGAGACGTTCCACACCGAAGACGAGGCCGTCGAGATCGCGAACGACACGATCTACGGGCTTGCCGGTGCCGTGTGGACGCAGGATGCCGGTCGCGCTCAGCGCATCGCCAGGCGCCTGCGCCACGGCACGATCTGGATCAACGACTTCCACCCGTACCTGCCACAGGCCGAGTGGGGCGGGTTCAAGCAGTCCGGGTTCGGACGAGAGCTCGGCCCGACCGGCCTCGCCGAGTATCAGGAAGCCAAGCACATCTACCAGAACCTCACCCCCGCCGTCACCGGCTGGTTCCCCAAGCGCTGATCAGGAGCTGACGATGCAGACAACGCACACTTTCGACTACGTCGTAGTCGGTGGCGGCTCCGCAGGCGCCGCGGTCGCTGCCCGGCTGAGCGAAGACCCCGCCGTCACGGTGGGCCTTCTCGAAGCCGGCCCCTCCGACACCGACGAGCAGGTCGTGCTGCAGCTGAATCGATGGATGGAGCTGCTCGAATCGGGCTTCGACTGGGACTATCCGATCGAACCGCAGGAGAACGGCAACTCCTTCATGCGCCACGCGCGTGCGAAGGTGCTCGGCGGCTGCTCGTCGCACAACTCGTGCATCGCCTTCTGGGCGCCGCGGGAAGACCTCGACGAGTGGGCATCCGTGCACGGTGCCGCCGGCTGGGAATCGGAGCGCACCTTTCCGCTGTACAAGAAGCTTGAGACGAACGAATTGCAGGGCGAGCTGCACGGTCACGACGGCCCCGTGCATCTGATGAACGTTCCGGCGGCAGACGAGTGCGGCATCGCGCTGCTCGACGCCTGCGAGCAGGCCGGCATCCCCCGCGTGCAGTTCAACACCGGCGAGACGGTCATCAACGGCGCGAACTTCTTCCAGGTGAACCGCCAGGCCGATGGCACACGTGCGTCGTCATCGGTGTCGTACCTGCATCCGATCCTCGACCGCGAGAATCTGACGATCCTCACCGGGCAGCACGTCAAAGAGCTCACGTTCGATGACAATGGTGCCTGCACCGGCGTGATCAGCGTCGACAACCCCTTTGCCCGTGCGTCGCATATCGCGGCGACCCGCGAGGTCATCGTCTCGGCTGGGGCGATCAACACCCCGCAGCTGCTCATGCTCTCGGGCATCGGACCCGCCGATCATCTCCGCGAGGTCGGTATCGACGTGCGGGTCGACTCTCCCGGTGTCGGCGCGAACCTCGCCGATCACCCGGAGGGCGTCGTGCAGTGGGAGGCGAAGAAGCAGATGCCGCGCGAATCGACGCAGTGGTGGGAGATCGGCATCTTCACGCCGACGCAGGACGGACTCGACCGCCCTGACCTGATGATGCACTATGGTTCCGTGCCGTTCGACATGCACACCTACCGTGCGGGATATCCGACGGCCGAAGAGATGATCTGCCTCACGCCGAACGTCACGCACGCACGCTCACGCGGTACGGTGCGGCTGCGATCGATCGATTACCGTGACAAGCCGAAAGTGGACCCGCGCTACTTCACCGATCCAGAGGGTCATGACATGCAGGTGATGATCAACGGCATCCGCAAGGCACGCGAGATTGTCGCCCAGCCAGCGATGGCGGAGTGGGCCGGACGCGAACTCGCCCCAGGAGCGGATGCTGTGAGCGACGAGGATCTCGCGGCGTACGTCCGCGCGACGCACAACACTGTGTACCACCCGGTGGGCACCGTGCGGATGGGCCCGGTCGACGATGAGATGTCGCCCCTGGATCCGCAACTGCGTGTCAAAGGCGTCTCGCGACTGCGCGTCGTGGATGCCTCGGCGATGCCGGAGATCACCACGGTGAACCCCAACATCACGGTGATGATGATGGGCGAGAAGTGCGCGGAGATGATCCGCTCGGGGCAGTGAGGACGGCCGTCAGGCGGCGCGGACCGCGGCGGCGATATCGCCGGGCGCGCCGTGCCACGGGGCGCCATGGCCGGGCAGCACCCACGATGCCGGCAGCTCGGCGAGCCGGTCGAGGGATGCCAGTGCCTCTGCCGGCTCGTCGGTGAAGGGTGCGGGCTGCGCGCCCTCGTGGCCGGTGAGCACGTGGCGGGTGGTGAGCGCGTCTCCGACGAATACGGCATCCACTGCGGGCACGTGCACGGCGATGCTGCCCGGAGAGTGCCCCGGCATCCCGACGACCACCGGAGCACCGGGCAGATCCAGAACGTCGCCGTCTGCGACCTCGGTGACGGCCTGCACGTAGCGCGTGCGCATCGCGTTCTTGCGCAACCCGTAGGCGAAGAAGCCGAGCATCGGTCCGAACCGCGCCGGCCCCATCGGTGTCTTCGGCTTCTCACCGGTGCGCACGCGATGCGCGTCAGCGGAGTGGATGAACACCGGCACCCCCGCCTCCTGACGCAGCCGTTCGGCGAAGCCGATGTGATCGCTGTCGCCGTGGGTGAGGACGAGACCGCGGATGTCGCTGAGCGGGCGGCCGATGGCCTCGAGTTCGTCTCGCAAGTCGTTCCAGTGCCCGGGCAGCCCGGCATCGACGAGCGCGATGCCCTCGGGCAGATCGATCAGGTACGAGGCGACGATGTCGTTGCCCAGTCGGTGCAGGTGCGGTGCGAGCTTCATGGCGTGCCCTTCGGAGTTGTCATGGCTACGATACATAGCTATGATGGCTAATGTCAATAGCTATGGAGGTTCGGATGCCGACACCCGAACGCACGTCGATCGATGCCATCATCGGTGCCGGACGCGCGATCCTGGAAGAGAGCGGGCCGGCGGGTCTTACGATGCAGGCCGTCGCCGTGCGGGTCGGCGTGCGCGCGCCCTCGCTGTACAAACGGGTCACGGACCGCGATGCCCTGGTCGCCGCCGTGGCCGAGTCCGTCGTCACAGACCTGGCGGCCGAACTCGAACAGGTCGAGCAGCGGAGCGTCGCACGCGACACCCCCACGGAGCTGCTCTCCGCCCTGGCGACGGCGTATCGCGCCTTCGCCCACGCGCATCGTGAAGGGTTCGCGCTGATGTTCACGGCATCCGCACCGCTGGCGGCGCTCGACCGCGCGGCCGGGCCCGTCCTGCGCTCCACGGCCGCGCTCGTCGGCGACGAGGACGCGCTCGACGCTGCACGCCTGGTCACGGCGTGGATGACCGGGTTCCTGCAGATGGAGCTCGCCGGCGCTTTCCGCCTCGGCGGCGACGTCGACCGGGCGTTCGACTACGGGCTCAGTCGACTGCTGCGGGGGCTTGCGGGCTGAGCCCCCTCGTTCAGGTCGCGTTTTCTGCCGCTCTGACCGCGCGAAAGCGGCAAGAAGTGCGACCTGAATCAGCGGAGCGGTCGCCGTTCCTGCCACACTGAGCGGTGGACCACACTGAGCGGTGGGACACACTGAGCGGTGGGAGGAGTTCCATGACGACAGTTGCGCACGAGCCAGAGGCGGATGCCGCGAAACCGCACCGCCGATGGTTCAAGACACGGATCACCCTCGGCATCATCATCGCCATCGTGCTCATCGTCGCGATCGTCGGAGCCATCACCCCGTGGCCGTCGGCGATGGTGATCCGCGCCGTCTTCACGCAGGGCGGCGATGCGGCAGCCGCCGAGATGGAGAGACACGTCCCGGACGCGCAGCTCACCGAGACTCTCGACATCTCCTACGGCGACGACGGCGCAGACACGACGATGGACGTGTTCACCCCGGCATCCGCCACCAAAGCGCTGCCGACGATCGTGTGGATCCACGGCGGAGCATGGATCTCGGGGTCGAAGGAGAACGTCGACCCGTACATGCGCATCCTCGCCGCAGAGGGGTATACGACGATCGCGCTGAACTACACGCTGGGCCCGGAGGGCACCTACCCGACCGCGGTGAACCAGATCAATGAGGCGCTCGCCTACATCGACGCCAACGCCGACGAACTGAACGTCGACCCCTCGCAGCTCGTGCTCGCCGGTGATTCCGCAGGGAGTCAGCTGGCGAGCCAGATGGCGACCATCACGACCAGTCCGGACTATGCCGAGATCATGTCGGTGACCCCGGCGCTGGATGCCGATCAGGTCGTCGCCACCGTGCTGAACTGCGGCGTCTACGACCTCGCGGCCCTCGCCGCGCTCGACGGCATCATCGGCTGGGGTCTGAAGTCGTCGATGTGGGCGTACACCGGCACCAGGACCTGGGCTGAGGGCGCCTCCGGTGCGACCATGTCGACCGTGAACTGGGTGACCGAGGACTTTCCCACCACCTACATCTCCGGCGGCAACGGCGACGGACTGACCTGGACGCAGTCGATCCCGATGGCCGACCGCTTGAACGAGCTCGGCGTGGACGTGACGACGTTGTTCTGGCCCGCCGCCCACGAGCCGGAGCTGCCGCACGAGTACCAGTTCCACCTCGATATGCCGGATGCGCAGACCGCGCTGCAGCGCACGATCGACTTCCTGGACGCGCATACCGACTGAGCAAGCGAATCGCGCTCAGCCCTGACGCCTGATCGATCGTTCGGGATATCCTCAGGAATCATGGGCACTGACGCGACTGACTCGACCGGCACCGCCGATTCCACCGGCAACGAGCGGGCGCTGGAGGACGGGATCGTCACCGACCTGTCGGGGCGGATGACCTACGGCTCGTACCTGGGGTTGGATCAGCTGCTCTCGGCGCAGCAGCCGGTCAGCGACCCGCAGCACCACGACGAGATGCTCTTCATCATCCAGCATCAGACCACCGAACTGTGGTTGAAGCAGCTCATCCACGAGCTGTCGTCGGCGCGCGAACTGCTGGCGAGCGACGACCTGCGCGAGGCGCTCAAGCGCGTCGCGCGCGTCAAGCGCATCCAGGACGTCATGACGCAGCAGTGGTCGGTGCTCGCCACCCTCACCCCGACGGAATATGCGCAGTTCCGCGGTGCGCTGGGCAACTCGTCGGGATTCCAGTCGGTGCAATACCGGGCCGTCGAGTTCGCGCTGGGCAACAAGAACGAGCGGATGCTGCAGGTCTTCAGCAACCATCCCGCCAACCTGGCGATGCTCACCGCCGAGTTCGAACGTCCCACGCTGTACGACGAATTCCTGCGGTACGCGTCGCGTCGCGGCATCCCGATCCCGACCGAGATCCTCGACCGCGACGTGCGCGAGCCGTACCGCCCGCACCCCTCTCTCGTGCCGGCGATCCGTGAGATCTATGAGGATCCGCACACGCACTGGGACCTTTATGAAGCGTGCGAGGACTTCGTCGACCTGGAGGACAACTTCCAGTTCTGGCGCTTCCGGCATCTGAAGACCGTGACGCGCACGATCGGCATGAAGCCGGGCACGGGTGGGTCGAGCGGCGTCGGATTCCTGCAGCGCGCACTGGAGCTGACCTTCTTCCCCGAGCTCTACACGGTGCGCACCGAGATCGGGGCGTGATGCGGCGCGTCTCCGGCGGCTTCGTCGTCGGCGGTTTCACGGACCACCACGTGCACCTGCACTTGGTGGACGTCGACGAGCTCACCGCTTCGGTGCTCGGGCGGGTGGTAGATCTGGGCGGAAACCCGCGGGAGCTGGCGCGCTGGGCGGGCGACGGCGCCGGTTCTCTCGGCATCGAGGTCGCTTTCGCCGGGGCGTTCCTCACCGCTCCCGGCGGATATCCGTCCGATCGAGTATGGGCTCCGGAGGGTTCGGTGCGCGAGATCGCCGATGCGGATGCCGCCCTCCGCGCGGTCACCGAGATGAAGGATGCCGGCGCGGCCCACATCAAGGTCGCCAGCAACAGCACGGCGGGGCCGGTGTTCACGGATGAGCTGTTCACCGTGATCGTCGACGCGGCCGGCGCCCGCGGCCTGCCGGTGATCGCACACGCCGAGGGCCCCGGCGAAGCCCAGCGGGCCATCCGCCTGGGGGCGACGAGGCTCGCCCACGCTCCATTCACTGAGCGGCTGACCGAGGCCGAGATCGATCTGCAGGCAGCATCCGCCGAATGGATCTCCACCCTCGCCATCCACGGCGATGAGACGTACGAAATCGCCGTCGACAACGTCCGCCGGTTCTATGAGGCGGGTGGGACGGTGCTGTACGGGACGGATATGGGCAACGGGCCGACCCCGGTGGGACTGAACCCGCACGAGATCGCCGCGCTCCGCGAAGCCGGGATCGACGGTGACGATCTGCTGCGCACCCTCGATCCTGTGGTCGGTGCGCCGCCGCTGTTCATCCCCGGCGCCGACGTCGACCCGCTGCTGGCCCATCCCCTCACTCCCGCCGATCTGGAGGCCTGAATGTCTGATCTGCTCGCCGAAGCCTCTGCGCTCGATGCGCGCGATCCCCTGGGCCCGCACCTCGACGCGTTCGTCGAGGCTCCCGGTGTCAGCGCCTACCTCGACGGCAACTCGCTGGGCCGTCCGCTGAAAGAGCTCCCGGAACGACTCGCCGAGTTCGTTCGCGGAGACTGGGGCACGCGCCTGATCCGCTCGTGGGACGAGCAGTGGATGGACCTGCCGACCGAACTCGGCGACCGCATCGGCCGGGTTGCGATCGGCGCTGCGGCTGGTCAGACGGTCGTCGCCGATTCGACCACCGTGCTGCTGTACAAGCTCATGCGAGCGGCGGTCCACGCCCCGGGCGGACGGAACGAGATCGTCATCGAGGAGGGCAACTTCCCCACCGACCGCTTCGTCGCCGAGGGCATCGCCGCCGAGCGGGGACTGACGCTGCGCTGGATCGATCCCGATCCGGTGACCGGCGTGCAGGTCGGCGACATCGAGGCCGCTGTTTCCGAACGCACGGCCCTCGTCGTGCTCAGTCACGTCGACTACCGCTCCGGCGCGCTAGCCGACATGAAGGCGATCACGGATGCCGTGCACAACACCGGCGCCCTCGTGCTGTGGGACCTGTGCCACTCGGTCGGAGTGGTCCCGGTCGAGTTGGACGCGTGCGGCGTCGACCTCGCCGTCGGCTGCACGTACAAGTATCTGAACGGCGGGCCGGGCTCCCCCGCGTTCGCCTACGTCAACGCCCGCCATCAGGGGGTGCTGCGCCAGCCCATCCAGGGCTGGATGGGCGCCGGTGACGTGTTCGCCATGGCATCCGCGTATGCGCCGTCAGGCGGCATCCGGCAGTTCATCAGCGGCACACCGCCGGTGCTCGGGATGCTGGCGATGCAGGGCATGCTCGACCTGATTGAGGATGCGACGATCACGGCGGTGCGTGCGAAGTCGAAGACGCTCACCGACCTGGTCGTGCGCGCGGTCGACGAGGAGCTCGCACCTCTCGGCGTGCGGACGCTGAGCCCACGGGATGCCGGGCGACGCGGCGGCCATGTCACGATCGGCCATCCGGACTTCGCCGAGGTGACGAAGACGCTGTGGGCGGAGGGCGTGATCCCGGACTTCCGCTTCCCCGACGGCATCCGCCTCGGGCTGTCGCCGCTGAGCACCTCGCATACGGAGGCGCTCAGCGGCGCGCTGGCTGTGCGCGATGCGTTGCGCTGACGTGTGCGGGACGCTTCGACTCCTCGCTGCGCTCGTCGCTCAACGCGTTTCGACTTCGGCGCTCCGCGCCTCCGCTCAACGACCCGCGAGAGGGCCGGGCGTTGAGTTCTGCTCAACGCCCGGTGGGCTGGCCGGGCGTTGAGCGAGCGGAGCGCGTCGAAACGGGGTGAGCGAGGCGAAGCCGAGTCGAAGGCTGCTCAGGCGGTGACGAGCCTGCTCAGTCTGTGACCGCGCGCAGGAAGGACCGGACGTTCTCGCCGAGACGTTCGATGCGCTGTTCCCGCGCGGCCTCACGGTCATAGCCCTCGTACGCGAGCGGGGGCAGCCGTCGTACGTTGTGCGAGCACCCGAACTCCGCGCACGCGAGCGTGCCGATCGTGTCACCCTTGCGTCCGGCGGCGCCGGCTTTGCGCGCGGCGAAGGACTGCACGTCGTTGCGGAGCGTGACGTCTTCGCACCACGTGCACTGGGCGCGAGCGAGCACACGTTGCTCCGCCCGCTGCAGGAGCGCTCCGGTGAGCACGCCGTCGACGTCGGTGACGACGTAGGCCCGGCGGGCGAACTTGGCGTCAGACCAGCCGAGGTAGTCGAGCCGGTCGAAGTCGATCTCGGAGAACCCTGTCGGAAGAGTCAGGGACGATATCTCCTTGCGGGAGGCGTTGATGAGACTGGCGCGGATGTCGCGCTCGGTGATGGCAAGCATGAGGTTCCTTCTGGGAAGGCGCGCCCGTGGGCGCAGAAACGTGAATGGAATGCTCACACGCGGTGAGCGGGTACCGCGTTCGACGCGGCGATCGTGCAGCGGTCGCCTCAGACCGAGCGGCCGGCGCACAGAGCGCCGACGACCTCCGATCGCCCTGCGGGCAGATTCACGAAATTCAACACGCCCGAGATTCTACACACTCTGCGCTGGGAGTGCCCGCTGGTTCGGGGGGACCAGGCGCACGCATCACTCCGCGGATCGTGCGCGCCGCAGTCGGCGCCATGCGAGCTCAGCGAGTACGGCGGCCTGCAGCCCCAGCACGCTGTCATCGAACACGGCGCGCTCGGAGTGCAGGGGTCCGGACCCGTCGTCGGGGGCAGCTCCCAGGAACACAAGAGTGCCCGGCACTTCCTCGAGCACGTACGCGAAGTCCTCGGATGCCATCGACGGCGCCTCCAGGCGAACCACCCGTTCTGCGCCGACCATCTCATCGAGTGCACCCAGGACGAACGCCGTCTCATCGGGGTCGTTGCGCGTCACGGGGTAGGACTCGATGAACTCTGCGTCGAGCGTGCAGCCGTTCGCCTCGGCGATTCCTCTCAGCATGCCGGGCAGCTGGTCGCGCACCGTCTCGAGCGTCGCCTTCGACAGCGTGCGGATGTTCGCCTCCAGCTGCACCTCAGCGGCGAGAACGTTGCTGGCCGCGGAGTCGCTGGAGAGCCGCGTGATCGAGATCACCGCTTGGTCGGTGGCCGGCAACCGGCGCGCGGCGAAGGTCTGCACGGCGAGGATCAGCTGTGCTGCGACCGGCACCGGGTCGATCGCATTCTGCGGGAAGGCTGCGTGCCCGCCGGTGCCGCGCAGCGTCATCCGCAGCGCGCTCGCGCTGGCCATCATCGACCCCTGCCGCGTGACGAACTGGCCGCGGGGGACGGTGCACTCCACGTGGATCGCGTAGGCGGCGACGGGCCGTTCGCGGGCGGCATCCAGCACACCCTCTTCGAGCATGATCCGGCCGCCGGCCTGCCCTTCCTCGCCGGGCTGGAACATGAACACGACGGTGCCCGGCAGCTCGTCCCGTCGCGCGACGAGCAGACGCACCGCACCGAGCAGACCCGCCATGTGCAGATCGTGGCCGCAGGCGTGCATAGCGCCTGACGTCGAGGCGAAGTCCAGTCCAGTCTCCTCCGCGACGGGCAGCCCGTCCATGTCGGCGCGCAGCAGCACCACAGGCCCGGGCTTTCCGCCCCGAAGTACTGCCGTCACGGAGGTCAGTGCGGTGCCGGTGCTGATCTCCAGACCGAGATCCGCGAGTTCCCGCAGCAGGATCCGCTGTGTCTCGGGCAGCTGCAGCCCCAGCTCGACCGCCTGATGCAGCTCGCGCCGCACGGCGACGAGATCGGCCTGCAGTTCTTCGGCCGGGCGCTCGAACAGCCGCCCCTCAGACATCTTCGAGCTCCATCCTCTGACCGAGGATCGGCACGGCGGTCAACAGCTCCTGCGTGTACGGCTCGGACGGGGCCTGCAGCAGCGCCTCGGTCTCGCCGCGTTCGACGATCTGGCCGTCGCGCATCACCGCGATCTCGTCGCTGATGTAGCGCACCACGGCGAGGTTGTGCGAGATGAACAGCATCGTGAGACCGAGCCGCTGCTGCAGATCGCGCAGCAGATTGAGCACGGTGGACTGCACGGAGACGTCCAGGGCGCTGGTGACCTCATCGGCGATGAGAATCTCCGGATCACCGGCGAGCGCCCTGGCGATGGTGATCCGCTGACGCTGCCCGCCGGAGAACGACTTCGGCAGCTCGTCCGCCCTGCCGGGATCGAGGTCGACCTGCCGGAGCAGCTCGACGACACGGTCACGACGTGCTGATTGTGACAGTGCGCGCCCGGTCGCCACCAGCCCCTCGGCGATCGAGTCGCCGATCGGCATCCTCGGGTCCAGCGAGGAGAACGGATCCTGGAAGACCATCTGGATGCGATGGCGTGCCGTCTTGGCCTCGCGACTGCGACCGACCGAGCTCACGCCGTGCACGCGGATGTCGCCATCATGGATCGGAGCGAGACCCACCGCGGCATTCGCGATCGTCGACTTCCCTGACCCCGATTCGCCGACCAGCCCGAGCGTGCGGCCTGCGGGCACCTCGAGTGACACTCCGGATACGACGGACCGCCGCCCGTATCGCACCTGCAGATCGTCGATCTCCAACGCGTTCATGACGACACCTCCGCAAGCTGCGCGTCTGCCTGGTCACCGATCACCGGCAGCGGACGCGTGCGATCGGAGACCATGTCGGGCAGGCAGGCGATCAATCCGCGCGTGTACGGGTGAGTCGCCTGCTCCTTGATGCGCGCGGCATCGAGTTCCTCGACGATCTCGCCGTCCTTCATCACGACCACCCGATCGCAGAATCCGGAGACGAGCGCGATGTCGTGCGAGATGAAGACGATGCCGGCGCCGGTCGCACGCTGTGCCCGGCGCAGCACGCTGAGCACCTGGCGCTGAACGGTGACGTCGAGCGCCGTGGTGGGTTCATCAGCGATGATGAGACGCGGATGCCCCGTCAGCGCCATGCCGATCATCGCGCGCTGACGCATACCTCCGGAGAATTGGTGCGGGTAGTCGCCGAGGCGGCCTGCGGGGTCGGGGATGCCGACGGCATCCAGCCCGTCGATCGCACGTGCGCGCGCCTGTCTCCTGCTCATTCCGAGATGCTGCTGAGGCACCTCGGTCAGCTGCCGCCCGATCGTCAGTGCCGGGTTGAGCGAGGTGAGCGGATCTTGGAAGATGACCCCGAGTTCGACGCCGAGACGCTTCCGATCGGCGGGTGTGAGCTTCGCCGCGAGGTCGATGTCGTCGAAACGGCGCACCTCCGCTTCGACGATGGCCGGCGCATCCAGGAGGCCGGCGAGGGCCATGGCGGTCAGCGACTTGCCCGACCCCGATTCGCCGACGATACCGACCACCTCACCGGAGCGCACGCGCAGGTTCACTCCGCGGACGCGCTCGACGACCCCGCCGTCGCCGTCGGGGTAGGACACGTGCAGATCCTGAACTTCGGCGAGCGCGGTGTCGTCGTCACTCGCCGACTCAGGGGCTGCAGCCGTCGCGCGAGAGCCGCCGCGGGCGAGCACCGCCACCCGGCTCGCGCGGGCGACCGCCCGCATCCCCTGCCCCGGCTGTTCGGCGATCGCCTCGGCGATCATGGTGAACACCAGGCCCGCGAAGACGATTGCGATGCCGGGGCCGATGGCCGCCATGGGGTTCGTGTAGAGATGCCCGAGCCCTTCATTGAGCAGGCGACCCCAGTCGTACTCCGGAGCTTGCACGCCGAGACCGAGGAACGACAGCGCGGCGAACGCGAGCAGGGTGACACTGGCGGATGCCGCCGACTGCACGAGCAGCGGATTGGCGATGTTCGGCAGTACGTGCTTGAACATGACGCCGATGGGCCCGACGCCGACGACCCGGGCAGCGCGCACGTAGTCCTGATCGGCGACCGACGAGGCCATGTTGTAGACGAGACGGGTGATGCTCGGGATGCCGGCCAGACCGATCGCCAGCATCGCCCCGGTCGCCGAAGCGTCCCAGATCACCGTGAAGAACAGCACGAGCAGCAGCCAGGGGAACGCCAGCAGCATGTCCATGATCCAGATGAGGGCTCGTCGAGCGTGCTTCGGCAGGATAGCCGCCGTGAGACCGATGATGAGGCCCCCGCCGATGAGCATTGCGGTGGCGCCAACGGTCAGCAGCAGCGAGAGCCGGGCGGCGACCATCACTCTGGCGAAGATGTCGCGCCCGATGTCGTCGGTGCCGAAGAGGTGCTGGGGGCTGGGTCCCGACCACCGCTCGGCGATGTTACGTTCGCTCGCCGCCGCGATCCATGTGTCGGGGCCGATGATTGCGATCACCAGCAGCACCGCGATGCCGATCAGTGCGGCGATACCGGGCACGCTGATCCAGCGGGACCTACGGCGGGGCCTCGCTGACGCGGCGCTGACGAGCTCAGCATCCGACTTGCGGGGGACTGTCGTCGTCATGTTCTCACTCACCCTTCGGCGATCGTGGTGCGCGGATCGATCGTGATGAGGATCAGATCGACGACGAGATTCACGGCGAGGACCATGGCGGCATAGACGAGCACCATGCCCTGCACCATCGGATAGTCCTTCGTGCCCACGGCGGAGACGAGCGTGCTGCCGGTGCCCGCGATCGCGAAGACGGTCTCGATGATCACCGTGCCGGCGACGAGCCCCGAGAGCAGGAGACCGCCGACGGTCAGCGTGGCGGTGATGATGTTCGGCAACGCGTGCCGGAGCAGGATCAGCCGCTGCGGCAGACGCTTGGCCCTGGCGGTGGCGATGTAGGTCGAGTCCAGCACCTTGATCATCTCGACTTGCACGATCCGCGCCAGGTAGGCCATCGGTCCGAGGGCGAGCCCGAGAACCGGCAGCACCGCATTCTGCGCTCCGCCCCACCCGGCCGGCGGGAACATCCCCAACCACATGCTGAACAGGGCGATGAGCCCGACCGAGAGCAGGAAGTCCGGCACGGCGATGAGCACGCCCAGCAGCCCCGACACCCCACTATTGAGGGTGCGGCCCCGACCGGTGCGTGCCAGCAGCGCCGCCCCCATGCCGATCGGCAGCGCGCCGATCACGGCGACGACGAACCCGAGCGCCGCCAGGGTCAACGTGGTCGGAAAGCGCGAGACGATCGTTCCGGTGACCGAGAGGCCGGTCTGGATCGAGGTTCCCAGATCCCCCTGGAACAGCCCCGCGAGATAGTCGAAGAGCTGCTGCGGAATCGGCTTGTCGAGCCCCAGCTCAATGCGGGTGCTCTCCACGAGTCCGGCCGGGGCCGTCGGTCCGAGCGCGGCCCGCACCGGATCACCGGGCACGAAGTGGATGAGAAAGAACGCGGCGAGGACCACGACCAGCAGACTGACGATCAGCCGTCCGATGCGCCGGATCGCGAAGTCGGCGCGCGGCGATCGCCGCTGCTGCAGTTCTCTCAGCTGCAGCAGCCGTCCGGTGGCGGGTGCGCTCTGGCGGGGCTCGGTCGTGGTCATCGCGCGCGGCTCACTCGGTCATGCGGATCGTGACCGGCTGCAGGTAGTCGGTGATCTCGAACGTCGCGCCGGACATATAGGTCGGCCGCATGGTGCCGGTCAGCAGCAGGGTGTGGAAGTTCTCCACCACGGTCTTCTCCGCCTGCTCCCAGTATCCGCAGGCCTCATCGGCATCCGCAGCTGCCCGGGCCTGGTCGGCGAAAGCTTCGTACTCCTCGTCGGCGACGCCCATGAAGTTCAGGCCGCCCTCCTCAGGGAATGCGCCGCCGTAGAAGAGGTCCTCGGTCACGGGGCTCCCGGCACCGATCTGGATCCAGCCGGTGTCGTAGTCGAACGTCTCGTAGAGGTACTCCGACCAGCCGGCGCCGTCCATCGCGATCAGTTCGGTCGTGATGCCCAGCTCCTCCCAGTCCTCCGCGACGAGCTCGGCCGCCGAAGCGTGCGCGGTCGACGTGGCGTCATAGATGAAGTTGATGTTCAGCGGTTCGCCGTCCTTGCTGCGCAGACCGTCGGAACCTTCGACCCAGCCCGCTTCGTCGAGCAGTTCGGCCGCACGTGCGGGGTCAGACTCCGGACGGTCCCAGACCGGCTCCTCGTTGAAGCAGGTGAACGGCGCCTCGGTGATCCAGGAGGTCAGGTCGACGGGGCGCCCGCCGCTGACGACCTCTGCTGTGTCCTCATGGTTGAAGCCCAGGGTGAGCGCTTCGCGGACGAGCGGGTCGTGCGTCGGGCGATCGGGTCGTTCGTTGAACAGCATCTGCCCGATCGGGTTGATGACGCCGGCGGACTCGTAGCCGGACCCCTCGATGCGATCCTGATCCGGCCCTTCGACCGCAGCCGCATTGAGCTCGCCCGAGATCAGCAGGTTGGCTCGGGTAGAGGTATCGGTGACCACGCTGATCTCCAGGCCGTCGGGCACCCCTTCGGTTTCGGAAGTGAGATCGTTCGGGCCCCAGGTGTAGTCGTCCCTGGTTGTGAAGATGTACCGATCCGCCTTCACATCGGTGAGTTCGTAGAGCCCGGTGCCGTTCGAGCCCGCTTCGAGACTCGACGGATCCTCGAGCCCTGCTTCACCGACCATCATGATGTTGCCGATGATGTTCGCCAGGAAGGGATCGGAGGCCTCCGCCGTGACCTCCAGGGTCGAACCGCTGCCGGTGGCCTGGATGCCTTTCGGCATGACGTCGGCCAGCACGGTGGCGTTGGCAGGATCCGCGTGATAGTTGATGTTGGCGGCCGCGACCTCGGCGGTGAACTCCGTTCCGTCGTGGAAGGTCGCCCCCTCGGTGAGCTCGAATGTCACCGACTTTCCGTCGTCGCCCAGTTCCCAAGACTCGGCGAGCCACGGCGTTTGCCCGCCCTCGGCGTCCGTGTAGATCAGTTTTTCGTAGGCGTACGTGTTGATCTGGATCTCCTGCGGCTGCGTGGCGGTCATCGGGATGATGCTGCCCACCTCCGGGAAGACCGCTTGGGTGAAGGTTCCACCGGAGACATAGTCTCCCTCTGACGACCCGGAGCCGCCTGCGGAACCCGAGCATGACGCCAATGTCATGGCGAGGACGACGAGCCCGGCGCCGGCCGGTACTGCGATACTGCGTTTCATTGCAATCTCCTCATTCGGGTGGTTCGATCGGGTACTGCTGGTGCAAGACCTGGTGTCAGCCGGATGCGACTCCGGCGGTGAGCCGAGCGAGGGGCCCTGCCGCCTTCACGGA
This sequence comes from Microbacterium sp., assembly GCF_052102115.1. Lineage (GTDB taxonomy): Bacteria > Actinomycetota > Actinomycetes > Actinomycetales > Microbacteriaceae > Microbacterium. Next base: position 23,203 of record NZ_JBQDVP010000043.1, read on the forward strand.
TACGTTCACGGTCGGCTGCGCGGTATAGGGCACGTGGGTCTCGAGAACCTCGACGACCGAGACCTCGAGCGGATCGGCTCCGGCCTGGATGGCTTTTGCAATGGCAGCCTCGGATGCCTGTTCGATGGCCGATTCGCGCTCCCCCATCGGCGCCATCTGGTCTGCTCGTCCTCCGGCCAGCGAGATCGCAGCGCCGACGGCGTTGGCGACACCGCCGTGGTCCGGCCGCAGCACCTCACCGGCGCTCGGCAGCCGATCCGGCACGAGGAAACCGCCACCGCCGACGACTACGAGGGGGATGTCCGCTCTTCCGAGCGACAGCCGCTCCACGGCGGCATCCAGTCGGTCGGCGACGGCACCCAGGGCGTCCTTCAGCGCCGCGGTCGTGGCTGCCGGCAGCGCAGGAAGTCGGCGACCGGCGACGGGGCTGGTGAGCATCGCCGCAGCATCCGTCAGCGTCGGGATCGTTCCGCCGAACAGCAGGGCGTCCCGATCGATCCGATAACCCACCGATTCCGGTCCGACGCGCCCTGTCGCGACATCCACGATGGTCCCGCCGCCGATGCCGACCGACAGCACATCCGGCATCCGGAAGTTGGTGCGCACGCCGCCGATCTCGCGGGGCATGGTCGATTCACGGGGGAACCCGCCGACGACGACGCCGAGGTCGCTGGTCGTACCGCCGACGTCCACGACGATGGCATTGTCGTGGCCGGAGAGGTAGGCGGCTCCTCGGATCGAGTTCGCGGGCCCCGAGCCGATCGTGAGCACGGGGTACTGCGCGGCGTAGTCGAGCGACATCAGGGTGCCGTCGTTCTGGGCGAAGAAGGTCTGCGCCTCGAGCCCTTCTTCGGCGACCACGGTGACGAGCGCGTCGGTGACGGCCAGCGCGACGCTGTACAGCGCGGCGTTGAGCACGGTGGCGTTCTCGCGTTCGAGCAAGCCGGTGGGGCCGATGTCCTGACTCAGGAAGACGCGGGTGTCCTGGCCCAGGTGATTGCGCAGCATCTCGGCGACCTCGAGCTCCTGCTCGGGCGAGGAGGGGCTGAAGATGCCGGCGACGGCGATCGCGTCGAAGTCGCCCACCTCGTCGACGAATCGGCGGATGCCGTCACGGTCCAGGGGCGAGATCGGGGTGCCGTCGACCATGTGGCCGCCGCCGACCATGGCGGCACCGGCGAGCACCATGTCTGCGAGATCCTGCGGCCACCCGGTGAGGGGCGGGAACTCGGTCGCCGCGGGGGCGCCGAGCCGGATCATCGCGACTCGATCGAGAGCGCGGCGCTGCACGATGGCGTTGGTCGCATGCGTGGTGCCGAGCATGACGCGGGAGACCCGCATCCGCTCCGGGCCGATGGCCGCGAGCACGTCGGCGATACTGGCGCGGATGCCGCCGGTGACGTCGTCGGTCGTCGGACGCTTCGTGTGAGCGAGGACGGCGCCGGTGCCGTCGAGGATGACGGCGTCCGTGTTCGTTCCGCCGACATCGACGCCGAGGGCGAGGTCACGAGCAGTCATCGGCCGGCTCCTTCGAACGGAACGTAGGGGAGGTCATAGCCGAAGGCGGCCGGGCCGGCCAGCTCCAGACCGCGCGGGGTGCGCCAGACCGGGTCACAGGGCCATGCCAGCACCGAGACGCGCTGCCCGAAGCGCAGCATCTCGGTCGTGATCGCATGCCCGGTCTCGGTATCGATGATCGTGATCAGGTCGGGCACGCTGACGAGCACCTCGCCGTCTTCGAGCACGAGGAGGTTCTCGTTCTGCAACTCGAGTCGCTGCAGTCGGCCGCGGTCCTCTCCGATTCCGGTGATCGTCACCGATCCGCGGACGAAGCCGCCCACGGTACGACGATCAAGGTCGGTGATCTTGCCGCTGAGCAGCACGCGGGCGTCGAGTTCGGCGGCGATCGCCGCCACCGGCTCCGGTGCGCTCAGGAGTGCGTGGCCGACGCGGATCGCCGCGCTCACGGTGCCCTCGATGACCGCGCCGCGCACGGTTTCGGCGGTCATCGGGTAGTGCGTGCCGATGCAGATCGAGCCGCTGGCGACGGTGAGGGCCCGGGCGTGACGCTCCAGCCAGTGCAGATCGACGGTCTTCATGACGGCGATGTTGCCGACCACGTCGCTCTGGACCGCCCAGTCGCAGTGGACTCCTGCGACGTTCATGGCCATCATTGCGGCATCCGGAAAAGCGCGGCCCATGCCGTCGGCGTCGAGCACCTGCAGGCCGAGTTGCGCCGCCCAGCCGATCGGTCGCACGCCGTTGCTGCCGCCGATCTCTGCGGCCATCAGCGTCGTCACGGGGCGACCGAGAAGCCGTTCGGCCTCTTCCAGCAGCGCATGGATCTGCCCCTTCGAGGACAGCATCTCGATGCCGACCGTCGGCGCCCCGATGCCCGACATCAGGACCACGACATCGTCGGGTCCGAGGTCGTCGACACTCACCAGGCGAACGGGCCCGTGGGTGCGGAGTTCGCGTTCGACCATCGTCTGCGCCCCGTATACCTCACCGCCGCCGCCGGTGCCGAAGATCGCCGTGCCGATGCCGAGGGCTGCGACGTCGTCCGCAGTGACCTCGGTGATGCGCGCCGCATGCTGCGGAACGGATGCTGTCTGTGCCATGTCCCCACCGTACGGAGGGGCTCTGCGGCCGACAATGTCTTGAGCATCCAGTGATTCCTGCCAGACTGTGCCGATGGCACAGTACTCGATCGAGGATCTTCGCACCGATGCCGAACGCCTGGGGCTCAGCCATCAGGCAGGCCCGGTCGATGAACGCGCGATCGAGCGCGTGGACCTCATCCCCGTGGACGGCCTCGGCGCCGCTGCGACCGGCACGCTCGTCATCATCACCGGCGACGAGCAGCCGCCGCCGTTCCGGATCGACGTGGCGCTGCGTCAGGCGAGCGCACGAAGCCTGGCCGGGGTGGTCTTCGCCTCCGACATCGTCCTGCCCGAGACCGCTGTCCTCCTCGCCGGTCGTGCCGGGGTTCCGGTGTTCGCCGCCCCGGGGGCGAAGGCGGCCGACCTCGCGAAGGCGATCGATCGGGCGATCGCCGGTGGTGCGTCAGAGGCCATGATGCGCGGAGCGCTGGCCGTCGAGCGCGCGACGGCAGCCGCGGCATCCGACGATTCCACGATCGAGGACATCCTCGGGGCGGCATCGGCCGCGCTCGGCATCCGCGTCGCGCTCGTCGAGGATCTGACCGTCTCCTGGGCGCAGAGCGATGCCGTCTGCATCGGGGAGGTACCGATCGGCCGTGTCGTCGCTTCGGCTCCGGATGCCGCGACCGGCGTCGCCGTGCCGGTGATCGCCTCGCTGCTCTCTCGTGCGGCCCAGCGCAGCACGAGAGATCGCTATGCGTCCACGCAGTCGCGCTCCGATCTGCTGATCGAACTGGTCCTGGCGGAGTCCTCCCGCGTGGAGGGGTTCGTCGGGCAGGCCGCGCGGCTGGGGCTGCCGCTGCAGCAATCGCACGTCGCCGCGTGGCTGGCGCCGATGCATGCGGCCGACCCCGATGCCCGCGCACCGCGGACCGTGCAACCGGCCCTGGAGCTGTTCGCGCTGCAGCTCGTGGAGGATCGTGCGGAGATGTGGCACCTCGCGTTCCTGCAGGACGACCTCATGCTCGTGTGCACCGAGGAGCACGGTGCCGCCGACCATCAGCGCCGCGTGCGCGAGGTCGCGGTGCGCATTCAGGAGCAGGCGCGCACGCTCGCCGGATCGGATTGGGCGTACACGCTGGGTCTGGGCACACCACAGCTGGGTGCGATCGGGCTGCGACAGTCCGCCGCAGAGGCACGGATCGCGGCGGAGTCGGCGAACGCGGCCGGCCGACTGGGCGGGGTGGAACTCACCGACGTCACGGGGCTGCGCCGCGTGCTCCTCGATGTCTACGCGTCGCCGATCAGCAGGGATCTGCTGCACGACATCCTGCATCCGCTCGACGCTCTCGGCCAAGAACGCTCACTCACCGCGGTGCGCACGCTGCTGTCGTATCTCGCCCACAACGGGTCGCTCGTGCATACGGGTCAGGAGCTGATGCTGCATCCCAACGGCGTCGGCTATCGGATGCGGCAGATCCGTGAGCGACTCGACGTCGACCTGGACGAACCTGACGTTCGCTTCGCCGTCGAGCTGGCCTGCCGAGTGCGCCTGCTCGGAGCCGCATAGGCGAGCGGCCGCTGGACCTCGACACCATTTCCCCGTTCAGGACGTGTGTCGATCGTCCATGAGGTAGGCCCCCTCCGAGTCGGTAGCGTGACCGGCATGCTCGATGACTCGCCTGCCCCGCCGCCGTTCCAGCCTCTGCACGGCATCCGGGTCATCGACTTCACCCGGCTGCTCGCCGGGCCGTACGCGACGATGACCCTCGCCGAGCTCGGCGCGGACGTCATCAAGATCGAGAAGCCGGATGC
>NZ_JBQDVP010000044.1:0-17533 GCF_052102115.1 Microbacterium sp.
GAAGAAACAGTCACGATCTGAGCCACGTGACTCCACACAGCTTGACATCCGTCGCAGAACGGCAGGAATTGCGACCTGAAGCTCGGTCGCAGAGGGCGTCCCGAGGAAACCATCTCAGGTGAAAAGTGTGTCGCCGATGAACCCTCCTTCGGCGCACCCCGGCGGGATGGCGAAGACCGCGGATCCGATCGGAGTGGTCCACTCGTTGAGCAGATCGAGCTCGTCGAGTCGTCGTTGCATCGGGATGAACTGGCGATCGATGTCGGCCTGGAATGAGACGAAGATGAGGCCGGACTCGGAGACATTCGTGCCGGAGGGGCGTTCGTCGTAGTTGTACGCGCGGCGGAAGATTCGCTCCTTCCCGCCGCCGCGTGCGCGACGGATGTGCGCGAACTGCGGGATGACAGGGAACCCGATGCCGGTCGTCGCGTCGAAGTCCGGTTCATCGAACTCTTCAGTCCCGGTAAGGGGCGCGCCGTTGGCGAGGGTTCTGCCGATGGACGAGTCGCGTCCGCTGCGATCCAGACGGTCCCACTTGTCGAGATTCATGCTGATGCGGCGAACGACCATCCCTGTGCCGCCTGCGAGCCAGCCGTCGCCGGTCCAGACGACGCCGTCGAAGTCCTCCGTGCCCGGCTGCGGGTTGCTGGTCCCATCGACCTGGCCGAACAGGTTGCGCATCGTCGTGCCCGGGCGCTCTGTGCCGTACGCGCGCCGGAATCCTCGTTGCGTCCAGCGGACATCGGCAAAACCGCGGACATCCTTGAGCAGCATCCGGATCGCGTGCGCGACCGTGAGCGGATCGTCACCGGCGACCTGCAGCAGCAGATCCCCATCCGAGAACTCCGGCTGCAACCGGTCCACCCCGAACGCGGGCAGGGGCGCGAGCCATGCCGGTGCAGTTCCGCCCGCACGCTCGACGAGACCGGGGCCGAATCCGAACGTGACGGTCAGTCGCGCCGGCGAGAGCGCCAGCTCGGGCTCGGAGTCTGCCAGAGCGGGCTGCCCCTGGGTGAGCCGCGCGGCGTCGTCGGTGAGGATGCGCATCACGCGGACGAGGCCGTCGCGGTCGACATCGTCATGGAGGTCGAGGGCTACGAAGACTCCGTTGGCCTGAGCAGCCGTGTCCACTCCCGCTTGGTGAGTTCCGAAGAACGGCACCTTCTCCTCGCCGTTCATCGGCACGGAGACGGGTGCGCTCCCAGGATTCTGATCGTTCAGGGCGAGATCGGCGCCCACGGCCGCCACCGCGCCGGCGCCGGCGACAGCTCCTCCGAGGAGGAACTGCCGCCGGGTCGACCCGGAGCGGGGTGAGCGGGCGCCCTCAGCGGGCGTGGGCATCAGTGATCCATGTCCTCGTGCTCGTCGCCTTCCTCGTAGTTCTCGTTCGCGCCCGAGTAGTCCTTCACGGGCGCGGTGAACTCGTAGCTCGAATCGTCGGAGAACGTGAGGGTGAAGGTCGCTTCATCCCCTGCGCGCAACGGCTCGGTGAGGTCCATCAGCATGATGTGGTTCCCGCCGGGCTCGAGGACGAGGTCTTCGCCGGCGGGAATGACGAACCCGCCGTCGATCTCGCGCATGACCATCTCGCCCGCTTCGTTCTCGACGGTCTCGTGGAGCTCGAGCATGCTCGAGGCATCCGACGAGACCGACACGACGGTCACGTCGGCGTCACCGCTGTTGACGAGCGTGCCGAAGGATGCGGACATGCCTTCATCCGCGGCCTTCACCCAGGCATCTTCGATGGTGACGACGTCACCGAATGCGATGGACTCGTCCGTCGCCGGTGCGCTTTCTGCTGCGCACCCGGTCAGCGCAAGGAGAGAGACGGCGAAGACGGCGGCGAGACGCGCCGGGGTTTTGGTGGTGTTCATGGTGTTGCCTTTCACAGATCATCTGTCGCAGATTCATCCGTATCGGATGCTGCGGGTGCCGTCCGCGGACGGCGAAGGAATAGAAACAGGAGGAAGACGACGACAGCGATGACCGCACCGCCTCCTCCGACGAGAAGCACCCGGACGGCGCCGCTCGATTGGTCTGCGATCTGATCTGACGTCGTCGACGTCGCCCCCGGTGCTGCTTCTTCCGCCGCGCCCCCGGTGCCGGCCATCGGCAGAGGATCGGCATCGCCGATCGTGAACGGGATGACTCCCGCGATCGGATGCCCATCCTCCGACACGACCTGCCAGCGCACCTGGTAGCCGGCCACCGGCATGCCGGGCTTCAGCTCGGCGGTCACAGTGTCTCCAGACACCGTGACATCACCGCTGATCCAGTCGGTGCCCGACTCGTCCACGACGAGAACTACTGCCCCCGTCGTCGAAGAGTCGAGCACGATGAGATCACCGGAGAAGGTCATCGAGATGCTCGAGGGGGCGGCAGAAAGCCGCTCGCCCTGACTCGGAGTGCTCGAGACGAGCTGGTCATGGGCTGACGCGGGGGATGCGAACGCGAGCATCGCGACCGCAGCGACCGTCAGCCCCGCCGCAATGCTGCGGAAAGGTGACATGGCAGAAAACGCCTTTCGACGGACGCCGTGGTGCGGCGTCGTTGTCTTGCTCGGAGCGCGCGTGCGATGCACGCGGCGAGGCACTGCGGACGACGACGTACAGTCGCCTCCGCAGTGAGATCAGATCAGGATCGCGGGGTGAGAGGCGGTCCCCGACCGCGAAGCGTGGCGAGAAGCGCAGATGCGGCCCATCCGGCCGTTTGGAAGTCACCACGCGCGACGGTCCTCGCCATCGCCGGTCGCACGAGCACGGCATCGGCACGTCGGCGCAGCCATCGCACGGCGAGAGCTGCCAGTTCGCGCACCGCGAGCACGAAGTTTTCTCCGCGATGCAGGGCGACGACCGTCACAAGTGCAGCGATGCCGTGGCTGATCCACATGACCGAATCGGCGACCACAGCCTCTGACAGTCCCGCGGACGGCGGCAGCACCAGAGGCGCGCCGTGCACGTGCGGTGTCGAGACCCCCGCGGGCGTGATCGTACCCAGTACGAAGAGCAGGTGGAACAGGAACTGACTCAGCCCGACCGAGATGCTCAGCCGCATCAGCGAGAGCTTCCGGCCGGCAAGCAGCACGCAGATCATAGAGGCGAGGACCCAGGGCACGAAGATTCCGATGCCGCCCGGCATCTCTCCTCCGCCCCAGACGTGAGCGGCCAGAGCGATGAAGATCGACAGTGAAGACGCAGCGAAGCCGCGGATGACGGCCGGCTTCCTGGACTGGGTCACCCGTTCAGTCTGCCACGGAGTCAGTTCCGGCGATCAGGAGCCGGCCAGGAACTCCAGCGCGGCATCCTTGAACGCCTTCGAGCCCGGGGCGTTGAAGTGGTGCCGGTCGGGGATCTCGAAAAAGCTGCTATTCGGCGCCGCCGCTGCCAGGGTGCGCGAACCCTCGAGCACGGCATCCTTCGTTCCGGTGGCGAACAGGATCGGCCGAGTCGGTGCGTTCGACGGGTCGGGATCGATGGTCCTCGTCTGCCGCATGCCTTCCGCGAGTGCGAGGAGCGAGCGCAGATCGTTGCCCGGCACGCGCGAGGTGAGGGTCATGTAGTTCTTCGTCGTCTGGTCTTCGACGGGGGTGCCGTCTTCGATGTTCGCGCGCACCTGCTCGATATCGAGGCGCTCGAGCGGGATGCCGTCGGGCACACCGCCCAGGACGGCGCGATGGATGCGCTGCGGCAGATCGCGCACGACCTCCCAGCCGACGCGGGCGCCGAGCGAATACCCGACGTAGAGGGCGTCTTCGACGAGGTACGTGTCCAGCACGGTCTCGACGTCCGTCGCAAGCGTGCCGATCGCGTAGGCGTCGGGGTCATGGGGCTTGTCGCTCTTGCCATGGCCGCGCAGGTCGATGCCAAGGACGCGGTACCCGGCATCCGTGAGTCTGCGCGCCCATCCGGTCAGCACCCAGGTGTCTCGCGTGCTCGACGCGAAGCCGTGCACGAGCACGACCACCGGGGCGTCGACATCGCCCCAGCTGTAAGTCGCCAGACGCGTGCCGTCGGCGGCATAGATGAGTTGCGGATCCGGCATCCGCGTCAGATCGGAGAGAGGAACAGCCACCCCTCCATCATTACCCCGCCGCCGTGGATCGGGGCTTGTTGGACCCGGTTCCATAACATCATCCTTCCGACGGATGCGAATGTCGGCTGTCCTGCGTATCTTAAGAATGACGGAGGCGACCGGGGGGTCAGAAATGTCAACGATAGGTGTGGTGCGAGATCTGGCAGGGTTCTTCCTGTGGGCCGGGATCGCCGGCGCAGGAATTGCGCTGATCTGCGCGATCATCGTGGGTGTCGCGCTCGCGATCGGAAACGCCGGGCTGGCCGGCGGCACCGGCGCCGTGTGGATCGGCGGAGCACTGCTGAGCCTCGGTGCCGGCTTCTCGGGGCAGTGGATCCCCGCGCTCGTCGCGGTGGGGGCGCTCATTGCCGCCCTCGTGCTCGGTCCGGTCGTACGATCCGCGCTGACGGCGTTCGTGCGACGGCATCCTGCGCCGCCTGAGAAGCCGATCATCACGAACGCGCCGCCACCGGTTCCATCGCACGTTCCGGCCAAACCGGTGCCGCGCGCGGTCGGCGTGCACACAGTCACGTCCGAATCGATTCGATAGACTGGGGCGCTCGTCGGATGCCGGCGAGACGATTCCCCCTCGATCTTCACGTTCGGAAGCCCTTCCCGCATGGCCACCTCCCTCACGACGGGTCGCCCTTGGCGCGTCATCCTGGCGTTCTCCGTACCCCTGCTCATCGGCAACGTCGTGCAGCAGCTGTACCAGGTCGTCGACACGATCGTCGTCGGCCGCGAGCTCGGCGTGAACTCGCTCGCGGCAGTCGGGGCGACCGGATCGCTGCTGTTCCTGCTGCTCGGGTTCGCCTGGGGCATGACGAGCGGCTTCGCGATCCCGACGGCACAGGCATTCGGCGCGAAGGACGACGCGGGCGTGCGTCGCTCGGTCGCCACGGGCACGCTGCTGGCGGCGGTGGCCAGCATCCTGATCACGATCGGCGGGCCCTTGCTCGCCGGACCCGTGCTGATGCTGCTGCAGACGCCGCCCGACCTGCTGCCCGAGGCGACGCTGTTCACGCAGGTGAGCTTCCTCGGGGGCGGTGCGACGATGTTCTTCAACTACCTCTCCGCGATCATCCGCGCGATCGGAGACTCGAAGACGCCGCTGATCTTCCTCACCATCGCGTGCGCGCTGAATGTCGTGCTCGTCGTCGTGCTGGTCGGACCGGTCGGCTGGGGAGTCGCCGGTGCGGCGCTGGCGACCGTGGTCTCGCAGGCCGTCTCGGTGCTGCTGTGCCTCGTATTCGTTCGGCGTCGGATGCCGGTGCTGCACGTGCGGCGCGAAGACTGGAAGATCACCCGCAACGACATCGCCGATCACCTGCGGCTGGGGCTGCCGATGGGATTCCAGGCCTCGATCATCGCGATCGGCACCCTCGTGGTGCAGGTGGCGCTGAACATGCTCGGGGCAGAAGCCGTCGCCGCCTACACCACCGCGAGCCGCGTCGACAGCCTCGCGACCGCACTGCTCGCCTCGCTGGGCCTGGCCGTCTCGATGTACGTGGCGCAGAACTTCGGCGGGCGGCGACCTGACCGCATCCGCGCCGGTGTGAAGCAGGCGATCTGGATGACGATCATCGCGTCAGCCGTGCTCGGCGCGGTGCTCATCGCATTCGGCACGAACCTCGTGCGCCTGTTCGTCGGTGAGGGGTCGGACGAGGTCGTCGAGCGCGCGCACCTCATGCTCATCATCAACGGATCGACCTACGCTCTGTTGGGTGTGCTGTTCGTGCTGCGCGGCGCCCTGCAGGGGCTCGGACAGGCGATGATCCCGACCATCACCGGCACGGTAGAACTCTTCATGCGCGTGGGCGCGGCCGTGGCCCTCGGAGCCGTGCTGGGCTTCGGCGGAGTCGCCCTGAGCAACCCGCTGGCGTGGGTCGGCGCGGTCGTGATCCTCATCCCCGCGTACGTGCGGGCGCACCGGGCACTGGCGCGCATGCCGGTCGATCCGCTCGAGCCGACGCTCACCACGCCGATCGCACTCGTCGGACCGGACAACAGCTCGTTGAACGTGGATGCCGTGGTCACCGAGGCCGTCCCGATCGTCGTGCAGAAGCGGTGGAAGAAGCTGCTGCGCCGCTGAGCATCGCTACCCCAGCACGCCGCGCCCGTCGCGCAGCTCGAACACCAGCTGCGTCTCGGTGCCGCGCACGACCGGATGCACCGTGATGTGCTCCAGGACGATGTCGCGGAGCGCGACGGCATCCTGAACGACGACGTGCACGAGGAAGTCGTCGACGCCGGCGACGTGGAACACCTGCAGCACCCGCGGCGTCGCGGCGAGGGCGTCGAACAGCGCATTCACCTTGTCGCCGGTGTGGTTCGCGAGGCGCACCTTGATGATGGCCTCCAGCGGATAGCCGAGCGCTGCCGCATCGAGCCGGATCCGGGTGTCGCGGATGATCCCGCGGTCGCGCAGCCCGCGCACGCGGTGCGCGCAGGTCGACTCGGCAAGCCCGAGCTGCTGGGCGAGCGCCTTGTTGGTGAGGTCGGCGCGAGCGCTGAGCGCCGCGAGGATCTCGAGGTCGAGCTCGTCGAGTTGTGCTTTCGCCAATTCCGATCCTTCCGTGGGTCGCTGTCTTGCCGAAGAATGCGGATGACCACACTTCTCTGGCGGATGCTGTCGAATTCTCCCATTTCTATTGTGATTCCGGCAACGTTGAAGCATGACTGACCAGCTGCATCCAGACACGGTGGCCGTGCACAGTGGCCGAGCCGACCTCTCCGACCTCGGCGTGCACGCCCTGCCGATCGATCTGTCGACCACGAACCCGCTGCCCGACATCGAGCGCGGTGGGGACTCCTACGAAGCCATGGCGACCGGCGGCCGTCCACCCGCTGACGGCAGCATGGTCTACGCGCGGCTGTGGAACCCGACGGTGTCACGCTTCGAAGATGCGCTCGCCGAGATGGAGCACGCCGAAGCATCCGTGGCGTTCTCGTCGGGCATGGCGACGATGACCGCGGTGATCCTCGCCCACACGAGTGCCGTCGGAAAGCGCCATGTCGTGGCGGTCAGACCGCTGTACGGCGGCACCGACCATCTGCTCGGCTCCGGCCTGCTGGGTACGGAGACCACATACTGCCACCCGTCTGAGGTGCGGTCGATGATGCGCGAGGACACCGGCCTCGTCGTTCTGGAGACGCCGGCCAATCCCACGCTCGAGCTCGTCGACATCGCCGAGGTCGTCGCTGCCGCAGGGGAGGTGCCGGTGGTCGTCGACAACACCTTCGCGACGCCGCTGCTGCAGAATCCCCTCGACCACGGCGCGGCGATGTCACTGCACAGCGCGACGAAGTACCTCGGCGGGCACGGTGACGTCATCGCGGGCGTCGTGGCGTGCAGCGAACAGACGGCCGAGGCGCTGCGACGCGTGCGTGCGGTGACGGGTGGGCTGCTGCATCCGCTGGGCGCGTATCTGCTGCATCGCGGGCTCACGACCCTGCCGGTCAGGATGCGTCAGCAGCAGCAGAACGCCCAGCAGATCGTGCAGTGGCTGATCGACCGGCCCGAGGTCGACGAGGTGTTCTTCCCCGGGCTCGATGGCGACCCGGACGGTGTTCTCGAGCGGCAGATGCATGGCACGGGTGCGATGGTCGCGATCCGGATGCGGGGCGGGTACGCGGCTGCGAGCGCCGTCGCCTCGTCGGTGAAACTGTTCACCCATGCGGTGTCGCTGGGCGGCGTGGACTCGCTCATCCAGCATCCGGCCGCGCTCACGCACCGGCCGGTGCCGGCGGATGCTCGGCCGGATGCCGATGTGCTGCGGCTATCGATCGGACTGGAGGATGCCGGTGACTTGATCGCCGACCTCGGGCAGGCGTTTGCGCGGGTTGCCGCGGAGGTTCGCGTGGGCTGACTTCGGCTCGCTCCGCTCGCTCAGTCCGTTTCGTCTCGCTCCGCTCGCTCAACGACCCGCGGGGCGGGAGAGCGTTCGTTCAACGCCCCGCGGGGCCGGAGAGCGCCGGATGTTGAGCGGAGGCGGGGCGGGAGAGCGCCGGGCGTTGAGCGGAGGCGCGGAGCGCCGAAGACGAAACGGGGTGAGCGAGCGTCAGCGAGTCGAAGCCGCCCCCACGCCGCTCGGCACCCGCCGCGCGCGCAGCCGCTTGCCGATCACGCCCTGCCGCGGTGAGAACAGGTACACGAGCGCGAACACGCACCCCTGCACCACGACCACGAGCCCGCCGGATGCGGCGTCGATCCAGTAGCTGAGGTAGATCCCGATCACGCTGCACAGTGCCGACATGACGGGTGCGATCACCAGCATCCGTCCGAAGCGATCCGTCAGCAGGTAGGCCGTCGCGCCGGGGATGATGAGCATCGCCACCACGAGCACGACGCCGACGACCTGCAGGGCCACGACCGCGGTCAGTGCGAGCACGCCGAGCAGCAGTGCCCCCAGCATCCGGGGCGAGAGCCCGATCGCGAACGCGTGCGTCGGGTCGAAGGCGTACAGGGTGAGGTCGCGGCGTTTGACGATCAGTAGGCCGAAGGCGATCGCCGCGAGGATCGCGATCTGTATGAGGTCACCCTCGGATACCCCGAGGATGTTCCCGAAGATGATGTGGTTCAGATCCGTCTGGCTCGGGGTGACCGAGATCAGCACGAGCCCGAGCGCGAACAGGGTGGTGAAGACGATGCCGATCGCGGCATCCTCCTTGACGCGGCTCGTGCCGCGGATCAGGCCGATCAGCCCGACGGCAAGAAGTCCGAAGACCAGGGCGCCCAATGCGAACGGCGCTCCGAAGATGTACGCGAGCACGACACCGGGCAGCACGGCATGCGAGACCGCATCGCCCATCAGCGACCAGCCCACCAGAACCAGCCAGCACGAGAGCACCGCGCACACGACCGCCGCGACCGCCGTGGTGACGAGCGCGCGCACCATGAAGTCGTACTGCAGCGGCTCGAGAATCCAGTCGAGGATCACGGCGCATCCTCCAGCCCGAACGCCCGCGCGAGATTGCGGGGTTCGAGCGCCTCGGTCACCGATCCGTGGAAGAGCACCCGCCGCATCAGCAGCACCGCCTCGTCGGCGAGCGACGGCAGCGCATGCAGGTCGTGCGTCGAGACGAGCACCGTGCTGCCCGATGCCGCGAGCTCGCGCAGAAGCCGCACGATCGTCGCTTCGCTGCGCTTGTCGACGCCGGCGAACGGTTCGTCCAGGAGGAGGATGCCGGCGCGCTCCGCCAACCCCTGAGCGATGCCGCGGGCGACGAAGGCGCGCTTGCGCTGCCCGCCGGAGAGCTGCCCGATCTGCCGGTCGGCGAGCTCGGTGAGCTCGACTCGCTCCAGCGCCTCTTCGACCGCGCGCTTGTCCGCCGCGCGCGCTCGCCGCAGGGGCCCCTGCCGGCCGTATCGGCCCATCATCACGACGTCGCGCACCGAGACGGGGAACGTCCAGTCGACATCTTCGCTCTGCGGCACGTAGCCGATCAGTCCGCGGCGGCGAGCGGATGCCGGGTCGGCTCCCTCCAGCCGCACCTGCCCCGCGGTGGGCCGCACGAGCCCGATGATCGACTTGAACAGCGTCGACTTTCCCGAACCGTTCATGCCGATGAGCCCAGTCACCCGCCCGGGCTCGACCGCGAGTGAGATGTCGTCGAGTGCGAGCACGTCGCCGTACCGCACGGTGAGGCCGCTGATGTCGATGGCGCTCATGATCCGCTCCCGGTGAGACCGGCGACGATCAGGTCGGCGTCGTGCCGGATCAGATCGAGATAGGTGGGCACCGGGCCGTCGGGCTCGGACAGCGAGTCGACGTAGAGGGTGCCGCCGAAGGTCACACCCGTCGCCTCGACGACCTGCTGCATCGCCCGGTCCGACACGGTCGATTCGCAGAACACCGCCGGCACGTCGTTTTCGTCGACGAACTCGATCGCGGCGGCGATCTGCCGGGGTGTCGCTTGCTGCTCGGCGTTGACGGCCCAGATGTAGGCCTCCGTGAGACCCGCATCCCGCGCCAGATACGAGAAGGCTCCTTCGCACGTGACGAGAGCCCGTTCGTTCTCGGGCAGCTCCGCGAGGTCTGCGGCGAGGTCATCCTGCACCTGTTGCAGTTCCGCTTTGTACGCGTCAGCGTTCGCGGCGAAGTCCTCAGCGTGCTCAGGGGAGAGGTCGCTGAATGCCGTGGCCATCGCGTCGACGTACAGCCGGGCGTTCGCCGGACTCATCCACGCGTGCGGGTTGGGCTTACCGGCGTATGCGTCTTCGGTGATGTCGATCGCGTCGACCTCTTCCGAGACCACGATGTGCGGCACGTCGACCGAGTCGACGAACTGGGCGAACCAGGCCTCGAGGTTCAGTCCGTTGTCGAGGATGAGGTCGGCATCCGCCGCCTTGCGCACATCACCCGGCGTCGGCTCGTAGCCGTGGATCTCCGCGCCCGGCTTCGTGATCGACTCGATGCGCAGATGGTCGCCCGCAACGTTCTCGGCGATGTCGGCGAGCACCGTGAAGGTGGTCAGCACGACTGGGCGCTCATCGTCATTGAGGGCATCCGGCCCGGTGCACCCCGAGAGCGTGACCGCCACGGCACACGCGGCTGCGCCGGCGACAGCCCGCGCCACACGACCGCGATATTTAGGCACGCCGAAAACCTACCTTTTAGGCGCGCCTAGAACAAGCGCGCTCCGGGTCGGGTGCGCAGCTCTGTTGACTCGCAGTCAATGGATTCTGTCGACTCACCACAGAAGACCGCGTGCCGCGAGTGCTGAAACTTAGTGCCGGCGTTCAAAGGAACCGCCAGCGTGAGAATGACGCACTTACACTGCGGGTGGCAACGACGCCACCGACCCTGGAGCCCCAATGACGAGTTCTACGACCCACGCGCACGGCCGAGGCATGCGCATCACCGCCATCGTTCTCAGCCTGCTGCTGACCGCGATGGTGATTGTCTTCTTCCTGACGACCGGCAAGATCTCGGCCGGCGCGGCCGAGCTGTCCGACGGCACACTGACCGCAAAGGACGGCTCGACTCAGCTGGCCGCCGGCGCAGAGGATCTCTCCACCGGAGCCGGCACGCTGGCTGACGGCACCGAGAAGCTCGCCGAGGGTGCCGCGAGTGCGCATGCCGGCTCAAGGAAGCTCGTGACCGGTGCGAAGAGTGCGTCGACCGGTGCAGCCTCGTTGGCCGCCGGCGCGGACACGTTGGCTGCCGGAGCATCCGACGCCACGGCAGGAGCCGCGAAGCTCAGCGGCGGCGCACTGGATGCGCTGCTCGGCGCGCAGAAGCTCACCGCCGGGCTGGCGTCGGCGGACTCGGGAGCCCAAACCGCGCTTGACGGTGCGCAGAGTCTGTCGAGCGGTGCGGCGCAGGTCGACGACGGTGCGCGGTCGGTACTCAACGGCGCGACGCGCCTTTCCGCCGGAACCCAGCAGGTGGATGCGGGTGCGCAGAAGGCACGGGAAGGCACACAGCGCCTGTCTGCCGGCGCCCAGGAGACGGATGCCGGGGCACAAGCAGTGCTCGACGGCGTGACCAGCCTCGCCGCCGGGGTCGCCGGAGCCCACCAGGTTGCGGGCCAGGTGCTCGTCGGAGCCGATCAGCTCAACGCCGGCCTGGCGGCAGCTGTCACCCCGGAGCTGCAGGTCCTCGCCAGCGAAGAGACTGCCGCAGCCGTCACCGCCGCGGCCGACAGCGCGCCGGGCAACTCTCAGCAGCTGGCCGATGCACTCGCGCAGCTCGCCGCCTCCGATCCCGACAATGCGCAGTTCCAGCAGCTCGCCGCACTCTCGGCGGGCGTCGATGCACAGGTCGACGGCATCGCCGGCGCGGCTGCGGCCGCACCAGCGCTCGCCGCAGGAACACTGAACACCGCAGCTGCAGCCGAACAGGTGGCTGCTGGTGCGAACGCGCTGGTCAACGGCAACGCTGCTCAGGGATGGCCAGGGACCGTGGCTCTCGTCGATGCGGAGAATGGCGCACCCGCGCTCCTCGTCGGCACGCAGGCGCTGAAGGCCGGTACCGCGCAGCTCTCCACCGGCGCTTCCGACCTCGCCGCCGGAATCGCCCCCTTGACGGATGGCACGGCGCAGCTCGTCGCTGGCGCAGCGCAGCTGGCCGACGGCGCGCAGCCGCTCAAGGCGGGAACCTCTCAGGTCGCCACAGGAGCACAGCAGCTCTCCACCGGTCTGCAGCCGCTGAAGGATGGCACGGCCGAATTGGCCGGCGGCGCGAGCAGTCTCGCCGGGGGCATGGACACTCTCGCCGCTGGTGCGACGTCGTTGCACGCCGGTTCGATCCGGATCGATTCCGGCGCGAGCAGCCTCGACGAGGGCGCAGCGGCGCTCGCGGCGGGCACGGCAACGCTGGCGACCGGCGCCTCGAAGCTCGATACCGGCGTCGGTGCGCTCTCGGAGGGAGCGGCCACGGTCTCGGACGGATCGGGAGAGCTCGCCGACGGCGGCGAAACGCTCGCTGTTGGTGCCGCAGACCTTGCGGCGGGCAACGGTCTCGTCGCCGACGGCTCTGGCACGCTGGCGACCGCGACGGCCGGTGCGGCACCCTCGATGCTGCCGTGGATGCTCGGCGCCGTACTGGTCGGTCTCATCGCGATCGGCTTCTGGATCGGCCATCGCGTGCAGCACCGTCGGGCTCTCCAGCTCGCCGACTGAACCCCTGCTCGACGGAGCCGCCCCGGCGCATCTCGCGCGCCGGGGCGGTTCGCTGTCGCGGCGCCGGGCAGTCCCGATGAGGGTCGCTCTGCCGAGGGCAGAACCGCTGTGAGCGGATTCCGGCACCGCGTTCGCCCCGGCCGCGCAGGCTGAAGGCATGAGCGAAGACACTCCCATCCCGCAGTTCGGCCCTGAAGCCAGACGCGCGCTGTTCCATGACCGCATCCTCGTGCTCGATGGCGCCCTCGACGACGACAACGGCACCCTGCTGATGACGCAGCTGCTGACGCTGTCGGCCGAAGATCCCGTCGCCGACATCGCCCTGTGGATTCACTCGCCCGGCGGCTCGGTGCCGTCGATGCTGGCGATCCGCGACATCATGCGCCTCATCCCGAACGACGTGGCCACACTCGCCCTCGGCGTCGCAGCCAGCGCGGGGCAGTTCCTGCTCTCCGGCGGCACAAGGGGCAAGCGTCGGGCGCTGCCGCACGCGCGGATCCTCATGCATCAGGGTTCAGCCGGGATCGGCGGCTCGGCGGTCGAGATCGAGGTGCAGGCCGATGACCTCCGTCAGATGCGCGACACCGTGCTCGGACTCATCTCCGACGACACCGGTCAGCCGGTCGAGCGCATCTTCGACGACTCGCTGCACGACCACTGGTACACCGCGGTCGAGGCCGAGCAGTACGGATTCATCGACGAGATCGTCACGACGATCGCAGACGTCATGCCGCGCCGCCGCGCGCGGGTCGGATTGGGGACGGATGCTGCGGCACCCGCCCCGGAAGGAGAGACGCCATGAGCAGTTACACGATCCCGAACGTCATCGCGCAGCATCCACGGGGTGAGCGCGTCATGGACGTCTACTCGCACCTGCTCGCCGAGCGCGTCATCTACCTCGGCACCGGTATCGACGCCGGGGTCGCGAACGCGCTGATCGCGCAGCTGCTGCATCTGGATGCCGACAGTCCCGACACCGGCATCCAGTTCTACATCAACAGCGAGGGTGGCGACCCGGGTGCGGCGCTGGCGATCTACGACACGATGCAGCACATCCGCCCGACCGTCGCGACGACGGTCGTCGGCCAGGCGATCGGGCCGGCAGCGCTCCTCGTGACCGCTGGCACGCCGGGGCAGCGGGCGGCGCTCGAACACGCCCGCATCGTGCTGCATCAGCCCGCGGGGCAGTCGCGCGGAGCGATCCCCGACCTCATCCTCGCCGCCGACGAGGTCGTGCGCGTGCGCGCGGACATGGAGGCCGTGCTCGCCCGGCACACCGGCCGCACGGTCGAGGCGCTGCGCGCCGACACCGACCGGGATCGGGTGTTCACGGCATCCGCCGCCCTCGAGTACGGGCTGATCGACACCGTGCTGGCGGAGCGGGCGGCCGCATAGCCGCCTGACACTTGTCGGTCCAGATCACACCCGTCGGCCCCGATATTGGATTTCGGCTGACGGGTGTGATTCAGGCTGACAAGTGTCGGCCGAGGTCACGCCGCGAGCGCGAGTGCCCCGCGACCGGCCGAGACCGTGGCGGATGCCGGGGCTGCGGCCGTGCGCAGCTCATCCGCCACGCCGCTGGTGAGCTCGATCAGCGTCGTGTCGAGCGCACCGGCGATCGCCGCGATCATCTCGCTCGACGGTTCCTTCAGCCCGCGCTCGACCTCGGAGAGGTACTGCGGTGAGACGCCGGCCTGCTCGGCGGTCTCGGTGAGCGTCTCGTCGCGCTCGTGCCGCCGGCGGCGCAGCAGATCGCCGAGCAGATGCCGCCAGAGCGGCTCGGGTCCGTCCTGCGGACGGCGCGGTGGATGCTGCAGACGGGGCAAACGGGCGATCTCGGCCATGCCTCACGCTAACCCCGCGATCGGATGCCGCGACACCCGTTCTGCTCTGAGCAGAACCGGCTCACCACAATCGAGGCGACCCGTTGGCTGCAAGACTGACCACGGACGAGAATGACCACATGAAGGAGCAGCACATGCGCGGAGTAGTCATGCACGGGCCCGGCGACGTCCGGGTCGAAGAACGCGAGAAGCCGGTCATCACCCGCCCGACGGATGCCGTCATCAAGGTCGCCGCGACCTGCATCTGCGGGTCGGACCTGTGGCCCTACCGCGGTGCCGACAAGGTGCACGAGACGCCGATGGGGCACGAGTACGTCGGAGTCGTCGAGGAGGTCGGCGCCGAGGTGACGACGATCAAGGTCGGCGACTTCGTGGTCGGATCGTTCATGGCGTCCGACAACACCTGCGAGATCTGCCAGGCCGGGTACCAGTCCCGCTGCGCGCACGTCGTGCCGATGGGCCGGTTCGGAACGCAGGCCGAGTACAGTCTCATCCCGCACGCCGACGGCACCCTGGTCGCAACCCCCGGCCCGCCGGACGCCGACCTGATCCCGGCACTGCTCGCCGCATCCGACGTGCTCGGCACCGGCTGGTTCGCCGCCGTGGCCGCCGAGGCCGGACCAGGCAAGACGGTCGCGGTCGTCGGTGACGGCGCGGTCGGGCTCCTCGGTATCCTCGCGGCGAAGCAGCTCGGCGCGGAGCGGATCATCGCGATGAGCAGGCACGCCGACCGTCAGGAGCTGGCCCGCAGCTTCGGCGCGACCGACATCGTCGAAGAGCGCGGCGACGAGGGCGTGGCGAAGATCAAGGAGCTCACGAACGGGCTCGGTGCACACTCGGTGATCGAAGCCGTCGGCACCCAGGAGTCGATGATGCAGGCGATACGCTCCACCCGCGCCGGCGGACACGTCGGCTTCGTCGGCGTCTCGCACGACGTGGCACTGCCCGGCCAGGAGCTGTTCAATTCCGGGGTGCACCTGCACGGAGGCCCCGCTCCTGTCCGCCGCTTCCTGCCCGAGCTCATCCAGCTCATCTGGGATAGGAAGATCACCCCGGGTGACGTTTTCGACCTCACGCTGCCGCTCGAAGAGGCTGCCGCCGGGTACAAAGCGATGGACGAGCGCCGTGCGACCAAGGTGCTGCTGACCGTGTGACCGCCGACGGCGCGCCTGGCGCTGCTCAAGGACGCCTACCACACGTCTGGGACGACGATCTGGATCGAACACGTGAGTGACGAGGAGGATCGATGCCGCTCGTGTTCACCCGGTCAGCTGCTCCGCGAGGAACGCGGCCTGTTTCTCCCACTGCGTGCCCATTCCGCCCTCGTGCTCGTTGAACGCGTACTCGACGATGTCCGCGGCGCCGCCCCAGTGGTTCCGCGCGGCGTACACCGTCGACGGCGGGCAGGTCTGGTCCATGAGAGCGACCGAGAAGAGAGCGGGGGCGGTTGCCCTGCGGGCGAGGTTCACGCCGTCGAAGTACGAGAGCGTCTCAAAGGTGCGCTCTGCCGCATCGCGGTGGATCGACAGGTACTTCACGATCTCCTGATAGGGGGCGCGGTCGGTCAGTCCGACGGCGCGGTCGAAATGGCACAGGAATGGAACATCGGGCATGGCGGCGATCAGGCCTGTTGACAGCGCGGCCGCCGCGATCGCGATGCCGCCTCCTTGGCTCCCGCCGCACACCGCCACACGCGCCGCGTCGATCCGGTCGAGTGAACGGATCGCGTCGATCGCGAGAACCGCATCCGTGTACACGCGTCGGTAGTAGTAGGCGTCCGGATCCTCGATTCCACGGGTCATGAATCCGGGTGTGGCCGGCCCTGAGCCGTGCGGATCGGGAGTCACGCCGCCGGTTCCCCAGCCGCTGCCCTGTCCGCGGGTGTCCATGAAGAAGTGCGCGTATCCGGATGACGCCCACCCCAGCCGCTCGTGGGGGAGGCCGCGGCCACCGCCGTATCCGTTGAACTCGATCACTGCCGGCAAGGGCTCCTCGGCCTCGGCGGGCATCAGCAGCCAGCCGCCGATCGGATCCCCGCAGTATCCGCTGAAGGTGGCGTCGTAGACCTCGACCGACTGCAGCGGCGAGTCGATGCGCGACAGACGGATCGACTCCATGAGAGCACGGGACTCGGCGAGCGTCTGCTCCCAGAAGTCGTCGAAGTCGGCGGGCTCCGTCACTTCGGGGCGGTAGGAGCGCAACTCCTCGGCAGGTAGGTCGAAACGCGGCATCGCGGAATCCTTCACTCGGGGGCGTCCAGCAGTTTATCCATCGACGGTTCCCTACGGTGGGAGCACTGGATAGGCTAAGGGTCGACTCACTTCCCCTATCTGCGAATCCCCTCCTTGCTGAGTTCTGCTCGATCGTGGAGGCGCGGTGCGCATTGCTCAGAAAGGTGTTCCCCGTGAACGAATCCGTCGAGAACAGCACCGCGCAGGGGGCCGACTTCTTCGACCAGCTCGCTCAGGGGCCGTCCCGCGACCAGGACACCTTCGCGGTCGCCTTCCGCGGGTACGACCGCGGTGAGGTGGATGCCGCGATCGCCGGCCTGCGCATGCAGGTGCAGCGCGCGGAGGGCGAACTCGATGAAGCACGCTCCGGCGTGAACCGCGACGTCGAGGCGGTGCGCGCCGAGGTCGACGCCGCGCGGTCGGAGAGCGAGGCGCAGGTCGCCGAGCGCGAAGCCCGCATCGCCGAACTCGAGAAGCAGCAGGAGGAGCAGCTCGCCGAGGCCCGTGCCGCCGATGAGAAGCGCATCGCCGATCTCGAGGCCGACCTGGCCGCCGCCCGTGCCCAGGTCGACGAGGCCGAACAGCAGGTCAGCGCGCTGTCCAACGAACTCGTGGACGCCCCGAAGGACGAGGCCGACGCAGAGGGCTCCCGCCTGCAGTTCGAGGCCGTGCTCCGCGTCGCCGAAGAGCAGGCAACCGTGCTCATCCAGAACGCGGCCGTGCAGGCTGAGCGCCTGCTCGTAGCCGCACGCGAAGAGGCA
>NZ_JBQDVP010000044.1:17543-24664 GCF_052102115.1 Microbacterium sp.
CAGACGGCCGCCGCGCGGAGCTCGCCGCCGAGGTCGACCGCGTTACCACGCAGGCCCAGCACGACGCCGACCAGGTGCGCCTGCGCATCGACACCGAGTACACGGCCCACGAGGCGCGCATCGATCGCGAGGCCGCGCACGCCGCCGAGAAGGTGAACCAGGCCGAGCAGGAGGCCGCGACCGTCCGCACCGAGGCAGAGAAGGGCGCCGCGGCGCTCCGGTCGATGGTCACCCGCGAGACCACCCAGCAGCGCGCGGATGCCGAGCGCGAGGTCCGCGAGATGAATGCCCGCGTGCTCGAGTTCGAAGAGACCCTGACCCGCAGGCAGGACGACGCGCAGCAGGAGTTCCTGCTGCTGCACAACCAGGCCGTCGCACACGCCGAGCGCATCACGCTCGACGCGAACGAGCAGGTCGCGGCATCCCTGGAGCACTCGAAGCGCATCTCGGCCAAGGCTGAGGACTACGAGCGTCTGATGCGCTCGCAGGCGCAGTCGATCGAGGCCGATGCGCAGATGCGGGCGCGCGAGACCCTCGAGCGTGCCCGGCTCAAGGCGCAGAAGATCGTCAGCACCGTCACCGGTCACACGACCGACGTGCTCCGCGACGCCGAGGACCGCACCCGTCAGCTGCGCTGGCAACAGCAGCAGTTGAACAGCTTCATGGCCGAGGTTCGAGAGCTCATCCGCCCCGACGGTGTGCTCGGATCGGAGGCCGCAGGCAAGGATGCCGGAAACGCCGAAGTCGCCGAGGATGCCGACGACGCCGACGTCCTCGAAGAGGGCGACGAGGTCATCGAACTGGCGCCGGATGCCGACGAGGCCGACGACGTGGATGATGATGACGATGACGATGACGATGACTCCGACGAGGACGGCGAGAAGGGCTGACCCCGCCCACGGCACGAGAGACGCAGCGGCGTAGCCTGAAGTCATGTCGCAACTGGTGAACGTGACCGAGCTGCAGAAGCTGACGGATGCCGGAGCGCGCGTGCTCGACGTGCGGTGGAGGCTGGATCAGCCGGACGGCCGCGAGGAGTATCTTGCCGGGCACATCCCGGGCGCCGTGTACGTGAATCTCGAAACGGAGCTGTCGCGGCCCGGTCGGCCCGACGAGGGCCGTCATCCGCTCCCGACGAGGGTGCACCTGCAGGATGCTGCGCGCCGCTGGGGTCTGAACAGCGGCGACGTCGTCGTGGCCTATGACGATGCCGGCGGGTTGCCCGCGGCACGTGCGTGGTGGATGCTGCGGCAGGGCGGCGTCGACGTGCGGGTGCTCGACGGGGGCTGGAAGGCCTGGCAGGCAGCGGGTGGTGCGGTCGAGCGCGGCGACGTCACGCCGGAGACCGGCGACGTCGAACTCGGCGACATCACGGGCGACAGCCTCTCGATCGATGAGGCTGCGGCTCTGCCGGCATCCGGCATCCTGCTCGACGTGCGTGCGCCCGAGCGGTACCGCGGTGACGTCGAGCCGATGGATCCGATCGCCGGGCACATCCCCGGTGCCGTCAATCTGCCGACGACGGACCATGTGCGCGAGGACGGCACGCTTCGCAGTCTCGACGACCTGCGCGAGAGGTTCGCCGAGGTCGGAGTCGTCGACGGCATCGAGGTCGGCGCGTACTGCGGGTCGGGGATCACAGCCGCGCGGACGGCCCTGGTGCTGACCGAGGCCGGCATCCCCGCGAAGATCTTCCACGGCTCCTGGAGTCAGTGGTCGAACACCCCCGGCCGCCCGGTCGCCTAGCGGGCACCCGCCTCAGCCGATGAAAGGAGGAAACTGTCGGCTCCCGGCCGGTGTGGCCGACATCTTCCTCCTTTCATCGAGGGTCAGGCTTCGCGCGTAGACTGGAGGCACCACCCCGGAAGACCGAGGAATCGTCATGTCTGCCCCTGCTCGCACGTTCACCGTGCGCCACGTCCAACTGCTGCGCGCGCTCTTCGCCGCGGCGTCGGCTCTCATGATCACGTTCTCGCCCGATCACTCTGCCGCTATCGGCTTCTCCGTGTTCGGCGGATTCGTCGCCGCGAGCGGTTTCATCCTGATTCTGGGGGCGTGGCTCGTCGCGTCCGCGGGCAGGCGCTGGCCGTTCATCCTCCTGGCCGCCATCGATCTGGCCGCCGCGATCGTCAGCGGCATCCCGACGTGGCGCACGGACGGGGTGTTCTTCGTCGTCGTGATCGTCTGGGCGGCGGCATCCGGACTGGTCGAGCTCATCGCCGGCCTCCGCGCCCGCCGCACCGAACCAGCCGCGAAGGATGCGATCGTCGTCGGCGCGCTCGGGCTGCTGCTCGCCGTCGTCCTGCTGCTGATCCCGGCGAACTATGCGCTGCAGTACTCCGTCGACGGGGCCGGAGCGTTGACGCTCACCGGAATCATCCTCGCCGTCGGCATGTTCGGCGGCTATGCGGCGATCGTCGCGGTCTTCCTCGCCATCGCCGGGTTCTCGCCGCGTCGCGCCGAACCGCAGGATGCTGAGACCGCGGATGCTGTGGGCGAATCGACCCCGACCGGAGGCGCTGCGTGAGCGAGAAGAAGTCCACCCGTCGAGAGCTGCTGCGTCCGCTGCACCTGCTCGGTATCGCCCTGATCGCCGGTGTGTTCGCCGCGGTCGTGACCCTCGTCTCGACCGGTGCGTTCACTTCACGTGTCAACAGTGCGATCGCCAACGGCAACTACGACGGGCTCACCCCTGTCGCTCTCGGCCTCGTGATCGGCGGCGGCGCGTTCATCGTCACGCTGCTGATCATGTCGATGCTGATCCTCGCCGTCGACCCGCGCGACTACGAGCAGAAGACCCTCGATCGCCCCGTGCTGTAC
This sequence comes from Microbacterium sp., assembly GCF_052102115.1. GTDB lineage: Bacteria > Actinomycetota > Actinomycetes > Actinomycetales > Microbacteriaceae > Microbacterium. Next base: position 20,364 of record NZ_JBQDVP010000044.1, read on the forward strand.
GACGAGGAGCCCGGCGACGCCGAGTCCGGCGATGCCCCGGCCGCAGAGGCCGACGGCGATGAGCCCCAGGACACCGACCCCGCGGCATCCTGACCGCGGCGTCTGGACGGTACGCGCGCCACTTTTCGGCATCCGCTGCACCGATCGATGGCGCGGATGTCACGAAGTGCCGCGCAAGCGGCTACCGCACCGCGCGAGCGACGCGCGCTGACCGCGCTACTGCGCGAGGCGCTCGGCGAGGCCCGTGTAGGTCGCAGGGGTGAGGGCGAGCAGGCGCTGCTTCGCGGCATCCCCGATCTCGAGGCCCTCGACGAACTCGGCGAGCTCGGCGCCCCCGACCCGGTGTCCGCGGGTGAGCTCCTTCAGCAGCGCGTAGGGGTCGCTGATCGTCGAACGGCCCGCGACGACCTCGGCGCGGATGACGGTCTGGATCGCCTCCGCGAGAACCTCCCAGTTCACGTCGAGATCGGCCAGCAGCACGTCCTTCGCGAGCGAGATCTCGTTGAGCCCGCGACGGAGGTTGTCCAGCGCGAGCAGCGAATGCCCGAATGCGACGCCGATGTTGCGCTGCGTCGTCGAATCGGTGAGGTCGCGTTGCATCCGCGAGGTGACCAGCGTCTGCGACAGTGATCCGAGCAGGGCCGCTGACAGCTCGAGGTTCGCCTCGGCGTTCTCGAAGCGGATCGGGTTGATCTTGTGCGGCATGGTCGACGACCCGGTGGCGCCGGCGACCGGGATCTGCGTGAAGTAGCCGATCGAGATGTAGGTCCAGATGTCGGTGGCGAGGTTGTGCAGAATGCCGCCAGCGTGGCGCACGCGGTCGTAGAGCTCGACCTGCCAATCGTGCGACTCGATCTGCGTGGTGAGCACGTTGAAGCCGAGCCCCAGCCCCTCCACGTACTCGCGGGCGACCTCCGGCCAGTCGACCGCAGGGTCGGCGGCGAGATGCGCAGACCAGGTTCCGGTCGCGCCGGAGAACTTCGCGAGATAGTCGGATGCTGCGATCTGAGCGCGCACGCGCTCCAGGCGCCATGCGAAGACGGCGAGCTCCTTGCCCATCGTCGAGGGCGTAGCGGGCTGACCGTGCGTGCGGGAGAGCATCGCGGCATCCGCATGTTCGATCCCGAGTTCGCGCAGCTTCGCGATCACGGCATCCAGTGCCGGTAGCCAGACGTTCTCGACCGCGCGCTTGACGGTCAGCGCGTACGAGACCGAGTTGACGTCTTCGCTTGTGCAGGCGAAGTGGGTCAGCTCGGCGATGGAGTCGAGGCCGAGCGCGGACAGGCGATCGCGCACGAGGTACTCGACGGCCTTCACATCGTGGCGGGTGACGGCCTCTTTTTCGGCAAGCCAGTCGATCTCGGCCTGGCCGAAGTCGCGGTAGAGGCCGCGCAGGCGCTGCTTGTCGGCATCCGACAGGGGAGAGGTCTCGAACAGCGACCGGTCGGTGAGCGCGATCAACCACTCGACCTCGACCTCGACGCGCGCGCGATTGAGGCCGGCTTCGGAGAGGTAGTCACCGAGGGCGGAGACGGCTGGACGATAGCGCCCGTCGAGGGGGCTCAGCGGCTGGACGGGGAAGGCGTTCGGGGAAGTCAGCGGATTCCTCCTGATCGGGCCCCTCAGTTCTGGGGCGTGCGGTGCTGAGCGCGCCGTGCCGGGCGGCTCTGACGCAGGGCCGGTTCGAGCTGGCGGAACAGGCCTCGGGTCGCCGTCTCAATCATAGCCAGCACGGCATCGAACATCGCGGTGTCAGCGTAGTAGGGGTCGGGGACATCGAGGCTGTCGGCGTCGCGATCGTAGGCGAGCAGCATCGTGACCTTGCCCTCCTGGTCGTCGTCGCGCGCCCACTGCCGCAGGATGCGTTCGTGGGTGCGGTCGAGGGCGACGACGAGGTCGTTCTCGGCGAAGGATTCCGCGGTGAACTGCCGCGCGCGATGCGCCGATCCGTCGTAGCCGCGGCGCTCGAGCGCCTCGAGTGTGCGCACATCGGCGCGTTCGCCGACGTGCCATTCGCCCGTTCCCGCGCTGCTGGTGACGATGAGCGCGCCGAGCCCCTGGTGCTCGGCGAGGTCGCGGAACACGGCTTCGGCCATCGGCGAGCGGCAGATGTTGCCCGTGCACACGAAGATGACGCGGAACGGATCTGTCGGGGACACGCATCCATTCTGCCTGCCGCGGCGTGCACTGCACAGTCGAGCGGCGTGCGTTCACGACCTGTTCTGCACACTGCGGGCTTGTGCAGACCTGTGCACTGTTCGCGCGTTCTCGGCCCTTGCGCGGTGTCGCCGCGGAGCATCCTGGTCGCATGCTGAACATCGTCGCCGCCGAGGCATGGGCATCGGACGCCTTTTGGAACTGGTACTCCGCACAGCGTGCCGTGAACGACGCGATCACCGCGCTGGAGGACGCCGGTGCCGCTCTGCTGCCCCTCGTTGCGGACGGCGAATGGCATACCAGAGGGGTCGCCGCCCTGCACGAGCTGATCCTCGAACTGCGGGCGCGGACGGCGTCCGAAGCAGGCGAGCTGAGCAGTCGGCTCTGGGAGATCGAAGCGATGGCGGCATCATGAGCGGCGGGCTCGACATCACGCACGGTGGTGCGATCGCCGTCGATCCGGAGGCGCTTCGCGCCGTGGCGGATGCGCTGGTCGCACTCGCCTCGCATTTCGAGGATGCTGCGCATGCCGTGCGACGGGCGCACGGCAGCCTCGCCGCGATGCCGACGACCGGGGCGCACGTCGACACCGCCGCGCTGTGGGCGAGCGTCGACCGCACGGAGGCGCTGCATGAGGACTGCCGTACCGCGGGGGAGAACACTCGGCTCATGGCCGATGTCTACGAGCTCGTCGAGCGCCGCGCGCAGCTCGACGCGCTGGCGATTCAGGGGAAGCCGCCGACGGGCGCCCTTCTCGACAGGGTCGCCGCGCTCGAAGCATCCGATCCACGCGTTCTCGAGATGGAGACCTGGCTGATCGCCGCGTGGGAGAAGAATCGGTTCGACGGGCTGGATGAGCAGTTCGACCTGGACGGCCTGCACGCCGGCCCGGGTATCGCGGTGCTCTTCGCGGCCGCCGCTGCCCTGGGCGCCAGGGGATTCGGCAGGCTCCCTCCGAACGCGACGCTGTCCGGGAGCGCGGGGCCGGTCTCGGTGGCTCCCGTCAGGACGACGGCCCCGATCGCACCGCCGACGAGTCTGGCTGAGGGATTCCGGCGACTGGACGCCTCGGCGGGGCAGATCACGGTGGAGAAGTACTCGATGGCCGACGGGTCCCGCCGCTTCGTGCTGTATTCGAAGGGCACGCAGTCGTTGGCATCCGACGAGCCGTTCGATATGGAATCGAACATCGACGCGTATCTGGGGGAGGAGCCGGCGTCGTACGCCGCGACCATCGAAGCGCTGGAGGCGTCTGGCGCGGAACCGGGCGACGAGGTCCAGGTCTATGCCCACTCGCAGGGCGCCATGAACTCGGCCTACCTGTCGACGCAGAGCGAGTTCGACGTCTCCGTTCAGGTCACGGCGGGCAGTCCGATGCATCCGACCGTCGGTGAAGATCAGCTGCTGATCGAGATGCGGCACCCGGACGATATCGTCAGTGGGCTCGCCGGCGGTGGTCTGCCCGGAGGCAGCGGGGCAACCGACAGCATCGTCGCCACGCGTGACGGGAGCTCGCTCGACCTGGGGCTGCCGGCGCACATGCTGGGCAACTACATCGAGACCGCCGAGATGGTCGACGCGTCCGGTGACGTGAGATTGGAGGCGTGGCGCGACAAAGCCAGGGAACTCAATGAGGCGGTGTCGATCGAATCGATCGAGTACGTGGCGAAGCGCGAGTGAGCGTCAGTCGCGGCGCTTGCGCTTCTGCGGGCGCAGGATCGCACCGAACACGGCGTTGATGATCGAGATGATGATCGCGGCCAGCACGCCCCACCAGAACGATCCGACGGTGAGGCCCCAACCGAAGCCGGAGGTGATCCACGCGGTCAGCCACAGCAGGAAGCCGTTGATGACGAAGCCGATGAGGCCGAGCGTGAGGATGTACAGCGGGAAGGCGACGATCTTGATGACCGTGCCGATGATGGTGTTGACGAGCGCGAAGATCGCGCCCACCGCGAGCAGCGTCAGCACGAGTTGCAGCGTCTCGCCGGGAGGGAAGGCGACGATCACGACCTGCAGCGCAGGGATCAGCGTGACGACCCACAGCGCGAACGCGTTGATGACGACTCGGATGATGAAACGCATGGTGCATTCAGTCTCGCACGATCGCCTCGCCCATGGCAGTTGTCGCAAAATTTGCGACA
>NZ_JBQDVP010000045.1:0-16437 GCF_052102115.1 Microbacterium sp.
ATCCCAGAAAAGAGGTGGCCGCCGCTTGACGAAACACTATAGGAGTGTCGTAAATCTACGCAGCACGCGACGCGTGACGTGTACGCCTTCGTGCCTGACGTGCCCGTCGACCGTGAGTGGACTGACCAACTACTTTACGAACGCTACGGGCTGACTGTGAACGAGATAGCCTTCATCGAATCTCAGGTGGCCGAGCATGACGGCACGTTGCTTGATGAGCTGAACGAGTCGACGGACGACATCGATGGGTAGATCCGCCGTCGAGATCTTCGAGCCGAAGCCCGACTCCCGCCTACGCATCTACGCATGGTCATCCGAAGAGGTCGCCGAGCGTTGGCGCGGCTGCTTGAAGGTCGGTCAGACGACACGGCCGGACGTGAACGATCGCATCAAGCAGTCACAGGGCCAGGCGCGGGTCGCCTACACTCTCGAGGTCGACGAGCTGGCAGATCGCGAAGACGGCACGACCTTCACCGATCGGGATGTGCGTCAGCGTCTGCTGGAGAAGGGCTTCGACAATGTCGTCTTCGAGTCGAGCCGTGAGTGGATGCGCTGCACGGCCGATGACGTCCGTGCCGCGATCACGGAACTGCGAGCGGGTAAGAAATACGAGGGCACACGCTTCGCAACCTTTCCGGCGCGCGCCGAGCAACAGGCGGCGGTCGACAAGACCCACGCCTATTTCCAAGACCGCTGGACCCAGGACTCCGACGCCGTCCCCGAGTTCCTCTGGAACGCGAAGATGCGATTCGGGAAGACCTTCACCACGTACCAGCTGGCAAAGAAGCTCGGAGCGAAGCGCGTTCTCGTCATGACCTTCAAGCCGGCCGTTGAGCAGGCGTGGGATACCGACCTCAGGACGCACGTCGATTTCGAAGGCTGGCAGTACCTTTCGCGAGCGACCGGAGGAGACCCGGCATCCGTCGATCCGGAGCATCCGCTCGTGTTCTTCGGCTCGTTTCAGGACTTGATGGGACGCGATGCCGCCGGCAACTTCAAACCCAAGCACAAGTGGCTCACCGAGCTGATGTGGGACCTCGTCGTCTTCGACGAGTATCACTTCGGCGCTTGGCGCGACGCCGCCAAAGAGCTCTTCGAGGGCGAGGACGACGGGAAGAAGGAAGAAAAGCTCGAGTTCTCGGCGGCCGAGCAGACCTTCGCGGAGGAGCGAGAGGAGCAGGGGCTCGACGAAGATGCATTCGTTCCGATCAAAGCATCCGCATATCTCTATCTCTCTGGTACCCCCTTTAAGGTGCTCAACGAGGGCCGGTTCATCGAAGAGCAGATCTTCAACTGGACCTACACCGACGAACAGAGGGCGAAGGCGGAGTTCGCAGCTCAGCATCCAGACGAGCCGAACCCGTACGCGTCACTGCCGGAGATGCGCTTGCTCACGTATCAGATGCCCGACGAGCTCATCGCGGTCGCGAACCAGGGTGAGTTCGACGAGTTCGATCTCAACGCCTTCTTCGAGGCGAAGGGCACGGGCACGGATGCCGAGTTCGTGCACAAGGACGACGTGCAGAAGTGGCTCGACATCATCCGTGGGTCATACTTTCCGACGCAGGTCGACGCGCTGAAGGCCGGCACCAGGCCGCCGTTCCCCTACTCCGACACGCGGCTGCTGCCGTATCTGCAGCATTCGCTGTGGATGCTGCCGCGCACGGCATCCTGCTCGGCGATGGAGAACCTGCTCGCGGACCCGCAGAACGCGTTCTGGCACGACTACGCAGTCGTGAACGTCTCGGCGCTCGGCGTCGGCGTCGGACTCGCCGCGCTGCCGCCCGTGACCGACGCGATCGGCAATGGGCACGACACGAAGACCATCACGCTCACGGTGGGCAAGCTGACCACTGGCGTCACCGTCCCCCAATGGTCCTCGATACTGATGCTGCGCAACCTGCAGGCGCCCGAGACGTACTTTCAGGCGGCGTTCCGCGTGCAGTCGCCGTGGAGTATCCGCAATCCCGATGGCGACGACCCCTCGCGCGAAGAGATCCTCAAGCCGGTGTGCTTCGTATTCGACTTCGCGCCGACGAGGGCGCTGCGACAGATCAGCGAGTACGGGCGAGGTCTCGCGCCCGAGAACCCGAATCCCGAGCGTGCGGTCGAGGAACTCGTATCGTTCCTGCCCGTGCTCGCGTATGACGGTTCGCACATGACGCAGGTGGATGCCGCGGGCATCCTTGACATGGCGATGGCAGGAACATCGGCCACGTTGCTGGCCCGCAAATGGGAGTCGGCTGTGCTCGTCAACGTCGACAACCAGACGTTGAAGAAGATCATGGCGTCGGATGCCGCGATGAACGCGGTGATGAACATCGAAGGCTTCCGCGCGCTGGGGTCTTCGGTGTTCGAAACCGTCGTGAACAAGAGTGAAGCCGTCTCGAAGGTCAAGAAGGAGCGCGGGGACGACATCACGCCTTCTGAGAAGAAGCAGCTGACCGACGAAGAGCGCGAATACAAGTCGAAGCGCAAGCAGATCCAAGAGAAACTGATCAAGTTTGCGACCCGCATTCCGGCTTTCATGTATCTGACCGACTACCGAGAGCACACGCTCAAAGACGTGATCACCAAGATCGAGCCCGACCTGTTCCAGGCGGTCACGGGGCTCACGGTCTCGGACTTCGAGTTGCTCGTCGGGCTGGGCGTGTTCAACTCCGGCCACATGAATCAGGCGGTGTTCGCGTTCCGCCGCTATGAAGACGCGTCGCTGTCGTACACGGGCATCGAGTCGCACGAGGGGCTGCGGCGGTACGGGCTGTACGACACGGTCGTGGCGGTGGAGTGAATCGCGCGCGCCGGCTCAGCGTCGGCCATCCGCCTTGCCCGGATCGAACCATTTGAGGTCCGGGAACCGAGCGAACCCACGATCCCGCGTCGCCAGGTGCGCGCCGTTGGCGAGGCACAGTGCGGCGACGTGCGCGTCGGGTACGAGGCTGCCTCGCACCGCGCCATCGGCCGATGCGAGCAGGTCAAACTTCTCCCACGCTGACGCGCCCTGGCGCAGCCATTCCGTTGTCGGAGCATCCACGAGATGGCGAACGAAGGCGAGAGCTGCTTTCGGCGGAGTCGGCTCCGTGAAGATGCGGGAGTGCGTGACCACGCGCACGAACCCGCTGAGCGTCGTGTCTGCGACGCCGATTCGGTCGGTCCGCAGAGCGCCGTTCAGCCATTCGGCGTAGACATCATGGTCGGAGGAATCGGCGCGAAAGGCGTAGACGAGCACGTTCACGTCGGGCACGAACAGCGTCATGCGCTTTTATCCATCGCGTCCTGGACGGCTTCTTTGTCGTCGAGGTCGACGAGGCTGCCGGATGTCTTCGGCGTATACGTGGGCAGCGGGCCAGGATCAGCTGCGGGCGCTTCGCGCGCGAGATGCTCTCGGAGCGCTTCTTCGAGAAAGCTCGTGAACGTGCGCCCCTCGCGCGCGGCGCGTGACTTGGCCTCACGCGCGAGAGCGTCGGAGAGGTTCAATGTCGTTCGCATACAGATCAGCATACGCTCCAGAGCAGATATCTGCCTCAATGTCGGTGGCCCCTGAGAGTATGAAGTATGGCAACTTTCACCGATGTCACGGAGCTGATCCCCACGCTGGGTGCGCGCCTTGTCGATGGTGATGACGCTGACGTCGCGCAGGCGGCGATGATGCTGATGACGGATACTGAGATCGTCGGCATTCTCGAAGAGTCCGCCGGTATTGCGAAGCAGGTCGAGCAGATTCAGGTGCTGGCGGCTGGAGTCGCCGCGGTGCGCTCGTCGCGCGATCGCGGTCATTCCGGCCTCTCGCAGTCACGTGGCCATCGTTCGGCGGCGTCTTTCGTGCAGAACGTCACGGGATCCACCAAGGCAGAGGCGAATCGCAAGGTGCGCGTGGGCGAGGCGCTGCTCGACGACGAGCCAGACACCGAGCGCGGCACGGAGCAACCAGAAGACGGCCAAGATGAGCAGCAGCGCACGAGCGTACCCTGGTATCAACCGCTGCGCGATGCGCTCCGCGACGGCCGACTGACGTCGGCGCAGTTCGATGCGATCCGGCGAGGACTGGGCGACCCGCCCGAGATCGGCACAGACGACGGCGACGAAAGGGATGCCGAGGCACGAGCGCAGGCGCAAGAAGAAGCGCGCGCGGCATGGGCGCAGGCTGCGGAACACCTCGTAGAGGAGGCGGCCGAGCGCACGGTGGAAGAGCTCTGGCAGCAGGCGCGCACGATCCGCGACCTGCTCGACCCGGAGGGTGCGGAAGCACGGTTCCTGGAGCGCTTCGAGAACCGTTCGTTCCGCATGTTCCGCGGGCACGACGGGCAGAAGCGCGCCTCGATGGTCATCGAGGACGAGGGCGACCTGTTCCTCGAGACGATGATGGCGGCCGCGCTGCGTCCGCGTCGTGGTGGCCCGCGGTTCGTGGATGCTGACGAAAAGGAGCGCGCCGAAGCGCTGACCGACGACGCCCGCACCACCGATCAACTGGCGTACGACCTGATCTTGGATGTCATCCAGGCGGGCGTGCTCGCTGATGCCGAGAACGTGTTCGGCACGCGCCAGGCCGGCGTGCGACTGGTGCAGACGGTGGATGCCGACGGCACCCCCGCTCGCGCCGTTCACAGCGAAGATCACCTCGTCTCGATGCCCGCTGCGGTCGCCGAACAGCGCATCTGCGAGAGCGGATATGTGCCGGTTGCGGTCGATGCGTGCGGAAATCCGCTCGACGTGGGGCGCGAGCAACGCCTGTTCACCACGAAGCAGCGCATCGGACTCGCCATCCGTGACGGTGGTTGCCGGTGGCGCGGCTGTGACCGGCCAGCGTCGTACTGCGAAGCCCATCACATCGATGAATGGGAGCGAGATCAGGGTCGAACAGATATCGATCGCGGAATCCTGCTGTGCCGATATCACCACATGACCCTGCACCACGGCGGATGGCGCATCAGCCGTCGAGGGAAGAGCGACTTCATCCTCCACCACGCGTCGGGGGAGGCTTATGCCATGCGACCGCGCACAGTGCTCAGCTACGCGTGGGGCGGCATCGACCCGCCGCCAAAGCGATTCCGACCAGTGGCGTGAGGAGGCCCGGTCAGGCCGGTTCAGGCCAGGCAGGATCGGGGCAGACCAGGCCGGATCACGTCACCCGCGGTTACGCGGATGCTGCTTCGCGGTGCGCTCGTTGCCGTGCTTGTAATTCCCGGTCCAGCGCGCCATCGCCCCTTGTGGGTCGGTGCGCGCCTCGTCCAAGAACTCCTCGGCGCGGGCGCCGCGGAGGACGGTCGCCTTGCGACCGTGGTGCGTGATCACGACGGTGCCGTCGCCGCGCACCTCGTACTCGAATCCTCGTGCCGTACCCATCAGCTCTCCCCGGTCAGTACCAGCAGCTCACCGACCTCGCAGCGCAGCGCGTCGCAGATCGCTCGCAGTGTCGAGTACCGGATCGCCCGCGCCCGATCATTCTTCAGCACGGACAGGTTCACGATACTCACGCCCACAATCGAGCTCAGCTGCGTGAGCGTCATGCCCCGCTCGGCGAGGAGCTCATCAAGACGGCAGTGGATGCCGGTGTCCTCCTCGTCAGAAGCCGCCGGAGTCATACCAGCCCCTCGGCGTCCTTCTGCAGCGAGGCGCCGCGGCGGAACACGATCGCCAGCACGCCGACCGCGATCGCCGCGACGAACAGCGGGATGCCATCGGCGAACAGCAGCCAATGCTGCTCGTCGAACTCGCCGCCGAGAGCCGCGAACACACCGTTCAACCCCATGTTCTCGAACCACGGACCGACCAGCCCGGCAGCCAGCAGTCCCATCGACATCACGAAGGTGAGGCGCGTGTTCGCCCGGTCGAACAGGATGCCCCGCATGAGCCTGCGGCACACGATGACACCGAGCACAGCGACGGCGATCAGGCACAGCGCTCGCAGCGCGATCGCCAGCACCAGGGACACGACGCTGATCGCGCTGACATCCGCCGCCATGAGGGTCGCCGTCTCGACGATCGCCGGTGCGCCCTCGCCGATCGCCGCGGTGATCTCCTGCGCTGGTATCCGCGTTGTCACGGTTACCGAACCCGCGGTCGCGAACAGCCCGGCGATGCCGCGGATGCTGTCGAACAGCAGCCATCCGATCACCAACGCCCCCACGGCGATCGCGACATTGAAGTCGTTCCGGTCGGCTCTCGCCTGCTTTGCCGCATCCTTGCCGTTCATCACACCAGTCCTTCCGTCTCGCGCTGCAAGCGCTGCCCCACCTCGAACGCGGTCGCCACGAGTGCCAGGGCGATGCCCCAGCCGATCGGGGCGAGGTCCGCTGAAACAAGGAATGCCCAGAACTGCGAAGTGTCTGCACCGGACATCTCCAACCGCTCGACCACTTCAGCGCGTCCGATCCCACCAAGAAACGGACCGATCATCCCCGCGGCGACGAGCGCGATCGCCGCCGTCCCGAGCACCGACGCCATCGAGCGGCGGAACGCCCGCTGCCGGATCAGCGACAACCCCAGCCACCACAGCGACAGGCATACGATCACCGTGGCAACGGTCGGCAGCGCCACCTCGGCGAACAGGAGCCACCGGGCACCCGCATCCAAACTGTCGACGGACACCAGCGACTGCGTGTACTCCGCCGCGGCAATGCCCTCGGCATCCGACAACGAAGCCATCCCCGCTCCGTGCACGGGCAGACTCACGGGAACCGGTGATCCGAAGATCTCGACCCCCGCACCGACCGCCCCCACGACCGACGCGACCCCGATGCTCACCGCGCCCGTCGCCACCAGCCCCAGCGTCACGGCCTCGATCATCGACGGTCGACCATCACGACTTCTCATCACACCCTCCATATCGATATTCGTTGTTATCGATGTTCGTTAACATAACGACTCTCGATAAGCACGTCAACCCTCAGGTATGCCGACGGCGAACACGGCCTTTGGGCGAGCGACAGGTCGTTACTCTCGATGTACAGGCGCTCGCCGCGTCTTCGCCCCCGTGCGATAAGGAGTCACAGCATGTTCGAGAGATTCACCGACCGAGCCCGTCGTGTGGTCGTCCTCGCCCAAGAAGAGGCGAAGATGCTCAACCACAACTACATCGGCACCGAGCACATCCTGCTCGGCCTCATCCACGAGGGCGAGGGCGTCGCAGCCAAGGCCCTCGAGAGCCTCGGCATCTCCCTCGACGCGGTGCGCGAGCAGGTGCAGGACATCATCGGTCAGGGCCAGCAGCAGCCGACCGGCCACATCCCCTTCACCCCGCGTGCCAAGAAGGTGCTCGAGCTGAGCCTGCGCGAAGCCCTCCAGCTCGGCCACAACTACATCGGCACCGAGCACATCCTGCTCGGCCTCATCCGCGAGGGCGAGGGCGTTGCAGCCCAGGTGCTCGTCAAGCTCGGCGCCGACCTGAACAAGGTGCGCCAGCAGGTCATCCAGTTGCTCTCCGGCGCCCCGGGCCGTGAGCCAGCCGCCGTCGGCGCGCAGGCGAACGACGGGCCGCAGGCCGCGCAGGGCGGGTCGGCCGTGCTCGACCAGTTCGGCCGCAACCTCACCCAGGCCGCGCGCGACAACAAGCTCGACCCGGTCATCGGCCGTGAGAAGGAGGCCGAGCGGGTCATGCAGATCCTCTCGCGCCGCTCCAAGAACAACCCTGTCCTGATCGGTGAGCCCGGCGTCGGCAAGACCGCCGTCGTCGAAGGTCTCGCCCAGGCGATCGTCAAGGGCGAAGTCCCCGAGACGCTCAAGGACAAGCAGCTGTACTCCCTCGACCTCGGCTCGCTCATCGCCGGTTCCCGCTACCGCGGCGACTTCGAAGAGCGTCTGAAGAAGGTCACCAAGGAGATCCGCACCCGCGGTGACATCATCGTCTTCATCGACGAGATCCACACCCTCGTCGGTGCGGGCGCGGCCGAGGGCGCGATCGATGCCGCCAGCATCCTCAAGCCTCTCCTCGCCCGCGGTGAGCTCCAGACCATCGGTGCGACCACGATCGACGAGTACCGCAAGCACTTCGAGAAGGATGCTGCGCTGGAGCGCCGCTTCCAACCGGTGCAGGTCAACGAGCCGAGCCTGCCGCACGCGATCAACATCCTGAAGGGTCTGCGCGACCGCTACGAGGCGCACCACAAGGTGCAGATCACCGACGGCGCGCTTGTGTCTGCGGCGAACCTCGCCGACCGCTACGTCTCGGACCGGTTCCTGCCGGACAAGGCCATTGACCTGATCGATGAGGCCGGTGCCCGTCTGCGCCTCAGCATCCTCTCCAGCCCGCCCGAGCTGCGCGAGTTCGACGACAAGATCGCCGATGTCCGCACCCAGAAGGAAGCCGCCTCCGAGGAGCAGGACTTCGAGAAGGCCGCGTCGCTGCGTGACGAGGAGAAGAGCCTCCTCGCCGAGCGTCTGCGCCTCGAGAAGCAGTGGCGCTCCGGCGACGTCGCGACTCAGGCCGTGGTCGATGAGGGCCTGATCGCCGAGGTGCTCGCCCAGGCGACCGGCATCCCGGTCTTCAAGCTCACCGAAGAGGAGTCCAGCCGGCTCGTCTTCATGGAGAAGGCGCTGCACCAGCGCGTCGTCGGTCAGGAAGAGGCCATCGCGGCCCTCTCCCGCACGATCCGTCGCCAGCGCGCCGGCCTCAAGGACCCGAAGCGCCCCTCGGGCTCGTTCATCTTCGCCGGCCCGACCGGTGTCGGAAAGACCGAGCTCGCCAAGGCCCTCGCCGAGTTCCTGTTCGACGACGAGGCCGCGCTCATCTCGCTCGACATGAGCGAGTTCGGTGAGAAGCACACCGTCTCGCGTCTGTTCGGCGCCCCTCCCGGATTCGTCGGATTCGAAGAGGGCGGCCAGCTGACCGAGAAGGTGCGTCGCAAGCCGTTCAGCGTTGTCCTCTTCGACGAGATCGAGAAGGCTCACCCCGACATCTTCAACTCGCTGCTGCAGATCCTCGAAGAGGGTCGCCTCACCGACGGCCAGGGTCGGATCGTTGACTTCAAGAACACGGTCATCATCATGACGACGAACCTCGGATCGTCCGCGATCGCCGGGGGCCCCGTCGGCTTCCAGATCGAGGGCGACGCGCAGACCAGCTACGAGCGGATGAAGGGCAAGGTCGACGAAGAGCTCAAGCGTCACTTCAAGCCCGAGTTCCTCAACCGTGTCGACGACGTCATCGTCTTCCCGCAGCTGTCGAAGGACGAGCTCGTGCAGATCGTGGATCTGTTCGTCAAACGCCTCGGCGAGCGTCTGCTCGACCGCGACATGACGGTGGAGCTCACACAGCTCGCCAAGGAGCGACTCATCGAGATCGGCTTCGACCCGGCGCTCGGCGCCCGTCCGCTGCGTCGTGCGATGCAGCGCGAGATCGAAGACCAGATGTCGGAGAAGATCCTGCACGGCGAGCTCAACCCCGGCGACCACGTGAAGGTGGATGCCGACGGCAGCACCTTCACGTTCGAGATCACCGCTCGCGGCGAGAAGGTCGCGGTCGGCGTCGGTACCGGCGCCGCCATCACCGCGACGCCCGATATCGCAGCGTCTTCGGGCGAGTAGCACCTGATCGACGAATGGGCGGAGGCTTCGGCTTCCGCCCATTCGTCGTTTCTGCGTCCCGCGCCTCGCGTCCGCTCGTTCGTCCGTCCGTCCGGAAACAGCATCGCCACGGCGGCTCCAACCGGAGTTTCACCGGAGTTGTGAAATGCTTGAGCCCGTGAGTTTCACCGTCCGCCCGGCGCGCAGCGCCGACATCACCGGCATCCATGACCTTCTGGCGCCGCTGGTCGATCGACGCATCCTGCTGGGCAAGGATCTTGTGGTGCTTTACGGGGCGGTGCAGGAGTTCGTCGTCGCTGAGATCGACGGGCAGCTCGTCGGATGCGGAGCCCTGCACGTGATGTGGGAGGATCTCGGCGAGATCCGCACCCTGATCGTCCGCGACGACTGGCTGCGCCACGGTGTTGGCCGGGCGATCGTCGAGCAGCTCGAGGTCCGTGCTCGTGAACTCGGCCTCACGCGCTTGTTCTGCCTCACCTTCGAGGTGGACTTCTTCACCCGTCGCGGCTTCGCTCCGATCGGGGAGCAGGTCGTCGACCCGGACGTGTACTCGCAGCTTCTGCGCAGCCCTGACGAGGGTGTCGCAGAGTTCCTCGATCTCGCGCACGTGAAGCCGAACACGCTCGGCAACACCCGGATGCTGAAGAGTCTCTGATGGCCCGCCCGAGCAAGGCCGTCTACCGACGACGACGGCTCGTGTTCTTCTCCGCGATCATCCTGGTGGCCGCGGTGATCGGCGTCGGCATATGGCTTCTCATCGCGCAGCCGTGGGCGGATGCGGCCACGCCAAAGCCGTCGCCGAGTCCGACGGCCTCGGCATCCGGGACGCCGACGCCGGATGCGAGCGCGGACGCTTCGCCCAGCCCCGAGCCGACCGATGGTGAGGCCGCCCCGGCGCCGTGCAACGCCCCCGACATCGCCGTCGAAGCCATCACCGATGCCGATACCTACGCCGCGGGAGAGCTGCCGGAGCTGTCGATCTCACTGACGAACAACGGCGCGGCCGCGTGCACGCTCGATGTCGGATCGGCCACCCAGTCGTTCAAAATCACCAGCGGCGACGATGAGTGGTGGCGTTCGTCCGATTGCCAGGAGAAGCCCAACAACATGGTCGTGACCCTCGAAGCGGGTCAGAATGTCACCAGCGCAGAGCCGGTGACGTGGGATCGCACCCGTTCGGACGTCTCCACCTGCGATGACGAGAACCGTCCGCTGGCACCCGCCGGCGGGTCCTCCTACCACGTCGCCGTGTCCATCGGTGGCTTCGAAGCCACCAGCAGCCGACAGATTCTTCTGTACTAGAGCCCCGGCGAACCTTTGGGATACCATCGAGTCGTTCTCGGCACTATGCCGGCGATGGCCATCCCCAGTGGCATCTGTTCAGCGTCCCCAGCGCTTTGACGTTCGCCGGTCGAGAGCATGCGGGCCCTTTTGAGTACTCCAGTCCCCATTGGAACACTCGAAAGGGCCCCACTTATGCTGGAAGACATGGCAGCGAAGAAGTCGAAGTCCGCGGGTGCGCCCGATCCTGAAGAGTTCCGTTCCGAGGCTCTTGCGCAGGCGCTGGGGAAGCAGGATGTCGCGGCTGTCGCCCTGGCTCTGCGCCACGGGAACACGGTCGTCCCGCTCCTGCATGCCGGCGACCGCGACAACCCGCTCGACAGCGGCGAGGTATGGACGTTCCGCGATCCGAACACGGGCGACGTCGCCCTGCTGCTGTTCAGTGACGCGAAGAACAAGCCCGCGAACCTGCCGCCGGGCGTGGGGATCTACTCGCCGGAGTGGTTGCAGAAGTTCCTCACCACGCACCGCGAGACGATCACGACGGTATTCCTCGACATCGCGGGCCCGCACCCGATGCAGGCGTCGCCGGACGAGCTGTTGAAGGCGCTGGGGGCGTAGGTCCCCGACAGCTCAGAACGGCGGGATGTCGTCTTCGGGGCGACGGGAGGTGCCGCGCGCACGCACATCGCCGAGCGCTGCCTTCAGCGTTCCTGATCGCTCGTCGATCACCTGCGCGTAGCCGAGCCGGGCGGCCTCGGAGCGCCGCTGCGCGGCCTGCGTCACCGCCCGCACTTCGCCCGCCAGGCTCAGCTCGCCGACGGCGGCGACGGTCCGCGGGACGGACACGTGCCGGATCGACCCCGCCACCGCGATCGCGATCGCCAGGTCTGCGGCGGGTTCGGTGAAGCGCACACCGCCGACAGTGGACACGTAGACGTCGAGCGCACCGGTGGGGATGCCGGCCCGTTTCTCCAGCACAGCGAGCACCATCGCCACGCGCGCGGAATCCAACCCCGACACCACGCGGCGCGGGTTCGGCGCCGCAGCAGTGACGGTCAGCGCCTGCACCTCGACGGGCAGGGCGCGCCGCCCCTCCATCGCGATGGCGACGCACGTGCCCGGCTCGGTCGAACCGTGGCCGAGGAAGAGACCCGAGGGGTCGGGCACCTCGGCGATGCCGTCACCAGTCATCTCGAAGCACCCCACCTCATCGGTCGGGCCGAAGCGGTTCTTCAGCGCCCGGATGAACCGCAGCGCCGTCTGCCGGTCGCCTTCGAAGTGGCAGACGACGTCGACGAGGTGCTCGAGGATCCTCGGCCCGGCGACCTGGCCGTCTTTGGTGACATGGCCGACGATGATGATCGGCAGGCTCCGCTCCTTGGCCACCCGGATGAGCGTCGCGGCCACCTCGCGCACCTGGCTGGGCTGACCGGCGGCGCCGTCGGACAGCGAAGACGCCACAGTCTGCACCGAGTCGACGATCACGAGTTCTGGCTTCACCTCGTCGATGTGCCCGAGGATGGTGGCGAGGTCGGTCTCACTCGCCAAGTACAGCTCGTCGTGCAGGGCACCGGTGCGTTCGGCGCGCAATCGTACCTGCGCCTGAGACTCTTCCCCGCTCGCGTACAGCACACGACGCCCGCCGCGCGCGGCCTGCGCCGCGACCTCGAGCAGCAGCGTCGACTTGCCGACTCCTGGTTCGCCGCTGAGCAGAATGGCCGCACCCGGCACGATGCCGCCGCCGAGCACACGATCGAACTCGCCGACGCCGCTGGTGCGCCGCGGCGTCTCGACCGTGCTGATCTGCGTGATCGGGCGAGCAGCGCGATCGGCTCCGGGAACGATCGGGCTCACCTGCCGAACGATGCCGGTCTTCGCGGCCTGCTCCTGCACCGTGCCCCACTGCTGGCACTCGCCGCAGCGGCCGACCCACTTCGATGTCGTCCACCCGCATTCGGTGCACACGAACGCGGGGGGAGCGGGACGACGTGTTGCCATGTAGCAAGGCTATCGACGGCATCCGACATCCCTATCACCGAGACGGGTGTTCCGGCCATCGGGCGAGCACGGGCGCGGGATACTGGAATCAACGCCAATGACGTCTCGTCTGCGGGCTGATTCTTCGGCCCACTTCCGGGTGCACGCGGTGCACCTTCGAGAGAAGGAGTCCTCCGATGGAGTGGCTTGATCCACTTGCGCTGGCCAGGTGGCAGTTCGGTCTCACGACCATCTACCACTATCTGTTCGTGCCGCTGACGATCGGCATGGCGCTGGCCGCCGCGATATTCCAGACCGCGTGGGTACGAACGGCAAAGGTCCACTACCTGCACCTGACCCGGTTCTTCGGCAAGATCTTCCTGATCAACTTCGCCATGGGCGTGGTGACCGGCATCGTGCAGGAGTTCCAGTTCGGCATGAACTGGTCGGACTACTCCCGCTTCGTCGGCGACGTCTTCGGCGCCCCGCTCGCCTTCGAGGGGCTGCTGGCCTTCTTCTTCGAGGCCACGTTCATCGGCGTCTGGATATTCGGCTGGGACAAACTACCCCGCAAGCTCCACCTCATGAGCATCTGGTTCGTCGCGATCGGCAGCATCCTGTCGGCCTACTTCATCATCGCGGCCAACGCGTTCATGCAGAACCCGGTCGGGTACGAGTACAACCCCGTCACCAACCGTGCCGAACTCGTCGACATCTGGGCGCTGCTGACGAACCCCGTCGCGCTCGCCGCGTTCCCGCACACGATCTTCGGCGCGTTCATGTTCGCCGCCGGTGTCATCATCTCGGTATCGGCCTGGCACCTCTACCGCGGCCAGCACCTCGACACGATGCGCATCTCGATGAAGTTCGGCCTGTGGTCGATGCTGGTCTCCACCGCGGGGGTCGCCCTCACCGGCGACCAGCTGGGCCTGGCGATGTACGCGGCCCAGCCGATGAAGATGGCCGCGGCCGAGGCCACGTTCGATACGGTGTGCGGGGCGGATGCCTCGTTCAGCCTGTTCACCCTCGGCACGCCGGACGGCTCGTCGGAGCTGTTCTCCATTCGCGTGCCGTACCTGCTCTCGCTGCTGTCGACGCACTCCCTCGATGCGTGCGTGCACGGTATCAACGATCTGAACGCCGAGTATGCCGTCCAGTTCGCCGACCTCGGCATCGACAACTTCGCCCCGGTGCTCTGGATCACCTACTGGGCGTTCCGCTGGATGATCGGCCTGGGCATGCTGCACGCCTTCATCGCTCTCGTGGGGCTCTGGGTGACCCGCAAGAACGCGAAGAAGCCGGTCGCCAAGTGGATGTGGAAGATCGCGATCTGGTCGTTCCCGCTCGCCCTGTTCGCGAACATCGTCGGATGGGTGTTCACCGAGATGGGGCGCCAACCCTGGCTCGTGTTCGGCCTGATGAGCACCCGCGACGGAGTCTCGCCGGGAACCTCGGGGCTGGAAGTGCTCATCTCGCTGATCGCCTTCACCGTGATCTACGCCGCTCTCGCCGTCGTCGAGATCCGACTGATCGTGAAGGCCGCCCAGACGGGGCCCGACACCACCGAGACCCACGACGAGGCGGCACCCGCGCCGTCGGCCGTCTACTGATCGGGAGGATGGGAAATGGATCTGGCAACACTCTGGTTCGGCATCATCGCCTTCCTCTTCGTCGGCTATTTCGTGCTCGACGGGTTCGACTTCGGCGTCGGCATGTCGCTGCCCTTCCTCGGCGGCGTCGGAAAGAACCGCGATGACGTCACACGCCGGCAGATCATCAACACGATCGGTCCGGTCTGGGACCTCAACGAGACCTGGCTCATCGTGGCCGGGGCCTGCTTGTTCGCGTCGTTCCCCGAGTGGTACGCGTCGCTGTTCAGCGGCTTCTATCTGCCGCTGCTGGTGATCCTGCTCACGCTCATCCTGCGCGGCGTCTCGTTCGAGTACCGCCACCAGGGGACGACCGAGCAGTGGAAGACCGGCTTCGACCGGATGATCGTCATCGGGTCGGCCGTGCCCGCTTTTCTCTGGGGCGTCGCGTTCGCGAACATCATCCAGGGCGTGGCGCTCGACGAGAACCACATCTACGTCGGGAGCGTCTTCGACCTGCTGAACCCCTACGGGCTGCTGGGCGGACTCACGACCCTGCTGCTGTTCTTCACGCACGGGGCGACGTTCGTGGCGCTCAAGACCGACGGAAAGCTGCGGAAGGATGCTCGCCGCCTCGCGCTTCGCGCCGGACTCGTGACCCTGGTGATCGCCGCCGCCTTCCTGGTGTGGACGGTCATCGCGCACTTCTCGATCGTCGTGCTGGCGCTCGCTGCGCTCGCCGCGGTGTCGCTGGTGCTGTCGATCGTGTCGAACCTGCGCGGGCGTGAAGGCTGGGCGTTCGCGTTCGGTGCCGCCACTACGCTGTTCGCCGTGGTGACGCTGTTCGCCGCCCTGTTCCCGAACGTGCTGCCCTCGACGATCGACCCGGCGTTCAGCCTCACGATCGAGAACGCCTCGAGCACGGAGTACACGCTGCAGATCATGACCTGGACGGCACTGGTCGCCCTGCCGCTGGTGCTGCTGTACCAGGGGTGGACATACTGGGTGTTCCGCAAGCGCATCACCCGCGCGTCGATCGAGGGAGCACCGGCCCACGCGTGAAACCCGTTGATCCGCGTCTTCTGAAGTACGCCGGCGCCGCGCGAGGATTCTTCGTTCTCGCAGCGGTCATCGGCGTGCTCCAGACCGCGGTGGTCATCGCGTTCGCCTGGTTCCTGACGGATGCCGTCACCGGCGCCCTCGCCGGGCGCTCAGTGGCATCGTCACTCGGGTGGATGCTGGGGCTCGCACTGCTGCGCGGCATTCTGATCGCCGCATCTGATTTCGCTGGCATGCGTGCAGCGGCGGTGACCGGGACGCAACTGCGCCGGTCGCTGATCCGTGCCGTAGGCCGCCTCGGCCCGGGGTGGCTGGCATCGCGCAACCGGGCGTCGCTCGCCGTGACTGCTGGCCACGGGCTCGAGGCGCTGGACCAGTACTTCGCGAAGTATCTGCCGCAGCTGGTGCTCACGATCATCGCGACGCCGGTGATCGTCGTGGTGATGTGGTGGCAGGACTGGCCGAGCGGTCTGACCGCGGTGATCACGCTGCCGCTGATCCCGATCTTCATGATCCTGATCGGCATCGCGACGCGCACGGTGCAGCGCAAGCAATGGCAGACGCTGCAGCGCCTGGCCGCGCGATTCGCCGACACCGTGCAGGGGCTCGCGACGCTGCGGCTGTTCGGTCGCGAACGTCGGGCCGCATCGCAGATCGAGGTCACAGCCGATCAGTACCGCCGCGAGACGATGAAGGTGCTGCGGTACTCGTTCCTGTCCGGTTTCGCGATGGAGTTGCTGTCGTCGCTCGCCGTCGCGCTGATCGCCGTGGCGGTCGGGTTCCGACTGCTCGCGGGAGACATGTCGCTCGAGGTCGGGCTGTTCGTGCTGCTGCTCGCGCCGGAAGCGTTCCTGCCGATCCGGCAGGTCGGCGTGCAGTTCCACGCCGCGTCAGAGGGGGTCGCGGCGACTGAAGACGTGTTCGCGGTGCTGGATGAGGGTTTGGCTTCGACTCGCCTGCGGCTCGCTCAACCCGTTTCGTCTGCGTCGCTGCGCGACTCCGCTCA
>NZ_JBQDVP010000045.1:16537-24043 GCF_052102115.1 Microbacterium sp.
CGTCTGCGTCGCTGCGCGACTCCGCTCAACGCCCGGCAGAAGCTCCGGGGGAGAGGGAGGAGGCTTCGGCTCGCCTGCGGCTCGCTCAACCCGTTTCGTCTGCGTCGCTGCGCGACTCCGCTCAACGCCCGGCAGAAGCTCCGGGGGAGAGTGAGGAGGCTTCGGCTCGCCTGCGGCTCGCTCACCCCGTTTCGTCTGCGTCGCTGCGCGACTCCGCTCAACGCCCGGCGGGCGGAGCTCAATTGGCGGCGGCTGACCATCCCGGGGCGTTGAGCGAGCGCAGCGAGACGAAACGGGTTGAGCGAGCGCAGCGAGTCGAAGCCCCCACCCTCCACCTACAGAACCTCGTGGTCCGAGACCTCCCGCCGGTCTCGTTCACCGCCGCACCGGGCACGATCACGCTGGTCGAGGGTCCGAGCGGTTCCGGCAAGTCGAGCCTGATCGCCGCCCTCCGCGGAGCGGCAGCCTTCACAGGCACAGCGACCCTCGATGGCACCGATATTCGAGAGCTCGCACCGGCCGACTGGCTGGCGTGGGCGGGGCAATCTCCGGGCCTGATCCGCGGCACGATCGCCGACAACGTCACGCTCGGCTCCGATCCGGAGCCCACCGCCATCCGCCATGCCCTCGATGCCGCCTGCGCCGACGACCTCGACCCCGCGCAGGAGCTCGGTGTGCAGGGGAGCGGGCTCTCCGGCGGGCAGGCGCAGCGCGTCGCCGTCGCCCGCGCGCTCTACCGTCATGCCGCCAGGCCCGATCGCTTCCTCGTCCTGGACGAACCGTCGAGCGCGCTCGACGCCGACACCGAACAGCGATTGTGGACGACGCTGCGCGACCGCGCGGATGCCGGCGGCACGATCCTGCTCGTCTCGCACCGCCGCACCGCGCGTGAGATCGCCGACCGGATCGTGGCGCTGGGGGTGCTCGCATGAGCGTCGACGCCAGCGCCCGCGGCATCCTTCGGCTTGCGCAGCCCCCGATGCGTCGCTTTCTGCCCGGCCTCATCTGGGGTGTCTTCTCTGCCGTGGCGGCGGTGTCTCTGCTCGCCGTCAGCGGCTGGCTGATCGTCAGCGCCTCGATCATCGACTCGCTCGTACCGCTGTCGATCGCGGTCGTCGGTGTGAGGTTCTTCGCCGTCTCCCGTGCGGTCTTCCGCTACCTCGAGCGTCTGTCGGGTCACGACGCCGCACTCCGTCAGCTCGCCACCACCCGCTCCGACATGGTGCGCAGGCTCGTTCCGCTCTCGCCCGCCGGTCTCGGTCGGACCGATCACGGCCAGCTGCTCTCGGCCCTCGTCGATGACGTCGAGAACCTGCAGAACCTGCCGCTGCGGGTCGTGCAGCCCCTTGCGGTCGCCGGTGTGGTCGCGGTAGGAGCGGTGACCTTCATTGCCTTCATCTCCCCGCCGGCGGCGCTCACCCTCGCGGTGTGCCTGATCGTCGCATCCCTCGTCGCCGTGGGGGTGAGTTGGCTGTTCGGCGGCCGCGCCGAAGAGCGCGTGTCCCGCGATCGCGCCGAGCTCTCGGCATCCCTCGTCGACTACTTCGGCAGCCTGGACGTCCTCCTCGCCTACGGCGCGGAGCCGGCAGCGCGCGAACGGATCGAACGCGCCGACGCGGCGGTGCGCCGCACCGTGACGCGGGCGTCGTTGGCGCAGGCGTCGGCCGCGGGGGTCGTCTCGGTGCTCGCCGGCGTCGCTTCGGCGTGGGCGGTGGCCGCAGCATCCCCGGGGCTCGCGACCGGCGCGATCGACGGTCCGTGGCTCGCGGTCGTCGTGCTCGTGCCGATGGTCGTGTTCGAGGTGTTCGGCGCGGTGCCGATCGCCGCGGCATCCTGGCGGAGCGTGCGTGCGAGTGCCCGCCGCGTGGTCGAGGTGCTGCCCGCGTCGATGCCCGGAGAGCTGCGACCGGATGCCGGGGCCGAAGACGTTCCGGCCGGAACCGCCCTGCAGCTGCGCGACGTCCGCGCCGCGTGGCCGGGTGGCAGTCCGGCCCTGCGCGGCGTCACGCTCGACCTCGAGCCGGGGGAGCGTGTGCTGGTTTCGGGCCCCAGCGGCGCCGGCAAGAGCTCGCTCGCTTCGGTGCTGGTCGGTTTCCTCCGCGCGGAGGGCGCGTTCACGATCGGCGGGACGGATGCTGCGACGCTCAGCGGCCCGGCCCTGCGGCGCACGATCGGGCTGTGCGAACAGCATCCGCAGCTCTTCGACGAGGACATCCGGCAGAACCTGCTGTTCGCCCGCGATTCCGCGAGCGATGACGAGCTCCTCGCCGTGCTCGGACGCGTCGGTCTCGGCGACTGGGTGCGTGACCGCGGCGGGCTGGACGCTCGCGTCGGCGACCGTGGCGCGCTGGTGTCGGGTGGCCAGGCGCAGCGCATCGCGCTCGCCAGAGCGCTGCTGCGCGGGTTCCCGATTCTCGTGCTCGACGAACCGACCGCCGGCGTCGACCCCGAGGCGGCCGATGCGCTGCTGCGCGACCTGCTCGGGGCGGCGGGCGAGCAGTCGGTGCTGCTCATCTCGCACGTCGAGCCGCCGGAGGGAACCGTGGATCGGGTCGTGCGGATAGAGGCGGGACGGACGGTCTGACCGATCAGTTATTAGTTGCTCAAACGTGACAGTTGACTTGGAGCAACTATGCGCGTATTGTTGCTCCAGATCAACTTTCTGACGCAGGAGCATCCTTCTTTGACATCTCACACCTCACCCGCACCGGAGACCACGCGTTCCGCGCGCGAGGTCTTCACCGCGATCTCCGGACTCATCGTCGGCATGTTCGTCGCCGTGCTCTCCGGCACGATCGTGTCGACCTCGCTGCCGGTCATCATCGCCGACCTCGGCGGAACCCAGTCGCAGTACACCTGGGTCATCACCGCGAGCCTCCTGGCGACCGCCGTCACCACGCCCATCTGGGGCAAGCTGGCTGACCTTGTCGACCGCAAGGTGCTCGTTCAGCTGTCGCTCATCCTCTTCACCGTCGGCACCGTGATCGCCGGGTTCTCCACCGATACGAACATGCTCATCGCGGTGCGCGTCATCCAGGGCGTCGGCGTCGGCGGCCTCATGTCGCTCGTCATGATCTCCGTCGCCCTCATCATCTCGCCCCGCGAGCGCGGCAAGTACATGGGCGTCGTCGGCGGCATCATGGCGCTGGGCACCATCGGCGGCCCGCTCCTGGGTGGACTCATCACCGACACTCTGGGGTGGCGGGCGAACTTCTTCGTGGGCGTTCCGTTCGCGATCGTCGCGCTCATCCTGCTGCAGTTCACGCTGCACCTGCCCAAGCCCCAGCGGGGCACGAAGGTCTCGATCGACTATTTCGGCATCGTGCTGCTCGCTGTCGGCGTCTCGACGCTGCTGATCTGGGTGTCGATGGGTGGCAGCCAGTTCGACTGGGACTCCTCGACGAGCATCATGCTCGCCGTCACCGCCGGCGTCGTCATCGCCGGGTTCATCGCCGTCGAGTTCTTCGTGAAGGAACCGATCGTGCCGATGTCGCTGTTCCGTAACCGCACCTTCACCCTGTCGGTCATCGCATCGATCGCCATCGGCGTCTCGATGTTCGCCACCGCTGTCTTCCTCGCCCAGTACTTCCAGCTGGCCCGGGGCGCCACACCGACCGAATCCGGCCTCATGACGATCCCGATGATCGTCGGACAGATGGGATCCTCGATCATCATCGGTCAGCTGGTCAGCCGGTTCGGCAAGTGGAAGGGCTGGATGGTTACGGGTGCTGTTCTCGCGACCGTCGGTGTGAGCCTGATGTCCACGCTGCGCTACGACACACCGTTCCCGCTCGTCGCGGTGTACATGTTCGTGCTCGGTGCCGGTCTCGGAATGGTGATGCAGAACCTGACGCTGATCGTGCAGAACGACACGCCTCCCCAGCAGCTGGGCGCCGCATCGTCGAATGTCAACTTCTTCCGTACGATCGCCGGCACCATCGGCGTGACGATCATGGGGTCGGTGCTGTCGACCAGCGTCGGAACATATATCGCCGACGGCATGAAGGGCTTCACGCCCACGACACCCGACGAGATCGATGCCCTGAAGCATCTCGGATCCGGCGACGTTCCGAACGTGTCGGAGCTGCCCGAGACGATTCGGACGATCGTTGAATCCTCCTACGGGCACGGCATCGCGGATGCCTTCATGATCGCCATTCCGCTCGCTGTGCTGGGCATCATCGCCATCGCGTTCATCAGGAACAAGCCGCTGTCGACGAAGAACGCCGCAGAGCAGCTGCGCGACCAGGCCGAGGAGTCGGTGATCGAGGTCGCCGAAGCCGAGGTGGGCGCGAACACATCCACCGGCAGCATCCGCATCGCCGGCGACGAATCGGCATTTCCGGCGACCGGGTCGGTGACCGTGCTCGAGCGAGAAGATCGCGAGGACGGGCGCTGACGTGGCTGCCTCCGACTCCGCGGTGTTCCCGGAGCTCGACGAGACTCTCGCCGAGTTCCAGGGGCACCTGAGTCTGCTGTTCACCCGGGTGCGGACGCTGTGGAAGGAATCTGCGGCGCAAATCCATCCCGAGCTGCAGCCGTCCGGATACAAGCTCCTCGCATACATCGCACAGGTCGGCAGCGCGAACGCGCATCAGCTGGCCGAGATCTTCGAGATGGACAAGTCGGTCGTCAGCCGGCAGGTGCGGATGCTGGAGGATCTCGAGCTGCTCGAGTCTCGTCCGGACGATCAGGACGGGCGGCAGCGGGTGCTCACGGCCACGCCGGCCGCGTGCGAGATTCTCGCCGAGCTGAGACACGGTCACGCAGAACGCCTGCGCGAGACTCTGGCTGATCTGACACCCGCTGAGCTCCGGACAGCATCCACGGTGCTCCGTCGTCTCACTGAGGCATGATGCCTGTGCGCCCTACACTGGCGAGCATGAGTGCGTCGTCTTCCGAACCCGTGGCTCCTGACGCCGCAGCATCCGATTCCGAGGTCGACGCCGACGGCGGCGCGATCGAGGGTGACGAGCTCGACCAGGCCGTCGCCCGGGTCGAGCACGAGCTGGGTCGGTTGTTCGCGCGCATCCGCGTGAGCTGGCGCGAGGCGGCGGTCACCGTGCATCCCGACCTGCAGCCGCTCGGCTATCAGGTGCTGATCTCGATCGCGAGCGGCAAGGCGACCACGGCGAAGGAGATCATCGAGCGGCTGCAGACCGACAAATCGGCCGTGAGCCGGCAGGTGCGTCAGCTCGAAGAGCTGGGACTCGCCGAATCCGTCGCCGATCCCGACGACCGGCGCACCCGGCGACTGGTGGCGACGGAGCTCGCGCAGGAGCGCATCGCCGTCGCCCGCGCGCACTACGAGGGGCGCATCGGCGAGCGGCTGCGTGCCTGGTCGCCTGCCGATCTCGAGCACTTCGTCGAGCTGCTCGGCTCGCTCTGACGCGCGGCGCATCGGGTCGCGACCTGCGCCAGCGGACCGCTCAGTAGAGGTCGACCGGAGGCTCCATCACGATGCCCTGCGCCTCGAAGGCGCGGCGGCGCTCCTCGATGCGCCGGTGCATCTCGACCTGCGCATCGTCGACGACCTGGGCATCCAGCGGGATGCTCGCGGCATGCGGCGTGCCGCCTTGAGCGGCGATGTACGCGTCGAGTTCGGGGCCGGAGGTCAGCGAGGTGATCAGTGAGTAGCGCGGAGCATCGCCCTGGTGCCAGACCGCGTGCCAGAAGCGCTGCGTGTCGACGATCATGCGGGTGCCAGCCGCAAGCGGGAAGCGGATCTCGGTCGCGGGATCGAACCGGTCCTCGCGGAGGATGAGGAGAGAGTCGGGGTCGTCGGTGAGGTTGAGCCAGGCGCGCACGACCCAGCCGGTGCCGTCGTCGTTGAGCCGGTTGTTGTCGTCTTGGTGCAGGTTGTAGACGGCGTCGGCGTAGGTGTTCGGCTGCAGCTCGATCACGCGGCATCGGCCGACGTTCGCACCGGGCTCCTGGGCGAAGCGGGTCAGCGTGGGAGCCTTCGCGACCTGCGCGTCGATCCAGACGCCGTCCTTGTCGGTGCGCGGTGGGGTGTGGTTCCAGAACCCGTTGCACTCGACCTCGCCGGCGTAGCTGGCCAGTGGGGCGAAGCGGGTCACGCCGGAGGACCGCCAGGCGACGTACTCGAGATCCTGCCACTCCGCTGGGTCGATCGGGGTCGGGTGTGCGGGCAGGACGACGTAGCCGGTTTCCGCCAGCGCCGCCGACGTGATGAAGCTCATGGAACAACCTCCGTTGAGGTCATCCTAACCAGCCTGGGCGTCGCATGACGCGAAGTGTCGCCGGGGGTGTCCGCTCAGGTGGAGCGTGATTAGCCTGAGAGCATGACCGAACCGCAGGGCGCCCTTCTTGTGGGCAGCGTGAACTATGACGATGCCGAGACGACGATCCGTACGGCGGCGTCCCTCTTGGGCGATCGGCTCCGGCGGATCCCGGACGGCGAGGTGGGCAAGAGGTTCCACTGGATCATGTTCCAGCCCGACGTGCTCGGTGAGGCCGACGGCATCGAGCGCGTGGGGGAGGAGCCCATCCCGTTCGGGGCGGGCCTGGACGCGCGTCCGCTTCGGATCGCGGACGGCGTGGATGCCGCGACCATCACCCTCCCGCCGCTCGGGTACGCGGATGCTGCCATCGAGTCGTACCGGGTGTTCATGAAGCTGCGGGGCGAGGGTGTGGTGCCGGACGGCATCCGTTTCCAGGTGTCGCTGCCGACGCCGGTCGCCATCCTGTCGTCATTTTTCTCCGGCGCCGATCGCGCCGCGATCGAGCCGGTGTACACGGATGCTCTGGTGGCCGAGCTGGGACAGATTCTGGCCGCGATCCCGCATGAGGATCTGGCGATCCAGTGGGATGTCGCCAGTGAGTTGGGCATCATCGAGCGCGCCTCGGGGTACGGCGCGGTGATGGATGCCTGGTGGGAGGGGGATCCGTTCGACGGCCTCGTCTCGCGGCTGGCCGCGCTCGTGGATGCCGTCCCGGCAGACGTCGAGGTCGGCGTGCACCTCTGTTACGGCGACGCGGGTGAGCGGCACTTCATCGAGCCGACGGATGCCGGAACGCTCGTTCGCTACGCCAACGCCGTGATCGCGGCCTCTGCGCGTTCGTTCTCGTGGTTGCACCTGCCCGTGCCCCTCGAGCGAGAGGATGCTGCGTACTTCGCCCCGCTGGCGGACCTCGCCCCGGTCGCCGAGCTGTATCTCGGGCTCGTGCACCGGGAGGACGGCGCCGAGGGGGCGCAGCGGCGGATTGCCGCGGCATCCGCTTTCGCGTCGTCGTTCGGAGTGGCGACCGAGTGCGGCATCGGCCGCGCGCCCGAGGGCAGCACGGAGGGCATCCTGCGTACGCACGCCGAGGTCGCCGCACCCTGGTGAGGGCTGGCCGTGCCCAGAAAAGGTCGATTCGCGCGACCGGCCGGCGTCGCGTAAACTCTTCCGCGGTGACGTGTCCGAGCGGCCGAAGGTGCAACACTCGAAATGTTGTGTAGGTTCACCCCTACCGTGGGTTCAAATCCCACCGTCACCGCCA
>NZ_JBQDVP010000046.1:0-22056 GCF_052102115.1 Microbacterium sp.
GGTGCCGCTGTCCGGCTGGTGAGTGCCCGCGATCAACGCGGCGAGGGTGGTTTTGCCCGCTCCGGACGCGCCGACCACCGCGACTTTCTGACCGGCTTCGATGGTGAGGTTGATCTGATCGAGCGCGGGGCGGTCGGCGCTCTCGTAGGTGTAGGAAACTCCAAGCAGTTGGACGGTGCCGGGTTGCGAGCGCTGCTGCGGTGAAGGAACGTGATCGGGTTCGGGCATCGTGATCACGCCGACGATACGACCGAGGGAGGTGATCGTGGACTGCAGCACGTCGACGACGAACAGCAGTTCGTTGATGGGTCCGAACAGTCGGAGGAAGAACAACATCGCCGTTGTCGCGATACCGACAGTGGAGTGCCCCGAGCTGATCAGCAGGTAGCCGGTCGCGAGGATCGCACCCATTCCGATGTACTCCGCCAAGTTGAGCCGCCCGAAGAACATGTTCTGCACAGTGCGGGTTCGCAGACTGTGCTGGACAACAGCCCAGGAAGATTTCATAACGGTGTTATGTCGACGATCGGTGAGTCCGAAGCCGAGCACGGCGTCACGTCCGCGCAAGGATTCCAGCATGTGCTGAGCGCGGGTGCCCATCGCAGCGCGTTGTGCACGGTAGATATGTGGAGCGGTGGACAGGTACCAGCTCACCGTGAGCAAGTAGATCGGAATAGTGACGGTCATGGCGATGCCGTACCGCCAGTCGAGTGCCGTCAGCCCGGCAAGGGTGACGAGGATGCTGAAGCCTGATGCGGTGAGCGCGGGGATCACCTGTGGTGCAGCATCGGCGACCTGGGCGACGTCATCGCTGGCGCGCGCGATGAGGTCGCCCGTTCCGGCCCGCTCGACAAGACCTTGCGGGAGCCCCATCGAACGGGCGAGCAGTCGTTCGCGGAGGTCGGCGAGGATGGTCTGGTATGCGCGCGTGGCGAGCACAATGGTGAGGGCGGATCCGATGGCCCCGGCTCCTGTCGCGGCAACCATGATTGCGGTGGTCGAGACGACAGCACCGGTATCGGCGGAGCCTTCGTCGACGAGGTCCACGAGATAGCCGAGCGCCGTCGGGAAGACAAGGCCCAGTGCGGCGGAGAACAGACCGAGCACGAGGGCGGCGGCGAGCGTGAGACGTGTCCCACGGCTGGAGCAACGCAACTCTGCCCATGTTTGGCGAGCACCTGCGACAGGCAGCGCGAAGAGGCTCACAGTGCACCTGCGTGGTTGCGTCCGGCAGTCCAGTCCGCCACCCGGTCACACACTCCGAGGAGGGCGGGAGAGTTCGTGACGATCAGTGTGGAGCGGCCGCACCGAAAAGCGCGGAGACGGTCGGCGATTGCTGTTTCGGTGACGGAGTCGACCGCGGTGGTGGGGTCGTGTAACACGAGCACGGGAGCATCGGTGGCCAGAGCGCGTGCCAGGGCAACACGCTGTCGTTGCCCGCCCGAGAATCGGTTCCCGTTCTCGCCAACATGGCTGTCCCAACCATCTGGTGCGGTGGTGAGGAAGTCGTCGCAGGCCGCTGCGGATGCCGCCGCCGCTCTCAGCTCAGGCGGAGCACCAGGGGTGTCGAGGTTCTCGGCGATCGTGCCGGTGAACAGCGTTGCTGCGTGCGGCGCCACAGTGATGCGGGAACCGTAATGGGTTCGGTCGAGGTCCTCGGCAGGTACGCCGTCGAGCGTTATCTGAACATCGCCGTCTGTGCCTGGGGCGAGCAGCGCCGTCATGATGCGCATTGCTGTGTGATCGTCGGTGCGTATACCGACGAGTTCACCTGGTTCGATTCGAATGCTCTCCTGCCCGCCTACGGTTACTTCGGTAGTCGGTGTTGCGGCCAGTGGCGCGGCGGCGTCTGTCGTATGCTCGTGCGGTTGCTGAGCGGAGCCTGCCAGGAGGTTGATGATCCGGGCGCTCGATGCGACTGCAGTCGCCCACCAGGTGACCGCGTTCGAGGTCAACGAGAACAATGGTGCCAGGAGCACCTGGGTGAGGCCGACGACGGTGATCAACTCGCCGACGGTGATGTGCCCCTCGATGGCGAACCATGCCGCCAGACCTCCGACGATCGCGACGAAGGTGCCGCTGATCGTGCCACTCGCGGCCAGGTACCTTCCCAGGGCGGTGTTGCTGCGGTGTGCACCAGTGAGTGCTTCGCGGCTGGATACGCGATAGCGGCGGTTCGCCTCCTCTTCGGCACCGATCCCTTTGATGATGCGGTACCCGGCGACCAGGTCCGCCGCTTTCGCGACAGCAGAAGCGAGCAGAGTTTGGAGCTGTTGCCTGCGGCGGGCGAATGGTCGGCTGAGGGTTCCCGTCGCTATGACCACCAATGGCGCGCCGACGAAGACGGCTACCCCCAGCGGCCAGTGGATCATGCAGAGCATCACAGCGATGAAACCGATGCCCGCGACATCACCGATCGGGAAGACGCCGATCGTCACGGCCGACGACGCACTGGCGACATCGTTAGTCGCGGTCGACAGGATGTCGCCGTCTGCACGCTTGGTCATGCGCTGGAGCGGATGCACGACAGAGGTCGACAGTGTTGCGCGCAGCCGGTGCTGGGTCAGTTGCACGGCCTGCATGGTGAGTTGCGCCGCGAACCGGAACCCGAGTGACAAGAACAGGAAGTCCAGGCCGAGCACGAGCAACCAGAGCAGCAGCTGTCGCAGATCTCCAGCCGCCAAAGCGTTGTCGATTGCCGCCCCCATGATCACCGGGACGAGCGCTTCTCCGACTTGGTGGACCACCGCTAGAACAGCGGCGGGAAACGTTAGCCGTGTGGCTGAGAAGATGACACGCAGCGTCAATCTGCGGGCAGTCTGAGTCTCATCGATGACGAACGGTGCGGTGGGAGCTGTCGACGACGCTTGACCAAAGACCGGGAGCCACCGCGTCAGCGGCCCACGCCCCAGTCCGGCGGGATCGGTGTCGCGTCGGGCTGTCATGATGCGCTCGCGCCTCGCCTGTCGCGCCGGCGTCCCAGCGGCACAACAGAGGGTGTGCCCGCGACGGGGTCGGACACGACCAGGCAGCGAAGCCCGAAGACCTCCTCCACGAGCTCGGCGGTGACGATCTCACCTGGAGTGCCCTCGGCGACGACCTGCCCGTCGCGCATCGCAATGAGATGGGTGGCGTATCGGGCGGCGTGGTTGAGGTCGTGCAGTACGGCGACGAGTGTGCGTCCTTGCTCGTGAAGGTCGGTGAACAGTTCCAGCAGCTCGATCTGGTGGGTGATGTCCAGGAAGGTCGTCGGTTCGTCAAGCAGCAGGATGCCGGTCTCTTGCGCGAGTGCCATCGCGACCCAGACCCGCTGCCGCTGCCCACCGGACAGCTCGTCGACCAGGCGTGCGGACAGGTCGGCCACCCCGGTTGCGGTCATAGCCCGGGTGACGGCGCGTTCGTCGTCCGGGGTCCACTGTCGGATCAGTTTCTGATGCGGATACCGGCCCCGCGCGACGAGGTCTGCGACGGTGATCCCGTCGGGTGCGATGGAGGTCTGTGGCAGGAGTCCAATGCGACGGGCTACTTCTTTAGCCTTGTAGGAGTGGATGTCCGCCCCATCGAGAATCACTTCTCCGGAAGAGGGCTTCAGAAGACGAGACAGACCGCGCAGCAGAGTGGATTTGCCGCATGCGTTCGGGCCGATGATCGCGGTGAACGACTGGTCCGGGATGGACACCGAGAGGCGATCGCTGATGACCCTCTTGTCGTATCCGATCGTCGCAGCTTCGACGCGCAAGCGCGGCACACCGTCAGCCCTCGAGGCGGAGGGCATGACTGCTGGAGATGCAGCGCCTGTCGTCACCACCGTGGCGGCAGAGGTCATCGTTCCTGTCCTTTCGGAAGTGTCATGCTCAGGCACGTCGGCGTACCTCGTGGATGATCAGCCACACCAGATAGCCGCCGCCGACGATCACGGTGACCACACCGACGGGCAGTGGAACGGGCAGCAAATGTTGGGCGGCAACGTCGGCAGTGGCGAGCAGCAATGCGCCGGTGAATGCGGCAGAGGCGACGGTGACGCCCGGGGTTCGGGTGAGCCGTCGGGCAATCTGCGGGGCGGCCAGGGCAATGAACACGATCGGGCCGGCGGCTGCGGTCACCGTCGCGGTCAAGGCGACGCCGATGACCATGATGGCGAGGCGTATCGGTTCGGTGCGGGCGCCGGTGGCTTTGGCTGCGTCGTCGCCGAGTTCCAACTGCCGCAGGCCGGGGGTAAGCGTTGCCATCGCGCCCAGGAGCAGCAGGATGATGCCGCTGCCGTAGAAGGTTTGCTCCCAAGAGGTTCCGTTCAGAGAACCGGCGCCCCAGGCCGCGGCGGACATGACTACTTCGAGGTCAGCGGTGAGCATGAGCCAGGTGTTGAACGAGGTGAGCACTGCAGAGACCGCGATTCCCACAATGATGAGCCGGAACCCTTGGACGCCTCGTCGCCAGGCCAGTAGATACACCAGCGCCGCGGTCGCGATACCGCCTAACAGCGCTCCTCCGGCGAGTTGTAAGTAGCTGCCGTGAATGAGGGTGATCACGACCAGGGCACCTGTATAGGAGCCGGCGGAGAAACCGATGATATCTGGGGAGGCGAGGGGATTGCGGGTGAGTGACTGGAATACCGCCCCCGAGGCGCCGAGCGCAGCCCCGAAGATCACCGCGGCCACAGCTCGCGGGAGTCGCCATTCGACTACGACGGTGTGGGCAAATCCTGCATCGGGGGCTCCGATCAGTGCTGCCCATACCTGCCCGAGCGTGAGGGGGTAATCTCCCAGAGCCAATGCCCAGGTAGTGACCGCGAGTGTCAAAACGCCGAGGATCGCGCACACGATGATCGTTCGCGCCTGCCAGCGCAGCGCGAACCCGCCGCGACGAATAATGACCGTGGGGTGTCCGAAGTCGACTCGCGTAGCAGCGTCGATGGTGTCCGGGGTCTCGGGGGTGTCTCGTAGGGCGGGAGCGCTGCGGGCAGCGCCATTGTTCGGCGCGTTCACAGTCCGCTCGCCTTCTTGCGGCGTACGAGGAGGATGAGGACGGGGGCGCCGACGAAGGCGGTCACGATCCCGACGGGGAACTCGCCGGGGCGGATCACGACACGTCCGAGGATGTCGGCTGCGAGAACCAGCGAGGGTGCGAGCACGAACGTGTACGCGAGAATCCATCGTTGGTCCGGGCCGACGATCCACCGGGCGATATGGGGCACCATCAGCCCGACGAACCCGATCGGTCCCGCGACGGCGGTTGCCCCGCCTGCCAGGAGCGTGACCGCGACGATGACGAGCAGACGGGTGCGCGTAATGCTCGTTCCCAGGGAACGAGCGAGATCGTCACCCAGCGCGATCGCGTTCAGCGCTCCTACGGAGAGAATCGCGAGCAGAAGGCCGACGATCAAGAAGGGCAGCACCGGCAGGAGCACGTCCCAGCCTCGGCTCACGATGCTCCCAGCATTCCAGTTGCGCATCTGATTGAAGGTCTGAGAATCCAGCAGCACCATCGCGGTGACGATCCCTGATAGCACCGCACCGAGCGCGACCCCAGCGAGAGTCAACTGCACTGGGTCCGCGCCGCCACGCCCAGCCGACCCGATCACGTACACAGCGATGGTCACGACCAGGGCACCGGCGAACGCGAACCACACGTAACCGCTGATCGAGGACACTCCGAACACGGCGACGCCGAGTGCGACGAAGAACGCCGCTCCGGCGTTCACCCCGAGGATTCCCGGATCGGCCAAAGGGTTGCGTGTCAGCGCCTGAATCAGTGCGCCCGCCGTTCCCAGCGCTACTCCCACCACTAGACCGACAACGGTGCGCGGAATACGCAATTCGTGGACGATGAAGTGCGGCTGCGTGTCCTCTGCGCTGATGAGGGTCTCCCAGACCTCCGATACGGAGAGGGTCTGTGAGCCGATCAGCACGCTCGCGGCGAAGACAACCGCGAGTAGCGCGACCGCGATCAGCAGACCGAGTGCCCGCCGTCCGAAACCTGGGGCCGGCACGGAAGAAGCCACTTCAACTGTTCTCGTGCCGGCCCCCGTTAGGGCGTCCGTCGTGCGTTGATTCATCTTCTGTTCTCCCGGCCTCTGGGATCGGGCGTCTTACAGGCTGAGCAGGGCGATGAGATCGTTCTCGACCTCGTCCAGCAGTGCGAGCTGGCTCGACGGTGATCCGAACGACAGTTCCAGGTCGTACTCCAGCACCTGATTGTTCTGGACGAACGGGAGCCGCTGCCATGCCTCGCTGCCGGTCAGTGCGGTCATGTCGCCGTAGTCGCTCACGGTCAATGCGACGTTGGCGTCATTGAGCTGATCGAACTGCTCAGGGCTGAGGATCACACCGCCGTCCTGTTCGGACAGTGGCAAGATCTCGATGCCCAGTTCTTGATAGACCGAGCACAGCGTCTGCCCTCCGCAGATGGTCTGGATTCCGGGACCGCCATACTCCGGGTACACGACCGTTACCACCAGGTCTTGCGCCTGATCTCCGATCCGCGTTCTCACTTCGTCGAGTCTTTGCTCGTAGGTCTGCTCCCATGCCTCGAACTCTTCGACGCGATCCAGCGCGATCGCTGTCTCTTCGAAGTGCACGCGCCAGTCCTGCCCGTCGAACCCGTCCAGGCTGTAGGTCGGGGCGATGTCGGGGAGCCGGTCAACGATCTCCTGGTCGTAGCCGAGGCTGTTGAGGATGAAGTCTGGTTCGGCGGCGGCGACCGCTTCGTAGTTCACCTCGGGGAAGTTCACGAATGTGTCAATGCCTTCCAGCGCGGCCTCGGAGAGGTAGGAGGGGAAGTCGTCGAACTCGCTTCGAATCGGTTGCGCACTGGCCAGCGGGATGCCGAGGGTGATCAGCACGTCGACATCCGTGGTGTAGATCCCTAGAGCCGCTTGCGGTTCTGTCGGGATCGTCACCTCTCCGAAGGCGCTGTCGACGGTACGGGTCGCGTCCGCGGCCGGTTCGCCATTCGGTGTCGTGGCGCTGCAGCCTGCTAGGGCGATGAGCGCGACGCTCACGATCGCTGCAAGGGCAGTGGACTTGATCCTCGATCTTGGGGACAGTGTCATGTGTTGCGTCTTTCTCTTGGTGGGTCGGGATGCTGAATGGGGTGTGGTCACCGGGTGTCTGCGGGCAGGAGCCGGAAGAGCTTGTCTCCCCAGCCGACGATCTCGGTGGATTCGATCGTGAGTCCGGCGGAGTGGAACAGATCCTCGAGTTCTTGTTCGGTGCGGAGCCCGGTGCCGAACAATGCGAAGTGGCGTAGGTCGTCTCCTGCGGTGTGTTCGTCGGGTGGTCCGTCGTCCAGAACGCCTTCGATGACCAGGACGCGTCCACCATCGGTGAGGCTGTCTGCGGCTCGACGTAGGATGAGCGCCGCGTCCGCAGGTCCATAAGCTGCGAGTTCCCAGTTGAACAGGACCGCATCGGCGCCGGGTGTCGTGTCGAATAGCGAGCTTTCTACGAGCTCGACTCTGTCTCGCTGCTGGGAGCTGGGAATCGACTCCGTCAGATCAGCTCGGAACCAGGCCAGCTGTGATGGCAGCCCCGCGATCGTCACCTGAGTCCGCGGGTGGTGGGAGACGATCGCCTGGGCGATCACTCCCGCCGCGGACGACCGCACGACAACATGCGACAGGCCTTGAATGCTGGGAGATTTCGCGAGCGGCTCCGCGAGGTAGCGCGAGAACTTCGCGATCTCGTCAAGGAACTTGTTCGTGTGGGACGGCTCGTTGCGGAACTCGACGTACGGCTGGCCGTTGATGACGCTGTAGGACTCGTGGCCAGTGCGCAGCGCCTCGACCAGGCCGAACAGAGCAGTCTCACGACGGCCGAACGCGCCATCGCGGTGCAGGGCATCCTCGACGAACTCTTCAAGGAAGATGTCGCCGACATCTGTCAGCCGGAAACGCGCCGGTTCGGGCTGGGCGACGAGCCCGATCCCCTCGAAGTAGCGCAGCAGTTTACGTAGCGCCCGCCGATCAGCACCTGATCGCCGGGCAAGGTCGTCGATGTCCGACACGCCCCGGGCAAGCAGGTCTGGCAGGCCGAGCACAACGGCTGCACGGATAGCCATTGGCGGGAGGAGGTCCGCAAGCTCATGGAACTTCTCGAACGCTTCTTCGTTGCGCTCCGGGTCCGGAATCGAAGGGTCATCGGCCATGACGACGACCTCACTGTTGCGCCAGTAGCCGGTGAACTCCACTTCGGTCTTTGGCATGTCGCGGTGCTCCACCAGGAACCGGCGGATGTCCTTCACCGCCGCCGATTCCCCCGCGACCCAGGCGTACGGCGCTCCGGGCCACCAGCCCGCTGAGCGCACGGCGTCCAAGAGAAGAGTGGTGCTTCCTGCCGGAGCGCCGTCGCGTGGTAGCCAGGTGACATTGACGCCTGGAAGCTCCCGCAACGGCAACTGATGCTCGCGGTGCGCGACCTCGATGAACACCTGGGCCTTCGCGTCCTCTGGTAAGGATTCGAGAAGCCTGGAGATGGCGGGGATTGCCGTGTCGTCACCGGCGACCAGCAACCAGTCCGCAGTTGGCAGTTCTTGGCTCGCTGCCGGGCTCGTGATGTGGATGTGGTCGCCGGGTCGGGCGCGGTACGCCCACGACGTCGCGATGCCTGTGCCGTGCTTGACGAAGTCCACGTCGAGCTCACGGCGCTCGGCGTGCCACCGACGCACTGTGTAGACCCGAGAGAGAGCCCGGGGGTCCTTCGGCCAGTCCAGGTGCGCCTCATCCTGGACCGGCAGCACCGGCTCCCGCTTGCCGGGGTAGCTGAAGATCAGCCGGATGTCATCATCGAAGCCATCGCTTCGGAACTCCGGCTGCTCCAACCCATTCGCTGAGGTGAAGGCTCCGAGTTGGTTTCCCGTCAGCGTGATGCGTCGCATGGCCGGTCCGAGGTCGGTGATACGCGCCACGTCCACCTCTCGCAGTGTGATCGGGTGCACAGTGAGCGAGCGCGACGTTTTGGGCATGAGGAAGCAGTACTCCTTGCAGATCTGGATCGGGTGCTGACGCGCAGAAGACGCCTCTTGATAAGGTTAGGGCAGCCTTATCTCATCTGTGGCGCGTAGACTGCCAGATAGTTATCAATGAATCGGTGGCTGCTGACAGTGATCTCCACGAACCCGCCTCCCATCCCTGCGTGCTCCGAGCCGAAGCGGTGGGACCCTCGTCTGCACATGCTCATATGGGCACACACTGGCCGCACTCATGTCCGGTTGCCCGACGGCGAGCAGCACCGGCTTGATGAGGGAACGGGCATCTGGCTGCCCGCCGGCCGAGATCATGAGCTCTGGACCGAACCAGGTTCACTCGCGATCCCCGCATGGGTTCCTACGCAAGAGAGCCCGCAGGCACCCTCGCAGGTCACGCGCTTCACTGTCGCAGCGGGGTGGCGGGACTGGCTCGTTCACCACTTCGTCCTCGGCATCGGCCCCATGACCAGCTCCGGATACACCCCGGGCACGCTCCTCGACGTCCTCGGCGCTTCCACGGGAGGCTCTGCAAGGCCACAAATGTCGCCCGTCGATGACGTGTCTGCCTACCCGCCGATGCCGCAGTCCGTGGCAGCGGGTGCCGTCGCGCAGCATCTCCTCCGTAACCCCACTTTCGAGCACACCGTCGACGAGTGGGCGAGCACTGTCGCCTCCAGCCCCCGGACCATTCGCCGCGAGTTTCTCCGCGACACCGACCTGACCTTCGCACAGTGGCGCACTCGCTTGCGCCTCGCAGTCGCACGCGAGTTTCTCACCGCTGGATACGACGTCGAACACGCAGCCGCACACGCAGGATTCGGAAGCCGCAGCGGTCTCACCCGCGCCTTTCGCGAGCACTACAACACCACACCCCGCGAATTCGCCCACCAGGCAAGACACACAGCAGGCGCGCCATCCGCACGCGTCACCAGCATGCGACAGATCAGCACCCTATTGCGCGTCATGGACGACGACCCAGAATCTCGACCCGAGCTGCCCGCCACCTATACGACTCCACGAGTGAATGACTTCCACGTCCTCGCCTGGACCTACCGAGGAGAAGCCTGGGCGCGGGTGAGTGGGGCCACGCACATCAGAAAGAGAGGCGACGCAATCTGGCTTCCAGCGGGCATCGAGAACGAGACAGGATGGCAATCAGGCTCGCTCGGCGTCCCCATCGGCGATCTCCGACCCGAAGACGCCCATTTCCCTCAGCCCTTACGGGCACACTTCGCCCCCGCCTGGGACACCTACCTGCTGTACTGCTCGGTCAGTGCGTACACCGGTCTTCGGCCCGAGAACTATGACCCCAAGCACATCCTCGACATCTTCGACACCCAACTCGCTGCCGAACGCGCTCGCACCGTCCCCATGCCGAAAGATGTGCACGCACGCAAAGTGGCCGCAGAATTCATCCGACGTCTCGGGTCGACGAATGCGATCAAGAACTGGGACGTGTCCCGTGAGGTCCACGACGCCTTCCGCCGCGAAACCGGCATGACATTCGCCAGCTGGCGACACGCTACCCGCATGCGAATCGCCCGAGACATGCTCCGCGAAGGCGCCAAACCCAGCAGTACCGCACGTCGCGTCGGCTACAGCCAACTCTCCAACTTCAGCCGCGACTTCAGCCGCTTCCACGGCACCTCGCCACGCCACTACCAAAACCACGAAGGCGAACATGAATGACAAGGCCTTTCCTCCTGGCCGCGCTGCGAAAACGGGCCGCGACGTCACGGATACGCATGGCACGGTAGAGCGCACTGTTCGGATGGTGCTACGCCGAGGAACGCACCCCGTCGTCAGCGCAGTCCCGCGGAAGAAGCGTTGCGTACCTGATCGATGTGACGGTGTCGATCAGGGTGATGACGGCCGGTGACGGGTACCGGTACCTGCTGAACTCTGTCGTCACTGGCGACGGCGACCGTGACGCCGCTTCCGCGTTGACGAGGTACTACCTGGAGTCGGGAACACCACCAGGCACATGGACAGGATCCGGGCTCATCGGTCTCACAGGCGGTGTGGCCGCAGGCACGGCCGTAAGCGAGGAGCAGTTGCGGCGACTGATGGGCTTCGGGCAGGACCCCAACAGCGGCGAACAACTGGGGCGTCCATACCGAAAGTTCGCAACCGCAACGGAACGGGTTGAGCGGCAACTTGGCAAGCTCTCTGACGCGCTCACCGAGGAGCAACGTGAAACAGAGGCCGCGCTGATCGAGGCTGAGGAAGCTTCGAAGCCGACGGGTGCGCCGGTGGCGGGGTTCGATCTGACGTTCTCGGTCCCGAAGTCCGTCTCCACTCTCTGGGCTGTCGCTGACGGCGGCACGCAGGCGCTGATCGCTCGGGCGCATCACGCGGCGATCCAAGATGTGATTGAGCTGTTCGAGCGTGACGTCGCGATGACCCGGATCGGTGCGAAAGGGCCGCGGGGCGCGGTCGCTCAGGTCGACGTTCGGGGTGTGATCGCGGCAGCGTACGACCACTACGACTCGCGTGCGGCGGACCCGCAGTTGCACACTCATGTGGTGGTCGCGAATCGGGTCCAGGCCGTTCATGACGGGAAGTGGCGGACTCTCGATTCCCGTGCGATCCACGCCGCGGTGACGGGGTTGTCGGAGCATTACAACGCGGTCCTCTCCGACCACCTCACCCAGACGCTCGGCGTGGGGTGGGAAGCACGTGAGCGTGGTGCGGGCAGGTCGACGGCGTGGGAGATCGCCGGGGTGCCCCAGGAGCTGATGGACGAGTTCTCCTCCCGCACCCGTGATATCGAGCAGGTCAAGGACCGCCTCGTCACCGACTACGTGACCAAGCATGGGAGGCAGCCGTCGCCGAAGTTGCTGTGGCAGTTCCGGCAACAAGCGACGTTGGAGACCCGGCCCCCGAAGCAGCACCACTCGCTCAGCGACCTCACCACCCAGTGGCGTGATCGTGCGACCGAGCTTCTCGGGGAGGACGCGCCGACGTGGGCCACAACCCTCCTGGCCGGGAGTGCTGGGGAGCCGTTGCTGCGCGCGGACGACATCCCCCTCGGTGATCTCGAAGTGGTTGCTGAGGTGGTGGTGGCGCGGGTGGGTGATCGGCGGGCGACGTGGAAGCGATGGAATCTGCATGCGGAGGCTGTCCGGCAGACGATGGGACTCCGGTTCGCGTCCGCGACTGACCGCGACCACATCACCCAACAGATCATCGACGCCGCAGAACGCGTCTCACTGCAGTTGACCCCGCCGGAACTCGCGTCGAGCCCGCCGACGTTCCGCCGCCCAGACGGGACGAGCGTGTTCCGCCCGAAAGCTGCGACCGTGTTCTCCTCCGAACAGGTCCTCGCCGCCGAAGACAGACTCCTCACCGCGTCGAACAGCAGGAGCGCACCGACCGTGCCGCTCGCATGGATCGAGCAGGCAGCGCGGACGAAGAACCAGGCCGGGCATGTGCTGTCACCGGATCAGGAGCGGGCGATCGCGAAGATCGGCATCTCCGCCCGCACCCTCGACGTCCTCGTCGGCCCCGCGGGGACAGGGAAGACGACCACGATGTCGGCGTTGCGGCGGGCGTGGGAGAAACGCCACGGCACGGGCTCCGTGATCGGGCTCGCACCATCCGCTGCCGCTGCCGATGTCCTCGCTGGGGATTTGGGGATTCCGACGGAGAACACGGCGAAGTGGCTCCACGAACACCGCAACGGCACCTGGAACCTCACCTCCGGCCAGCTCGTCATCATCGACGAAGCCTCTCTCGCCGGAACCCTCGCCCTCGACACCATCACCACCCACGCCCAGCAGGTTGGTGCGAAGGTGCTCCTCGTCGGCGATTGGGCGCAGCTCGCCGCGGTGGATGCGGGTGGGGCGTTCGGGATGCTCGTCCGAGACAGGAACGATGCCCCGGAGCTCACTGACGTGAGGCGGTTCCGCAACGAGTGGGAGAAACACGCCTCCCTTGGTCTGCGCATCGGGGACACCGATGTCATCGACACCTACCTCGACCACGACCGCATCACCCCAGGCCGATATGAGGACATCCTCGAACAGGCATATCAGACGTGGCGTGCTGACCAGGCAGCGGGGAAGGCGTCGGTGTTGATCGCGGAGACCCTCGACACCGTCTCCGAGCTCAACACCCGCGCCCGCACCGACCGGATCCTCGCAGGCCAAGTCGCCCTCGACGGTATCCGGTTGCATGACGGGAACGAGGCCTCCCGCGGCGACCTCATCATCACAAGGCAGAATGACCGACGACTCGCCCTCGGGCGAGGGTGGGTGAAGAACGGCGACCGCTGGACCGTGACGCGCGCGAACGATGACGGATCCCTCACTGTCCGCCGCGCCCACTCGAAGTGGCGCACCACAATCACACTTCCTGCCGCGTACGTCACCGAGCACGTCGAACTCGGCTACGCGATCACGGCTCACCGGGCGCAGGGCTCCACTGTCGATACGGCGCATGCGATCGTGCACTCGCCCGAGATGACCCGGGAATCCCTTTACGTCGCGATGACCCGAGGCCGGGAGTCCAACCGGGCCTACATCGCCACCGATGAACATCACCTCGAAGAGCATCAGCATCGGGATGACCTGCAGATGACCGCCCGGTCCGTGCTGTACGGGATCCTGCAGCACGTCGGTGCCGAGCAGTCCGCCCACGAGACCATCACGACCGAGCAGGACATGTGGGGATCGCTCGCACAGTTGGCTGCCGAGTACGACACCATCGCACAGGAAGCGCAGCAGGACCGGTGGGTCACACTCCTCGAACACGGCGGCCTCACCCCGCAGGCGATCGACGAGCTGGTAGAGACGGAGTCGTTCGGGATCCTCACCACTGAACTCCGACGCCTCGAAGCCACAGGTCACGACATCGACGACCTCCTCCCACGCATCATCCGTGCCGCAGGCCTCGACGGGGTGGAGGATCTCGGATCGTTGCTGCGCTACAGGATCCAGAAGGTCGCAGCCACCTACCCGCCCTCAGCACGTCGGGTTTCGCTGATCGCCGGCCTCGTCCCGCGCGCGACGGGCATCACCGACCCGGCCATGCAGCATGCACTCCAGGAGCGGGAGCAGCTCATGCAGCAACGCCTCTACACCCTCACCATAACGGCGATGGAACAGCCTGCGCCGTGGATGAGAGCCGTCGGCGATCTCGACCCGGACGCACGAGTGACCGTGGTGCGGGTGGTGGTCGCGTATCGCGACCGGTGGGGCATCACCTCCACCAGCCCCCTCGGCCCCGTCCCCGACGATGACGCGCAGCGTGTCGACTACGAGCGCGCCCGTGCAGCGTTCCTCGTCACGCAGGACCGGGAGGCTCCTGACACCCGCGGGCCTTCTCGATCGACCGGACGCAGCCTCTCCTGATTCCGGCACCCACCACGGCCTCTTCCTGCCCGACGGCGGGCGGCGTAGAGTGTCGATACGGCAGGACTCAACCAAGGGCCATCCCAGCGAATCTCAACCTGGGAGGCAGCACCTCTCGCCGATCGAGAGCCTCACACACACGCACCCGCCGGACAATGTCGACTTGCACTGTG
Organism: Microbacterium sp.; assembly: GCF_052102115.1. Lineage (GTDB taxonomy): Bacteria > Actinomycetota > Actinomycetes > Actinomycetales > Microbacteriaceae > Microbacterium. Next base: position 14,492 of record NZ_JBQDVP010000046.1, read on the forward strand.
CGTATGAAAGTGAGGCCATCGTGCTTACCACCCTCTGGAACCTCAGCATCCGAACCCGCATCTTCCTGCGCCGCCGGATGCCTACCAACATCCTCCTCGACCGACTCCGCACCCGGCGCGGGCTGAAGTGGGGCGTACTAGCGATGCTCCTCGGCGTCGTCTACATCCTCGTCGCCGCGACCTGCACCGGGCTCATCGACCAGGGCTGGAGCACATGGCTCTACCTGGCCTTCTTCTGGGCACTCTGGAATGGGCTGAAGTTCCTGTTCTTTGGCCCGTGGAGCCTGATCCTGCTCGCCCGCGTCCGCATACAGGAAGCACGAGCAGACAGAGCCCTCCTTGGTAGCGGACGCCTCGAGCAGCCAGTTGGCTATCTCTCGAACCAGTGATTCGTGGTCGCGATCTCTGCGAGCGGCCGCGTTCGGGTCGCCGAACGCGTCCCGAGTTTGTCGACTGCGATCTGCACGAGGTCCACAGGCCACTCGCCCGGGCTTTCTAGGATCGACTGAGCGGTCTTGATGGGCATGGCGACGAGGCGGGCGGGGTCGGCCCACCCTCCGACAGGCATCGCGTTGCGAGTGCCCGCGAACGTGTCCAGCTTGAGCTTCCGGGTCGATTGTGCTGCCCTCACCACAGATCGGCCGTCGTGTGTTCCGGCCAGGAACACGTCCTGGATCTCAGGCTCGAGATGCGGAGGGACCCGCTCACGGGTTGTGTCCGACCCGACGATCCAGACTAACCAGAGAGCTCTCCCCGAAAGCGCGACCCGTCGGAGCCGGAGCGCCTCGCTCAGGTCGAGAGTTCGGACACGGTGAGCAGCAACGTCGCGTTGCAGCGCACGTTCGACAACACGGAACATCTTGGGTTGGAGACGAGTAAGCGCCGAGTTGAACGTCGAAGCGAGTTCAATGACAACGCTGGTTCGTGCTGTCTCGAGGAACGCAATGATCTTGAGCGCCAACGACGTCTGGTCCGTGGCGGCTCCCAGGAACTTGTCCCACCATGCAGCGTCGACTTTATGAGAGCGATAGTCCGCTTCATCTTGTACTGCACGGGTCAGCGAATCGTGTTGAGCGCGTAGAGCCATCAACGAAAGATCCACCGCGTCCGGGGTCATTGATACTGCTCGTCGAAGCAACCACCCGTCACCCCAGAGGTCTGCAATCGCGGAAAAGTACTCAAGCCAATCGCTGTCCGTATTCAGACCGGAGGGATCGTTCCGAAGTGAGCGACCGCCCTGCGCTGCCCGAGCAGCAAGCGTCGATAGCGTCGAAGTGCTGACCACAGGTACTGAACGGCTGGCGGCGTAGGGTCCGGCGAGGACATCTGCGGCGCACGAGACGAGTACTTCGACATCAGTATCCGTGCCCGCTATCTCCGCAACCTCCGCGTAGCCCTGGTTCAGGCTGTCGACAATAGCTCGCGCAATGGAGTTGTCGGTGCCGTCGTAACCGCCATGGAGCAGTAGCTCACCAGGCCATTCTGGGGAGTGCGTCGTTGCGTTCACAGAGCTTCGAAGGTCACCGATCCGATCAGCCGAGAGTCTGGAGAGCACGCGCAGACGGGAAGCGGTCAATAGCCACTCGTCGGTCGGAGCGAAGCGCTCCCACCACCAACCCGTGAGGTCGTCATCGACGACTGCGTGAGCCAGGAGGCACTGCTCGACGAGTGCGCGGACGGAACCACGGGGTGTGGCCGGCAGGCGGTCTTGAAGATGAGCTACTGCCTGTGCGCGTCCAGCCTCGTCCCCGAGGCGAAGCGGCGTCCCTGCCGGATCCAGGATCCCGTCCTCTGCGAGAACAATCCCCGGCCCATTGAGCGCGAAGTCGACAATCTCTCGTATCTCGACGGATGTCAGACTGTCGTAGATGCGGTCGTTGAGTAGCGTCACCGCCATCGCCCGAACCAACGGGTGCGGTGCGACGCGTTTCTCGACTTCACGGAAGTTCCCGTTCAATCCTCTGACCTCGCCGCGCGCGAGTTTGCCGATGAAGAACCTGCAGACGTTCGCCCAGTACGGTCGCTCCAACAGTGCGTTGAGCCCGTCATCTCTTGAGTTCCCGTTGCCTTTAGGGGTGAGGTTGTCAAAGATGTGGAGCGCCGCGAAGTACTCGCGGAGTGACTGGACTTCAAACTCGAAGGCGTCCTCACGTTCGACCATGCACAACACGCGATCCGTGATTGCCGAGTAGAGCTGGTCGGCAAGTTCTTGCTCGCGGGGGCGTCCCGCAAGGTAGGTGCGAAGCAAATCTCGGAGTTCGTCGCGTTTGATCGATCCGGCGCTTTGCCCTTCCTCCGCCTTGGTCTGCAGGTACCAGCCGAGGTACGCATGTGTCTCTTCCACGACTCGGCGCTGGTCTGCGAGGAGTGGCTCTTTGTCTTCGCCTTGCTCTCGGTCAAGGAAGGTCTTGAGATACTCCTCGTAGAGCTCCGTCCGCTGTTGTGGAAGTAGCTGACGGCGATAGAGGAGATGAAGCAGAATCGCGAGTTGCATCGGATACGACGCAAGCTCGTTGACATGGGGCACATGCTGGCTGTCCATGAAAGTTGTCTGTAGTTTGCTCGCTGCCTCCTGGGATAGGGCCGATACGTCGCACCACTTCTGGAGATACTGGAGCCGCAGTCCCTGTGTGAGGCGCTGCAGATGAAGAACCGGGAACGCGTTTGATGCGGTCAGCGGCTGCAGCGAGGTTCCAGGCCGCGTCGCAACGAGGATGACAAGATCCGCAGCGTCCGCTTTGAGTCGCCCCCGCATCAGCGTGATCTCCTCGACGACACGCGCCCGTGTATGGAGGTTCGCGACCTCGTCCAGTCCGTCGAGTGCGAGGAGCACCGGTTCGGTGGCTAGCAGCAGTGCCAGATCGCGGGCGGTGAAGTCATTGGCTCCGATGTGTCGACCGACGTCCTCGATCACGTACTCTTCCAGGCTCCGCCACCCATCGGTGGAGCGGGGAGGTGCCTGGTGCTTCTGCTTCTTCTTCGACGAGGACCGGGGCGGTGGCTGGGATGCCCACTGTGCGTACTTGCGCAGTTCGATCCGCACTGGGAATCGAGACTCGGCTTTTATGCGGGCCAGATCGGTCTGGCCGGGCGCGTAGCCCTGTTCTCCCAATCTCCGGGCGCGATGGAACTGACACACATACTGCAAGACGGTGGACTTCCCTTGCCCAGGCCCGCCCACAAGGACCGCGTGACCTTTCCAGTCCGGATGAAGCAAGGCCTGCGCCGCGCCGGTCACCACGAGTCCTGACTGGCGCTCAAGCCCGTCCGTATCGCCCGGTGCAGAAGCGGCAATCCTCTCAAGCAACGTTGCCAACGCAGATCCATCACGTCGACACCCGACAGGCACATCGACGAACATGGCGTCCACCGACGGGCCGCGGAGGTCAACCTGCTGAAACTGGACTGATCCCTCAGCCGCGAATCGGTCACCCAAGTACGCGCGAAGCGTTCCCTCGAGTTGGGCCCTCCGGGCCTGGTTCTTTTCGTGACGTCTCTTGATCGCGATCAAGTCGTCGACTGTGTACCCCGCGCCGTGATTCGCGTCGATCATCGTGTGATGCGTCGGACACATCAGGACGAGATTGTCGTATCCATCGACATCAACAAAGCCAGGATCATAACGGGGGCCTCCCACGCTACGCGCCCGAATATGCGCTTCCTCTCCGATGACCTTCACGCTCGAAGAACCACCCGCCGTCCTCACCGTGATGGTGAGAGCCTGCAAGCATCCGGGAAACGCGCATTGGTCATGCGCGCGGGACCACAAGGTCTTCCGCGCAGGATCCTTGATGCCCATCCGTCTCCCGTGGTCGAAGTTCCTCCCATCCTCCCAGGTTGCGCTGACAACACGGCGCCGGCCGCTCAGATACCTCGGACGCTGCTACCCAGCGGACGGGCTGGAGGCAGAAATCGCGGGCACGAGCGGAGGGCGCATTGTCACACCGCGCTCCTTCAAGTAGCGGCCGACCGTGCCCTGCGCGACGCCATAGTGCGCGCCGACCTGAGCGAGCGTCTGTCCCGCCTTGTACATCGCCACAGCGGTGTCCACCTGTCCTGGCTCGAGACCCTGGCGGCGGATCTTCACCCCCGCAGCCCGGAGCCGCTTCAACACCGTCACCCGGTCAAGACCACGAGCATCACCGATCTCCCGAGCCGACAGCCCTGACTCGTAATCAGCCCGGAGCGCGGCGATCAGTTCGGGCGTGTACGAGGTTGGAGCTTTCTCAACTGCACAGGAAACGAGCCCCCGAGTGTCCGTAACTGGGGTCACCTCACCCAACTCGCGGACCAGCGTAATCCCCGCCTTCGCCCGAGATATCAACGATCTCAGCGGGTGACGCGAGTTTGGAACTTTGTCCAGCCAGGGGCACAGATGGGGCCGGGAGATCCGCAGAAACACGCGGAACTCTCGGCCCCTAGTTCTGTTCCGTTCGAAACCGCCGACGCGCCAGCGCACATACAGCGCGCATGGCTTCTGGATGCGCTGACCTCGACCGTTGTTGCTGCCGGTCGCACGACGCGTTCCCTTGACCGCGATATCCGTCGCGTGGGGGAGGTTTCGGTCCGTGCATCGTCGTACTGTCGATGGCATGACGGAACCAGAGGAAGAACCTCGCGGACAGTCGCACATGGGCGTCGGGGTCGGGGTTGCGCTCGGGCTCTCGCTCGGTGCAGCGTTGGGACTCACGGTGTTCGACAACCTCGCGATCGGTGCGGGTGTCGGGCTTCTCGTCGGCCTTGTGATCGGCGCTGCAGCCGATGCGAGGAAATCCGGATAGCTCATGCTCATCAGTCCTCCGAGATCGGTTCGTCCGTGTGCTTTCCCGGCCCGATGAAGCGGACCCCGCTCGTTCCTCGTGCCGGTGACCGATGAACAGCAATGGGTCGCGAGTCGACTGGTACGCCGGATCCATCGCCGCGCTCATGATGTCGGTCACGTTCGGCATCCTCTGGGACGACTGGTTCTTCGGCATCGCGATCGGCGTCATGCTCGGCATTGTCGCCGCGTTCAGCTTCACGTCTGCCTCCGACGAGTAGCCGTTCGCGATCCGACCTCCCACTTGGCGTTCGGTTCTCTCTGCATAACGAGAGCCGCGGCTTCCACCATCGCGCCGCCCGTACGATGGGGCCATGGACGATCAGACCGCGCCTCGCATCGTCGGTGACAGCGCCGCGGACGGAGCGCCGGGCGCCGTGTGGAGTCTCGCGCCCGACGACCGCACCCTCGACGCGAACGTGATCTGGCTGCCGGCCGGCGACGGGATCGCCTCGCACATCGGCCCCGACCTCGACGTTCTCGTGCACGTCATCGACGGCTCGGGCACGCTCGAGACCTCGGGCGACGAGATCGCGCTCGCGCCGGGCGTGCTCGCCTGGCTGCCGCCGCGGTCGCGCCGGGCGTTCACCGCCGGCGCCGACGGCCTGCGCTACCTCACGGTGCACCAGCGCAAGACGAAGCCGGCTTTCGGGCTGCGCGCCCGCGGCTGAGCGGCCTACTTGCTCGCCGAGATCTGCGCCGCGGTGTCGGTGTCCTGCAGCTCCGAGACGAGCTTCTCCGCGAGGTACGCGTGCCCGTCGTCCGACGGGTGGTGGTGGCCTGACGCGCTCGCGTCGATGACGGTCTCGTAGTTGCTCGTCGTGATCCACTCGTCGTCGATGGGCGAGACGTACGACAGGCCCTCCTCGGCCGCGAGCTCGGCGAGCACGTCGTCGATGCTCTCGATGCTCTCGTCGACGGGCAGCATCGACGGCGCGGGACCGAGGATCACGAGCTCCGCGTCGGGGTAGGTCGCCTCGACGGCGCGCCAGACGGCGCGCGCGGCGCGGGGGAGGGCCGACAGAGGCTGCGCACGGTCGTTGATCGAGCCCTGGATCACCACAACGTCCGGGTCGAGATCCGGGTCGAGCTCGGCAACCCGCGTGCCGTAGAAGCCGCCGTACTCGCCGCCGCGCAGGTACCCGCTGCCGTTCTCGCCGTTGACGGTGGTCGCCCACCCGAGGATCGCGCCCGTGCGGTACGCGTAGCCGCCCGTCACGGTCGTCGACGCGAGCCCGAACGTCCACGAGTCGCCGAAGACGAGCAGCGAGGCCTCGGGCTCGACGGCCGAGACTCCGGGCTGCGCGACCCAATCGCCGGACACGTCGACGCCGTGCGACTCGGTGGCACACGAGGCGAGCGCTGCGGTGGCCAGCCCGACCGCGCAGGAGGCTGCCGCGAGGCGGCGGAGGAAGCGGGGCATTCATCAAGGATAAAGCTCCTACAATTGAACCCCTATGAGCCCCGACGCCCTCGCCACCGTTCTGTTGTCCGTTCTCGACGCGATCGCGGACGAGAAGCGCCCGGGCGAGCCGCTCGGCGCGACCCTCGCCGACATGACGATCGAGCGCCCCCGCAACCGGGATCACGGCGACTGGGCGACGAACGCGGCGATGAAGTTCGCGAAGAAGCTCGGCACGAACCCGCGCGAGCTCGCGCAGCAGATCGCCGACCAGCTCGGCACGGTCGACGGCATCGCGTCGGTCGAGGTCGCGGGCCCCGGATTCATCAACATCCGCCTCGACGCGGCCGCGGCAGGCCTGCTCGCTCGCTCGATCGTCGAGGCCGGCGACGAGTACGGGCGCAACGACTCGCAGGCCGGCAACAGCATCAACCTCGAGTTCGTCAGCGGCAATCCGACGGGGCCTCTGCACATCGGCCACACGCGGTGGGCCGCGCTCGGCGATTCCATGGGACGTCTGCTCGAGGCGTCGGGCGCGACCGTGGCCCGCGAGTACTACGTCAACGACGCCGGCGCGCAGATGGACCGGTTCGGCGCCAGCGTGCTCGCCGCGATCACGGGCGCCGACGCGCCCGAGGACGGCTACAAGGGCGCCTACATCGACGAGCTCGGCCGCAAGGTGCTCGCGGGCCGCCCGGGAATCCTCGACGAGGCCGACCCGCAGGCCGCCGTGCGAGACGCCGCGTACGAGCTGCAGCTCGCCGAGATCAAGGAGTCGCTCGGGAAGTTCAACGTGCACTTCGACGTGTGGTTCTCCGAGCGCGACCTCCACGCCGGCGACCCGAGCCTGATCGATCAGGCCGTCGAGCGGCTGCGCGACGAGGGCCACGTGTACGACGCCGACGACGCGGTGTGGGTGAAGACCACCGACTTCGGCGACGACAAGGATCGCGTGATCCGCCGCGGCAACGGCATCTACACCTACTTCGCCGCCGACGCCGCGTACTACCTGAACAAGGGCGACCGCGGCTTCCAGCACAAGATCTACCTGCTCGGCGCCGACCACCACGGCTACGTGCACCGCCTGAAGGCGCTTGCCGGATCTGCGGGCGACGACCCCGAGAAGGATATCGAGGTGCTCATCGGGCAGCTGGTGTCGGTCAACGGCGCGCGGCTCAGCAAGCGCGCCGGCAACATCATCGAGCTCGACGACCTGCGCGACTGGGTCGGCACCGATGCGCTGCGCTACTCGCTCGAGCGCTTCCCGGCCGACTCGCCCCTGTCGCTCGACCCCGAGCTGCTGCAGAAGCGCACCAACGACAACCCGGTCTTCTATGTGCAGTA